>NZ_CP042828.1:2533652-3167065 GCF_008000995.1 Ruania zhangjianzhongii
AGACACCGGGCTGGTGGACTACGCGGTGGAGCACAGTGGCCAGGGCAGCGTGAGCGTGCAGGTGCTGGATGCCTCGGGAGCGGTGGTCGCTTCCGACGACGGCGCAGCCGGGGTGATCAGGATCGCCGGCGTGCACCCGTGGGAAGTGGGGGAGGGCTACCAGTACACGTTGCGGGTCACGCTCAGCTCCGATGGTGAGGTGGCCGATGTCTACGACCAGCGGTTCGGGGTGCGCACTGTGGCGATCGAGGGCGCGCAGATCCTTCTCAACGGTGAGCCGGTGTATCTGACCGGGTTCGGCATGCACGAGGACCATGTGGCCCGCGGCAAGGGGTATGACGACGCGTCCTGGAAGCTGGACTTCGAGCTGCTGGACTGGATCGGCGCGAACTCGCTGCGCACCTCGCACTACCCGTACGCCGAGGACGTGATGGACTACGCCGACGCGCACGGCATCCTGGTGATCGACGAGGCTCCCGCGGTGGGCCTGAACATGGCCATCGGCGGCGGCATCTTCGGCGGCCAGGGCTACACCACCTTCTCCCCGGACACCGCTAACGAGGCCACCCGGGCGAACCACGCCCAGGTGCTCACCGAGCTGTACCAGCGGGACAAGAACCGCCCGAGCGTGATCGTCTGGTCGATCGCGAACGAGCCGGAGTCGGACACCGACGCCTCCTATGACTACTTTGCGCCGTTGTTCGCGCACATGCGTTCCCTGGACTCCCGCCGGCCGGTCGGATACGTGAACGTGATGCTCTCCCCGTACGGCAAGGACAAGCTGGCCGGCCTGTGCGACCTGTACATGCTGAACCGGTACTACGGCTGGTACGTGGACTCCGGCGACCTCGACAACGCGATGCTGCACCTGCGCGACGAGCTCGGCCAGTGGGCGCAGGACGGGAAGCCGATCCTGATGACCGAGTACGGTGCGGACACTCTCGCCGGGCTGCACAGTCTCGATGGCGCGACCTGGAGCGAGGAGTACCAGCAGGACCTGCTCGAGGCCACGCACGCGGTGTTCGACGAGGTCGAGGAGTTCGTCGGCGAGCACATCTGGAACTTCGCCGACTTCCAGACCACCAAGGGCATCATGCGCGTGGACGGCAACAAGAAGGGCGTGTTCACCCGCGACCGGCGCCCGAAGGCGGCAGCGCACCGGGTGCGGGAGCGGTGGACGCGGATTCGCGGGCGGGCCTGATGCCGAGCGCTTCCGCGGAAGTGGTCCTCGGGGGGGCGGGCACGTACCCGAACGTCCGGTCCGGCAGGGTGTTTGGCCCCCGACACCCACCACAACTGGGGGTTCGCCGCTACAGGCGGACGCCTCCAGTCCGGCAGGGTGTTTGGCCCCCGACACCCACCACAACTGGCGGTTCACGACCGACGGCGGAGCTCACCCGTGCGCGCATGGGTCGCCGGGGTGGGGCTCACGCGCCGGTCAGGTAGCCACCGTCGACCGGGAGGGTGACCCCGGTGATGAAGCCAGCGCGGTCGCTGAGGAGCGCGGCGACGGCGAAGCCGACCTCTTCGGGCTCGCCGACCCGCTTCATCGCTTGCGGAGCGATCAGTCCGTCCACGAAATCCTTCGGAGAGGCGTCCATCAACGGCGTCCGGATGGCGTTCGGGGCCACGGCGTTGATGCGCACACCGCGGCCGCTGTACTCCAGCGCGGCGTTCTTGGTCAGCCCGACGATGCCGTGCTTGCTGGCGGTGTACGGGCTGATCAGGTCCACACCGGTGAGCCCAGCCACCGAGGCGACGTTTACGATCGAGCCGGCACCGGCCGTGAGCATCTGCGGGATCGCGTGCTTCAGGCCGAGGAAGACGCCCTTGAGGTTGATGCCGATGACCTGGTCGAACTCCTCCGGACTCACCTCGGCGAGAGGCTTGTGAATGGCGATACCGGCATTGTTGACGGCGAAGTCCAAGGCGCCGAAGATCTCCACTGTGCGCTGCACCAGCGCGGCGACCTCATCGCTGGAGGTGACGTCCGCCGGCACCCATTCCGCGCGCCCGCCGCCGGCGCGGATGGCCTCGACGGTCTCCTGCCCACCCGCGGCGGCCGACGGCAGGTCCGAGACCACCACCTGGGCACCCTCCCGGGCCAGCTCCCGGGCGATCCCACGGCCAATACCTCCGGCCGATCCGGTGACGAATCCCGACTTTCCTTCGACCAGCAGTGCCACGTTCGCTCCTCCCATAGACCACATATAGATGCATACGCATCTACTTTGGTCAACACCGCGGGCACGGTGTTATTCCCACGGGCGTGGGACTGCGAACCCCGAGGCCACAGTGCTACACCTGGCAGATGGAGATCAACGACGCCCTCAAGTTCGTCCGGAAGAACCACCACGCGGTGCTGGCCACACGGCGCAGTCACGGTGAGATCCAGCAGTCCCCGGTGCTCGCCGTCGCCGACGAAGCCGGCCGGGTGCTGATCAGCACCCGGGAGACTGCGATGAAGGTGCGCCACCTTCGGCGCGAGCCCCGCGCCTGGCTCTGTGCGTTGCCGGACACCTTTTTCGGTGCCTGGGTGCAGATCACCGGAGGCGTGCAGATCGTCTCGCTCCCCGAGGCGATGGACCTGCTCATCGACTACTACCGGCTCGCCAACGGCGAGCACGAGGACTGGGACGAGTACCGGGCGGCGATGGAGGAGGAGAAGCGCTGCGTCGTCGTGATCACCCCGGAACAGGTGGGGCCGACGATCAGCGGATGATCCAGCTCGCGGCGCCCGGATCAGCGGACGATCCGGCGGGCGGCCAACCGGATCTGATCCGACCCACCCTCGCCGCGCCCGCTGGTGGCACCCAGGTGGCTGTGTTAGACAGTGACGCGTAATGATCACATTGCCGTGAAGGGACTACCCATGCCCCCCGTTGGACAACGACGCCGCGCAGCCGGGCTGATCGCCACTGCCGGTGCCCTGGCCCTGGTGCTCACCTCCTGCGCCGATACCGAAGACATCGATGGCGGCGGTGACGGTGACGGGGGTGGGAACATCTCCGTCGGCACCACCGACACTGTCACCAACCTGGACCCGGCCGGCTCCTACGACCACGGCTCCACCGCGATCCACACCCAGGTGTACCCGTACCTGATGAACACTCCGTACGGCAGCCCGGATGTGGAGCCTGGTATCGCCGAATCGGCCGAGTTCACCTCACCGACCGAGTTCACCGTGACGCTGCCCGAGGGCCTGACGTTCGCGAACGGCAACGAGCTGACCGGCTCGGACGTGAAGTTCAGCTTCGACCGGATGCTCGGCATTGCCGACCCGAACGGCCCGTCCTCGCTACTGGCGAACCTGGACAGTACGGAACTGGTGGACGACCTCACCGTCACCTTCCACCTGACGAATCCGAACGATCAGATCTTCCCGCAGGTGCTGTCCTCCTCAGCCGGCCCGATCGTGGACGAGGATGTGTTCGCCGAGAACGAGCTCACCCCGGCCGAGGAGATCGTGGAGGGCAACGCGTTCGCCGGCCAGTACGTGATCACCGACTACAGCGAGAACGAACTGGTGCAGTTCGCCCCGTTCGAGGACTACCAGGGCCTGCTCGGCCCGGCGGAGAACGACGGCGTCACGCTCAGCTACTACACCAACGAGACCGACATGAAGCTCGCCGTCCAGGAAGGCACCATCGACGTGGCCGGCCGCTCGCTCGGCCCCACCGACCTGGAGGACCTCTCCGGTAACGAGAACCTCACCATCCATGACGGCCCCGGTGGGGAGATCCGCTACCTGGTGTTCAACTTCAACACCCAGCCCTTCGGCGCGGAGACGAACAACGCCGATGAGGACAAGGCCCTGGCCGTGCGGCAGGCGATCGCGCACCTGATCGACCGCCAGCCGCTGTCCGAGGAGATCTACGCCGGCTCGTACACCCCCTTGTACTCCTACGTGCCCGAAGGCCTCACTGGAGCCACCCAACCGCTGATGGAGCTCTACGGTGACGGTGAGGGCGGACCGGCCCCGGACCGCGCCGTGCAGGTGCTCGAGGACGCCGGGGTCGACACACCGGTCACCTTGAACCTGCAGTACAACTCCGACCACTACGGCAACTCCTCCGACGAGGAGTACGCGATGATCGAGAGCCAGCTGGAGGCCGACGGGCTGTTCGATGTCAACCTCTCCCAGACCCTCTGGGACACCTACAACACCCAGCGCACCCAGGACGCCTACCCGGTACACCAGCTCGGCTGGTTCCCGGACTACTCCGACGCCGACACCTACCTCACGCCTTTCTTCCTGCCAGAGAACTTCCTGGTGAACCACTACGAGAACGACGAGGTCACCGAGCTGATCCAGGCCCAGGCCACCACCGAGGACGAAGAAGAACGCGCCGGGATGATCGAGGACGTGCAGGCGGCCGTGGCCGAGGACCTGTCCACGTTGCCGTTCCTGCAGGGCGCGCAGGTGGCGGTCGCGCAGCAGGACATCGAAGGTGTGACGTTGGACGCGTCCTTCAAGCTCCGTTTCGCCCCGATGCACCGCTGACCGTTGACGATCGCCGACGAGAGGACGGTCGGAGCCAGCAAGGCGCCTGGCTCCGGCCTCGGCCGCTACATCCTCATCCGCTTCCTGCTGATCATCCCGACCGTGTTCATCCTGGTCACCCTGGTGTTCTTCATGATGCGGGTGGTCGGAGACCCGATCAGCGCCTCGATGGGCGGCCGGCTCACCCCGGCCCAGCTGGCTGAACGCCTGGCCGAAGCCGGCTACGACCGGCCGGTGATCGTGCAGTACGGGGAGTATCTGGGCCAGATCTTCACCGGTGACTTCGGCCGCACGCTCACCGACAACCGGGCGATCGGTGACATCCTCGCCAACTACGGCGCCGCCACCCTGGAGCTGGTGCTCTACGCCATGGTGGTGGCGCTGGTGGTGGGGATCCCGTTCGGGATGCTGGCCGCCTACCTGCGCGACCGGTGGCCGGACGCGGTGCTGCGGATCTTCGCGATCCTGTGCTACGCGACCCCGGTGTTCTTCGCCGGACTGCTGCTGAAGCTGGTGTTCTCGGTGTGGCTGGGCTGGCTCCCGCTGTCCGGCCGAGCGAGCCCCCAGGTACAGCTGGTCCTGGACCGGATCGCCGGCTCCAGCGGGATCAACCTGCTCGACGCACTCCGCACCGGCCGGTGGGACCTGATCTCCGACGTGCTCGCCCACGCCGTGCTGCCGGCGATCGCCCTGGGTCTGCTGACCGCCGGGGTGTTCCTCCGGCTGGTGCGGACCAACGTGATCGGCACCCTCGGCCGGGACTACGTCGACGCCGCACGCTCGCGCGGGGTGAAGGAGTCCCGGCTGGTGCGCAAGCACGCCTACAAGCCGGCGCTGATCCCGATCATCACCGTGATGGGGATGCAGATCGCGATGATGCTGGGTGGGGCGGTGCTCACCGAGACGACCTTCCAGTGGCGCGGACTGGGTTTCGAGCTGGTGCGCTATCTCGGCGCACGAGACTTCGTCGCCGTGCAGGGGATCGTGGCTTTGCTGGCGGTGATCGTGGCGGTGACGAACTTCATCGTGGACGTGGTCGCTGCGCTGATCGACCCGAGGGTGAGGTACTGAGATGAACGAGACGTCCCTCTCCGCACGCCTGCCGGTGATCCGCCAGCTGCGCCAGTCGGTGGGGCTGCAGCGGGGCATGCTGGTGGCCGGCCTCGGGCTCAGCCTGATGTTCGTGCTGATGGCCGTGCTGGCACCGGTGATCACTCCGTACCGGTACAACCAGCTCGCCGACGACGCGGGCAACTTCGCCCGCCAGGCACCCCCCGGCGACGGTCACCTGTGGGGCACCACCGTGGGCGGTTACGACGTGTTCTCCCGGGTGATCTGGGGTGCCCAGACCGCGCTGTCCACAGTGGTTATCGCTGTGGTGGCAGCCCTGTTCGTCGGTGTGCTGCTCGGTCTGCTCTCCGGGTATCTGGGCGGTTGGCTGGACCGGGTGCTGGTCACCATCGCCGACGCGGTCTACGCGTTCCCCACGCTGCTGCTGGCGATCGTCATCTCGATCATGATCTCCGGTGGGCAGTCCTCGAAGTGGGGCGGCATCATCGCCGCGGCGTTGGCGCTGACGGTGGTGTTCATCCCGCAGTACTTCCGGGTGGTGCGTGCCGAGGCAGTCCGGTTGAAGGCGGAGCCGTTCGTGGAGGCCGCCCAGGTGATCGGCACCCCGACGGGGCGGATCCTGTCCCGGCACGTGCTGCGCAACGCCACCCGTTCACTCCCGCTGATCATCACCCTGAACGCCTCCGAGGCGATCATCACCCTCGCCGGACTGGGTTTCCTCGGGTTCGGCATCGTGCCGACGGCGGCCGCCGAGTGGGGCTACGACCTGAACCGGGCGATCTCGGACGTGGCCTCCGGGATCTGGTGGACCGGCGTGTTCCCCGGTGCGGCCATCGTGCTGCTGGTGCTCGGTATCACCCTGGTGGGGGAGAGCCTGAACGACCTGGCCGACCCACGGCTGCGGATCCGCCGCCGGGTGATCGGCGGGGCGAGCATCGAACCGGTCACCGAGCCGGAGCTGGACGCCGCGGCAGGCGAGCAGCCCAGCTCCGCCGAGGACACCGTCGAGACGGACCGGCCCGAGGGAGAGCAACGATGACCCAGCCGACCCCTACCCCCGGTGCGGGACCTGGCCAGGCCGGCTCCGCCGTCGTCGATATCCGGAACCTGCAGATCACCTTTGCCACCGACGCTGCACCGGTGCACGCGGTCAAGGGGGTGGATCTGGCGGTCCGGCCCGGGGAGGTGCTCGCCGTGGTGGGCGAGTCCGGATCCGGCAAGACGGTCACCGGCAAGTCCGTGCTCGGGCTGCTGCCGGAGACCGCGACAGTGGAGGGCGCCGTGCTGCTCGATGGCCGGGATGTGGTCACGCTGTCCCGTGCGGACCTGCGGGCGATCCGGGGCAGGGATGCGGCGATGGTGTTCCAGGAACCGTCCTCGGCGCTGAACCCGGTGTACCCGGTCGGCTGGCAGATTGCCGAAGGGCTGCGGGCGCACGGCACGCACTCGAAGAAGCAGGCCCGCGCGAAGGCGATCGAGGTGCTCGACCGGGTGGGCATCCCCGAGCCGGAGAAGCGGATCGACCACTACCCGCACCAGTTCTCCGGCGGGCAGAAGCAGCGGATCGTGATCGCGATGGCGCTGGTGCTCGGGCCCAAGGTGATCGTGGCCGACGAGCCGACCACGGCGCTCGACGTCACCGTGCAGGCGGAGATCCTGGACCTGCTCCGCCGGGTGCGCACCGAGTTCGGCACGTCGATCGTGCTGATCACGCACAACATGGGCGTGGTGGCCGACCTTGCCGACCGGGTGGCGGTGATGTACCAGGGCCGGGTGGTGGAAGAGGCCCCAGCGCGGGAGCTGTTCGCCGCACCGGAGCACGAGTACACCCGGGCGCTGCTCGCCGCTGTGCCGAGACTCCGGGCCGAGAGCGCGGCGCGTGCGGCTGAGCCGGTTCCGGAACAGCATTCCGGCGACGGCGGAGCTCCCCTGGTGCAGGCCAGTGGCCTGGAGGTGGTCTACCCGGGGCGGTTGGGCCGGCCCGGGTTCCACGCGGTGAAGAATGCCTCGTTCGCGATCAGCCCCGGGGAGGTGCTCGGGCTGGTGGGGGAGTCCGGCTCGGGTAAGACCACCATCGGGCGCGCGATCGCCGGGCTGACCTCGGCCACCGGCGGATCACTGCAGGTACTCGGGCACGAGATGGTCGGTTTCCGGGAGCGCCAGTTCCGACCGCTTCGGGCCCGGATCGGGTTCGTGTTCCAGGATCCGGCGACCTCGTTCAACCCGTTGCTGACCATCGAGGACTGCATCGCCGAACCGTTGGCCGTGCACACCTCCGCCGATCCGCGAGAGGTGCGCACCCGGGTGGGCGAGCTGCTCGATGCCGTGCACCTGCCGCAGCATTTCGCTGCACGGTACCCGCACGAGCTCTCCGGTGGGCAGCGGCAGCGCGCCAGCCTGGCCCGGGCGCTGGCCCTGGACCCGGTGCTGCTGGTGGCCGATGAACCGACCTCCGCCCTGGACGTGTCCGTGCAGGCCCGCGTGCTCGAGGTGTTCACCGAGCTGCAGGAACGGCTCGGGTTCGCCACGCTGTTCATCAGCCACGACCTGGCGGTGGTAGGGATGCTCGCGCAACGCATCGCCGTGCTGTACCGCGGGGAGCTGGTGGAGATGGGGGAGTGTCGGCAGGTGCTCACCGACCCGCAGCACCCCTACACGCAGCGGCTGCTGGCGTCGGTGCCGGTGCCGGACCCGGTGGAGCAGGAGCGGCGTCGGGAGGCGCTGGCCGGGTTGGCGGAGTGAGGGCTGGGTCGGCGCGCGGCGGTGACGCGCGGTGGTCGCGCGTGGCGGTGACGCTCGACGCTCCCGCGTGAGCGTCTGTCAGCGCGCGCCCTGCGGTACCGACCGCACCTGCTCCCATCCGGGCCGATATGCGATCAGGTGGTGGGAACCCACGTCGAAGCGCGTCTTCTCGGTCAGCCGCGCCAGGTATTTCTCCTCCCAGCCGTAGAACTGCTGGCCCTCGGCCAGCTGCACCCGGTAGGTGATCCGGTACAGCCGGCGGTTGTTCACCTGCCGGTACTGGTACTTCAGGTCGGTCACCACCCCGTGCGCCATCGGGGCGCCCTCGAACGTCGGGTCCAGCGTGGCCTGGTTCCGACGCCGCCTTCGGACGATGAGCACGATGACGCCGACCACGACCGCGACCATCACGAGGTTGGCGAGGATCAGGATGGGCAGGGACATCGACGACGAGGTGGTGGACAGCAGCGGGAAAGACACCGCGTCAGGTTACGCCGGATGGCCCTGTGGATCCGTGATTCTCGGGGAGCATCAGGCCTGGATCGAGTGCCGGCGCCCTACGCCCAGTCCCAGGCCGGCCGTCACAGCACCCACAGCGATGATCAGCGGAAGCACCGCCAGCACGTGCACCTCGAAGACGAAACCGGCGGTGAGAAGTCCGATCGCGGCGATCGTGTACCCGACGGCCTGCGCCATCGAGGACAGCCGCGGCGCGGTGCGCAGATCGGCAGCCCGGATCGCGAGCAGGGAGAGGATGGCGACGAATGCGCTACCGGTGCCGAGCCCGATCAGCGCCACCCAGAGCAGGACCGCCGTAGGGGCGAGCCACAGCCCCAGCGCCCCCGCGGTGATCACCAGCCCGGGCACTGTGGCGGCAAGCCGCTCATCGGTGCCCACCCGCATCAGGACCGGGGTGAGCAGGCTCCCGAGGATCCCGGCCAGCTGGAGCGCGAACATGTGCCATCCGGCGTGGGCCGGGTCGATACCCAGGTGCTGCTCGACGCTCGGGATCCAGGAGAAGGCGGTGTAGAAGGCCACCGACTGCATCCCCATGTACGCGGCCAGCCGCCACGCCGGCGCGGAGCGCCACAGGGTTCCAGAGTGGCGGGAGCCAGGCCGTGGTGCTGGTTCCGCCGCAGCGGCGACCGGCGTGTCTGCCGGTGGGACCGACGAGGCAGGTGCCGGCCCCTGCCCGGGCGAGTCCCGCCGTCGCCAGGTGCGTGGTAGCCAGACCAGCAGCGCAAGCACCGCGACCACGGCCCAGCAGCCCAGCGCCAGGCGCCAGCCGAGCTCGCTGCTGGCGGCGAGGGGGACCGCGAGTGCTGCGGCCAGGCCGGCGAACAGGCGCAGGATGGCGACATAGGATCCGGTCACCCAGGACGCGGACCCGGAGAAGTCCCGCTTCACGATCACCGGAACGGTCACGTTCAGCACGGCCAGTGCGGCGCCGAGCAGCACCGTGCCGAGCCAGAGGTTGCCCGCCCATCCCGGCCAGGACCGGATCAGCAGCGCCAGCGCCAGACCGGTCAGCGCGCCGACGGTGGTTCGCTCTATTCCGAATCGCTCCACCAGGTGGTGCACCCCGCCGGACGTTGCGGCGAAGACCATCACCGGCAGCGCCGTCAGCAGGCCGAGCGTCGGGCCGGAGAGGCCGAGGTCGGTGCCGATCAGGGGCAGCACCGGACCGGTGGCGGTCAGAGCGGGGCGAAGGTTCGCCGCCAGGATGGCGATTCCCAGCAGCAGCACCCAGCTAGGGACCGGCCGGTTAGGTGGTCGGGTCATCCGGTGCCGCTGAGGCCTCCGCCGCTGGGGAATCCTCTGTTGCCTGCGCCGGTGAGGCTGCGGTGGGGGATTGCACGGTCGTGGACTCCGAACTGGCGGACTCCCCGGGGCGGCCGCCGAGGTAGAGGTCGCTCAGCTTCGGATCGGCCAGCAGTTCCGGGGCGGGAGCGGTGGCGAACACCGTGCCAAGGTCGAGCACGCAGCCGATATCGGCCATCTCCAGGGCACGGCGAGCGTTCTGTTCCACGAGCAGCACCGCCACGCCGTGCTGACGCATCCGGTCGACCTCCTCGAAGACGGCGCCGGTGCGTTTCGGGTCCAGCCCCATCGACGGCTCGTCCAGCAGCACCACATCGGGATTGACCATCAGCGCGCGAGCGAACTCGACCTGCTTCTGCTGCCCACCGGAGAGCAGGCCGGCAGTCTCGTTCCACCGCTCGTGCAGGATCGGAAACACGTTGGTGACGCTCTCCAGGCGCTCCGGGAGCGCGTTCTTGTCCCGCACCGTGTACGCGCCGAGCATCACGTTCTCGCCCACGGTCATCTCCCGGAACACGCTGTGCCCCTGGAGCACGTGCGAGAGCCCGCGGCGGAGCAGCTCCTGCGGTTTGCGACCGGTGACGTCATCGCCGTTCAGCCGGACTGCACCTGATCGCGGCTTCAGCATCCCGCTGGCCACCTTGAGCACAGTGGACTTGCCGGCCCCGTTGGGTCCGACCAGGCACACGACCGTGCCGCGTTGGACGCTGATGGACAGCCCCCGCAGCACGAGCGCGGCCTTGCCGTAGCCCGCCTCGATCTCGGACAGCTCGAGAACAACCTCAGACGCCAAGGTAAGCCTCCAGAACCTTCGGATCGGACTGAACGGTGGCTGCGGTACCGGCGGCGATCGGTGCGCCCCGGTCGAAGACCACGATGTGGTCACACAGTTTCATGATCAGGTCCATGTTGTGTTCGATGACGATGAAGGTGACGCCTTCGGAGTTGAGCTGGCGAATGAGGTCGGCGATCCGCTCGATCAGCGAGGGGTTCACCCCACCGGCCGGCTCGTCCAACATCACCAACGGCGGCTCGGCCATCAGCGTCGAGGCCAGCTCGAGCAGCTTCTGCTGCCCGTAGGACAGATCGCGTGCCTCGGCGTCCTCCAGGTGCTCGATACCCACCCGGGTCAGCAGTGAGCGGGCCCGGTCGATCGTTTCCGGATCACGGGTTCGGCCCAGGTAGGCGCGCAGCGACCGCGGCTGTACCGCGACCAGCATGTTGTCCAGCACGCTCATCCGGGGGAATACCCGGCACAGCTGGAACGTGCGCCCCAGACCCGCGCGGGCGATCGCATGCGGTGCCCAGCCGGTGACGGCGCGCTCACGCAGGTGGACCGAACCGGAGTCCGGCTTGATCATCCCGGTCACGCAGTTGAAGAAGGTGGTCTTCCCGGAACCGTTCGGACCGATGAGGCCGTTGATCTTGCCCTCGTGGAACTCCACCGTGGCGTTGTTGACGGCGTGCACGCCACCGAACGATTTCCGCAGCTTGTCGGTGCGGAGCACACTGGGGACAGTGGTGGTCTGAGTCATCAGTCCTTCCCTCCAGCTGTACCGGCGCGTTGCGCGCGGAGCTCTTCGGCGGAGAGCTCACGGATCGATGTGGACTGGGGTCTGAACCGGTTGATCAGCTGCTGGATGCCGGTGAGCGCTCCATCGGGGAGGAAGAGCACCACGAGCGCGAGCAGCAGGCCGGTGGCGACCAGGTGGAACTGCGACTGCCCGAAGCTGAGCAGGAAGTATTCCTGACCGGCTCCGACCAGCAGCGCCCCCAGCAACGGTCCGAACAGGAACCGCAGACCGCCGAGCAACGCCATCAGCACGATCTGCACGCTGAGGACGACGTCGAACTGGTAGAGCGGATCCAGGTCACCGAACCAGAGCGCGTACAGCCCACCGACGATTCCGACCCCGAAGGCGGAGAGGACGAAGGCGACCAGCTTCAGCGAGCCGATCGGCGAGCCGAGGGAGGAGGCTTTGTCCTCGTCCTCGCGGATACCCTTCAGCGCACTGCCGAACCGGGAGTGGTTGATGAAGTTCCAACCGAGCAGCAGGACTGCCAGCAGCGCCAGGAAGATGTAGTAGAACGTCTCATGGTGCTGGGGGCGGAGCATGTCCGGGAACGGCCGGGGGACGGTGAGTCCGTCCGAGCCGCCGGTGACCGTGGACCAGCCCTGGAAGATTAGCTGCAGCACCAAGATCAGTGCGATCGTGACGATCACGAAGGACGCCCCGCGCAGCCGCAGGGCGGCAAAGCCGACCGGTATGGCGATGACGGCGGTCCCGACAGCGGCCAGCAGGACTGCGCCGAAGCTGGGCACGGGGGTGTGCATGACGATCAGCGCGGTTCCATAGGCGCCCAGGCCGTAGAACGCGATGTGACCGAGGGAGATGTAGCCGGTGAAGGAGCCCATGAAGCTCCAGGCCGTGGCGAAGGTCGCATAGCTGAGGATGAGCACCCCAGCGCTGGTCATGTACGGGTTCGGCGAGATGCTTGGCCAGAGCAGCAGGAGTAGGACGACCACGACGATGGCGACGACGGCCTGTCGAGGGCTGCTGAGCCAGGCGGGTAGCAGCCCCTTTCGTTTGGTCGCGAGTGGCAGCGTGCTAGAAGCGTTGGGCAAGGCGTCCTCCAAAGAATCCGTGCGGACGGACCATGAGGGTCAGGAAGAGGGCAGCGTAGAAGATCGTCTGTGCCCAGGTGGGGCCCATCGGGATCTCCAGCAGCACCTGGGTCAGACCCAGGGCCACCGCGGCGATCGCTGCGCCGGGGATGCTGCCCAGGCCGCCGACCACGATGATCGCCAGCAAGGGTCCGATCCAGTGCCAGTGCAACGACGGCCAGATGGTGGCCTGCAAGGACAGTGCCGCACCACCCACGGCCGCAGTGGCGAGGCTGATGCCGAAGCCCAGACCGGCGGTGCGGTTCGTGTCGATCCCGACCAGCTGAGCCGCCTCGGGGTTCTGGATGGTGGCGCGCAGCGCACGGCCGAACCGGGTCTTCTTCATCACCAGGTACAGCACGAACAGGCTCACGGCTGCCAGGGCGAAGGAGATGATCTGCACCACGGGCACCGAGGCGCCGAACAGGTTCAGGCTGTCGGTGCCGTAGGGGAGAGCGATCCGGCGCTGGGTGCCGCTGTACAGGAGTCCGATCAGGCCTTCGATGATCATCGCGATCGCGAAGGTGAGCAGCACGGACATCATGGTCAGCGTGGACGGCTTGAGCCGCGCGATGAGGAACCGCTGCATCGCGTACCCGATGAGGAAGAACGCCGGCACGGTGATGACCAGCGAGAGCATCGGGTCCAGGCCGGTGATCGTGGTGAACCGCCAGGCGATGTAGGCACCGAGGACGATGAACCCCGCGTGGGCGATCATCACCACCCGCATGATGCCGAAGTAGAGCGTGAGCCCCGCTGCTAGGAGGGCATACAGCCCTCCCTGCAGCAGGCCCAGGATGACGCTCTGGAAGACGAGGGCCATCGACTCACCACTCCGGCTTCGGGTAGACCAGGTCCGCCTGCGTACCCTCGTCACCGTCAGCGAGAACGATCTGGATCTCGTCGTCGATGTACTGCAGGATCATGTGCGCGCTCTGCGGGCGACCGGCCTCGTCCCAGCTCAGCGGGCCGACCACCGTGTCGACGGTGTTCTCGCGCAGCCAGTCGATGAGCTGCTGCTGGCACTCACCCTGTTCCGCGCAGCCGACGGCCTCGACCGCGGCCGCCACCACCTGGCCGGTGGTGAAGGCGTTCGCCTCGTCCTCCTGCGGAGCCTCGCCGTGCAGCTCGGTGTGCGCTTCGACGAACTCCTCGTTCGACGGGTAGGGCGCATCGTTGGAGTAGCCGGTGGGCGCGAGGATGCCGTTCACTTCGCTGATCGCATCGGGGAACTCAGGGTTCGTGGGCGCGGTGCTGAACGCGGCCATCCGCGGCTGGTAGTCCAGCTGCTGCAGGGCGATGATCAGGTTGACCGCGTCCTGGTACTGGGTGCCGCCGACCACCAGGTCGGGGTCGGCGTTGGCGATCGCTGCGGCAATGGCGTCAAAGTCGGTGGCGTTCGGCGGGTAGACCTCGTCCACCACCACCTCGACGCCGGCCTCGACCAGCTGGTCCCGCAGACCGTAGGCGGTGCCCTGGGCGAACGGGTCGTCCATCGAGGCGAACCCGACCGTCTCCGGGCGCTCACCCTCCGGCATCGCCATGATGTACTCGAACAGCAGGTTGTAGTGGTCCTCGGCGACAGCGGGTGCCGCGTAGAACAGGTTCTCGAACCCGTTGGTGAAGACTTCCTCGGCAGCACCTGCGGGCTCGACGAAGAGCATGCCGTACTCCTCGGCTACGCGCGCCGCCGGCACCACGAGGCGGGTGGAGAACGGGCCGAACACCAGGTCCACCTGGTCCTGAGCGATCAGCGACTCGTAGTCGGAGACCACACGGGCCGGGTCGGAGGCGTCGTCGACGATGCTCAGCTCCACCTGCCGGCCGAGGAGACCACCGTTGTCGTTGATCACCTGCGCCCAGGTCTCATACCCTCGCTGCACACCCATACCGGGCTCGGCGAAGTCGCCGGACAGCGGCAGCGAGATGCCGATCTGGATCGGGTCGTCGCCGCCTTCCCCGCCCTCACCCTCACCGGATGAGCCACCACATGCGGTGAGCACCAGAGCAGACGCCGTGGCGACGGCCGCCACTGTGACACGTGTCTTGCGGGACATACTGCCTCCTTGCTAGGCCCGTGCGCGAGAACGGATTCCGCGCGACTGTACGCGGGAATTGAAAGCGCTTTCCGGTACAGTAGGTGAGCAACGGAGCGCAACGCAAGTTGCGCCGTCGATAGTTACCTTTCTGAGATCAACGATGTGGGGCCGGAGCGGAGGCGCTGCGGCGCGGGTTGCTTCGGTCGGGCCAGCGGTGGCGGCGCGGGTCTCAACCGGTCACGGCAGCCATGATTGGATGGCCGGATGGACCAGTTGGCCGAGTACATCGACGACCTGGCGGCGTTCATCACCGCGTCGCCCTCCTCCTACCATGCGGCGGCGGAGGCGGCCCGGCGCCTCGACGATGACGGGTTCACCCCGCTCGCCGAAGATCAGGAGTGGCCCGCGCAGCCGGGTGGCTATTACGTCCTGCGCGACGGCGCTCTGATCGCCTGGCTGCAGCCGGCCGCGGCCGGTCCCACCACGCCCTTCCGGGTGCTCGGCGCGCACACCGACTCCCCGGGTTTCAAGCTGAAGCCGCGGCCGAGCACGGGTTCGCGCGGCTGGTTGCAGGCCGGGGTGGAGGTCTACGGCGGCCCACTGCTGAATTCCTGGCTGGATCGCGAACTGGAGCTGGCCGGGCGGATCGTGCTTCGTGATGGGACACAGCGTCTGGTGCGGACGGGGCCGATGCTGCGCATCCCGCAGCTGGCGATCCACCTGGACCGGGAGGTGAACAACGGGCTCGCACTGGACAAGCAGCGGCACGTCCAGCCGGTCTGGGGTGCGGGTGAGGACGGCGATCTGCTCGGGGTGATCGGTCAGTTTGCCGGGGTGGACGCCGCCGAGATCGGCGGGTACGACCTGCTCACCGCAGACACGCAGGCACCGGCCCGGTTCGGTCATGACGCTGCCCTGTTCGCCGCCGGCCGGATGGACAACCTGGTGTCCGTGCACGCAGGGGTGCGCGCGTTGATCGCCGCCGCTCATCAGGGCGGCGCTGGCGGGCAGATCAGCGTGCTCGCGGCCTTCGACCACGAAGAGCTCGGCTCGCAGACCCGGTCCGGGGCATCGGGTCCGATCCTGGATGACGTGCTGACCCGGGTCGAGGAGAACCTGGGCGCCACCCGTTCCCAGCAGCGGCAGGCCTACGCCGGCTCCTGGTGTCTGTCCGCCGACTGCGGGCATGCGGTCCACCCGAACTACCCGGAGCGGCACGACCCGGCAAACCAGCCGGTGGCCGGCGGGGGAGTGCTGCTGAAGATCAACGCCAACCAGCGCTATGCGACCGACGCCACCGGCGCGGCACTGATGGCCCGGCTGGCCGCACGCTCCGGCGCCCCGGTGCAGGAGTTCGTCTCCAACAACACCGTGCCGTGCGGCTCCACGATCGGTCCGTTGACCGCTACCCGGCTGGGCATCCGGACCGTGGACGTGGGAGTGCCGTTGCTGTCCATGCACTCGGCCCGAGAGCTCGTGCACACTGCCGACGCCGTGGCACTGGGTGATCTGGCCGGGGCGTTCTTCGCCGGCGCCTGATACGAGCCACTCACCAGCCCCGCCAGCGGGGCAGTGCCTTCTTCCTTGCCGCAGAGTGATCACGAATCGAGAAGCAGGGCGGCAGGGCTTGTTCGTAGCGTGTGAGTCAGCCGGAGAGAACGCGGGCGCAGAGCTCGCCGGACACGCCGGATCACACGCACCGAACGGATGAATCCGATGACTCGCATCACGTCTTTGACCTTGGTTTCCACCGACCCCGCCGGCACCGCCGCTGTGTGCTCCGCGCTCGGTGTGGCCGACCGGATCCACGCCACCGGAGACCCCGAGCCGAGCGAGGGGTACCGCGGCTACGGCATCTCCCTGGTGACCGAGCAGCCCGGTAACGTGGATGCGCTCGTTGCGGCAGCGGTCGACGCCGGAGCAACAGTTCTCCAGGAGCCCGCTAAGTCGTTCTGGGGGTACGGGGCGATCGTGGCGTCCGTGGACGGCGCGATCTGGCGGTTCGGCACGTCCTCGAAGAAGCACATGGGCGCTGCCGCGCCGGAGTTCAAGGACCTGGTACTGCTGCTCGGCGTGGACGACGTCAAGGCCAGCAAACAGTTCTACGCCGGCCGCGGTTTCGAGGCGGGGCGCAGCTTTGGCGGCAAGTATGCCGAGTTCCCCGCCTCCGGTGAAGGGATCACACTGGCGCTCTACCCCCGCAAGGCCGCGGCCAAGGAGATCGGGGCAGATCCGGCGGGCTCCGGGTCGCACCGGCTGGTGATCGGCACCGACGGTCCGGCGTTCACCGACGCAGACGACTACATCTGGGAGACCGCGCAGGTTTCGGTCTGATCCCCCCTCCCTCCCACCCAGCCGGTCGTCATGTCAGGGGTGCGCCTGAGCGCACTGTGAAGGCTCACGAGATCGGTAGCGGTGGAAGTCTCACCACATCGGTGACACCGGAGGGGTCTTGCCCTTGATGCT
This sequence comes from Ruania zhangjianzhongii, assembly GCF_008000995.1. Classification (NCBI taxonomy): domain Bacteria; kingdom Bacillati; phylum Actinomycetota; class Actinomycetes; order Micrococcales; family Ruaniaceae; genus Ruania; species Ruania zhangjianzhongii. The sequence goes on from NZ_CP042828.1 coordinate 2,550,961, forward strand.
GGGGCATGACCAGAGATGGGGTACCGGTGGGTCCGGAGCTGGCGGCGTTGGTGGCGCGGTATGTGGGTGGGGAGTCGTTCAACGTGCGTGCGGAGTGCGCGCGGATCGGGACAACGACGAAGACGTTCTATAAGTACCGCAAACGCTATGCCGAGGAGGGTGTCGAGGGTTCTTTCCGCGTTCTCGTCGTCCGCGCGGTAACCCGCGGGCGGTCAGGCCAGCGGTCCAGGACGCGGTGGTGCTGGCTCGCAAGGAACTCGATGATGGGGCTGGGACCCGGCGCGGACCAGATCGGTTACTGGCTCCAGGACCACCCCGACCGGTGGGACAGCGTCCAGCCGCTGCCCTCACGCGCCACGATCAACCGGATCCTGGAGCGTCGCGGAATGATCGTGGCGATACCGCAGCGTCGCCCCCGTCGCTCCTGGCGCCGGTTCGAGGCCGAGGCCTCTAACACCCGATGGCAGATGGACGGGTTCGAGTGGGACCTGGCCGACGGGCACACGGTAGTGGTACTGGAACTGCTCGATGACTGCTCCCGCTACGACCTGGCCCTGACCGCGGTCCGCAGCGAGAACTCCCTCGATGTCTGGAACACCGTTGCTGGGGCCCTGAGCGAACATGGCATCCCGCGCCTGTTCCTGACGATAACGGCAGCGCGTTCTCCGGACGCCGCCGCGGCTGGACCAGCCGACTGGAGGAGAACCTGACCGCGGTAGGGGTGTGTGCCATCACCAGCAGCGTGAGGCACCCTCAAACCTGCGGCAAGGACGAACGAGCCCACCAGACGGTACTGAAGTGGCTGCGCAAGCAACCCCGTGCCGAGAACATCGCCGACCTGCAAACCCAGCTCGACCAGTACCGCCAGCACTACAACCACAAGCGTCGCAAGAAACACCTAGCCGGGCTCACTCCGGCCCAGCGCTACGCCCTCGGCCCGCTAGATGGGCCCGGCACCAACAGCGCTGCGAACACCCCGATGATCACCCGCGCGAGGGTCTCGGCCAGCGGGTGTCTGGCAGTAAACCGCGAACAATTCAGCGTGGGCCGCAAACACGCCGGTCAACCCGCCCTGGTCATCCGCCAGAACCGACACCTGGCCGTCTTCATCGGTAACCAACTCACCACCCAGATCACCCTCACCGGTCACCCTGGCTACCGCCGCAGGAACCCGTCATAGTGTTACCGAAGTCAAATGACAAAGTGTCACCGATGTCACGAGACACCACAGTGCGCCTGAGCGCACGGTTGACATGACGACCCGGTGGGAGGGGCGGGGGACTAGATCAGACGCGGTGCGGGTGCAAGGCCGTACTCATTGGCGAACGGCTTCGACGGCAGTGCGCAGAGGACGAGCAAGATGATTCCCCCGACGGTGGGGACGAAGGTGATCAGGTAGAGCCAGCCGCTCTGCCCCATGTCATGCAGGCGCCGAACCGTGACAGCGACCGTGGGGACCAGCAAGCCGAGGATCACGATCAGGGTGTAGAAGCCCAGGAGGCCGGCCAGCGGGGACCCTTCGAACCGAAGATTGGACACGCTGACGACAACTGCGGCAAGCAGCCACGGCACCCCCAGAACGAGGAGGTACGCCAGCGCCCACCACCAGTACTCCGGCCGGGTGGCGCGACCCTGGAAGGTGGCGTACTTGGAAAGCACCTCTTTGACCGCGCCCGGCAGGCTCAGCCCGGCAGGGGTGGGGATCTGCGGTGCGGAGAAGGCTGGGTAGGAGGCGTACGGCGAGCCGTAGCCGGGCGCGGGATTCTGACCGGCCACGGAGCCGTACTCGCCCGGCGACCCGTAGCCGCCCGGGGACCCGTAGCCGCCCGGGCCACCGGGCGGTGGCGGTGCGGGCTGCATTCCGGGGATCTGACCGGGCTGCGACCATGGCGAAGGGGCCGAACCCGAACCCGAGCCCGGGCCGGCGCTGGCGTGCGGTGCGGGCGTGCCGCACTGGGGGCAGATCTGACCAGAGGTGACTGGAGCGCCGCAGGTCGCACAGTTCATCGCTTGGCTACTCCAGTTCCCCGCCGGTGCCACGTCGATACACCGCTGCTGGGCAGCAGCCTACTGTGCGGGTTTGGCCAGGTCAGCGTTTCGCGACGGTGAGCAGGAATGCGGTATCGCTGACCGCCTGCACGCTGTGCCGCTCGTCCGGGATGGCGAGGAAGTCGCCGTCGCGTCCTTCCCAGGAGACGTCGCCCGCGGTGAGGGTGAGGCGGCCGTTGATCACCAGGATGGTGGCGTCACCCGGGCTCTCGTGCTCGGCGAGCTCGGTGCCCTCGGTCATCGCGATCACCGTCTGACGCAGCCGCTTCTCGTGGCCCCCGTACACGGTCTCTGCGGCGCGGCCACTGCTGGCCTCGGCCGCACGGCGACCGACCTGCCGCGCCATGGCGTCCAAACTGGGCTTCTGCACGGGCTCCTCCTGGGTCGACATCTGCACCCCATTGAACCGCACACCGCCCCGGCGTGCCCCCGTACCCGCCCGGCGCGCGCATCCAGCCGCGCATACAGCCGCGCATACAGACGGAGGCAAGCTCCGGTGTCGGAGGTGGGTTGTGCCCTACCTCGGATACCGGAACTTACCTCCGACAACTCGGTCAGGGAGTGCGCAGGGAAATCGAGTTGATCGGGGTCAGGTTGAAGACCTGCGAGAACCCGGCCGAGATGAAGGCGCAGTCGGTTCCGTCGCTGCCGTAGCAGACATCGATGGCGGCGCCACCGGTCTGGTTGTTGAAGATCCGGTGGTCCCCGTACTGGTTGTAGATCCGGTGCACGCCGTAGGACCAGAAGACGTGCGACGGGTTGCCCCCGTTCCAGGATTCGTCCGGGTAGATGCAGACCGCACCCGAGGGGCAACCCGTGTCCGGGGCCGGTGGCGTGGCCGGGATGGCCTGCGCCGCGCCGGACAGCCCGACGAATGCGGTCATGGTCAGTGCCACCGTGGCCAGCAGGCCGGTGGCGGCGTTGCGGATTCGCTTCACGGACATCGCCGCGTGCTCCTTTGTGGTTGGCTTCTGCTTGCACCACTGACGCTGCCGGAGGCCACTTTCACTCCAGTTACGGGCGATGACAGCGACCCGGTCCGGACATGACTGAGGGGCCGACCATCTCCGGTCAGCCCCTCAGCGTCCCCCTCGGACGTCGCGCGTGGCGCGTTCAGAAATGACTCTGCACGGCGCCGCTTTCTTCTCGCTTACATCAGCGCTGCGGGAACAGAGACACCGAGTTGATCGGCGTCAGGTTCTCGTCCGTCCATGTCCCGGCCGGAATCGTGACGGTCCAGCTGGAGCCGTCCGAGTCCGGGCTCAGCACTGCATGCGCGCCCCCGGTCTGGTTGTTGAAAACGCGGTGGTCGCCGTACTGGTTGTAGATGCGGTGAGCGTCGTAGGACCAGAAGACGTACGTCGGGTCGCCACCGTTCCAGCCGGTGCCGGGATAGACGCACACGGCGCCGGAGGGGCAACCGGTGTCCGGTGGGGGCGGCCGGTCTGGGACTGCCTGTGCCGCGCCGGACAGCCCGACGAAAGCGGTCATGGTCAGTGCCACCGTGGCCAGCAGGCCGGTGGCGGCGTTGCGGATTCGCTTCACGGACATTGCCGTTCGCTCCTCATCAGTTGGTTCTTGCTTGCACCACTGACGCTCCCGAAGACCACTTTCACCACAGTTACAGGCAATGACAGTGGTTCCCCGTGCGCGGGCACCACTGAGGGGCCGACCCATCCGGCCGGCCCCTCAGTTGCCCCCTGGTTCTTGCGCCCGGAACGAGCGCTGCTCTCTCAGCCGACGTCGTACAGGCTCACGGCGTTGATCGGCGTGAGGTTGGTATCGGTGAAGCTTCCGGGCGCCACGTAGTTGATGGGGGTGTCGCCGTCGCTGGTCCGGCTCAGGCTGGCCCAGGCATTCCCGGTCTGGTTGTTGTAGATCCGGTGCTCGCCGTACTGGTTGTAGATCCGGTGGTCGCCATAGGACCAGAACACATGTGACGGGTCGCCACCGTTCCAGTCGTCGTCCGGGTAGATGCACACGGCACCAGACGGGCACCCGTACATGGAGGCTGTGACGTCGGCCTGGGCCGCCCCGGAGACGCCGACGAGCGCGGTGGTAGTCAGGGCAGCACTGGCGAGCACGCCAGTGAGGGTCTTGCGGATTCGGTGGGTGGTCATTTCGCGGTTCTCCATTCGAGCGCATCGCTCGTGGTGGGGTGACGACGTCGATCGTGTGCTGACTCGATCGGCCGTCATTGCCCGCCCCACGCTCCGCGGTGGCTATTACACGGCCCTTACATCGAGCCACTCCACGGGGGAGTACGCGGCCGCATGCGGGCCACTCCACGGGTGGCCGCTGTGACTTCCCGGCCGCCCGAAGGGAGTACATGACAAGCTCAGGGGCGGTGGCGCCCGAGCATGAGAACCGTGCCACCGAGGTAGCCGGTGGTATCGCGTAGCGCCTGAAGGATCGGGCCGGTAGCCCCCTCCTCGGCCGCGCGGATCAACCGATCGCGCGGTTCCCTCTGCCCGTCCGCCAGCCGCTCCGAAAGCCCTGCCGCCCACTGCTGCAGGCTGACCGCGTCATCGCGGACCCTGGGGACACGCGCCTCCACAGTGTCGGTGATCAGCTGGTCCAGGGGCGTCGCGCCCGCACGCACGGGCGCGGAGGTGATCACGCCCCGGCTCAGGTCCGGCAGAAACGAGTACTTGTGCGGGCCGTTGCTGACAGCGTCGAACTCGGAGGGGAGCACCGCGACCGAGCGGTCGAGGATCGCTCCGCTCTGATACGCCTGGTCGAGCTCGGCGTTGGTGGCGAAGCCAGGTGCGGTGTAGACGGACAGGCCAGCGGTGTAGCCGAGCGCGACTGCGTCCTCATAGCCACGCATCGCGTGGAACTGGTTGGAGGTGGTGTCCGCCGCAAACCGGTAATGCTCCTTCATCCAGTACGCCCAGGTGCAGTGCGGCCGACCGCCGGGGGAGCCGCACGGGCCCACCGGATGGAGCGCGGAGACGTGGAACGAGCGCTTGAACTGCAGGAACAGGGAGAAGTCGACAGCCACCAGGTTCGCGTCATAGCCCACGGTGTTCTCCGTGATCAGCGACGGCAGCACCGGTGCGCCGGTGATCGCGGCACCGAGTCGGGTGAGCAGCTGCTCCGCCTCGCGGATGACGGCGTAGCCGTAGGCGAACTCACTGAACTGAGCGTCAGGCATCAGGACTCAGGATCGGTCGGGATATACACGCAGGGGAGTGTAGCGGTGGGTGAGGCGCGGCTGCTGTCCTCGCTACCATCCGGACACCGCAAACCCACGCTCGCCGGCCGACGCCCTGGTGGGTGCGGCCGGCGAGGGTGAGAGGGGTCAGCGCCCGCCGAGTAGTGAGCCGAGCCAGTCGAGCAGCTCGCGCAGCATGCGCTGGAGGAAGTCCCAGATCGATTCCGGAGCGTCTTCGGGGGCGACGACGGTGAGGTCCAGCTCGACCGAGCCTTCGGTGAAGTTGGCGCTCTCGCCGTAGACCAGGCCGATGGTGTACTCACCCGGTGCGGTGCCTTCGGGGATCGTCACCTCGGTACTGAAGGAGCCGTCCTCGGTGACGCGCACGGGGTCACCGACCGGTTCGCCGTCGACGATCACCTGCAGGTTCCCCTGCGGCTGGCCGTCGTTACCCTCGAGTGCGGTGACGCGACCGTCCAGAGTGAGGCTGTCACCGGCCTCGAGCTCATCCGTCTCGGGGTACGCCGCCAGCTCGACCGGCGCCTTGACGACCTGGAGTTTGGCGGAGGCTTCGGCGCCGGTGTGGCCCTCGCCGGTGTAGGTGGCGCGGAACCAGTAGCCACCGTGGTTGAGCGGGTAGCCGTGCACGGAGCCGAAGTCCGCAGTGGTGACCGGCACACTAGACGGTATGTAGTGACCTGTCCGGCGTGGAGGGGTTGCGGGCCGGGGCCTCTCTCACACATGTTCGTGGGTTACCGAGCAGGGGCCGCCTGCTCGGCCTATCCGACAGTTGTGGGAGGCCCCGGTGTTTACCGAGCGTACGAGTGTGGGGCTCGACGTGCACGCAAGGTCGGTCGTTGCTGCAGCGATCGATGGCGTCACGGGCGAGTTCTTCCGAACTAGATTGACGCCTTCGCATGAGGAGATCCGATCCTGGGTGAACGACCTGCCTGGCCCGGCGGCGGTCGCTTATGAGGCTGGCCCGACAGGGTTCGGGTTGTATCGGCATCTGATGGCGACTGGGATCCGGTGCGAGGTGGTGGCGCCGTCGAAGTTGCAGCGCCCCAGTGGCGATCGTGTGAAGACCGATGCCAGGGACGCGGTGCATCTGGCGCGGTTGCTCCGGCTGGATGAGTTCACCGCCGTGAGGGTCCCGACCGTGGACGAGGAAAATGCTCGTGATCTGGTCCGTGCTCGTGAGGACGCCCGTGGTGATCTGATGCGGGCTCGCCACCGGCTCTCCAAGCTGCTGCTGCGCCATGGGCTCGTCTATTCCGATGGGCGGGCCTGGACCGGCGTGCATGAGGCGTGGCTACGCCGACAGCGGTTCGAGTCGCACGCACTGCAGTTGACTTATGAGTCTGACTTCGAGGCTGTGTTGACGGTCCAGGCGCGCCGGGACCGCCTCAATGAAGCGATCGCGGCGATGGCCGCGGACAGTGAATTCACTCCGATCGTGCGACGCCTTGGCTGCCTGCGCGGGATCGGCGACCTGACCGGACTGGCCCTGGCGGTCGAGGTTGGCGACTGGCACCGCTTCACCGGAAACAGCATCGGCTCGTTCGTCGGCCTTGTCCCTTCGGAGTACTCCTCCGGTGCCTCCCGGGTCCAGGGCTCGATCACCAAGACCGGCAACACTCACGTGCGGCGGCTCCTGGTCGAAGCCGCCTGGCACCACCGAGCCCGCTACGTGATCGGCAAGACCATCCAGGACCGCTGGGAACTGGCCCCACCGGCTGCCCGGGCCCGTGGCGATGCCGGGAACCGGCGCCTGCACCAGCGCTGGAACACCTTCCGCGAACGCCGCAAGCGCCACGTGGTCGCCAACGTCGCCATCGCCCGAGAACTGGCCGGCTGGTGCTGGTCCCTGGCAGTACTCGAGGAATAGTCCCCACAGACCGCTTCGCCGACCAACGCGGTGGGAGCAGCGCGTGGAGCGACCCGCGACACAGCTATGAGCAACCGGGCCCCTGGGCCAGGCCACGCTCGACCCTAGACACGCGGACCGCTCCTGCCGAACACCCCGTCCTGCGGTAACCAACCCGCGCATATCAGTCTGACCGCGCGTCGCCAACGACACGCTCACCACCTACCCAGGCCGGCGAAGCAGAGGCGCCCGCCCCCAGTAACGGGGGACGGGCGCCTCACCCTGCCACTTGACAAAAACGGCTACATATCAGCTGACCCGTCGACCACGTCCGCGCTCACGGTGCGCCCGTTCAGCAGGAAGCTCACCGTGCCCGAGGTGACCGGATCGCCGTCGACGGTCTCTACCGCGGCCACCAACTCACCCGTGGAGCCGTAGACCATCTCGGCATCCTGCACGCGCACCACGGTCTCGCTCGTCGCCGGGTTCACCGTGGTGGTCAGCGCGAAGGAGGCGGCGTTGAAGTTCCCGTGCCGCGGGAGGGTCAGCTCCACGGTGTGCTCTCCGGGCTGCCAGGACTCGGGCGCGGTGAACTCCGTCACGAACCCACCGTCGTCGCCCACCCGCACCGGGTCACCGACCGGTTCGCCGTCGACGACGAGCTGCAGGCTGCCCTGAGGCTGGCCCTCGTGGTCGGGCTGAGCGGTGAGCCGGCCCTCGATCGCGACCGCCTCGCCCGGGACAGCCTCCGGGGCGATCGTGGCCTCAAGGGCCGGATCGGCGGGGCTCACCTGGAGTTTGGCGGAGGCTTCGGCGTCGGTGTGGCCCTCGCCGGTGTAGGTGGCGCGGAACCAGTAGCCGCCGGTGTTCAGCGGGTAGCCGTGCACGGAGCCGAAGTCCGCAGTGGTGACCGGCACACTGGCTGACCCGTCGACCACGTCCGCGCTCAGGGTGCGCCCGTTCAGCAGGAAGCTCACCGTGCCCGAGGTGACCGGATCGCCGTCGACGGTCCCCACCGCAGCCACCAGCTCACCCGTGGAGCCGTAGACCATCTCGGTGGCCTGAAGACTCACCACAGCCTCGGCCACCGCCGGTGACTCGGTGAGGTCCCGGGTGATGGCCGGCGCAGCCAGTGCCTGGCCGGGTGCTGGTGCAGGGGCAGCGTGGGCGCCCGGCACCACGATCATCGATGCGGCAACTGCCGCGGCCACCGTGCCGGCGATCCGGGCCGGCCGGGGAAGGTGGTGCCGCTTCGCGGGCACGCTCATCTCGGTACTCCTTGGTGGAAGTCACGGCACAGCGCGGGACTTGCGGCCCGGGTGCCCTGTCATCCCGACAGTAGAGGCGGTGTTGGAGGCACTCCAAGCCGTTGGCCAAGAGTTCATCAATGCGTCACCAAGGGCGACGGCGCAGGCCGGGGTGGCAGTCCGGCCTGGCGGGTGCGGGTGTGGCTAGGTCAGGAGAAGTCGAGCCCGAGGAGAGCGTTCTCGGTGACCTCGGCCAGCGCCGGGTGGATCCAGTACTGCTTGGTGGCCACCTCGCGCACGTCCAGATCGAACGCCAGCACGGTGATCATCTGGTGGATCAGCGTGGCGGCCTGCGGGCCCAGGTAGTGGGCGCCGAGGAGCTTGCCGGTGTCCCGGTCGGCCACCAGCTTGCAGATTCCGGTGGTGTCCTCCATCGCCCAGCCGTAGGCCACATCGCCATAGTTCTGCACCTTGACCGTGACCGCATAGCCCTGGCCGCGCGCCTCGGCCTCGGTCAGGCCGACGGTGGCGATCTGCGGGTGGGTGAAGATCGCGGACGGCACGTGCTCGTGTGGCATCGCCTGCAGGTCCTCGGGATGGAGCAGATTGTGCCGGACGGCGCGCATCTCGGCGTTGGCGACGTGCTTGAGCATGTACGGGGAGGACACGTCCCCGAGTGCCCACACGCCGTCGGCAGTAGTGGACCGGCCGTACTGGTCGACCTGCACGCCGCCCTGGTCGGTCATCGCGATGCCACCGGCCGCGAGGTCGAGCCGGTCGCCGTTCGGGATCCGCCCGGTGGCCACCAGAAGCACGTCGGCGGTGACCGTAGCGCCGTCGTCCAGGCGCACGCTCACCCCCTGCTCGGACTCGTCGGCGCCGACCACCGTGCGGCCGCGCAGGACCGTGAAGCGCTCCGCGGCGAGGTTGTTGAAACGCTCGTGCAGATCGGCGTCCAGGTGGCGCAGCAGCGGGGAGCGGGAGACGACGGTGACCTCGACCCCCAGGGCGTCGAAGACGTGCGCGAACTCCATCGCGATGAACCCGCCGCCGACGATCACCAGCGACTTCGGCAGCTCGGGCAACCGCATGATGTCGTCGTTGGTGTGATAGTGCACGCCGGAGGCGGTGATCGCCTCCGGGATGAACGGCCGGGAGCCGGCAGCGATGACGATCTGGTCGCCGGAGATGATCTTCTCGTCCGCTCCCTGCCCGGTGCGCAAGGTGCGTGCACCGACGAACACGGCGTGCTGGTCGTAGACATCGATGTTCGGTGTCTCGGGGCCGCGGCGGTAGGCCTCCCCACCCGCGGCAATCAGATCGATGCGCTGGTCGAAGATGCGGGTGCCGATACCCGGCCAGTCGACGGCGTTGACCTGGGCGTCGAGGCCGAGCCGGCCGGACTGGGCGGTCTCCAGGGCGACATCGGCCGCGTACACGTGCATCTTGGTGGGAATGCAGCCCACGTTCAGGCAGGTACCGCCGAAGGTGCCCTCCTCGACGATGGCGATCGACCGGTCGTCGAACTCCGGGCCGGGGATCGAGTTTCCCGATCCGGTACCGATGATGATCAGATCGTAGCGGGCGTCTACTGCGATGTCGGGTGCCGGGCTAGCCATAGTTTGACACTATCCGCTCGCGCGGGCGCTTCCGGACGGCCGGCGGCGGGCGCGTGGCGGGTAGACCAGACTCGTCGGAGGTACCTTCCACGATCGGAGGCAAGCTGTAACCTCCCTCGGATCGTGCAAGGTACCTCCGACGGGCGAACGTCAGCGGGGCTCGGCTACGCGGGACCTCGTTCCTCGGCCCCACTCCGCCTCACTCCTCACAAATCTGTACCTGTGACGATTTGCTTGCGGGGCTCGGCTACGCGGGACCTCGTTCCTCGGCCCCACTGCGCCTCACTCCTCACAAATCGTAGTAAAGCTCGAACTCGTGGGGGTGTGGGCGCACGCGCACGGCATCCACCTCATTGGTGCGCTTGTACTCGATCCAGGTGTCGATCAGGTCCGGGGTGAACACATCACCCTCGGTGAGATAGTCGAAATCTGCCTCGAGGGCGTTCAGCGCGCCGGTGAGGGAGTCCGGCACCTGCTCGATGTCCGCGTGCTCCTCCGGCGGCAGCTCATACAGGTCCTTGTCGATCGGCTCCGGCGGCTCGATCCGGTTCTTCACCCCGTCGATCCCGGCCATCAGCATCGCCGCGAACGCCAGGTACGGGTTCGACGAGGGGTCCGGTACCCGGTACTCCACCCGCTTTGCCTTCGGCGAGGCCCCGGTCACCGGAATCCGGATACACGCGGACCGGTTCCGCGCCGAGTACACCAGGTTGACCGGCGCTTCGAACCCGGGAACCAGGCGGTGATAAGAGTTCAGCGAAGGGTTGGTGAACGCCAGCAGGCTCGGCGCGTGCCGGAGCAGCCCGCCGATGTACCAGCGCGCCATGTCGGAGAGACCGCCGTAGCCGCGCTCGTCGTAGAACAGCGGCTCGCCGCCGGCCCACAAGCTCTGGTGGGAGTGCATCCCGGACCCGTTGTCCCCGAAGATCGGCTTCGGCATGAACGTGGCCGACTTGCCGGCGTTCCAGGCCACGTTCTTGATGATGTACTTGAACTTCATCAGATCGTCGGCCGCCGAACGCAGCGTGTTGAACCGGTAGTTGATCTCCTGCTGCCCGGCGGTGCCCACCTCGTGGTGCGCCCGCTCGACCTCGAGGCCCGCGGCCTGCATCACGGTGACCATCTCATCCCGCAGGTCGGCCATCTGGTCGTTCGGGGAGACGGGGAAGTAGCCGCCCTTGTACCGGGTCTTGTAGCCGCGGTTGCCGCCGTCCTCGTCCCGGCCGGTGTTCCACGCGGCCTCGTTGGAGTTGATGAAGTAAAAACTCGCCTCGGGGCTGGTCTGGAACCGGACGTCGTCAAAGATGTAGAACTCTGCCTCGGCCCCGAAGAACACCGTGTCCGCGATACCGGTGGAGGTCAGGTACGCCTCGGCCTTGGCCGCGATGTTGCGCGGGTCGCGCGAGTACGGCTCGTCGGTGAACGGGTCCACGATGGAGAAGTTGACCACCAGGGTCTTCTCCTTGCGGAACGGGTCCACGAACGCGCTGGTCACGTCGGGTACCAACTTCATGTCCGACTCGTGGATCGCCTGGAAGCCGCGGATGGAGGAGCCGTCGAACATCAGGCCCTCGGTGAACGCCTCGCCGGTGAACGCCTCGACCGGGATGTTGAAGTGCTGCATCACCCCCGGGAGGTCGCAGAAGCGCACGTCGACGAACTTGACGTCCTGCTCCTTCGTGAAGGCGATGGCCTCCTCGGCACTACTGAACATCCGTTGCTCCTCGGTGTTGGTGTGTTGCCGCACACGCTATTGCGACGGCGTTTCTGCGCCGTCACCGCAATGTGTCGGCAATGTTAACCGCACCTAGGTGAGCCGTGGGCGCGGCGACCTTCATCTGGACACTCACCTTCCGCCGTCGACGGCGTAACCTGGCCTGGTGAGTGACGTCACCCAGGATCGGGGTTCTCAGGCCTCCCGCGGCTCGCGGGCAGACGAGGACGCGCCGCAGTTCCCGGGCTACTGGGGCCGGCGGATCGCGGCGATCTGCATCGACTGGGCGCTGGCCTCGGCGATCAGCGCCGGTTTCTTCGCCTACGACCCGATGGCCACCCTGGCGGTCTTCGGCCTGATGACGTTCCTGCTCGTCGGCACCGCCGGCACCACGATCGGGCACCGGATCCTCGGGGTGGGGATGCGCACGCTGGCCGGCGGCCTGCCCGGTCCGCTGCGCGGACTGGCGCGCACGGTGGGGGTGCTGCTGGTGATCCCGGCGGTGGTCACCGACCCGGTCGGTCGCAGCCTGCACGACCGGTGGTCCGGGACGCAGGTCGTGCGGCTGTAGAGGCGGCGAGCACCCACCGGCACGCGCGCGCTCACATCGACCGCTGGTTTCACCCTGATCGGCGCCCACACGGGCGTACAGTTCGGCCATGACCGGAAGCAGACAGCGGGTGGTGATCCTCGGCGCCGGGTTCGGCGGCCTTGAGGTGGCATCGATGCTCTCCCAGGCGCTGGGCGACGAGGCGGAGACCACCCTCGTCGACCGCGCGGAGAGTTTCGTGTTCGGGTTCTCCAAGCTCGACTTCATGTTCGGCCACACCGAGGCCGAGCATGTGCGGCTGCCCTACGCCGACGCGGCCCATCCCGGTGTGCGGATGGTGCGCGCCGAGGTGCTCGGTATCGATCCGGTGGCGCGCACTGTCACCCTCAGCTCCGGTGAGCTCGCCGCGGACATCCTGGTCATCGCCCTGGGCGCTGACCTCGATCCGGCTGCGACCCCCGGACTGGTGGAAGCCGGGCACGAGTTCTACACGGTCCCCGGTGCCGAGGCGGCTCGCGATGCGCTGCAGGCGTTCGACGGCGGCCGGGTGGTGGTCGCGGTGACGTCCACGCCGTTCAAGTGCCCGCCCGCGCCGAGCGAGACGGCGCTGCTGCTGCACGACTTCCTCACCGAACGGGGGCTGCGGGACAAGTCGACGATCGACCTGGTGATGCCGTTGCCGAAGCCGGTGCCGCCCTCGCCGGCAGCGTCCGAGGTGATCCTCGCGGCGTTCGAGGAGCGGGGGATCGGTTGGCATCCCGGCCAGCTGGTGCGCTCGGTGGACCCGGCGGCGCGCACGGTTGCGCTGGGCGACGGTGGCGAGATGGCGTTCGATCTGCTGCTCGCGGCTCCGAAGCATCACGCGCCTCAGGTGGTGGTCGACGCTGGCCTGACCGAGGACGGCTGGATCCCGGTGGACCGGCGCACGTTGCGCACCAGATTCGACGGTGTCTTCGCGGTCGGGGACGTCACCAGCGTCGGCACACCCAAGGCCGGGGTCTTCTCCGAGGGGCAGGCCGCAGTGGTCGCCGAGCAGATCATCGAGCAGGTGCGGGGAGGATCGTCTGCGGCCGAATACGGGGGCCAGGGAGTCTGCTTGATGGAGTTCGGTGGCGGGCAGGTGGCGAAGGTGGACGTGACCTTTGCCCCGGACCGTGCGCCGTACGGCGGAATGGTCGGGCCATCGGTGGAGAACGCCCAGGAGAAGCAGTCGTTCGGCGCCGAGCGGGCCCGCAGGTGGTTCGGGCGCGACTGGGTTCCGGTGCCCGCACGCAAGTAGTCGGTGCGTGCAGGTGGTCTCCCCGCGCTCTCTGCTACCCCACGTGCACCCGAGGGCGTTGACTGATATCCGGTTCGGCTCGGCGCAGGATCTCGCGCGTGACCGGGGCGATCTCGCCGGCTCCGAGGACCAGGAAGCGGAGCAAGTTGGTGAGCGGGTTCCCCTCCGTCCAGCCGAAGTACATCTGCGGTACCTCCGCAGTGATGTTCCGCAGGTACAGCAGAACCGAGGCGATGGAGTTCGGTATGGCCGGGCCGTGCACCTCGAGGACCCGGTACCCGTGCCGGGTCGTGCCGTGGACGTTGAGTTCGGTCTCGAACTCGGACGAGTCCTCGACGACCACCTCCAGGAAGAAGACATTGGCGTCTGCGGGCAGGTGGTGAACGACGGTGACCGCAGCGAGCTTCTCCCGGTAGGTGAGCGTCCCCTGCTCGCGGGGATCGCGGGCGATGAGGTACAACGGCCCCTGCTCCAGGGCGACCCGGAACTCTACTGCCGTGGCGGCCAGGCGGACCCCGGTTGCGTGCAGCTCGAACGAACGTCGGGCCCTGGAGGCGAAGGAGATCACCAGGAGGCCACCGATGAAGATCCCGGCGGTGCGGATACCGTCGGGACGCTCCACGATATTGGCAACCGTGGTGTAGACGAACACCAGGGTGATCAGGGCGAAGCCCACCGTGGCTCGCCGCTGTCCCTGCTTCCGGGCAGAGAGCATCACGGCGACGGCTGCCGAGCTGATCAGGACCAGCACTCCGGTGGCATAGGCGCCGCCCTGGGCGTTCACGTCCGCGTCGAAGGCCACGGTGACGGCGAAAGCGACCGCCAGCAGCACCAGCACGAGGGGGCGGGAGGCCCGGGCCCACGGTGGCGCCATGCCGTATCGCGGCAGAAAGCGTGGCACCAGGTTCAGCAGTCCGGCCATGGCCGAGGCTCCGGCGAACCAGAGGATCGTGATCGTGCTGAGGTCGTAGACGGTCCCGAACCCCTCGCCCACCTGCTCATGGGCCAGATAGGCCAGTGCTCGCCCGGTGGCCTGGCCGCCGGGTTGGAACTCCTGGCCGGGGATCAGCAGCACAGTGGCGAAGTTGGAGGTCAGCAGGAAGGCGCTCATGATCACCGCGGCCGTGCTCAGCAGGCGTGTGGTGCCCCGGATGCGGCCCTCCGGGCGGTCCTCAGTGTCTCGGGCCGCACCGCGCACCTGGGGCATGACGGCGACCCCGGTCTCGAATCCGGAGAGTCCGAGGGCGAGTTTCGGGAACACCAGGAGGGCCAGTGCCACCGCGATCACCGGGTTGCCGTGAGCTGTGGTGACAGCCGTCCACCAGTCGCCGATGACGAGCGGCTGACCAAGCACCTGGATCAGGCAGATAAGGATCAGTACTGCGGTCAGCGCCAGGTAGGCCCCGACCACGAGTACCGCCAGGCCGATCGCCTCCCGGAAGCCGCGGAGGAACACGACGCCCAGCGCACCCAGTAGCCCCAAGGTGATGCCCACCTCATGGCCGGCGAGTCCGGCAGGCATGAAGGGGTTGTGGATCAGGTGTGCGGTGGCGTCGGCCGTCGACAGCGTCATGGTGATCATGAAGTCGGTCATCGCGAACCCGAGGAGCGTCAGCACGAGAAGTTTCCCGCGCCAGTGCGGCAGCAGGCGTTCGAGCATCGCGATCGAGCCCGCCCCGTGCGGGCTCTCTCGCGCCACCCGCCGGTACACCGGCAAAGCTCCGAGCACGGTGACCAGCACCAGCACGAGGGTAGCCAGCGGGGACAGCACGCCGACGGCCAGTGCGGCGATCGCCGGCTGGTAGCCGAGCGTGGAGAAGTAGTCGACGCCGGTCAGGCACATCACCCGCCACCACCGGTGCCGCAGATCCTTCTCGCCGGCACGCGCGAAGGGCCCATGGCGCAGGCCACGAAACTCGGGCAGGTCGTGCAACAGCCATTGCCGGAGCCTCGCACCGCCTGAGGGCTTCGGCCGACGGAACCGATCCGGAGATCGGCCCAGCGAGGTCACGGCGCAGTCCTGCGGATGACTTTCGCTCGTATCGCTCGTGCCTCACCGGGCCGTGCGTTCATGGCCCTATCTTCGAGCTAACCGGCAGAACGTGCCATCCGTGCGCTCAGCAGGGTCGTCGACAGCGATCCGGTCGTTGCTCGACAACCTCCCTGCGCAGCCGGTCAGTCGTCAGCGGCCGCGCATACCCTTGCGGTCCGGGCGGGCACGGCGCGGGTCCACGCCCTTCGGGATCGGCAGCGCGTGCGACTTCAGCGCGCGCAGCCGCTTGGATACCTCGGCGGTCTCGTTCTTGGTCAACTGGGGCTTCTGCTTGCGCACCTTCGAGGCGATCTTCGGCAGCGGGATCTGGCCCTCGTCCCGGCCGCACTGCAGCAGCACGATCGGCACGTTCGGTACGATCCGCGCCACCCGCTTGCGCTCACTCTCGAGCAGCTTGGGTACCCGGTGTGCCGGTCCTTCGGCGATCAGCACCACACCCGGGCGGCCGACGGCCCGAAACACCATGTCCTGGTGGCGCGGGTCGATCGCCACCGGTTCCTCCTCGATGTTCCACCCCCGCTTGATCGTGCCGAGCGCGGCGGAGACGGCGCCGGGCTCACCCTCGATCCGGCGGTAGGCCACGGTCTCGGCGCGGCGGGCGAGCACAAACATCGCCGCCAGGAGACCGAACGGCACCGACATCAGTGCGAAGTAGACCACCTGGTCGAAGAGCAGGCCGATGGCCACCCCGATGGCGACCACACCGAGGAAGATGCCGAGCAGCACGAACGTGATCGACGGTTGGGCCCGCCGCACCATCTGGAAGACTTCCCAGATCTGGTGGTACCAACGCTTCTTCTTCGGCTTGGGCGCCGCGCCCGCATCTGTGGTGTTCTTCTTCGCCATGATGGGTCCCAGCCTACCGGTCCGCCGACGCCCCGATGGCGCTGTGCGCCGGGCTCACAGACTGGAGTGGAGGGCGGCGTGGACGAGCGCGTCGGCAGCCGGCGGATCGGCGGCAGCGTCCACCGAGGCGAGGACGACGCCCGGCCTGATCTGCTGCCACCAGCTACCCCGGACCAGTAGCACCAGGGCGCACCCGTTCAAGGCGTTCACCCCGGCACCGGTCTGTGCCGCCACCGCGTGCACCGCAGTGTTCACCACGGCCCAGTCGATCACGTCCTGGCCGCCGCGGGCGGCCTGCAACTGTTGGTCCACCCACCGGCGTGGGCTCGGCCGGACCGCTCGCGCAGCGGCCTGCAGGGCGGGGCGTTCCTGGAGTGCGGCGAACCGGGGCGGATCGGCTGCCGCCGTCAGTTCTGCGCGCAGTCGACGGGTCACCTTGCCCCAGCTCTCGGTCACCTGGTCCGGGCGGAGCAGCTGGCGCCGGCACTCGAGCTCGACCAGCTCCCGCCACCAGGCGTGCCACTCGATCCCGGCAGCCTGCTGGTCCACGTCCAGCGCGATCGGCGCCGGGGGGTCGGTGAGCGGCGGAGGCACGTCGTCGCTGGCGGGCACCGCCAGCCCCGCGCCGTCCCGCACGCGCAGCGCGAGGTGCAGCACGTCGCTCACCTCGACGGCGAACCGCCAGGAGCGTGTGCCTGCCAGCTTCATCGGTCGGCTGGTTTCGGGTCAAGGCGAGTTCCGCAAGGCCTCACCGAGCCAGCAGGCCTCACCGTGCGAGCCCGTCTCACGGGGCCAGCAGGCCTCACCGTGCGAGCCCGTCTCACCGTGCGAGCCCGTCTCACCGGGCCAGCAGGGAGGCAGCCTCCTGGCGGGCGGTGACCGGCTCCGCGAGGTGTGCCAGCGCCTCCGGGATCGTCTGCCCCCGGCGGGCCATCGCCTGGCCCCACAGCCGACCGGCACGATAGGAGGAGCGCACCAGAGGTCCGGCCATCACACCGAGGAACCCGATCCGCTCCGCCTCTTCGGACAGCGCCACGAACTCCTCCGGCTTCACCCACCGGTCCACCGGGTGGTGGCGCAGCGAGGGCCGCAAGTACTGGGTGATGGTGATCAGGTCACAGCCGGCGTCGTGCAGCTGCTCCAGCGCGTCCACGGACTCCTCGTAGGTCTCGCCCATGCCGAGGATCAGGTTGGACTTGGTGACGAAACCGTCCTCGTGGGCGGCGGTGAGTACCTGCAGGGACCGCTCGAACCGGAACCCGGGGCGGATCCGCTTGAAGATCCGCGGCACCGTCTCCAGGTTGTGTGCGAGCACCTCCGGCCGGGAGGAGAACACCTCGGCCAGCTGGTCCGGATCGGCGTTGAAGTCCGGGATGAGCAGCTCGACGCCGGTGCCCGGGTTGACCTGGTGGATCTGCCGGACGGTCTCGGCGTACAGCCAGGCTCCGCCGTCCTCCAGATCGTCCCGTGCCACCCCCGTGACCGTGGAGTAGCGCAGACCCATCGCTTGTACAGATGCGGCCACGCGGCGCGGCTCGTCCGCGTCGAAAGCGGCTGGCTTCCCGGTGTCGATCTGGCAGAAGTCGCACCGCCGGGTGCACTGGTCCCCGCCGATCAGGAAGGTCGCTTCGCGATCCTCCCAACACTCGAAGATGTTCGGACAGCCCGCCTCCTGGCAGACCGTGTTCAGACCCTCGCGCTGCACCAGCGAACGGAGCTCGGTGTACTCCGGGCCCATCGTGGCGCGGGTCTTGATCCAGGAGGGCTTCTTCTCGATCGGGACCGCCGCGTTGCGGGCCTCGACGCGAAGCATCTTGCGTCCTTCAGGAGCGACAGCCATTTCTCGCTTACCTTCCATCGGGGGCTTACGCCTCACCCTATGCCGGGGTCTGCCCGAATGCGCCAAGGGGACCACATGGTGACCAGACCCCCGGCCCACCCGCCCCTACTGCGGTCGTCATGTCAGAGGTGCGATATGGCGCACCCCTGACATGACGACCCGGAGGGAAATGGGGGTCATGCCGCTACCCGGGCTAACAGTGGGCTCAGGGCTTGCTGCAGGTGCGGCTCGAAGGCATCCGCGCAGTCGGTCACCGAGATCTGTCCACCGGTCAGTGCAGAAATGGACGTGACACCGGCGTCGGTGATCCCGCAGGGCACGATCGAGGAGTAGGCGGCCAGCTGCGGGCAGGCATTGATGGCCACCCCGTGCATGGTCACCCCGCGGGCCACTCGCACCCCGATCGCGGCGATCTTGCGGTCCTGCGCTCCGTCCTGTCCGCGCACCCACGCCCCGCTACGCCCCTCGACCCGTTCAGCGGTGATGCCCCAGTGCGCGCAGGTGTCGATCACCGCCTGCTCCAGAGCCCGCACGTAGGCGACCACGTCCACCGGTTCGGCCAGCCGCACGATCGGGTAGGCCACCAGCTGGCCGGGGCCGTGCCAGGTGATCCGGCCGCCGCGGTCCACGTCCACCACCGGGGTGCCGTCCGTGGGCCGGTCCCACTTCGCCGTGCGCCGCCCGGCGGTGTACACCGAGGCGTGCTCGAGCAGCAGCGTGGTGTCGGCTCCGCCGTCCACTACGGCGCCGTGCAGATCCCGTTGCCGGTCCCACGCCTCGTGGTAGTCGATGAGCGATTCTCCCAGACCCCACCGGTGGATCATCATGGCGTCCACTGTATGCCCAGTGCGCCGCCGGTCTGCCGGTGACAGGGGTAGCGTTCACCAGGTGAGCGATCTCCAGTGCGCGGCCCGGTTCCTGGTGGTCCGCCATGCCGCGGCCGCCTACCCGGATCCGGACCCGGTGGGTGGCCCGGACCTCGGCCTGACCGCGAACGGACGTGCGCAGGCGAGAGCGCTCGCCGAACGACTGGCGGGGGAGCGGGTGGCGGCGGTCTTCACGTCCACGATGGGCCGGGCGGAGCAGACCGCGCAGATCGTCGCCGATGGGCTGGGCCTGGCCGCGGAAGAGCTGCCAGGGGTGCAGGAGTACGCCATCGGGGACCTGGTCGGGAGCGAGGACCAGGAACGAGTCGATGCCGTATTCGACTCCTGGGTGGCCGGCGACCTGACGGCGGCGTACCCGGGCGGGGAGTCCGGTGCCGACCTGGTGGCGAGGTTCGGCTTGGCGATCGACGACGTGGCGGACTCCTATCGCGGGGAGACCGTGGTGGTGATCAGCCATGGGGGAGTGATGGCTGTGGCGATCCCGCGACTGGCCGGGCGTGCCACCCCGGAACTGCTCGCCGCGCGCTGGCTGCCGCACTGCGCGATCGCGCGGGTGGACGTGGACAGCGACGGCTGGGCGCTGCAGCACTGGCCCGGGTCGCCTGATCCGGCAGCCGCCGAGGTTGTGGACAACTCGGCCGAGTAGGGGAGTTCCGGGCGAACCTGTGGACAACGTCCGCGCCCAGCGCGGAACTGCGGTTCGCTGGCGGGATGAGTGCGACGGTCACCGTTCCCGGCTACACCCTCACCGGCGTGGCGGGGTTCGGCGCGGACGGTGCCGTGCGCCGGGGTACCGACGCCGACGGCCGGCCGGTCGCGCTCCGGTTCCTGACCGAGGCACCGGCCGGACTGCGGGCTCGCGTCCAAGCGGCAGCGCGGGTACACGATCCCGGCGTCGCCGGAGTGCTGGGCCTGGTCGAGCTCGCGGACGGTCTCGCCGTCGTGCAGGACTTCATCGACGGGCCCACCCTGTCAACCCTGCGGGCGGCCCGCCGCGGTCTGAGCGTGCCCGAATGCACGCAGCTGGCCGGCGGGCTGCTGGCAGCGCTGGAGGGTCTGCATGCGGCCGGGATCATCCACGGCGATGTGTCGCCGGCGAACGTGATCGTCACCCCCACCGAGGAGGGCGCCGGCCGGCCGGTGCTGGTGGACCTGGTCGGGGGAGCGGGACCGGACCGCGGCACCCGCGGGTTCCGCGCACCGGAAGTGGATACCGGCGCCGCCCTCGGCACTGCGGCAGACGTCTACTCAGCCGCGCAACTGAGCCTGTGGGCCGCCGAGTCGGGAGCGCGTGAGGAGGTGGCGGCGCTACTCGCGCCGTTGCTGTGCCGGGAGCCCGGGGAGCGTCCATCTGCTCGGCGCGCGCGTCAGCTGCTCGACGGCGGAGCTCAGGTGGCGATCGCTCTGGCACCGGCCGAGGTGCTTGCCTCGGCAACCCTGCGTGAGCATGCGGCCCGGGAGCTCACCACCCGGGCGCGCAGCCGGCGCCTACGCCCACGGCGACGGCACCGGGCGGTGGGGCCACGGCAGTGGCTGCTGCGGGCGGCGGCCGCTGCGGTACTGCTCACGCTGGTGACGGGGTCTGCGGTGTGGCAGGGGGCCGTTGACCTGACACCGGAGGCGCCGCCGAAGGCCGCACCGGTGAGCATGGCGGCGGGGATAGCCAGTCGCGTCGCCCAGGCGGCAGGCGAGGCCCGCGCAGGCCACGTGCAGACGAGCCAGGGGCAAGCGGGTGACGAGGAGACCTCCACCGACACCACAGCCGAAATCGCCGCAGCGGTTCATGACCTTCTCGCCAGGCGAGATGCGGCGCTCACGGCACGGGACGCCGTCGCCCTGGCGGATGCCACAGTGCCCGGCTCGCCGCTGGCCGCCGCCGATGCCACGGTGCTCACCGAGCTCACCGACGCCGACCTGCAGCTGCGCGGCTATCGGACCGAGGTGGTCCAGCTGCGGGTCCTCAGCCGCGATCCGGCTACCGCAGCGGTGCAGGCCGAGCTCTCCCAACCGGCGCACGAGCGTCTCGCCGCGGACGGCTCCGTGTCGCGGGTACCCGAGCAGCCGGCGCGGTGCGTGCGACTGGAGCTGGACCGTACCGGCGACGACGCTTCATGGCGGGCTACGACCGCCACGCCCTGCTGAGCCCGGGACGCGAACACTCGCCCGCGCGACCTGATTCGACACGACGTCCGTACCAGGCACGCGCCCTCGGTCGCGCTTTCCAGGGAGGTTGTGTCCACACCCGCGCACGCTGACGCCTTGCCCGATTCGACGAGCAATTGAGGTGACCGCTCCGTAGTGACCGCGGGTAGGGTGTGCGGCATGTCGAGTCCCGAATCGGACAGGTCAGGGGTTGTCGGTCACACCGCCAGCCCCTTGAACCACTAGTTCCGACGCCCACAGCCTGTGTGGGCGTATGGGCGGCGTGCTTGAGCCGCTGGCCGTGGTGACAAGAAGAGCCAATTCTTGATCGCTCACCTCGGAGTCCTCGATGCCTTTTGCTCTCTACATGCTTGCCCTGGCGGTCTTCGTCATGGGCACTTCAGAATTCATGCTCGCGGGACTGCTCCCGGCGATCGCGGCTGACCTTGACGTGTCGGTCGGCACGGCATGTCTGCTCACCACCGCCTTCGCGATCGGTATGGTCATCGGCGCGCCAGTGATGGCAGCATTCGCTCGCCGCTGGCCACCGCGGCTGACACTGATCGTCTGCCTTCTGGTGTGTGCGGGAAGCCACGTGATGGGCGCGATGACCCCCGTGTTCTCGCTCCTGCTGATCACCCGGGTGCTCAGCGCTTTCGCACATGCTGGGTTCCTCGCCGTAGCACTGAGCACGGCCACGACCCTCGTGCCAGCGAACCAGAAGGGGCGCACACTGTCGATCCTGCTCTCCGGCACGACGATGGCAACTGTCGCGGGCGTCCCCGCAGGAGCACTGCTCGGCACAGTGCTGGGCTGGCGGACGACGTTCTGGGCGATCGCCATCCTCTGCATTCCCGCCGCCATCGGAGTGGCCCGGGGCATCAGTCCCAAGAGCGGGCAGTCGGCGACGAGCGCGTCCTCGCCACGGCTTCGTGCGGAGCTCAGCCAGTTGGCGACGCCCCGGCTCATCCTGGCCATGGCCCTCGGAGCACTGATCAACGGAGGGACCTTTGCGGCATTCACCTTCCTGGCGCCCGTCGTGACTGAGACGGCTGGTCTGGCCGAAGGCTGGGTCTCCGTTGTTCTGGTGATGTTCGGGATCGGTTCGTTCCTTGGCGTCACGATCGCGGGCCGGCTATCCGATCAACAACCTGGCCTCGTGCTCGCAGTCGGCGGACCGCTGCTGCTGACAGGCTGGATCATGGTGACATTCGCCGCCCCGGATCCCGTTGCGCTCATTCTCCTTGTCCTCGTTCAGGGCTTCCTGTCGTTCGGCGTCGGCAGCACCCTGATCACGCGCGTGTTGTACGCAGCGTCGGGCGCGCCAACGATGGGCGGTTCGTACGCCACCGCAGCATTGAACATCGGAGCCGCCGCGGGGCCGGTTCTCGGTGCAGTCGGCCTCGCGACCGGGCTGGGGCTGCTTGCGCCGGTCTGGGTAGCTTCCGCGCTGACAGCGATTGCTCTCGTCATCATGCTTCTCACCGGACGCGCACTCACGCAGAACCCTGCGGAGGTCCGTCGATGACTCACGCGAAGGTGCCTCTATGCCCTACCAACACGAGGTCAGCGGGCGAAGAAGTGGTCGGCGGCGGCATCCAGATCGGGCCACCGGAACTCGAACCCGTCGGCGAGCAGGTCATCCGGCGTGATCTTCTGTGAGATCGCCAGCTCCTCGGCGAACGCTCCGGCCACGATCTTCACCGCGAACAGCGGGATCGGCAGCAAGCCCGGACGGTTCTTCGCATGCGCTAGGGCCCTCATCGCCGAGGCGTTCCGGCGCGGGTTCGGTGCGCTCAGATGCACCGGGCCGGAGACCTCGGAGGTGACCAGATGCACCACGGCGCGCACCCAGTCCTCTCGGGTGATCCAGGACCACCACTGCTTCCCACCGGCGATCGGCCCGGCGATCCCGAGGCTCAACGGCAGCAGCATCTCCTCCAGCGCACCGCCGCCCGGATCGAACACGATCCCGGTACGCAGGTGCACCACCCGGTGCCCGGCTTCCTTCGCCGGCGCCGTGGCCGCTTCCCAGGCCACGCATACGCCGGCGAGGAACGACTCGCCGGGAGGGTCCGCCGTCGAGATCTGTTCCTCGCCCCGATCGCCGTAGTAACCGACGGCGGAGGCGTTGATCAGCGGCACCTCGGGGTGACCGGTGGCAGCCAAGGCGCGGGCGAGCAGGGTGGTCGAGGTGATCCGCGACGTGACCAGTTCCTGCCGCCGCGCGGGGGTCCAGCGTTTGTCGCCGACACCTGCCCCGGCCAGGTTCACTACTGCCGTGATGCCCTCGAGCGTGTCCTCGGGAAGGTGCCCGGTGGCCGGATCCCAGGTGATCTCGTCGGCGGTTTGCGCCGGGTGGCGAACCAGACGGGTGACGTCGTGTCCGGCCTCCCGTAGTGCGGTGACCAGCGGCGTGCCCAGAAAACCGGAGACTCCCGCGGCCAGTACGTGTCCCATCCGGTCAGCCTGCCAGGTTCGGCGGCAGACCGCAGCGGGCACCCAGCCATCCGCCCGGAGGAACGAAAAAGCTCGTCGATCTGGCGACGAATCGTCACCAGATCGACGAGCACTCTCCGATCAGAGGCCGAGCTGGCCTTCGAAGCTACCTTCCTCGAGCCGCTTCTTCATCGCGGTGAGGAAGCGTGCGGCGTCCGCACCGTCGATCAGGCGGTGGTCGTAGGAGATGGACAGGTACACCATCTGCCGGACGGCGATCACGTCGCCACCGTCCGGACCGGGTACGACTACCGGGCGCTTGACGATCGTGCCCACACCGAGCATCCCGACCTGCGGCTGGAACAGGATCGGGGTGTCGAACAGGGCACCACCGGAACCGGTGTTGGTGATCGTGAAGGTGCCACCGGCCAGCTCGTCCGGCTTGGCCTTGTTGGTGCGGGTGCGCTCGGCCAGGTCCGCGATGCTGCGGGCGATCCCGGCGAGATTCAGGTTCCCGGCCTCCTTGATCACCGGCACGATCAGGCCGCGCTCGGTGTCCACGGCGATACCGACGTTCTCCGAGCCGTGGTAGACGATCTCCTCGCCCTCGATGCTCGCGTTCAGCTTCGGGTACTGCTTCAGCGCCTCGACCGCTGCCAGGGTGAAGAACGGCAGGTAGGTCAGCTTGACGCCCTCGCGAGCGAGGAAGTCATCCTTCGCCCTGGCGCGCAGCCGGGCGATCTTGGTGACGTCCACCTCGAGCACAGTGGTGAGCTGTGCGGAGGTCTGCAGCGACTCGACCATCCGCTTCGCGACGATCTTGCGCAGCCGGGTCATCTTCTCCCGGGTGCCACGCAGCGGGGAGACCGCCGGAGCGGCGGCGCTCTTCGCTGCCGGGGCCTGGGCCGGTGCCGGTGCTTCCTCAGGTGCCGGCTTGGCAGCGGCCTCTGCGGCCTCGAGCACATCCTGCTTGCGGATCCGGCCACCGACGCCGCTCCCGGTGAGAGAGGCCAGGTCCACGCCCTTGTCCGCCGCGAGCTTGCGCACCAGCGGGGTGACGTAACTGGTGGCCGGCTCGGCGTCGCCTGCCGGCTCCTTCTTCGCGGGTGCCTCCTGCGCAGCACCCTGGGGTGACGGCGCCGGCTGCTGGGGTGCGGCCTGCTGCGCCGGGGCGGGCTCGGGCTGCTTGGCCTGCGCCTTCGGCTCCTCCTGGGGCTCTTCCTTCGGCTCCGGGGCGGACTCGGCAGGCGCGGACTCCTCGGCCGGAGCCGATTTCTGCGCCGGGGCGGGGGATGCCGCTGCCGGACTCGGGGCTGCGGCACCCTCAGCGCCGATGACCGCCAGCACACCGCCGACCTCGACGGTGTCGTCCTCGTTGGCGCGGATCTCCAGCAGCGTGCCGGCCACGGGGGAGGGCACCTCGGTGTCCACCTTGTCCGTGGACACCTCGAGCAGCGGCTCGTCCTCGGCGACGTCGTCTCCAACCGCCTTCAGCCACTGCGTGATGGTGCCTTCGGTGACGCTCTCACCGAGCGCCGGGAGCTTGACCTCCGTGCCCTCGGCGGCGCCGCCACCGGAGCTACCTCCCTGAGCGGGCTGCTCGGCGGGCGCTTCCTGCGCGGCTGCGGGCTGCTCGGCGGGCGCTTCCTGCGCGGCTGCGGGCTGCTCGGCGGGCGCTTCCTGCGCGGCTGCGGGCTGCTCGGCGGGCGCCTCCTGCGCAGGTGCGGGCTCCTCGGCGGGCTCCTCCGCCTGCGCGGAATCAGAGCCGGAGTCCTCGCTGCTGCCGCCTTCACCGGATCCGATGATCACCAGCTCGGCACCGACCTCGACGGTGTCGTCCTCCTCGACCAGGATCTTCTCGATGACCCCTGCCACCGGAGAGGGCACCTCGGTGTCCACCTTGTCAGTGGAGACCTCGAGCAACGGCTCGTCGACCTCCACCGAGTCGCCCACGGCCTTGAGCCACTGCGTCACGGTGCCCTCGGTGACACTCTCGCCAAGGGCGGGCATTTTCACGGATTCGGACATGACCGGGAGTCTCCTTCTCGGTGTTTCAGTTGTGGGAGTGCAAAGGTGAACCGGCCAAGGCCAGTGCAGCCTCACCCAGTGATTCGTTCTGTGTCGGGTGTGCGTGGATCAACGGTGCGACGTCCTGAGGGTAAGCCTCCCAGTTCACCAACATCTGCGCTTCTCCGATCTGTTCCCCCATCCTTGCACCCAGGAGGTGGACGCCGAGGATCGGGCCGCCGCGATGGCGGACCATCTTCACCATCCCGGTGGTGTGCAGGATCTGGCTCTTGCCGTTACCGGCCAGGGACTGCTCCACGGTATCGATCTCGTCGCCGAACCGCTCGCGGGCGGCCGGCTCGGTCAGACCCACCGACGCCACCTGGGGGTCGCAGTAGGTGACCCGAGGGATGTTCTCTTCCGGCACCGGCTGCGGGGAGCGCCCCGCGATCTCCTCAGCCACGAAGATCCCGTGGCCGAAGCCGCGGTGGGCCAGCTGCAGGCCGCGGACCACATCACCGACCGCGTAGATGCCCTCGGCACTGGTGCGCAACCGCTCGTCGGTGCGGACGAAGCCGCCATCGAGCTGGACACCGGCGGAGTCCAGGCCGAGGTCGGCCGTGACCGGTCCGCGGCCGACCGCCACCAGGAGGACATCACCTTCGAGCACGGTGCCGTCTTCCAGAGCCAGCCGCACTCCGCCGTCGTGCTCCTCGGCATTCGCTACCCGAGCACCGGTCCGGGCGGTGATGCCGCGGCGCTTCAGCGCACGCTGGAGTCCCTTGCTGATCGCGGGGTCCTCGCCGGGAAGCAACCGGTCCACGGCTTCCACGATGGTCACCTCGGCGCCGAAAGAGGCCCAGATCGAGGCGAACTCCACACCGATCACCCCGCCGCCGAGCACGAGCGCCCGCTGGGGCACCTGCTCCAGCCGCAACGCCTGATCGGAGGAGATGATCCGCTCACCGAAAGCTACGCCGTCGAGCGTGCGCACCTGCGAACCGGTGGCGATCACCACATGCCGCCCGCGGACCAACCGGGAAGAACCGTTGGTGCCCTGGACCGCCACCGTGTCCGGAGCCACTAGACGCCCCCGACCCGGGACCCAGTCCACGGTCGCTGCCGAGATCAGCCCCTGCAGGCCCTTGTGCAGCCGGTCGACCACGGACTGCTGGTAGGCGAGCAGACCAGGACCGTCCACGCCGTCGAAGGTGGCCCGCACCCCTACCTGGGACGCGGAGCGGGCCTCATCGGCCACCTCGGCGGCGTGCAGCAGCGCCTTAGTGGGGATACAGCCGCGGTGCAGGCAGGTGCCACCGAGCTCGGCCTCGTCGATCAGGGCGACCCGCAGGCCGAGCTGGGAAGCTCGCAGCGCGCAGGCGTACCCACCGCTGCCGGCGCCGAGGACGACGACGTCGTAGGCGGCCTCCTGCGCTTCGCTCACGTACTGCTCCTCATCCGATGCGCGCCGGGCACACCTTCGCCAGTGCTCCACCATCTTGTCACCGGCGAGGCGTCCTGCCCAAGGCTTGGCGGGCGTGCGTGGGTGAGTTTGCTCACCTACCGACGGCGGAGAGTAGCTCGACGAGGGTGCGTACCCCCATGCCGGTTCCCCCCTTGGGCACGTAATGCCGGGCCCCGCCCTCGTTGAACGCGGGGCCGGCGATGTCCAGGTGCGCCCAGGGCAGTCCGCCGGTGAACTCCTTGAGGAAGATGCCGGCCACCAGCATCCCGCCCATCCGTTCGCCGATGTTGGCCAGGTCCGCCGTGGGGGTGTTCAGCGAGGCGCGCAGCTCCTCCGGCAGCGGCATCGGCCAGAACTGCTCTCCGGCGCGGGTGGCGGCCTCGGCCACCGAACTGCGCTCGGCGTCGGTGCCCATCACCGCGCCGACCTGGTTGCCCAGGGCCACCGCCTGCGCACCGGTGAGGGTGGCGATGTCCACCAGCAGGTCCGGCTTCTCCTCGCTGGCTGCCACCAGCGCATCGGCGAGCACCAGGCGGCCCTCGGCGTCGGTGTTCAGCACCTCAACGGTCTTCCCGCCGCGGATGGTGACCACGTCCGAGGGACGCTGCGCCGCGGCGGAGGGCATGTTCTCCGCCAAAGCCAGCCAGCCGGTAACGGCGACCGGCAGCTCGAGGGCGGCGGCGGCGAGCACGGTGTGCAGCACTGCGGCGGCGCCGGCCATATCGGACTTCATCGTCTCCATGCTCTTCGGCGGCTTCAGCGAGAGGCCGCCGGAGTCGAAGGTGATGCCCTTACCCACCAGGGCGATCTTGCGCTTGGCGCGGGCGGGGGAGTAGCTGAGCCGGACCAGCCGCGGCGGCCGCTGCGAGCCCTGGCCCACACCGCTGATACCGCCGTAGCCGCCGTCGAGCAGCTGCTTCTCGTCGAGCACCTTGATCGAGATCTTGGTGCCCTTGACCGCCTTCGCCGCGCGGTCGGCGAAGGAGGCCGGGTAGAGCAGGTTCGGTGAGGTGTTCACCAGATCGCGGACACCGTGCACCGCGTTGGCAGTGACTTCAGCGCGGGCGAGGGCGTCCTTCGCAGCCTTGCCGCGGGCAGCGGTGGCAATCTCGATCGTGCCGACCGGGTTCTTGATCTTGTCCTTGGTGGTGCCGGGCCGGTCGTAGACGTAGTTGCCGAGCAGTGCGCCCTCGGCCACCGCGCCGGCGTCCTGTGCACCCTCGGTGGGCAGGGCGAAGACCACATGACCGGTACCGGCCAGTGCGGCGGTGGCGGAGCCTGCGGCACGGCGCAGCCGCTCCCGGCGTCCGTCGGGGTCCTCGACGGCGCTGCCCAGGCCGACCAGGACGAGCAGATCCGCCTTGACCGCGTCCCCAGCGGGAATCCTGGTGATCTGGCCGGTGTCCCCGGTGACCCCGAGCAGGGTGATCGCACGGGCGACCGACTCCGACGCGCTGCGGGAGAGGAAGTCGGCGCCCTCCACGGTGGCGGAGGCGCCGTCACTGCGGACTCCGATCACCAGGGCATCGGCGGCGAGGCGGGCAGGGTCCTTGGAGCTGAGATTGAGAGTGGTCACCGTTTCATCGTAGGGGAGGCGGCGCGGCAACGGCCCCGCCCCCCTTCCTGGGTCGTCCTGTCACCCGTGCGCTGGAGCGCACCCCTGACATGACGACCGCTGTACGAGCGGGTGCTGGGCACCGATTACCCTGCTCGGGTGACCGTTATCGTCGGCGTGCTGATCGCCTGCAGCCTGGCCCTGGCCGTCTGGGCAGTGGTCCGCGCGGTGCGGGATCAGGCAGTGATCACCCGGCAGCTGATTGCCGCCGCGGTGATCGAGGTCGGGATCCTGGTGCAGATGGTGGCCGCCGGCGTGTTGTCGGTGGGCGGGCACGAGCTGGCCGAGGGCTTCACCTTCTGGGGCTACCTGGTAGTGGCGCTGATGGTGCTGCCGGCCGCTGCCGTGGTGGCCGTCGTGGAACGCACCCGGTGGAGCTCGGTGGCTCTGATCGTCGCGTGCGCCACACTGGCGGTGATGCAGTTGCGGGTGCAGCAGCTCTGGAGCGGAGCGTGAGGAGACCGGATGGAACGGGAAGCGACGGGACCTCGTGCGCGCTGAGACCACGGAGCGGGACGTGACCGAGGACGGTCAGGTGGAGGACACCCGACGGCCTGCCTATGGCCCGGGGCGAGTGCTGATCTTCGTCTACGGCGTCTTCGCGGTCAGTGCCACGGCGCGCGCCTCGGTGCAGCTGATCCGGGACGCCAGCGAGGCGCCGGTGGCGTACTCGCTGTCCGCACTCTCCGCTCTGGTGTACATCGTGGCCACCGTGGCGATGGCGCACAATGGCCGCCGGATGCGCCGCCTGGCCTGGGGCGCCGTGACCTTCGAGCTGGTCGGGGTGATCACGGTGGGTCTGCTCTCGCTGACCCATCCCGAGCTGTTCCAGCACGCCTCGGTGTGGTCGAAGTTCGGCGCGGGGTACGGCTACGTTCCCGCAGTGCTGCCGGTGCTGGGCCTGTTCTGGATGTGGCGGTCCTCGCCGGCACGCATCGCGCACAGCTGAACGGTTCGGCGCGGGGTACGGCTTCGTGCCCGCCCGGCGCTGCCGATCCACTGATCCACCCCTCGCCGCCGATCCACTAGCCCCGAATACGCAGTGGCATCGGTAATCACTGCGTATCTCGGGCACGTCAATGGGGGTTCGAGCTGGCGGCGGGAAACGCATTAGGCTCGCATCCGTGCCCCGGATCTACGACACACTCTTCCGCCTCGGCTTCACCCGACTGGACGCTGAGCAAGCCCACCACCTCGCTGGGGCGCTGATCCGGGTGGCGGGTGCGACGCCTCCGCTGCGCGGTGCAGTGCGGGCCTCGTTCGGCAGGCCCGCCGGGGCTGCCGGCGAACCGATGACGCTGTTCGGCCGCGAGGTCTACGGCCCGCTCGGCGTGGCCGCCGGTTTCGACAAGAACGCGACGATGGCCGCCGGCCTGGGTGCCCTCGGCTTCGCATTCGTGGAGATCGGCACTGTGACCGCCAGGCCCCAGCCCGGCAACGAGAAGCCGCGGCTGCACCGGGTAATCGAGCGCTCCGCACTGGTGAACCGGATGGGCTTCAACAACGCCGGCGCACACGCGGCCGCCCGCCGGCTAGCCCGGCTGCGCCGCACCCCGCACGGGCGCCGGCTGGTGCTCGGGGCGAACATCGGCAAGACGAAGCTGACCCCGGCGAGTGACGCCGTCGCCGACTACGTCACCAGCGCCCGTGCCGTGGCCCCGCACGTGGACTACCTGGTGGTGAACGTCTCCTCCCCGAACACGCCGGGCCTGCGGGACCTGCAACAGACCGAAGCGCTGCGCCCGATCCTCGCCGCTGTGCGGGACGCCGCTACCGCCGCTGCCGCGCGGGAGGTGCCGGTGCTGGTGAAGATCGCACCGGACCTGGCCGATGCCGATGTCGACGGCGTTGCTCACCTGGCGAGCGAGCTCGGCCTGGCCGGGGTGGTCGCCGTGAACACCACGATCGCTCACGAGTACGGCGCCGGCGGGCTGTCCGGCGCACCGTTGGTCGATCGCGGAGTGGAGGTGGTCCGCCGGGTGCGCCGCGTGCTCGGGGACGACGCTGTGGTGATCGGGGTGGGCGGCATCTCCACCGAGAACGACGCTCGCCGCTATCTGGACGCCGGCGCGACCGCCGTGCAGGCCTACACCGCGTTCATCTACCGCGGACCGGCGTGGCCAGGCCGGTTGAACCGGGCGCTCGCGCGGCGCTGAGGAAGGAGCGGGGACACCCGATCCGCCCCGCACGCCGGTGAGGAAGGAGCGGGCGACACCCGATCCGCCCCGCACGGCGCCGCCCGCAGTGGCTCGGCGCCGAGCGAGGACCGGATGCTCAGACCAGCCGGATGCTCAGACCAGCCGCTCCTTGGGAGAGATGTCATAGGTGTGCTGCGGGTCGCGCACCACGGAGTCGCCGAGGATCTCGTCGATCCGAGTCATCAGTTCCGCAGGGATTTCCACCCCTGAGGCGGCCACGTTCTCGGCCACCTGCTCCGGACGGGAGGCGCCGATCAGCGCCGCGGCCACGTTCCGGTTCTGCAGCACCCAGGCGACCGCCAGCTGCGCCATCGTCAGGTTGAGCTCCTCGGCCACCGGCCGCAGGTCCTGCACCCGGCGGAGCAGCTCCTCGCGGCCGAGGAGACCGGAGATCATCTTCGCCCCGCCCTTGGTGTCGGCGGCCCGAGTGCCCTCTGGCGCCGCCTGCCCGGGCAGGTACTTCCCGGTGAGGATGCCCTGCGCCACCGGCGACCAGACGATCTGGGAGATGCCGAGATCCTCACTCGCGGGCACCACCTTCTCCTCGATCACCCGCCACACCATCGAGTACTGCGGCTGGGAGGAGATCAGCTGGATCCCCAGGTCACGGGCCAGCGCGTGCCCGGCGCGCAGCTGCTCCGCCGTCCACTCGCTGACCCCGATGTAGAGCGCCTTGCCGGAGCGCACCACGTCAGCGAACGCCTGCATGGTCTCTTCCAGCGGCGTGGCGTGGTCGAAGCGGTGAGCCTGGTAGAGGTCCACGTAATCGGTGCCGAGCCGGCGCAGCGAGCCGTTGATCGACTCCATGATGTGCTTGCGGGACAGACCAGTGTCGTTCGGTCCCTTCGGGCCGGTGGGGAAGTAGACCTTGGTGAAGATCTCTAAGCTCTCCCGGCGCTGGTCGGCCAGCGCCGCGCCGAGCACTTCCTCCGCCCGGGTGTTCGCGTAGGTGTCCGCGGTGTCGAACGTGGTGATGCCGGCATCCAGTGCGGCCTGCACACATTGCGCGGCGGTCTCGTTCTCCACCTGCGAGCCGTGGGTGAGCCAGTTGCCGTAGGTGATCTCACTGATCTTCAGGCCGGAGTGGCCGAGGTGTCGAAAGCGCATGCCCCGATCTTACGACCGGCTCAGACGGGGAACTCGCCGCGCTTGACCTGCGGTTTGGGCAGCCGGGTGCGCCGGATCTGGAACACCCGCATCGCGACGTACATCACTGCACCCTTGCGTGCCCCGTCGCCGAACTTCTCCACGGCCTTGCGGCGCACCCGGTAGCCGAGCAGCACGGCGTCGATCAGGGCGATGAACATCACGATGTACAGCCCGTAGAAGGCGCCGGTGGCCACCACCACCGGGATCGGCAGGAACGAGGCGAGCAGCAGGATCACCACGATCAGCACTGCCAGCGGCATGAACGCCTCACCGATGCTCCAGCGGGCGTCCACGTAGTCACGCAGGAACCGGCGGGCGCGCCCGCGGTGCTGGGCGGGCAGGTACTGGTCGTTACCGGTGACCATCGCCTCGTCCATCTTCGCCCGCGCCGAGGCCATCTTCTCCCGCTGGGCGCGGCGCGCGGCAGCACGGTCGCTGGGCACCAGGGGTCGCTTGTTGCGCGCCTCGGAGACCTTCCGCTTCGGTGTGGGGCGACCCTTGCCTATCGGCTCGGGTTCCTCCACCGCAGTGGGCTCCGCCGTTTCCTTCTTCCGTCCGAACACACCATGCAGACTAATCGAGACCAGCGGGCGCTGGGAGCCACGATCGCCACCGGCGCAATCTCGCAGCGGCCCTCCCGGCACCCGCCGGGTCCCTCACCAGTGCGTGGGCGGCTCCGCGGTCGGTTCGAAGTGCAGCTCCCGCCGTACCCGCACGCACGCCTGCGCCGAGTCCAGCCGTTCGACCAGGTGCAGGGCCAGGTCCACGGCATGGCCACCGGCCGCACAGGTCACCAGGTCGCCGTCGTCGACTGTGCTGGCCGCCGTGTCCAGCAGCGCACCCGGCTCCACGGACAGCAGCTCACCGGCCAGATCCGGATGCACGGTCACCGCTCGCCCGGCCATCAGCCCGGCGGCCGCCAACGGCAGGCAGCCGGCGCCGAGGGCTGCCAGCATCGGTGTCCGGTGGCGCACCCGGCGCAACCAGCCCAGGTACTGCGGATCCCGGGTCAGCCGTCGCGCTCCTGGCCCGCCCGGGTGGATCAGCACGTGCAGGTGCTCGAACTCCGCCGGGGCAGCAGTGGGTACCAGGTCCAGGCCTGCATCGCAGCGCACCGGCTCCCCGTCCCGGGAGATCAGCAGGACGTCCGGATGCGTGGACGCCGAGCGTGCCCAGGTGGACAGCACCGCGTGCGGGCCGACGATTCCCAGCTCATCCGCCCCGTCGAACAGCACGATGCCCACACGCACCGGCGAGTGTGTGCCCACCGCACGGATGCTGCCACAGCCGCCGCCACCGTGCGAGTGGGGGAGGATGGGGGCATGCACGTGCTGATCGCTCCCGAGTCCATCGCCCCGATGCTCTCGGCGGTGGACACTGCAGCCGCGCTGGCCGCACCCTGGCGGGAAGCCGGGCACCAGGTGCGGGAGATGCCACTGGGCACCGGCGCGACCGGCCTGATCGACGCCGTCTCGGCAGCCAAGGGTGGGACGACGCACCCGGTAGCAGTCCGCGGTCCGCACGCGGTTGCTGAGATGCTGCTCGTCGAGCGCACGGCGTTCCTGGAGGCCGGACCGGTGCTGGCCGGGGCTCCACAGCCGGACGCCCACGGTCTGCTGGGCAGCACGGCGCCGGTCGCCGAGCTGCTGTTGGCAGCCCAGCAGGCCGGGGCCACCCGGATGGTCCTGGGCCTGGGGGCCACCGCGATGCACGACGGCGGAGCAGGCGTGCTCTCCCGTCTCGCCGAGGCCTTCGGGTGCTCAGCCGAACCGTCCGCGGACACGCTGACCGCGCTGCGGAACGGTGTGGCGGGACTGCAGATCGACGTCGCCGCGGGCACCGACCTGCCACTGCTCGGACTGCATGGTGCCGGTGCGGCGCTGGCCCGGTATCCCGGCCTGGACGCGACGATCGCGCAACGAGCGGAGAACCGGGTGGGCGAGCAGGTCTCCGCCTGGGAGCGGGCCGATGCCGGCACTGTGCGGCACAGCCTGCTCACCGGCGACCGGGCACCGCGCCCCGGACGGGCTCCGCATTCTGGCGCCGGCGGGGGAGCGGGCTTCGCCCTCGCCCTGCTCGGCGCCCGGCTACTGCCCGGTACGGAGCTGGTGGCCGCCGAGGTAGGCCTGGCCGAGGCGGTGGCCGAGGCCGATCTGGTGATCACCGCGGCACCGGCTCTGGACGGCGACGCGATGCACGACGGGGTGCCGGCGGTCGTCGGCCAGAGCGCGATGGAGGTCGGGCTGCCCGTGGTGGCGATCGGGTGGGAGGTGCACACCTCCCGGCGCGACGGTGCCCGGGTGGGGATCTCCGCGACCTACCCCGTGATCGAGGCGAGGATGCCGGGCAGCCAGGCTCCGCCGTCGCCGGATCCGTTGACCGCCTTGCGGGCGCGCGGCGTGCGGATCGTGAAGACCTGGGCGCAGTGACGTAGTCTGGGAGATGTCAGGTTCACCAGCCGGCGGAACAATCCCGGCCCGGCGCGTGTTCACCCCTGGCGAAGAGACCGGCCCGCCGGTGCGAACGAGCCTCGGAGATACAGATGTCGCAGACCACCACCCCCACTGAGGAGCTCAGTCACGAAGTCGCCCTGACCGACCTCGCCGCCGGCAAGGTCAAGGCGCTGCTCAACCAGGAGGGCCGCGACGACCTGCGGCTGCGCGTCGCTGTGCAGCCGGGTGGCTGTTCCGGCCTGATCTACCAGCTCTACTTCGACGAGCGCATGCTCGACGGTGACGCGGTCCGCGACTACGAAGGTGTCGAGGTGATCGTGGACAAGATGAGCGTCCCCTACCTGGCCGGCGCCACCATCGACTTCGCCGACACGATCGAGAAGCAGGGCTTCACCATCGACAACCCGAACGCCGGCGGATCCTGCGCCTGCGGCGACTCCTTCCACTGAGCCGCCCGCGGCGACCCACACAGAGCATCACCACGGCCGCGTCGCTCCTCGCCGAGCGGCGCGGCCGTGGTGTGTCCGACCACGGCGGCCCCGGCGCCGCACCCGTAACGAGACGAGAGACCACGTGATCCGAACCCGACTTCTGCCCGGCCTGCTGGCCACCCTCACCTGCGCCGCTCTGGTGGCGGGTTGCGGCTCCGAGGATCCAGGGCCGGACCCGACCGGCCCGGCAGGCAGCGAGTCCCCGAGCGCGGAGGCGTCGGCCGATGGCGCCGGCGAGGCAGAGGGGGCGGGGGACGGTTCGGGCGAGGCCGGGACGGCACTGCCGGAGGCCACCGGGGAGTTCGGCGACGCCCCCGAGTTCACCTTCCCCGAGTCCGCACCGCCGGCGGACCTGCAGGTGGAGGTGCTCAGCGAGGGCGACGGGCCGATGGTGCAGCCCGGTGCGGCAGTGCTCGCCCACTACGCCGGGATCGTCTGGGGCGGCGACACCACGTTCGACGACTCCTACAGCCGCGGTGCGGCGTCCATGTTCTCCCTCAGTGGTGTGGTGCAGGGCTGGACCGAGGGCATCCCGGAGCACCCGGTCGGCTCGCGACTGCTGATCTCCATCCCGCCCGACCTGGGCTACGGACCCAGCGGCGGCAACCCGCAAGCCGGGATCGGTGCCGAGGACACGATCGTGTTCGTCGTCGACGTGGTGGAGACCTACAACCCGGACATGACCGGCCAGGAGGACGCGACGGTGCAGACGGAGGCCGCAGAACTGCCGGTGGAGGTCGCTGGTGAGCTGGGGGAGCCGGCCACCGTGACCATCCCGGAAGACGCTGAGGAACCGGCCGAGCTGGAGGTGATCACCCTGGCCGAGGGCAGCGGTGACCCGGTCGCCGCCGGCGATCAGGTGGCCCTCGCCTACGCCGTGGACTCGTGGGACGGGTCGATGCAGGGCAGCAGCTGGCCGAGCGACTCCGCAGAGGGCACCGGCCCGTTCGCGGCGGCTGCCGGTCAGGGCTCGATCGTGGACGCCGTGGTGGACATTCCGGTGGGATCGCGAGTCCTTCTCCTGGTCCCTGGCAACGAGCAACAGCCGGCGACTGCCTACGTCGTGGATGTGCTGGGCGCGGCCTAGTCCCACCCCGCGGCGGAACCGTCCCGATCGGGGCGACTTCCGGGTGCGTCCTGGCGGCCGGAGGGCCCGGTTCGGGATAGGGTAGGGCCTGACCGGTGCGGATGCGCGCGGATGCCGTTGGAGGTACGCGGGTGCAGACGAATCGGGACCTAAGTTGGTGAGACGTTGGAAGGCTTGAAGATCGTGCCATCGCCCTCTTCCCGATCCAGGAGGCGCCGCGCTGCGACCCTCGGCGGAGTCGGGCTCCTCGCGGCTCTCGTCCTGAGCGGCTGTTCTACCGAGCGGGTGGCTCGTGGGTGGATGCCCTCCGACCCCGGCATCACCGAGCACACCGAGGGGATCCTCAACCTCTGGACCGGGTCCTGGATCGCTGCCCTGGCGATCGGCGTCCTGATGTGGGCACTGATCATCTGGTGCGTGATCGTCTACCGCAAGCGCAAGGACGACAACCGTCTCCCGGTGCAGCTGCGTTACCACCTGCCGTTGGAGCTGCTCTACACGTTCGTCCCGATCGTGATGGTCGGCGTGCTGTTCTACTACACCGCCACCCTCCAGGAGGAGATCACCAACCCGGACGTCGAGCCGGACGTGCATGTGACCGTGTACGGACGCCAGTGGAGCTGGGACTTCGTCTACGAGGACGAGGACGTCTGGGACGCGGGCACGCCCGCTGAGCTGGACGGCACGATGGCCCCGGCCGGTGACCTGCCGACGCTGTACCTCCCGGTCGACCAGACCGTGGAGATCCAGCTGCGCAGCCGCGACGTGGCGCACTCCTTCTGGGTGCCGGCCTTCCTGTACAAGGAGGACCTGCTGCCCGGTGTGGAGAACGAGTTCATCATCACCCCCGGCGAGGAGGGCACCTACCTCGGTAAGTGCGCCGAGCTGTGCGGTGAGTACCACGGCAACATGCTGTTCAACGTCGAGGTGGTCTCGGCGCAGGAGTACGAGCAGCGAATGACTGAGTTGCGAGACGCCGGTCAGACCGGTGAGCTGGGTTCGGAGCTGGACCGGCAGAACGCCGCCGACGTGCCCGACCCCACGACTGTCGAGGGAGCTGACGACTGATGGCAGTCCAGGACGATGCCGCACCGGAGATCACGGAGACCACGGCGGAGCAATCCACGATCCCGGGTCTGCGTGATGAGCGGCGGACGTTGGGCCGCACGGTGGTCTCGTGGATCACCACGACCGACCACAAGACGATCGGCTACCTGTATCTGATCACCTCGTTCCTGTTCTTCTGCGTCGGCGGTGTGCTCGCGCTGCTGATCCGCGCCGAGCTGTTCGAACCGGGCGTGCAGATCGTGAACAGCTCCGAGCAGTTCAACCAGCTGTTCACGATGCACGGCACGATCATGCTGCTGCTGTTCGCGACCCCGCTGTTCGTCGGGTTCGGCAACGTCCTGGTGCCGCTGCAGATCGGTGCCCCGGACGTGGCCTTCCCCCGGCTGAACATGTTCGCCTACTGGCTGTTCCTGTTCGGTGGGCTGATGGCTGTGGCCGGGTTCCTCACCCCGCGCGGCGCCGCCAGCTTCGGCTGGACCGGGTATGCCCCGCTCGCGGATGCCACCTACAGCGCCGGCCTCGGCGGCGACCTGTGGGTGATGGGTCTGGCGATGACCGGGTTCGGCACGATCTTCGCCTCGGTCAACTTCATCACCACCATCCTGTGCATGCGCATGCCTGGGATGACGATGTTCCGGATGCCGATCTTCACCTGGAACATCCTGCTCACCTCGGTGCTCGCACTGATGGCGTTCCCGGTGCTGGCCTCTGCTCTGTTCGGTCTGGCCTCCGACCGTATCCTCGGCTCGCAAATCTTTGCCGCGAGCAACGGGGGAGTGATGCTCTGGCAACACCTGTTCTGGTTCTTCGGCCATCCAGAGGTCTATATCATCGCGTTGCCGTTCTTCGGCATTATCACCGAGATCCTGCCGGTGTTCTCCCGCAAGCCCGTGTTCGGCTATCTCGGCTTGGTGATCGCGACCATCTCGATCGCCGGACTGTCCACCACGGTGTGGGCGCACCACATGTACTCCACCGGTCCGGTGCTGCTGCCGTTCTTCTCGGTGATGACGATGCTGATCGCGGTGCCGACCGGGGTGAAGTTCTTCAACTGGGTGGGCACGATGTGGCGCGGGA
Organism: Ruania zhangjianzhongii; assembly: GCF_008000995.1. NCBI lineage: Bacteria > Bacillati > Actinomycetota > Actinomycetes > Micrococcales > Ruaniaceae > Ruania > Ruania zhangjianzhongii. The sequence continues at coordinate 2,589,260 of NZ_CP042828.1, forward strand.
AGCTGACGTTCCAGTCGCCGATGCTCTGGTCGATCGGCTTCCTGGTGACGTTCCTGTTCGGTGGTCTGACCGGTGTGATCCTGGCCAGCCCGCCGCTGGATTTCCACGTCACCGACACCTACTTCGTGGTGGCGCACTTCCACTACGTGGTGTTCGGCACGGTCGTGTTCGCGATGTTTGCCGGGTTCTACTTCTGGTGGCCGAAGTTCACCGGGAAGATGCTCGACGACCGGCTGGGCAAGGTGCACTTCTGGATGCTGTTCTTCGGCTTCCACGGCACGTTCCTGATCCAGCACTGGCTCGGCGTGATGGGGATGCAGCGCCGGATCCCGGACTATCTGCCGGAACCGGACTTCGTCTGGATGAACCAGCTGTCCACGGTCTCCGCGGTACTGCTGGCGGTGTCCACGCTGCCGTTCCTGTGGAACGTGTACAAGACCTGGCGGCACGCGCCCAAGGTCACCGTGGACGATCCGTGGGGTCACGCCAACTCGCTCGAGTGGGCGACCTCCTGTCCACCGCCGCGGCACAACTTCGTCACCTTGCCACGGGTGCGTTCGGAACGCCCAGCCTTCGACCTGCACCACCCCGAGGTGGCGGCGCTGGACCACGCCGAGCCTGAGCCGGCGCTGATGGGCGGCGAGCCGAGCAGCTCGTCGGAAAGGAAGGACCGATGAGCGTCAAGGTGCGCGCCCCGCGGCAGACCAAGTCCCACCACCCGCGGACCGACCCGTACAAGCCGATGCGGCCGGAGGCGATCTTCTTCATCGCCCTGGTGGCCTTCTTCCTGCCGGTGTTCCTCATCTACGGGTTCTGGTCCTCCTGGGAGCCGGTCGGCTCAACCGTCCTGCTGCTGTGCGTGGGCCTGTGGGGGCTCACCGGGTTCTACCTGATGCTGGTCAGCCGGCGGATCGACCCACGTCCCGAGGACAACCCGGTGGCCGAAGTGGCCGAGGGCGCCGGCGAGTACGGCACGTTCTCCCCGTGGAGCTGGTGGCCGCTGGTGATCGGGCTCGGGGTGACCTTCGCGTTCCTCGGCGCCGCCGCCGGCTGGTGGCTGACCGGCATCGGCTTCGTGATCGGCCTGGGCGGACTGGTCGGCCACGTGCTCGAGTACAGCCGCGGCCCGCACGCGCACTGAGCCACCACTGGTCCGTCCGGCGCGAGTCGGGCAACGAGGCGACGCCCGCCCACCGGGTGCCCGGTTCGAGTTGCCCCAGATGCGCAGTGTCGGACGACGGCCTTGCGCATCTGGGGCAGTTCGATGGGGGCGCGCTCAGCTCAGCGCCGGGTGAGCGGACTAAGCCACGCGAGCTGCGCCGTCAGGGGAGTGCGCCCTGTGCGCCCCTACGCCTGGGGCGAGACCTTATGCCACGCGAGCTGCGCCGTCGGCGGAATGCGGTTGGCCCACCCACGTCCGGCGGACCAACCGCCCGCCGGCGTCCTCCACCGCTCTCCCGAACGACTGGCATCTGCCCACGCCGCACCAGCGGACGTTCGGTGCACCCTGCGGACACACCTCGGCCCCCGCACCGACGAGTCGGTACAGGGGCCGTGAGAGCGCTCAGCGTGGCCGAGGCGCCCGAGGGTGGCGGCGTCAGACGGTGCTGTGCGCGCGAGCCTTCTCGAAGCGGGCAGCCACGTCCTGCCAGTTGGCGATGTTCCAGAACGCCTTGACGTAGTCCGCCTTGACGTTCAGGTAGTCCAGGTAGAACGCGTGCTCCCACATGTCCAGCATCAGCAGCGGGGTGATCGACACCGGCACGTTCGCCTGCTGGTCGAAGAGCTGGAAGATCGCCAGGCGCTGGCCCAGGCTGTCCCAGCCGAGCACCGACCAGCCCGAGCCCTGGATGCCGGTGGCGTTGGCCGTGAAGTGCGCCTGGAACGCCTCGAAGGAGCCGAAGAACTCCTTCACCGCTGCGGCGAGCTCACCGTCCGGCTGACCGCCGCCGTCGGGGGAGAGGTTGTTCCAGAAGATGGTGTGGTTGATGTGCCCACCGAGGTTGAACGCGAGGTTCTTCTCCAGCAGGTTCACCGCGGCCAGATCACCGCTGTCGCGCGCAGCCTCAAGCTTCTCCAGCGCGGCGTTCGCACCCTGCACGTAGGTGTTGTGGTGCTTGTCATGGTGAAGCTGCATGATCTTGCCGGAGATGTGCGGCTCGAGCGCCGCGTAGTCGTAAGGCAGGTCAGGAAGCGTGTACTGCGCCATCGGGTTCCTCCCAGTCGTCGTGGCCTTGCTGCTGCACGGCCACGCAGTCTGCGCCCGCCGTGCTCACCGGCACGGATCAGAATCCGATCGCCTGCCGGAGGGTTAGTGTCACCCCCACTTTAGGCACGTTCTCAGTGGGTGCGCGCTTCAAGCTGTTCCGTCTCAGATCCCTCGAGCTGATCGTGCTCCCCGTGGGACTGCGCCGCTGCCAGCTCGGCCGGGGTGACCGGCTCGATCCGGTCCTCGTAGAAGAACTGGGACAGCCGCCGCCGGCGCTTGTCCTTCTCGAACCCGGGCCGAGCCACACCGTTGGCGTCCTCGGCCGGCTCGATCTCCAGCGGGGCGGGGGAGTGATGGCTGACCAGCACCCACCGCTCGTAGGAGTCCAGCGGCTTGTGCACCTCGATGAACTCCCCGGAGGCGAACCGCACCACCCGGCCGGTCTCGTGCCCGTGCAGGGCGAGCTCACGGTCCTTGCGCTGCAGGCCGTAGCAGATCCGCCGGGTGATCATGAACGTGACCACCGGGAGCACGAAGAACAGGATCCGGAAGATCCAGGTGATCAGGTTCAGCGAGACGTTGAAGTGCGTGGAGATCAGGTCGTTCGAACCGGCGCCGATCAGCACGAACCAGATGCTCAGGAAGCCCGCACCGAGGGCGGTGCGAGTGGCGGCGTTGCGTGGCCGGTCCAGCAGGTGGTGCTCACCTCTGTCCTTGGTGACCGCCCCCTCGATGAACGGGTACAGCGCCAGGAAAGTGAACAGCAGCCCCGGTATCACCACACCCGGGACGAGGATGTTCAGCGACAGCGTGTAGCCCCCGATCACGAACTCCCAGCCGGGCATCAGCCGCAGGGAGCCCTCGAGGAAGAGCATGTACCAGTCCGGCTGCGCCCCGGCGCCGACGATCGAGGGGTCATACGGTCCGTACGCCCACACCGAGTTGATGCTCATCGTGGCCCCCATCAGGGCGATCACGCCGAACACGATGAAGAAGAAGCCACCGGCCTTGGCGGTGTACACCGGGAACAACGGGAAACCGACCACGTTCTTCTCGGTCCGGCCCGGACCGGGGTACTGGGTGTGCTTGTGCCAGACCACCAGGAACAGGTGCACGGCGATCAGCGCGAGGATCAACGCCGGGACCAGCAGGATATGCACGGTAAACAGCCGCGGAATGATATCCGTTCCCGGGAACTCACCGCCGAAGAGGCCGTAGCTGCCGTAGCTGCCGATGATCGGGATGGCCCGGAGCACACCGTCGGCGATCCGCAGGCCGTTCCCGGAGAGCACGTCGTCCGGCAGGGAGTAGCCGGAGAACCCGGCGAGCAGGCCCATGATCAGCAGCAGGAACCCAACCAGCCAGTTCAGCTCGCGGGGCCGGCGGAACGCGCCGGTGAAGAAGTTCCGCAGCATGTGGATGACCATCGAGCCGACGAACAGCAACGCGGCCCAGTGGTGGATCTGCCGCATCAGCAACCCACCGCGCACGTGGAACGAGATGTCCAACGTGGAGGCGAACGCCTCGGACATCCCCAGCCCCTGCATGGTGACCGGCAGTGCGTCCTCGGGGTAGGTCGTGTGCGCCATGCTCGGCACGAAGAACATGGTCAGGAACGTGCCGGAGATCAGCAGCACGATGAAGCTGTACAGCGCGATCTCGCCGAGCAGGAAGGACCAGTGGTCCGGGAAGATCTTCCGGGCGAACTCCTTGACGATCTTGGAGATACCTACGCGTGTGTCGAGGAAGTCGGCGGTGGCGGCGAGCCGCGGATCCGGCTTCTGCGCGGGCGCGTCAGTTCCGGCGCTCATTTCTGCTGCTCCCAATAGCTCGGTCCGACAGGCTCGGTGAAGTCACTCTGCGCGTAGAGGTAACCGTCCTCGTCGACGGCGATCGGCAGCTGGGGCAGCGGCCGTTTCGCCGGGCCGAAAATCACCTTGGCCTGGTCGGTGATGTCAAAGGTGGACTGGTGACACGGGCAGAGCACGTGGTGGGTCTGCTGCTCGTACAGCGCCACCGGACAGCCCACGTGGGTGCACACCTTGGAGTACGCGACGATCCCGTCGTAGGACCAGTCCTTCTTCTCTTCCGGCTCCTTGAGCAGACCCGGGTCCAGGCGCATCAGGATGACGATCGCCTTGGTCTTCTCCTCGAGGAAGTGCGGTTCATCCTCCAACCGCCACGGCTGGACGTGCACCATCGAGCCGCGGGTGACGTCGGAGGCCTTGATCCGCCGGTCGGTCGGGTCGGTCGCCAGGTAGCGGCGACCGCCGCCCGGAGCGGAGGCCCACGCGGTGTACCGGAACTTCGACACGTTCCAGTCGGCGCCGAGGTTGCCCACCAGCGGTACCAGGAAGGCCAGCGGTGCGATCGCCACCGCGGTGCCGAGAGCACCCTTGAGCATCGGTCGGCGGGCGATGCTGGAGTCCGCGACGCCCTCGGTCATGATGTCCACGGCTTCGGCCCGGGCGGCGTCGTCTCCCCGCTGGGGGTGGCGCTCCTCGACCTTCTCGTGGTCGTTCATCAGGCTCTTCGCCCAGTGCACCGCGGCCACACCGATGCCGAGCGCGCCGAGGCCCAGGCCAAGCCCGATCACCAGGGTGGACATCCGGACGTTACCGGCGTCGGTGCCGTCCACCGGGAAGGCGAAGTAGCCCCAGATCCCGGCGATGGTGGCCAGGATGGAGATCACGAACAGGACGACGACCTGGCGCTCGGAGCGCTTGTTCGCCTTCGGGTCCCCATCGCCGAGCCGCGGCCGGTGCGGCGGCAAGCCCGGATTCTCGAAACGCTCCGGGTGGGCCGGATCGGGTTCCTTGTGCTGCTCGATGGTCACGACGACCGCGCTCCGATCCACACGGCGAAGCCGATCAGCAGGCCCATCCCGACGGCGAAGGCCCACAGGCCCTCGGACACCGGGCCGAGCGAACCGAGCGAGAAGCCACCGGGAGCCGGCTCACGCTGCTCCATCAGGTACGCGATGACGTCGCGCTTCTCATCCTCGGTGAGGTTGGCGTTGTTGAAGACCGGCATCGACTGCGGTCCGGTCAGCATCGCCTCGAAGATCTCGGTGGGCGTGGAGTCGTACAACGCGGGCGCATGCTTGCCGTTGGTCAGCGCACCGCCGGCACCGACGGCGTTGTGGCACATCGCGCAGTTGGTGCGGAACAGCTGACCGCCGAGGGTCGGGTCACCCAGCGCGGGATCGACCTGCTGCTCGCTCGGGATGCCCGGGCCGGGGCCGAGGGACGAGATGTACGCAGCCACCTGCAGCGCCTGCTCCTCGTCCAGCTGCGGAGGCTTGGCCTCGGCCTGGGGCTGGTTCGCATCCATCGGCATCCGGCCGGTGGTGATCTGGAAGTGCACGGAGGCGGCGCCCACGCCGATCAGCGACGGGGCGGTGCCGGCTCCCTCAGCGTTCAACCCGTGGCAGGTGGAACAGTTCGCGATGAACAACCGCTCACCGGCTTCGACGTCACCAGCGCTGGCCGTCTCGGCCTGAGCCGGGGAGGGCGCCAGGGCGGCGTACAGCACACCGGTGAACAACAGCGCCAGCGTCATCAGGACGACTGGCGCCAACCGGTGCCGTCTGCCTGCGGCTAAAGCCTTCACTTCTACGAATCCTCAAATCAGGTGGGGACGGACAGTTACCGGGGAGGGAGCTACAGCTGCAGCAGCGGGAGCAGGTAGATCGTGCCGAACAGCACGATCCAGACGGCGTCGACGAAGTGCCAGTAGTAGGAGACCACGAGTGCGAACGTGGCGTCCCGCTCACCGAAGCGGTGTGCGGAGAACGAGCGCAGCAGCACGAACAGGAACGCGATCAACCCGCCGAGCACGTGCAGGCCGTGGAAGCCGGTCGGGATGAAGAACACCGAGCCGTAGCTGGAGTTAGCGATGGTCAGACCCTCGTGGGCCAGTTCGGCGTACTCGAAGACCTGCCCGGCGACGAAGAACGAACCCATCAGGAAGGTCAGGATGAACCACTCCTGCATCCCCCATCGGGTCACCTGCCAGATCGGCCCGGAGCGCACCTTGCGGAACTCCTCAGCGGCCCACACCCCCAGCTGGCAGGTCACCGAGCTGAGCACCAGCACCAGGGTGTTGATCGCGGAGAAGGTGACGTTCAGGTGGTCATATCCGGCCGACCAGACCTCGGGGCCGGCGACTGCCTGGTGGGTGAAGTACATCGCGAACAGACCCGCGAAGAACATCAGCTCCGAAGAGAGCCAGACGATGGTGCCGACCTGGGTCAGATTCGGTCGGTTGACCGCCAGGTGAGGGGTACTGGGAGCAGAGGTTGCAGACGACACGATGTCATTATGGCGGTTCTTCGGCGGTGATGGGCACCTTCTGCTCGCCGTGTTGTCACTTTTCGGTGTCCCGACGCGGTAAAACCATCGACCCGCCGCCTTCCGCCGGGCGTGGGTGGTGACGTTCGGATCGGCGGCGTCACCTCGACCTCGTGCGGGCGGCCTCTGGCCTGCAGAACACCTCGTGCCAGGCGGCTAGGATGCAGGTGGAGTCGACGGCGTAACCCGCGCGCCATGCCGCGGGCCGGAAGGAACACGATGACCGCGGTAGTTCGGGAGGACGCCATGGCGCCCAAGGGTGAGCAGACCGAGCAGGAACCGGTGTCGGTGCTGCTCTACAGCGACGACGTCACGACCCGGGAGCAGGTCCTGACCGGGGTGGGCCGGCGTGCCTCCTTCGACACCCCGAAGATCCGCTGGCACGAGGCCGCCACGCCGGCCGCCGTCGTCGACTACGTGACCAACCGGGAGTACGACCTGGTGGTGCTCGACGCGGAGGCCGCCAAGCTCGGCGGGATGGGGCTGTGCCGGACCCTGAAATCGGAGGTCTACCAGTGCCCGCCGGTGCTGCTGTTGATCGCCCGCGCACAGGACGCCTGGTTGGCGGCCTGGTCCGAGGCGGACGCCGTGGTCTCGATGCCGCTGGACCCGATCGAGCTGCAGGAGACGATGGCCGACATGATCCGGCGCCGGTGAGCCATGGCGACCGGCGAGGTGACCTGGCCTGACCTGATCACCCGGCTGATCGGTGGGGGCGACCTGGCCCCGGACGAGACCAGCTGGGCGATGGACCAGGTGATGTCTGGCAACTCTCACCCGATCGCGCTGGGCGGCTTCCTGGTGGCCCTGCGGGCAAAAGGAGAGACCGTGCCCGAGGTGCGCGGCCTCGCGGATGCGATGGTGGCCCATGCGGTGCCGATCGACGTCGATCGGGACGCTGTGGACATCGTCGGCACCGGGGGAGACCGGCACCGGAGTGTCAACCTCTCGACGATGGCGGCGTTGGTGGTGGCCGGCACTGGGACGACTGTGGTCAAGCACGGCAACCGGGCCTCCTCCTCGGCCAGTGGCTCAGCGGACGTGCTGGAGGCGCTCGGAGTACGCCTGGACCTGCCGCCGGAGGAGTCGGCGCAGGTGGTGCAGAGCGCGGGTATCACCTTCCTGTTCGCGAACGCCTATCACCCCAGCTTCCGGCACGCGGCAGCGACCCGACGCGAGCTCGGGGTGGCGACGGCGTTCAACATCCTCGGCCCACTGACGAACCCGGCGCGCCCGCGCGCCAGCGCTATCGGCGTGGCCGATCCGCGGATGGCCCCCCTGGTGGCCGGAGTGTTCGCCGATCGCGCGAACTCCACCCTGGTGTTCCGCAGCGAGGACGGTCTGGACGAGATGGCCACCACCGCGCCGGTGCGGATCTGGGAGGTGACCGAGGCCGGCGGCCCGGAGATCGCCGAGCACCTGCTGGACCCTGCCGAGGTGTTCGGCCTGCCCCGGGCCACGCTGGAGGACCTGCGCGGCGCGGATCCAGCACATAACGCGCAGGTGACCCGGGACGTGCTCGCCGGCGCCGAGGGCGCGATCCGGGACACGGTGCTGCTGAATGCTGCCGCTGCGCTGGTCGCGCACGCCCGGCTGGACGGCACCACCACCGGTCCGCTCACCGATCGGCTGCTCGCCGGGTTGGAGCACGCCCGCCGATCGATCGACGACGGCGCCGCAGCGGCCACGCTGCAGGCGTGGGTGGCTGCCTCGCAGGCTGCCTAGCGCACCACGTCGTGAATCGATTCACTCGTTACTGGTGTCGGTGATTCGTGCTCCGCGGTATCGACCGGCCGAGCGGAGTAACGACCGGGCGCGCCGGCCCCGGGCGCGCCGGGTACTCGCGATCGGGCCCGCTGTACTCGCGATCGGGCGTGCCGTCCCCAGTCACCGTCGGGTACTCGTGACCGGGCCGTACCCGCGACCGGGCGCCTCAGTCGTCCAGACCGAGGGCGAAGGCTGCGTCCAGGTCGTGCCGGGAATAGGTCTGGAACGCGATGTAGGTCTGGGTGCGGACCACGCCGTCGATCTTGCTGATCCGGTCGGCGATCACCCCGGCCAGGTCTTCGTGCTGGCTCACCCGCACCACCGCGATCAGGTCCACATCACCGGTCACCGAGAACGCCTCAGTCACCCCGGGCAGCTCGGCTACTTGGCCGGCGACTTCCGGAATGCTGTCGGCTTCGGTGTCGATGAGAACGATCGCGGTAATCATGGCGGCTCCCTCGGGGACGAACGGCGGGTCAGATAGGTCCATCATGCCGTGCCCGAGAGCCTACGGCCGCGGGCTGAGACGGTCCAGGTGCCGGCCGGCACCCCGCACCGGTAGCGACCAGCCAGGCCCATCCGCCCCGTCCAGGTCAGTCTCGATCAGGCGAGTACCCGGACGTTCCAACCAGTCCGCGAGCAAGGCAGTCTCCTCGTCGCTGGCCGCCCCGGCCCGGGTCTGGCCCGGCTGCACCTGCGCGCCGGTCTCGCGGAGCGAGTCCACCACCGGCATCGGTGAGCGCCCGGGCGGGGACACGGCGGTCCCGGCGAACCGGCCGTACCGGACCAGCAGGATCTCCCAACCGCCGCCGTCGGCCCGCCGGGCGGCGAGGATCTGCCGGGCCCGCCGAAGCGGGTCGAGGCGCTCGGCGCGGGCGGCAATGCGCAGGTAGGCAAGCAGCTGGTCCCGGCGCACGGCAGCCTCCTCGAAGCGTTCCTGGGCGCTGAGCCGGGAGATCGTCGCCGTCATCGTCTGCACCACGGCATCGGCGTTGCCACCGAGGACCTGTTCGGCGCGCAGCACCCGGTCACCGTAGTCGGTGTCCGGATGCACGCACGGAGCCGAACAGCGGCCCAGCTCGAGCAGAATGCAGGCATTTGCTTGGGGCTTCGGAATGCGGGGAAGGCTGCCGGTGCAGGTGCGCAGACCGGTAGCCGCGACCATCGCCTCCACCGCTAGGGCAGCAGAAGCACGCGAGGGAAAGGGACCGATCGCCGCACCGCCATCGACCTGCGGCGCGGAGCGCGCCACGGAGAGACGCGGGTAGGCCTCAGCGGTCAGCCGTACCCAGGGCCGCCGGCCGGGTGCCTTCGATCGACGGTTGTAGCGCGGATCGTGCTCGGCGATCGCGCGCAGTTCCCGCACGGCAGCTTCCAGCGCCGTGGCACACGGGATCGGCTTGACCGCCGTCGCCAGATCGACCATCTCGCCGATCCGGGCGCGCTTCTCCGCGGCGGTGAAGTAGCTGCGCACCCGCCGGCGCAGGTTGGTGGCGGTGCCGACGTAGAGCACCTCCTGGCGAGGACCGAGGAACAGGTACACCCCAGGGCAGGTGGGCAGATCGTCCGCCAGGGTGGCCTTCCGCCGTCGCGCCGGCGGAACAGGATCGGACGCCGTGGCGAGGTCCTCGACGTGGGTGAGCCCGAGCGAGGACATCCGGGCGAACAGCCCGTGCAACACGTCCACCGTGGCCCGGGCGTCGGTCAGGGCCCGGTGGTCAGGTGTCACCTCGGTGCGGAACAGCGCCGCCAGGGTGCCGAGCTTGTGGTTGGGCGCCTCGTCCCGGGTGACCACCCGGCGGGCCAGCGCCAAGGTGTCCACCACCATCGGCCGGGGCCAGGGGAGATCGAGCCGGGCGGCGTTCGCCTTCAGGAACCCCACGTCGAAGCGGGCGTTGTGTGCTACCAGCACGGCATCGCCGACGAACTCCAGGAACGCCGGCAGCACGGTAGAGATGCGCGGCGCCGGCAGCACCATGGCATTCGTGATCCCGGTGAGCAGGGTGATCGTCGGCGGGATACCTACGCCGGGGTTGACTAGGGTCTGGAACTCCCCGACGGTCTCCCCGCCGCGGACCTTCACCGCGCCGATCTCGGTGATCGCGGACTCGTTGGCCGAGCCGCCGGTAGTTTCCAGGTCCACCACCACGAAGGTGGCGTCGAACAGAGGAGTGCCGATCTCGTCGAAGCCCAGCTGCTGGGGGAGGCCGATAGCGCCCGCACCGGCATCCGGCCGGTCGATCCGGCCACCGGGGCGGGCCGCAGTGAACAGGCTGGCGCGCATCTCGGCTCACGCTAGCCGCGGGCACCGACATTCTCGCGCGCCCCGCGCCGAGGCCCCGCCGGGAGCGCACCAGGCCACACTGGCGCCGACTGGTCAAAATCCGTTGTCCGGTGGCGATCCGGGCAACGGACTTTGGCCAGTCGCGGGGCAGGTGGCGGGCGGGTTGGGCGGTGGGCGCGTGCACCAGGGGCAGGTGGCGCCCAGATCAGCCGGGTGGCCGCGCCCGGCGCCCGTGGCACCACCGGCACCCCACGCGCGGCGCCCGTGGTACCCCCGGCACCCGGCGCCCGTGGCACCACCGGCACCCCGCGCGCCCGTGGGGCACCACCGGCACCCCCGACCTACACCTAGTGCTGCTCGGAGGCCCGCTCCGCGGCCGCCTTCTCGTACAGGGTGTCGATCCGGTCGGCGAAGTCGCGCAGCACCAGGTTGCGCTTCACACTCAGCTTCGGCGTCAGGTAGTCGTCCAGGGTGAAGTCCTCGTCGAGCACCTCGTACTTGCGGATCGATTCGGCGCGGGAGACGGCCCGGTTGGCCCGGTCGATCGCCCCCTGCAACCCCTCCTGCACCTGCGGGTGTGCGGCCGCCTCGGTCACGCTCATCTCGGGCAACCCCTGGTTGGACAGCCAGGTCGGCAACATCTCTGTATCCAAGGTGATCAGCGCGGCCACGAACGGGCGCTGGTCGCCGACCACCACGCACTGGCTCACCAGCGGGTATGCACGGATCCGGTCCTCGAGCACCGAGGGCTGCACATTCTTCCCGGCAGCGGTGACGATGAGCTCCTTCTTCCGACCCGTGATCTTCAGGTAGCCGTCCGCGTCGAGCTCGCCGAGGTCACCGGTGTGGAACCAGCCGTCGGTGATCGACTCCGCGTCGGCCTCGGGGTTGTCGTGGTAACCACGGAAGTTCGCGATGCCCCGGGTGAGGATCTCGGTGTCCTCGGCGATCTTGATGCTGACCCCGGGCAGCGGGGGCCCCACCGTGCCGATCTTGGACCGCTCCGGCACGTTCACGGTCACCGGCGCGGTGGTCTCGGTCAGGCCGTACCCCTCGAGGACCCGCACCCCGACGCCGCGGAAGAAGTGTCCGAGCCGTTCGCCCAGGGGCGCCCCACCGGAGATGGCGTACTCCGCCTGACCGCCGAGCGCCTCGCGGATCTTGTGCAGCACCAGCTTGTCCGCCAACGCGTACTGGAGGCGCAGGCCAAGGCCTGGACCGCCGTCGTCCAGGGAGCGGGAATAGTCCCCGGAGACCTTGGCGGCCCAGCGGAAGATCTTCACCTTGCCGCCGGCAGCGGCCTTCTGCTCGGAGGAGTTGTACACCTTCTCGAACACGCGCGGTACGGAGAGGATGAAGGTGGGCTTGAACGTGGCGATGTTCGGCAGCAGCGTGGTGGTGTCCGAGACGTGCCCGATCGGCACTCCGCAGCAGAGGGTGAGGATGGACACGAACCGCGCGAACACGTGCGCGAGCGGCATGAACAGCAGGGTGCGGGCCTGATCGTGCAGGATCTGCGAACCCAGTGCGGCCTGCGCGTTCCTGGTCAGCTCCACGAAGTTGCTGTGGGTGAGCTCCACGCCTTTCGGCCTGCCGGTGGTGCCGGAGGTATAGATCACCGTGGCCAGGTCGCTGAGGCGCAGCGCGTCGTAGCGCTCCCGCACCTGCTCCTCGGTGACGTCGGCGCCGGATGAGGTCAGCTCGTCCAGCGCGCCGTCGTCGATCACCCAGACCGGGATCTCGCGCCCTACCTGCTGCGCCGCCTCGGACACGGTCGCGGCGTGGCCGGCGTTCTCCACGAACACCCGGTCAGTGCCGGAGTCCTCGAGGATCCACGCAGTCTGCTCGACCGAGGAGGTCTCGTAGACCGGTACGGTGACCGCCCCGGCGTACCAGATCGCGAGGTCCGCGATCGTCCACTCCGCGCGGGTGCGAGACATGATCGCCACCCTGTCACCAGGGCCCACCCCGGAGGCGATCAGGCCGCGGGCCAGGCCGAGCACCCTCTCGTGCAGCTGTGCTGCGGTGATCGGGGACCAGGCGTCGCCGTCCGGAATCTCCATCAGCACTCGCTGCGGTTCCTTGGCAGCCCAGTCGATCAAGAGGTCGGGAATGGACAGCTCATCGGGAGTCTCGACCAGTAACGGGGTCTCGGTCTGCGACATGGTCTGGCTCCTTCGGCAGGTCGGGAGGGGCTGGGCACAGCCTATCCGGGCAGAAGCCGTGCTCAGTGCGGTTCGGCGGCGAGTTGCCGCCACGTGCCAGGTGCCCGGGACTCAGAGGACAGCGCCGTTGTCGTCCCCGGAGTCGCTGCGCCCCTTCGGCATCCGCCAGAACAGCACGAGCCACCCGGCCAGCGAGGCGCCGACGGCGGACAGGTACAGCCAGCCGGGCGCGGTGGTCCAGAAGATCAGCAACAAGACGGTGAGGATCGGGCCGCCCAGGGCCATCAGCCAGGCAAGCGTGGGCAACGGGTCGGTGGCGCCGATCGGAGGCGGCTCGGGCGGGATGTAGCCCTCGTCCTCCTCATCGTCGGGCATCTCGTAGTCACGCGGTCCCGCGCTGGCGGAGCCCGGCGGGATGTCCCCCAGCGTGGGCGGCTGTGGCCGGGCCGACGACGGCGGTCGGCGTCCGAAGTCAGCGAGGTCACCGGGATCGGAGGTGCTCGGGGAGCGGCCACCGTAGGCGGGGAAGATTCGGGGCGTCTCCGGGTCACCGGGGGCAGGAGCGGTCGCTGTCGTCCCCGGCACACCGGCGGCGGGGTCATCGGGATCGCTCTCGTCCGGATCGTTCTCGGCACCGGGCCGGGTGTCGAGCTGGGCCAGATCGGACAACCCCGCAGTGATCCGCTCCCACTCCCGCTCGACGTCGGCGTCCGTGGGCTCGCGGCGCCCGGGGCGCGACTCGCCCTCCTCGGGACTTCCACCGGCCATGGGGCCACTGTACGGGGGATGCGGCTATCCACGCATCGCTGCCCGGGCGATGGTCGCCGGCCGGCTAGCCGCGCTCCGGGGTGGCGGCCGCCTTCGGCAGACCGGCCCGGCGTGCCGGATCGGTCACCCAGTGCATCATTCGTGCTGTCGTTCGGCGGCTTGCGAATCGGATCGCCGTGGCGGTGAAGCGGTTTGCCGCGCCGTCGATCACGCTGGGCCCTGGGTTCCGGCTCTCCAGATGTGCGAGCGCAGTGAGCACGACGGCCTCGGGTGTGCGCGGCTTCGCGCCTGCTGTGGCGTCCTCGGTGCCGACCACGGCGTTGAACTCGGTGCTCGTCGCTCCCGGCGACAGGGCGAAGACGGCCGCACCGGTCCCTTGGGTCTCGGCCCAGAGCGATTCGGTGAAACTGAGCACGAAGGCCTTCGATGCGCCGTAGACAGCCATCCGAGGGGTCGGGGTGTACGCAGCCATACTGGCCACGTTGATCAGGAATCCATGCCGAGTCACGATCTCGGGCAGGAAGGCATGACTGAGCTGCACCGGGGCTGACACGTCCACGGCAATCTCCTGCGCTAGCCTTGCGGGCTCTTCGGATCCAAACTCGCCGAACGTGCCGAAGCCCGCGTTGTTGATCAGGGCAGTCACCGAGACGTGGGCGGTCCGCAGCGCGTCGAGAATCGTGGCTACCGCAGCGGGAGAGGCAAGGTCGACCGATACCGCAAGCACGGCGACATCATGATCTGCTCGTAGCTCAGCGGCGAGTTCCTCGAGGCGATCACGGCGGCGTGCCACCAGCACAAGGCTCGCACCCCGTGCAGCCAGGGAGCGAGCAAACGACGCTCCGATGCCTGAACTTGCGCCCGTGATGAGGACGGTGTGCTGACGGTAGCCCTGGTACGACATGGCAACTCCCTGGCGGTGATCGACGGCGAATGAGTGCATCCTATGCCACTGTGGCACTCAGTGCCACAGTGGCGTTGAGTGTACGGTGGACGAGATGAGTGCAGCGGAGGGTCTGTGGGCGCGGTCGCGGCGCGCTGCGTATGCGGAGATCACACAGGTGGCGATGGCGCTGTTCCTCGAGCATGGGTTCGACAACGTCACGATCGATGAGATCGTCTCTGCGGCCGGCATCTCGCGCCGGTCCTTCTTCCGGTACTTCGGGACCAAAGAAGACGTGGTGCTGGGGGACCTCGCCGGACAGGGCGCAGTAGTACGTGACGCACTGGAGGCAGTACCGCTCAGCGTCGCACCGTGGGAAGCGCTGGATCAGGCGATATGGGAGACGGAGAGCCTTCAGGAGGAGTCGGGCGTTGCACTGAAGATCGCGCAAATGATGTACAGCACGCCTTCCCTGCGTGCCCGCAACGTCGAGAAGCACCTGCAGTGGCACGAACTCCTCGAGCCGAACATCCGAAAGCGGCTGGCCATGGATCCGGACGACCCCGACGATGCGGCCGCCGCCGCCATCGTCGCCAGCGCCATAGCGTGCCTCGATGCGGCGGGGAAGGTGTGGGCGAGAAGCAACGGGTCCCTCGATCTCAGAGACCTCTATCAGCGTGCCACCCGGGCAGTGCGTTCGTGAGTGCTGGCCAGCAGTCCCAGGCGCGCGTCATCGCCGTCCGGATCGAAGCACCGACCGCTCCTGAAGACTGAGGTGGACTTCCCGCGCGACTCGTCGTTGACGGACGCCCTAGATCCGAGCCACGGCCGCTGACCAGCTACCCGACGCCCTTCGCCACCCCGGCAACGGAGCGCCGCCCCGCGCTGGGCGCGCCGCTGAGGTGGCCGGTCACCATGCGGTCCGCGCGGTGCTGGCCGATCAGTAGCATGGGGCGCAGGCGTCGGCTGCTCGGCGGGCCCGAACCTGAGGTCCGTACCCGCCGGGCGCACCGACCTGTCTGTGCGCGGCCCTTCGATTCCGCGCTGCACCCCGCTACTGGAAAGGTCCGCCCCCATGACCACAGCTGCGCCGATCCGCCGGATCGCTCTGCTCACCGCCGGAGGCTTCGCGCCGTGTCTGTCCGCCGCCGTGGCCGGACTGGTACGCCGCTACGGCCAGGTTCTGCCGGAGGCGGAGATCATCGCCTACCAGTACGGCTACCACGGCCTGCTCACTGGCACCTCGATCGTGATCGACGACGACGCCAAGGCGGCGATCGACGTTCTGGACAATTTCGGCGGCAGCCCGATCGGGAACAGCCGGGTGAAGCTGACGAACGCGAAGAACCTCATCGAGCGGGGTCTGGTGGCCGAGGGTGAGGACCCGCTGAAGGTCGCGGCCGAACAGCTGCGCACCGACGGCGTGGACGTGCTGCACACCATCGGCGGCGACGACACCAACACCACGGCGGCCGATCTGGCCGCCTACCTGGAGGAGCACGGCCATCACCTCACCGTGGTCGGCCTGCCGAAGACGATCGACAACGACATCGTGCCCATCAAGCAGTCCCTCGGCGCGATCACCGCAGCCGAACAGGCTTCCCGGTTCGCGCAGAACATCATCGGTGAGCACCGGTCCAACCCCCGGATGCTGATCGTGCACGAAGTGATGGGTCGGCACTGCGGCTGGCTCACTGCTGCCGCCGCCGCCGACTACCGTGGCTGGCTGGATGAGCAGCAGTGGAACCCTGCACTCGGCCTGACCCGGCAGCGGTGGGACGTGCACGCGGTGTTCCTGCCCGAGCTGAAGCTGGACATGAAGGCCGAGGCGGCGCGGTTGCGCGCCATCATGGACGAGATCGGGAACGTGAACATCTTCCTCTCCGAGGGGGCCGGCGTGCCGGAGATCGTTGCCGAGCTCGAGGCTGCCGGCGAGGAGGTCCAACGGGACCCGTTCGGGCACGTCAAGCTGGACACGATCAACCCCGGTGCCTGGTTCGCGAAGCAGTTCGCCGAGCTGATCGGGGCGGAGAAGACCATGGTGCAGAAGAGCGGGTACTTCTCCCGCTCCGCTGCCGCGAACGCCACCGATCTGGAGCTGATCGCCGCGATGACCGATCTCGCCGTAGACACCGCGATCGCCGGTGACTCCGGGGTGATCGGGCACGACGAGGAGAATGGCGACACGCTCAGCGCCATCGCGTTCCCGCGGATCGCCGGCGGGAAAGCCTTCGACATCTCCCAGGCCTGGTTCACCGACCTGCTCGCCGACCTTGGCCAGCAGGTAGCCGCAGCGGACCCGGTCGAGCACTGACCCCTCACTCCGGGTCGTCCTGTCAGGGGTGCGCCATAGCGCACGGGTGACATGACGACTCGGGCAGGGTGGGGAGTCCGCGAGGTGGACGCGGGCCGGGGCACTCGGTGGGCGGGCCTATCCTGGACCGCGTGAGCGTTCTTCCCGATCCCGCAGTCGTTGCCGGCCTGGATCACTGGCGCCAGTTCGACGCCAAACAGCAGCCCAGCTGGCCCGATCCGCAGGCGCTGCGCGCGGCCACTGCGCGGCTGGCCGAGGTGCCGCCGCTGGTGTTCGCCGGTGAGGCGGACCGGCTGAGTGAGCTGCTCGCCGCCGCCTCCCGCGGTGAGGCCTTCCTGCTCCAGGGCGGGGACTGCGCGGAAACGTTCGCCGATCTGAGCGCCGACTCCATTCGGGACAAGATCAAGACCATCCTGCAGATGGCGGTGGTACTCACCTACGGCGCGAGCATGCCGGTGATCAAGATGGGCCGGATGGCCGGGCAGTACGCCAAGCCGCGCAGCTCCGACACCGAGACCCGCGACGGGCAGACCCTGCCCGCCTACCGCGGCGACATCATCAACGACTACGCGTTCACCCCCGAGTCCCGGATCCCGGACCCGCAGCGGCTGCTCGACGCCTATCACAACTCGGCCAGCACCCTGAACCTGATCCGTGCGTTCACCCAGGGCGGGTTCGCCGACCTGCGCCTGGTGCATGACTGGAACCGCGGCTTCTCCGCCAACCCGGCATACGCCCAGTACGACGCGTTCGCCGCTGAGATTGACCGTGCGATCCGGTTCATGAAGGCCGCGGGCGCGGACTTCGACGCGATGCGCACCGTGGAGTTCTTCTCCAGCCACGAGGGCCTGCTGCTCGACTATGAGCGCCCGCTCACCCGGATCGATTCCCGCACCGGATTCCCCTACGACTGCTCGGCGCACTTCCTCTGGATCGGAGAGCGCACCCGGCAGCTCGACGGTGCACACGTGGACTTCTTCTCCCGGGTGCACAACCCGATCGGGGTGAAGCTCGGCCCCACCAGCACGGTGGACGATGCCCGGGCGCTGATGGACAAGCTCAACCCGGACGGCCAGGCCGGCCGGCTCACCTTCGTCTCCCGGATGGGCGCCGACAAGATCCGTGACCTGCTGCCCGCCCTGGTGGAGGGCGTGAAGGCGGACGGCCGCCCGGTCACCTGGGTCTGCGATCCGATGCACGGCAACGGTTTCACCTCGGACAACGGCTACAAGACGCGCCGGTTCGCCGATGTGATCGACGAGGTCCGCGGCTTCTTCGAGGTGCACCGCGCGGCTGGAACCGTACCCGGCGGCCTGCACGTGGAACTGACCGGATCCGATGTCACCGAGGTGCTCGGTGGCAGCGAGCAAATCGACCAGGAGGCGCTGAGCCGCCGCTACGAGACCAGGGTCGACCCCCGCCTGAACCACCAGCAGTCCCTGGAGATGGCGTTCCTGGTGGCGGAGATGCTGCGGGGCGGCTGAGGATGTCCTCCGATGCTCCTTCCGGCGGCGCTGCCGGAGATCCGCCGCCAGGGCAGTATTGGCGCGACGAGCCGGAGATCATGCACTACGGCCGCATCCCGGCGCTGCGCCCGGACCGGTGGACGTTCGCGGTGGGCGGGGCGACCGCCGACGGGCTGGAGCACACGTTCGAGTGGGCGGAGGTTCTCGCGCTGCCTCGGCACGAGCTGGTCGCGGACATGCACTGCAATACCCGGTGGAGCGTCCAGGGGATGCGCTGGTCCGGCCCGCGGGCGACCGATGTGATCGCGATGGCTCCGCCGGGCCCGGAGGCCACCGGTGCCTTGGTGTTCGCGGAGTTCGGTTACGCCGCGAACGTGCCACTGGCTGACCTGGGCGTGCCGACCGCGCTGCTGGCCACCACGTTGGAGGATGAGCCACTCACCGCCGAGCGTGGCGCGCCGATGCGGTTGATCATCCCGCACCTGTACACCTGGAAGGGTCCGAAGTGGGTGCGCGGCTGGAACTACCTCACCACAGAGGACGACGACCTGGGCTTCTGGGAGAAGCGCGGCTACCACCGCCGCGGACACGCCTGGCAGGAGCAACGGTACGACTACCAGGGTGAGCATCCCTGACCGCGCCCCCACCTCCGGGTCGTCAGGTGAGGGGTGCGCCATAGCGCACTCCCGACATGACGACCCCGGAGGGTTACTAGACCACGGTGAGCACGATGACCGTGCCTGCCGGGACCATCTCGCCCGCGTCGACGGACTGCAGCCGGACGGTGCCGAAGAACCCGCCCAGGGTGTCCTCGCGCCGCACCTCGAAGCCGATCCCGGACAGCTCGTCCTCGGCGGCGCCGAACTGGTCCCCGACCACGTTCGGGACCTCGAACAGCTCCGGACCGCGGGAGAGGGTCAGGTGCACCACGTCCCCGCGTAGGGCCTCTCCGGTGACGGTCTGCTCCAGCACGTGCCCGGCCGGGACGTCGTCGCTGTACTCCCGACCGTCCACCTGCGGGACCGCACCGGCGTCCTCCAGGCTGGCGACGGCGTCGTTCTCCGCCTCGCCGGCCACGTCCGGGATGTCGATCGGCTCGCGACCTCGGGAGACCGTCAGCGTCACCTCGGTGTCATGGCGGACTTCCTCAGCCGGTTCGGGGTCGATACTGATCACCCGGCCCGCCTCGACCTCCTGGTGGTACTCCCGTTCCACTGCGCCGGCCGCGGTGAAGCCGTCCTCCTCGAGCTGGGCGAGGGCGTCGTCCTCCGGGCTGCCGACCACATCCGGCACCGCCAGCATCTGCACACCGAGGGAGACCACCAGCTGCACCTCGCCGTCCCGGCGCACGTCCAGGCCCGGGCCGGGGTCTGTGCTGATCACCGCCCCTTCCGACACATCGTCGGAGTAGCTGGTCTCGACCTGGTAGGCCAGGTCTTGTTCGGTCAGCGCAGTCTCGGCTTGCTCCTGCTGTGCACCGAGCAAGTCCGGTACTTGCGTGTAGGCCCCCGGGCCGATGTTCAGGTACCACCAGGTGCCACCCACGCCGAGCCCGGCGATTAACAGCACGAGCAGCACCACCAGCAAGACTCGCCCGCGGCGCACCCGGCGCCTCGGCGGGGCCTCCTCATCGATCGAGTCGGTGAGCGGGACCGCCCCGACCGGGAGGGCGATCGTGCCGGTATGCCCGACGGCGGTCGTCTCCTCTCCCTCCAGCTCACCGGTATCGGGGCTGATCGGGGACGGGTCCGGCTCCAAGTCAGTGGCCGTGTCGGCCTGGCGTTGCAGATCGTGCTCGTCGAGCGAGGTGCGCACCCGGTGCACCAGGATGCGTGCGGCTCCGGCATCGGCCGGCCGGCCGGCCGGGTCACGGGCGGTGAGGGTGGCGACCAGCTCGTCCACCTGGTAGGGCAGCCAGAGGATCGCCTCCGACGGCGCAGGCACGGTGGCGTGCACATGCTGGTAGGCGATCTGGATCGGGGTGTCGCCTTCGAACGGCTGGTGCCCGGTGAGCAGTTCATACAGCATCGCGCCGACGGCGTAGACGTCGGCTCGGGCGTCTGCCTCACCATCGGTGACAATCTCGGGGGAGAGGTAGGCCACGGTGCCGAGGAGGCTCCCGGTGGTGGCGACGGTCGCCTCGGATACCGCTCGTGCCAGGCCGAAGTCGGCCACTTTGATCTCGCCCTCGGTGGTGACGAGGATGTTCTCCGGCTTGACGTCACGGTGCACCAGACCGGCCCGGTGGGCGGCGGCGAGGGCGTCCAGGATGCGCTCGATGGTCTGCAGGGCCTCGCCGACCGGCAGAGCACCGCGGCGGCGGAGCACGGCCCGGAGGTTCGTTCCGTCGACGAACTCCATGGTCAGGTAGTTCATCTCGTCCGTGCTGCCCTGATCGAACACGCCGACCACCCCAGGGTGGGCCAGCCGGGCCGCGGCGCGAGCCTCACGGCGGAACCGGGCCGCGACGTCCACACCATCACCGAGATGCGGATGCATGATCTTCAGCGCGACTACTCGGTCCAACCGGCGGTCCAGCGCACGGTAGACCGTGGCCATCCCACCGCGGGCGATGCGCGCGGTGATCTCATACCTGCTGTCGACCAAGCGGCCGATCAGCGGGTCGGAGACAGTGGTGGCCATGTGCGGAGTTTACGGGCGAAACTCCGCAGATCGGTGGCTCAGGAGTAGCGTGTCATCAGCGTCTGCACGTTCGCCACATACCGGCGAGTGTCGTCATACAGACCGTTGCGCTCCACTGAGCCGAGGCCCTGGTAATAGCCGCCGATCGCATCGGAGCGGTTGTCCGCCGACCGCTGGAGCTGGCGCAGGATCGCCACACCGGCGGTGACATTGTCCTGCGGGTCGAGCAAGTTCAGCTCCTGGCCGACCAGCTGGGACGCCCACTCGCCGGAGGACGGAATCACCTGCATCACGCCGACGGCGTTCGCGGGGGAGACCGCTGCCGGGTTGAAGCCGGACTCCTGGTGGGCCACGGCCAACGCAAGCGCCGGGTCCACCCCCATCTGCCGGGCGGTCTGCCGGATGATCGACTGCATCTGGTCTCTGCTGGGCAGGTTCGCGTTCAGCAGCTGGCGCTTGTTCGAGTTCGCGGCAGCGGTGACATCGCCGGAGTAGGTGTAGTGCAGGAAGGTGTTCGAGACCAAGCCGTCCGGGATCTGCAAGGTCTGCCCGACCCGGATCGACGCGTTGGAACCGAGGTCGTTCGCATTCACGATCGCACTCACGCTGGTGCCGTACTGCGCAGCGATCGAGGACACCGTGTCTCCGCCGATCACCTTGTGCGACGTCGCACTGGAGGAGCTGCTGCTCGAGCCGGACGACGAGCTGGACGACGAGCTGGACGACGAATTGGAACCAGAGCTGCTGGAGTTGCTGGAGGAGCTCTGACCGGGGATACGCAGGCTCTGACCGATACGGATCATCGCGTTCGAGCCGAGATCGTTGGCGTTGATGATCGCCCGCACCGTGGTGTCATGCCGATGCGCGATCCCCGAGACGGTGTCCCCAGAACGGACCGTGTAGCTGCCGCCGCTGCCGGAGGTGGAACCGCCCGCATTCGAGCTGGAACCAGAGCTGCTGGAGTTGCCGGCGGAACTCTGACCGGGAATGCGCAGGCTCTGACCGATACGGATCATCGCGTTCGAGCCGAGATCGTTCGCGTTGATGATCGCCCGCACCGTGGTGTCATACCGATGCGCGATCCCCGAGACGGTGTCCCCAGAACGGACCGTGTAGCTGCCGCCGCTGCCGGAGGTGGAACCGCCCGCATTCGAGCTGGAACCAGAGCTGCTGGAGTTGCTGGAGGAGCTCTGACCGGGAATGCGCAGGCTCTGACCGATACGGATCATCGCGTTCGAGCCGAGATCGTTCGCGTTGATGATCGCCCGCACCGTGGTGTCATACCGATGCGCGATCCCCGAAACAGTGTCCCCGGAACGGACGCGATAGCTACCGTCTGAACTGCCGCCCGAAGAAGAGCTGGACGGTGACGACGCACCGGAACTGGCGCCGTCGGCGGGGATGCGCAGAGTCTGACCGATGCGGATCAGCGCCTGGGAGTTGAGGTCGTTGGCGTTGACGATCGCCCGCACCGTGGTGTCGTAGCGGTGGGCCAGGGCAGAGACGGTGTCTCCAGCGCGCACCGTGTACGCCACGCTCGAGCGCTGCGGTGCCCGCTCCACCGCACTCACCAAAGGGGTCCGCTCGGCCGCTCCGCCGGGCAGGGCCCGTGGCGAGAACAGTGGGGAACGAGCCTGTGCACTGTCCGACGGCTGAGCCTGGGCCGGTGCTGCCGAACCAAGACCGACAGCGGTGACCGCGCCGATGGCACCAAGCGTGCTCAGGGTGGAGTAGCGGCGAGCAGCAGCCCGCTGGGACCGACGATTCGTTCGGGACATGTGATCTTCCCCCCGGGAAGTAGGCCTCGGACTCACAATGCGGTTCACGACGGCGTGTTGCAGTGAACAACGTGGTTCATGTGGTGTAAGTGGATAGTGGGACAGGTGTGACAGTAGTGCTTATGCGAAATCGTGACAACCCCGTGACCTTTGCGCAGCGCTCGACGCCGAGCCGGCAGAAGCCACCGATTCCTCAGCCGCGCCCACCGCGGACTACGCTGATGGGGTGGTTGACGAGCAAAACTGGCTGAGCCTGCCCGAGGTGGCCGAGGCCACTGACCTGCAATTGCGTACCGTGCGCGGCTACCTGCGCGACCGGGTCCTGGTGGCCACTCGCCGCGGGGAGAACAACGCCCTCGCCGTGCCGGAAGGCTTCCTCGTCCCCGGTGAGGAGACCGGAACGCTGATCGTGTTGCCCTCGCTGCGGGGCACGATCACTATGCTCGCCGACTCCGGCTACGGCGACGACGAGATCGTCGACTGGTTGCTGCGAGAGAACGACGAGCTGGGGGCGACGCCGTTGGCCAACCTCCGCGATGGCCGCACGCACGCCGTGCGCCGGGCGGCGCAGGCACTGGCGTTCTGACCGGCCGCTGAGACTTCAGGACGTGCGGCTGACCGCCGCCCGCACCAGGGAGCGGAGCACGGCATCGGCTTGCGGGCTGACGGCGGCGGCGTCCAGCACCCCTAACCCTTCCGCCACCCGCTCAGCGATCAGCGCTTCCACTTCGTGGTCGGCGCCGGTCGCGTAGAGGATCTCTCGGACCTGATCGATCTCGTCCGGCTGCAGCTGCGCATTTCCTAGCGCCTGCTGAAGCACCGCCCGCTGCGCCGTGCTCGCACGAGTCATCGCCGAGGCGACCAGAACTGTGCGCTTACCCTCCCGGAGATCGTCACCGGCAGGCTTGCCCGTCAGGTCCGGATCGCCGAACACGCCCAGCATGTCGTCCCGGAGCTGGAACGCTTCACCGATCGGCAGGCCGAATGCCGCACAGGCCGCCAGTCCGGCATCGTCGGCTCCGGCCATCGCTGCCCCGAGCCGCAGCGGTTGCTGCACGCTGTAGCTGGCCGATTTGGCCCGGATCACGCGGCGCGCCCGGTCGAGGTCCACTGCGGGATCCTCGCTCCACGGGGCCGCTTGGGCGTAGATGTCCAGGTACTGCCCGACGGTGACCTCGGCCATCATCGTCAACAGGATCGACCGGCCACGCCGGTCGGCCGGGCTCGGCAGCACGTCCAGGCCGCGTTCGACCTCCTGCTGTGCGGCCACCAGCAGCAGGTCACCCAGGAGCAGCGCACCGCTCTCGCCGAACCGGTCCGCATCGCCGTCCATGCCCAGCTCACCGTGCCGGAGGGCAAGCTGGCGATGTGCGGCCGGCATGCCCCGGCGAGTGGTCGAGGCGTCGATGATGTCGTCGTGCACCAGAGCGGCCATCTGGAACAGCTCCAGACCGGCTCCGGCGCGCACCACCGGACCCGCCAGCTCGGCTCCGCCGAAGGCGGTCCACCCGGCGGCGGCGAATGCGGCACGCAGGCGCTTGCCGCCGCTGAGCAGGCCGGTGGAGATGGTGAACAGGTCGGCGACCTCCGGACCGATGTCCGCATGGCTCTCGGCCAGCTCGGCGATGCTGGCCGTCACTCTCGTCGAGACCGCCTGCCGAAGCTCGTTCAACCAGCGCTGCGTCTCGAGAGTGTCCACCGCCCCAGCGTATCCGCGCGTGAGCAGGCCCGATGCCGTCGTATCCACAACCCCCTCCACGCACTGGCATGGCCTCGGCCGACCTGCAGTGGGATCGGTAGATGGACGAGATCACCCCGTACCCCAGGACCGACCACCCCACGAACTCCCGTGGCCCCGCACCCGACGCTGCGCAGCGAGCCGCTGCCTCCGCGGCGGCCGAGCCACGGGCCGAAGACTTCCCAGACCCGGACACTCCCGAGGCCACCGACGACCGATGCCGGGACCGAGCGACCCTTCACCTCGATCGCCCCGCCGAGGTCCTCGCCTGGCTGCCGTACCAGGTCAAGTTCTGGCCGCAGGAGTCGGCGGTGCTGCTCTCCCTGCGACGCGGTCAGCGCGCAGGCCCGTCCTCGGACGGTGCCGGCGCTTCCACCACAGCCCTGGAACCGGGCCTGATCGCCCGCACCGATCTCGCAGTGATCGGTGGCCTCGCGGACGGGCGCCAGGCGCAGGTGGACATGGGTCGACACCTGCAGCGCGACGGTGCTCACCGAGCACTCTGCGCGATCTACACCGACCAGTCCTTCGCCTCGGTGCTCCGCGGCCAAGGCCCGGCCGGGCGCACGCTCACCTGGTGGCGGACCACCCCGTGGGCAGAGCTGGGCAAGACCTATCTGATCGGTCCGGAACGGTTCCGATGCGTGGACTGTGCCGACGCACCATGCTGTCCGCACACCGGACAACCGCTCGAAGTATTGGACAACACCGAGTCCGCCGCCTGGCACGTCTTCCACGGTCACGGCTACGTACGCGACCGGCGCCTGCTCGTGCCGGACCTGCGGGCGAGCACCCAGCGCCGGCGCGCGGTCGGGGCGGCCGCACGCCGTCACTACGACCAGCGCCCCGATCTTCCCGGGAAGAGCCGGTCCGACTGGCACCGGGAGATGGAGTACCGCTGGGTAGCCCTCGTGAAGGCCTGCGCCAAGGCCGATCGCGCCGCCCGGACCACACCGGCCGGCACGGCCCCAGAACAGGCGACCCTCGCGGAGCAGCTCCCTGCCGGGGACCTCGGCGCGGTCCTCGCCGGGCTGGCCGATCCGTGGGTGCGCGATGCCGCCCTGCTCTGGAGTGGGACCGGGCAACTTCTCGGCGACGCTGTCCGGGACAACGTGGTCGACGCCGTCTTCTCGGGCCGGCTGCTGCCGCAGATGCGCCGACTGCATGCTGCCGACCGGACCCTGACGGTCCTCGGCGCGCACGCCACCGATCGGTGGAAAGCCCCCGTCCTCGCCTCCCGTGCGTGGCTCGCCTGGTGGAGCGGCGAAGGCGCCAAAGCGAACATCCTGCTCGAGCGCAGCCTCCGGGCCGATCCGGACTACTCCCTGGCCCAACTGCTCGGCACGGCCCTGGCGCATGGCATCCCTCCCGGGTGGGCCCGCAGCG
Source organism: Ruania zhangjianzhongii (assembly GCF_008000995.1). Classification (NCBI taxonomy): domain Bacteria; kingdom Bacillati; phylum Actinomycetota; class Actinomycetes; order Micrococcales; family Ruaniaceae; genus Ruania; species Ruania zhangjianzhongii. The sequence continues at coordinate 2,615,013 of NZ_CP042828.1, forward strand.
GACGCTTGGCGTCCTGACGGGAGCACCACCGCGCTGTGCCTCCCGACTGCAGCACCACCGCGCAGGGCCCTGTACGTCCTGACTGGAGGAGCACCGTGCGCGGCGCTCTGCCTCCCGACCGAACGACCGCCGGGCGGGTTGACCCTCGGCCCCCGATCGGCATCGCTCGACGACCCGACCCCGATCAGCGGGCTCACTCTCGATGGCATGCCCGGCCCCCTCGGACACGCTAGGGTCAGCCGTAGCCGATGGGAGGAGCACCAGGTGATCGTGGTCGGGTTCATCGCCACCGCAGAAGGACGTGCGGCCCTCGAAGCCGCTGTGGCGGAGGCACAACGTCGCGCGGAACGGCTCCAGGTGTTGGTGCACGGCGCCCGCGGCTCCGAACAGTCGGATATCGAGAGCGCTGTGGACGAGGCCCGCAAGCGGTTGGACGGCGGTGACGTCGGCTATGACGTCCGGCATGTGCAGCGTGGCGACGACGTCGCGGAGGCGCTGATGAACGCCGCCGAGAACGGCAACGCCTCGTTGATCGTCATCGGTTTGCGCCGCCGGTCTCCACTGGGAAAGCTCATCCTCGGCTCGAATGCGCAACGTATCCTGCTGGATGCACCCTGCCACGTGCTGGCAGTGAAACCGGCCCCGGCCTGAGGCCCGCCGCGGAAGCGGTCGGCACCCGATGGCGGCACCCGAGGATGAAGAGGTCATGACAGAGCTGAGCACACCCCTGCACACCACCCACGTGGCCGCCGGTGCGGTCATGACCGACTTTGCCGGCTGGCAGATGCCGCTTCGGTTCACCGGTGACCGGGCCGAGCACGAGGCAGTGCGCACCCGGGCCGGCTTGTTCGACCTGTCCCACATGGCGCAGATCGAAGTACACGGCCCCCAGGCTGCCCAGGCACTGGATGCGGCACTGATCAGCGCTGTCTCCCGGCTCACCCCCGGCCGCGCCCGGTACACGATGCTGGTCACCGCCGACGGCGGGATCCTCGACGACCTGATCGTCTACCGGCTCACCGAGGACGAATTCCTGGTGATCGCCAACGCCGCGAACCGGGGACACCGTGCTCGACCAGCTCACCGTCCGCAGTGCCGCGCACCAGGGTCGGCATCGTGGACCGGACCACCACCCGCGCCCTGATCGCCCTCCAAGGCCCGCGGGCGGCCGCGGTGCTCAGCAGTCTCACCGACGCCGACCTGACCGAGCTGCGCTACTACGCCAGCATGTCCGTCGAGGTCGCGGGTATCCCGGTGCTGCTCGCCCGCACCGGCTACACCGGCGAGGACGGGTTCGAGCTGTCCGCCTCCGCTGTCTCCGCGGTCGACCTGTGGCAGAGCCTGCTCGATGCCGGTCAGGACGCCGGGGTGATTGCCTGCGGTCTGGCCAGCCGCGACTCGCTCCGCCTGGAAGCAGGCATGCCGCTGTACGGGAACGAGCTCACCAGCCAGATCACGCCCTACGACGTGGGAATGAACCGCCTGGTGCACCTCGACCGCGAGTTCGTCGGCCAGGAGGCGCTTGCCGCCCGGGCGGACCAGCCGGCCCGCCATCACCTGGTGGCGCTGCAAGGCGCAGGCCGGCGAGCGGCACGGGCCGGTTACCCGGTCTACCTCTCCGGTCAACAGATCGGCGAAGTCACCTCCGGGATCCTGTCCCCGACCCTGGGGTACCCGATCGCGCTGACCCGGCTCGACCGGCAGCTCCCAGCCGAGACCGACGTCACCGTCGACGTACGCGGCACCCCGACACCGATGACCGTGACCAGCACACCGTTCTACCGCCGTCCGCAGTAGCCGAGAAGAAGGAGGGCCCACGATGAGCCTGCCGACCGACCGCCAGTACACCGCCGAGCACGAATGGGTGCAGATCTCCGGCGACGTCGCCCGGGTGGGCGTCACCGACTACGCCGCCAGCTCGCTGGGGGATGTGGTCTACCTCGACCTGCCGGATGCGGGCAGCACGATCACCGCCGGCGAGACCTGCGGCGAGATCGAGTCGACGAAGTCTGTCAGTGACCTGTACGCCCCGGCCACCGGTGAGGTGCTCGAGGTCAACCAGGCCGCTGTGGACAACCCGGAGCTGGTCAATACCGACCCGTTCGGCGAGGGCTGGTTGTTCACCGTACGGACCGGTGGGGATACCGCTGAGCTCCTCGATGCCGACGCCTACACCACCCTGACGCAGAGCTGAACCGACTAGCGATGACCTTGAGCTCCGACCCCACCGGCCGCACTGAGCCCGCTGCACCGTTCACCGCCCGCCACATCGGACCCACCAGCGCCGAGCAGCAGCACATGCTCGAGGCCCTCGGCTATTCGGGCCTCGATGCGCTGATGGCCGAGGCGATCCCGGAGAACATCCTCGACGCCGACATCCCGGACCTGCCCGAGGCTGCCGGGGAGGCCCAGGTGCTCGCTGAACTGCGCGAGATCGCGGCGAAGAACACCGTGCGCACCTCGATGATCGGCCAGGGCTACTACGGCGTGCACACCCCATCGGTGATCTCCCGGAACGTGCTGGAGAACCCTTCCTGGTACACCGCCTACACGCCGTACCAGCCGGAGATCTCCCAGGGCCGGCTCGAGGCGCTGCTGAACTTCCAGACGATGGTCATCGACCTCACCGGCCTGGAGGTCGCCGGATCCTCGATGCTGGACGAGGCGACCGCCGTTGCCGAGGCGATGCTGCTGGCGCGGCGGGCGGTGAAGGGTGAGGCCGGTGTGTTCTACGTGGACGCGGACACCTTCAGCCAGACCAAGGCGGTACTGCGCACCCGTGCCGACGCGGTAGGGATCGAGCTGCGCGAGTTCGATGCCGCCGCGCCTCCGGAGCAGCTCGACGGCGGGTTCGGCGTGTTGCTGTCCTACCCGGCCGCCAGCGGGCGGGTACTCGACCGGGCGACCGTGGCGCACTGGGAGCGGATCACCCACGATGCCGGCGCGCAGCTCGTGGTCGCCGCTGACCTGCTCGCCCTCACCCTGCTGGAAGCACCAGGGGCCTGGGGTGCGGACATGGTGGCCGGCAGCACCCAGCGATTCGGCGTGCCGATGGGTTTCGGCGGCCCGCACGCCGGTTACCTCTCGGTGCGCACCGGTCTGCAGCGCCAGCTGCCGGGCCGGCTGGTCGGTGTGTCGAAGGATGCCGACGGCCAGGTCGCCTACCGGCTCGCGCTGCAGACCCGCGAGCAGCACATCCGCCGGCAGAAGGCCACCAGCAACATCTGCACCGCACAGGTACTGCTGGCCGTGATGGCGTCGATGTATGCCGTCTACCACGGCCCGGACGGGCTGTCCGCGATCGCGCGGCACGCGCACACCCAAGCCGTGACCCTGGCGAGCAGGCTACGCGAGGCGGGTGCCGCCGTCGTGCACGAGCAGTTCTTCGACACGATCTGCCTGCACGTGCCTCGGCAGGCCGGCGCCCTGCACGAGGCGGCGCTGGCCGAGAACGTGGCCGTGCACATGGTCGACGAGAACTACGTGACGCTCTCCTGTGACGAGACCACCACCACCGAGCACCTCGACCGGGTGCTGTCCGCCTACACCCGGCTCACCGGCGGGACCGGTGGCGAGGCCACCGGCCAGCGGTGGGGGTTGCCGGAAGAACAGCTGCGCACCAGTGAGTTCCTCACCCATCCGGTGTTCCACACCTACCACTCCGAGACGTCGATGATGCGCTACCTGCGTCGACTGGCCGGCAAGGACTACGCGCTGGACCGGGGGATGATCCCGCTCGGTTCCTGCACGATGAAGCTGAACGCGGCCACCGAGATGGCGTCGATCACCTGGCCGGCGTTCGCCGATGTGCATCCCTACGCCCCGGCCGGGGATGTCACCGGCTATCTGGAGCTGATTGACGGGCTACAGACCTGGCTGGCGCGCCTGACCGGCTATGCGAAGGTCAGCGTGCAGCCGAACGCCGGCTCCCAGGGCGAGCTTGCCGGGTTGCTTGCGATCCGCCGCTACCACCAGGCCCGTGGAGACTCCCAGCGCACCGTGTGCGTGGTGCCGGCCAGCGCGCACGGCACGAACGCCGCCTCCGCCGTGCTCGCCGGGCTGGACGTGGCGATCGTGGCCACCGCCGAGAACGGGGACGTCGACCTCGACGACCTGCGCCAGGTGCTCGCCAAGCACGAGGGCACCGTCGCCGCGATCATGGTCACCTATCCCTCCACGCACGGTGTCTACGAGAGCGGGATCACCGAGCTGTGCGAGCTGGTGCACGCCGCCGGCGGGCAGGTGTACATCGACGGCGCCAACCTGAACGCCCTGGTCGGCTGGAGCGGGCCGGGCAGCTTCGGCGGGGACGTCTCCCACCTGAACCTGCACAAGACGTTCTGTATCCCGCACGGCGGCGGTGGGCCCGGCGTGGGACCGGTGGCGGTGGCCGAGCACCTCGTCCCCTACCTGCCCGGGCACCCCCTGGACCCCGCACAGGGTCCGACCGAGGGCGCGGTCAGCGCCGCACCGTACGGGTCGCCGTCGATCCTGCCGATCAGCTGGGCCTACCTGCGGCTGATGGGCACCGAGGGGCTCCGGTCCGCAACGGCGGCGGCCGTGCTCAGCGCGAACTACCTGGCACAGCGCCTCGGCGACGCCTTCCCGGTGCTCTACCGCGGTGAGAACGGCCTGGTGGCACACGAGTGCATCCTGGACCTGCGGGAGCTGACTGCCAGCACAGGGATCACCGTGGACGATGTGGCCAAGCGGCTGATCGACTACGGGTTCCACGCGCCGACGATGAGCTTCCCAGTGGCGGGCACGCTGATGGTCGAGCCCACCGAGTCCGAGGACCTGCGCGAGCTGGACCGGTTCGTCGAGGCGATGCTCGCGATCCACGCCGAAGCGCAGAAGGTGGCCGAGGGCACCTGGCCGGCCGAGGACAACCCGCTGGTGAACGCCCCGCACACGGCCGCGCACGCGCTGGGGGAGTGGGCGCACCCGTACAGCCGGACCGAGGCGGTGCACCCGGTGCCGGCCGTGGCCGCGGACAAGTACTGGCCACCGGTGCGGCGGGTGGACGGTGCCTATGGTGACCGGAACCTGATGTGTTCCTGCCCACCGGTGAGCGCCTTCGCCCAGGCGTGAGCGCGCGAGTTCAGGTGGTATCGGCAGGTCGCCGACGGCGGGACGTAGGTGGCATACAGCCCTCGCCGGTGGCGAGGCGTGGGCCAGTCGTGCGCGGTCGGCCGGGAACAACACAGCCGCCCGGTGCGTTGGACTAGCAGCCGAGTTGTCCCGGCGCGCCACCATCGGCGCGCATACCCGGCGAGCAGTGCGGAGCCAGGTTATAATTGTAGGGCGCCGCGACATCCAGTTCGCCGTTCGCCCCACGTTCCCACGCCGAAAGGTTCTCTGTGACGTCGCTTCGTCCTACCGCTGTGCTGCCCCGAGAGTTCGAGAACTCAGCCCTTCAGGAGGCATACCAGCGAGGTGTGGAGTGCGGATCGCTCACTGCAGCAGAAGTCCGGGCCGCCTGTGAGCAGGCAGACGTCAAACCTCGCCGACTCAAGGAGGTTCTCGGCGCCATGCAGGCAGCGAATATCACCGTGACCGAGGTGCCCGCGAAGGCAGTTGCCAACGCCGCACCCCGCCGCGGTACCACGATGACCATCGAGAAGGGGGAAGAAGCCACGTCCGCCACGAAGACCCAGCCGGCCGCGAAGAAGTCCACTGCGAAGGCCGCCACGAAGAAGAAGTCCACCACGTCGGCCAGTGCTGCGCCGGAGGCCAGCGCCACCGAGGCAGCATCGGATGCCGGCTCGACGACCGGCAAGACCGCAGTCGCCGCGAAGTCCAAGACCGCAGCGAAGAAGGCCACCACGGCACGGAAGAAGGCCGCCAAGGGCGCCGATGCCATCGTCCCGTCCAGCCCGGACGAGGCAGCCGAGGACGCTGTGGCAGAGGAAGCGCACGAGACCAAGGTGCAGGCCAAACAGGAGCAGAAGGCTGCAGCCGAGGAGGCGGGCGGCTTCGTCTACTCCGACTCGGACGACGACGACGCACCGGTGCAGCAGGTGGTCACCGCCGGCGCCACTGCGGACCCGGTCAAGGACTACCTGAAGCAGATCGGTAAGGTCGCCCTGCTGAACGCCGAACAGGAGGTCGAGCTCGCGAAGCGGATCGAAGCCGGCCTGTTCGCCGAGGAGAAGCTCGCCAGTGAGGCAGAGAAGATCCAGGGCAAGCTCAAGCGTGAGCTGAGCTGGATCGCCCAGGACGGACGCCGGGCGAAGAACCACCTGCTCGAGGCCAACCTGCGCCTGGTGGTCTCGCTGGCCAAGCGCTACACCGGCCGCGGGATGCTGTTCCTGGACCTGATCCAGGAGGGCAACCTCGGCCTGATCCGCGCCGTCGAGAAGTTCGACTACACCAAGGGCTACAAGTTCTCCACCTACGCCACCTGGTGGATCCGGCAGGCGATCACCCGTGCCATGGCCGACCAGGCCCGCACCATCCGTATCCCGGTGCACATGGTCGAGGTCATCAACAAGCTCGCGCGGGTGCAGCGGCAGATGCTGCAGGACCTCGGCCGTGAGCCTACTCCGGAGGAGCTCGCCAAGGAGCTCGACATGACCCCGGAGAAGGTCGTGGAGGTGCAGAAGTACGGCCGTGAGCCGATTTCCCTGCACACTCCGCTCGGTGAGGACGGCGACTCCGAGTTCGGTGACCTGATCGAAGACTCCGAGGCGATCGTGCCTGCCGATGCGGTGAGCTTCACGCTGCTGCAGGAGCAACTGCACGCCGTACTCGACACGCTCTCGGAGCGGGAGGCCGGTGTGGTGTCCATGCGCTTCGGGCTGACCGACGGGCAGCCGAAGACCCTGGACGAGATCGGCAAGGTCTACGGCGTCACCCGGGAACGGATCCGCCAGATAGAGTCCAAGACGATGTCCAAGCTGCGGCACCCGAGCCGTTCGCAGGTCCTGCGCGACTACCTGGACTGAGATCCCGCTGCGCTATCCGGTGGTCTGAGTACCGATCGGATATCTGAGTACCGAACTTTCGGGCCTCAGATGTCCAGGAAGTACTCAGACAACCGTCTGGCCCGGGACGGTCACAGCGCGCCGCCGGCGGCCTCCGGGGCATCTGTGGACCCACCCGCGTCCCCGATGGTCTCCCGGGCGACGAAGTTCTCCAGGTCGAACAGGTTCTCGCTGGCCCGCTCGGCGACGGTCAACAGGGTGGTGGCGGCAGCGACCTCCTCGACCTGCTCCTTGAGGAACCAGAGCATGAACTGCTCGCCGAGCACATCGTTCTCGGCGCGGGCCGCTTGGAAGATCGCCTCGATCTGCTCAGTGACCTGCCGTTCCTGGGCCAATGCCAGAGCGATCGGCTCGCGCACGTTTGTAAAGTCGCTGCGGACCTCGGCCGCCCGCGGGAAGCTGACGTCGAGGTCTCGATCGAGCATGTACTGCACGATCATCATGGCGTGGTTGCGCTCCTCCAGCGACTGCCGGTAGTAGTGCGAGGCGAGCTGGGGCAGGTCGTGGGAGTCGCACCAGACGGCGATCGCCACATACTGCATGTGCGCGTCGAACTCGTGGCCGATCTGCTCGGTCAGGAGGGTGACGAACCGGGAGTCGGGCGTGGGCGAAGTAGTCATGGCAAGACACTACTGACCGCCGCCGGTGACCGCACCGGTGGCAGGCGGTGACCGCACCGGTGGCAGGCGGTGACCGCACCGGTGGCAGGGGTCGCCGCGCGGCCGCGCGGTCACCCGCCCCGGGCAGAAAAGCCACGAGGGGCGGACCCTACGGGCCCGCCCCTCGTGCTCAGCGCTGTGCGCGCCGGATCACCGACCTGGTCGGTCAGCGCTCGTTCTCGGTCTCGGCGTGCAGCCGTTCCGTCTCGTCGTGGATGTGGGTGGCCACCGAGGACAGTGCCTCGGAGTGCTTGCGCGCATGGTGTGCGCAGAAAAGCAGTTCGCCGCCCCCGGCCATGAGGACCCGTACGTACGCCTGTGCGCCACAGGCGTCGCACCGGTCGGCCGCTGTCATCTCGGGTGCCGCGTTATCGGCAGTCAAGGTACTCACATTGGTATGTAACCATCGCGAGGCCCATTTGCGTCCATTGAACGCGGTGAGTTCGCTCACTGCGGAAACTGGCGAGATCCCGATCACCGCCGCCCCGGCCCCGGATCCATGCGCCGAGCCTGTGGAAAGGCATGGCGTTCAGCCGATCCGGCCCCGGAGCGGCCTATTGTGGTGATGTGTCGAAGACCTCCACTGAAACCAGCTATACCGCCCGGCACCTCTCGGTGCTCGAAGGCCTGGAGGCCGTGCGCAAACGGCCCGGGATGTATATCGGGACCACCGACTCCCGCGGCCTGATGCACTGCCTCTGGGAGATCATCGACAACTCCGTCGACGAGGCCCTCGAAGGGCACGGGGACGCGATCGAGATCGTGCTGCACCCGGACGAGTCCGTGGAGGTGCGCGACAACGGCCGCGGCATCCCGGTGGACACGGTGAGCAACGTCGGCCTCAGCGGTGTGGAGGTCGTCTTCACCAAGCTGCACGCCGGCGGAAAGTTCGGAGGCGGGTCCTACGCGGCCTCCGGCGGGCTGCACGGCGTGGGCGCCTCGGTGGTGAACGCTCTCTCCGCCCGCCTGGACGTGCAGGTCGACCGTGGCGGCAAGACCTACGCGATGAGTTTTCACCGTGGTGAGCCCGGCACCTTCAACGACTCGTCCGGCCCGTCGCCGGACAACCCGTTCAGTGCGTTCACGAAGAGTTCCGAGCTCGCGGTGGCCGGCAAGGTGAAACGGGGCGTGACCGGCACCCGGGTGCGGTACTGGGCAGACCGGCAGATCTTCCCCGCCACGGCTGCCTTCTCCTACGACGAACTGATCACCCGGGCGCGGCAGACCTCCTTCCTCGTTCCTGGGCTGCGGCTGGCCGTGCGGGACGAGCGCCGCCTGCCCGGCACCCCGGGGGAGGACGGTCCGGTGGAGGAGGTGTTCCGCCACGACGGCGGTGTGGTCGACTTCGCCGACTTCCTCGCTGCCGATGCGTCGGTGACCGACACCTGGCGGCTGCAGGGATCGGGCACGTTCACCGAATCCGTGCAGCAGCTGGACGGTCAGGGCCACCTGCGCCCCGTCGACGTGGAGCGCACCTGCGAGGTCGAGGTCGCGCTGCGCTGGGGCATCGGCTACGACACCGAGGTCCGGAGCTTCGTGAACATCATCGCCACCCCGAAGGGGGGCACGCACCTGTCCGGCTTCGAGCAGGGCCTGCTGAAGTCGGTGCGCAAGCAGGTGGAGGCGAACACCCGTCGGCTGAAGATCGCCAAGAACGGCAAGGAGAAGATCGAGAAGGACGATGTCCTCGCCGGGCTGACCGCCGTCGTCACCGTGCGCGTGCCCGAACCGCAGTTCGAGGGCCAGACCAAGGAGGTGCTCGGCACCGGGCCGGTGCGCGCGATCGTGAACAAGGTGGTGGACACCGAGCTCACCGGTCTGCTCACCTCCAGCAAGCGGCAGGAGAAGACCCAGGCCGCGGCTGTGCTGGAGAAGGTGGTGGGAGAGATGCGGGCCCGGATCGCTGCCCGCACACACAAGGAGATCTCCCGCCGGAAGAACGCCTTGGAGACCTCCACGCTGCCGGCCAAGCTCGCCGACTGCCGCACGGACGATGTCGAACGCTCCGAGCTGTTCATCGTCGAGGGAGACAGTGCCCTGGGCACCGCACGCCTGGCCCGCACCTCGGAGTTCCAAGCGCTGCTGCCGATCCGCGGCAAGATCCTGAACGTGCAGAAAGCGTCCCTGGCGGACATGCTGAAGAACGCCGAGTGCGCGTCGATCATCCAGGTGATCGGCGCCGGCTCCGGGCGCACCTTCGACCTCGCGGACGTGCGTTACGGCAAGGTCATCCTGATGACCGATGCCGATGTCGACGGCGCGCACATCCGCACGCTGCTGCTCACCCTGTTCTTCCGGTACATGCGGCCGCTGGTCGAGGACGGGCGTGTGTTCGCCGCGGTCCCACCGCTGCACCGGGTGGAGACGATGGCGCACGGCAAGCGAGCCCGCGAGGTCACCTACACCTACTCCGAGAAGGAGCTGCACCGGCACCTGGCCAAGCTGGAGAAGTCCGGCCGTCGGTACAAGGAGCCGATCCAGCGGTACAAGGGCCTGGGCGAGATGGACGCCGACCAGCTCGCGGAGACCACGATGGACCCTGCGCACCGGACGCTGCGCAAGATCACCATGGCGGACGTCGAAGCCGCGGAGACGGTGTTCGAGTTGCTGATGGGCAACGAGGTCTCGCCACGACGAGACTTCCTCATCGAGGGCGCCCAGGACCTGGACCGCGAGCGGATCGACGCGTGATCCCACCGGCGTCGTCCGGCAGCGGCGTACGCCTGACTCGGCCGGGCCCAGAGGGGCGGCGGTGCCCGCCTGGCCACGGGCCGGACCGGGTGAACGTCACGACTCACGCACCGGCCGCCGTCGGGCAGGCTTTGCTCCAGGGTGCCCTGGCCGCATACCCTGCCCATGACATAGACAGAGCACGCCCGGATGTCTGGGCCCCGGTTGCGGGGCTGATCGACACGTGCACCGCACTCAGCATCACCGTGCGAGGTACGTGCGTGCTGTATTCGATCGAGAGCTGAGAGACCCCTCCCATGCACCCAGCACCACCCTCCGCCTGCTCTGCCCCCGGTCTCCGGGAGGCAGCGTGAGCCCAGCTCTGCCCACGGCCGGCCACGACCTCCGCTGGTGTCCTCTGACTTCCGAGGACACCGGTGACCTCTATGCCCTGCTGCGCAGGATCGAGGAGCACGATGACCCGCCCTACCGCAGCACGCGGGAAGAGGTGGACGATGCAGCGCTCACCCAGTGGGGAGATCTGGCGGCAAACTCGCTCGCCGGACGCGACGCCGATGGCCTGCTGCGCGCCTACGGGGTGGTCATCGATGCCGAGGGACGCCGGGCGGCCCCCCGCACGCTGCTCGAAGGCGGGGTGGACCCGGCGGTCCGGCACCGGGGCGTGGGCAGCGCGGTCCTCACCTGGCAGGTGGACCGGGCCAAGGAGATGCTCATCGACGCCGAGGAGCCCGGCCGGGTGATCGTGCACGTGGAGGACGACATGTCCACCACCGCTGACCTGGTCGAGCGGCACGGCTTCGCCCCGGGCGGGTTTCACACTGAGATGCGGCGCGACCTGTCCTCGGTGGAGCTGGACGAGGTCAGCCTCGCCCGGCCGTTGGAGCTCGTCCCGTGGACTGCCGAGCTGGACGACGCCGTGCGCCTTGCGCACGGGGAGGCGTTCGGTACCGGTGTACACGCCCCCAGCCAGGAACGGTGGCAGGAGGGGCGTACCTATTTCGTGCCGGAGTGGAGTTTCCTGGTACTGGACCGCACCAGCGACCGCGCCCAGGTGGCCGGCTACCTGCTTTCCAGCAAGTACGAGCAGGACTGGCCCACGCTCGGCTGGAGCGAAGGCTATGTCGACATCCTCGGTGTCCGCGCGCCGTGGCGGGGCCAGCGGATCGCCACTGCTCTGGTCACCCGCGCCATGCGTGCCTTCGCCGACTCCGCGATGGAGTATGCCGCACTGGGTCTGGACCATGCGGCCAAGGAGGAGAACTTCGGGCTCTTCGACAAGCTCGGCTTCACCCCGACCCGGGGTTCGACCACCTACGTGCTGCAGGTGTGAGCGATGGGTGCGCGGTCGTGGCAGGTGGCCCTCGGCCTGGTCGCGATCACGCACCTGGTGGCGCAGCTGCTCGGCGCCCGTACCTGGGCGGACGGCACGCAGGTGCTGCTCATCCCCGCCCTGGCCGGGCTGGTCTGGTCCGCCGGGCTGCTGCCTGCCCGAGCCTGGAGCACCCGGGCGTACGCCACGGCGCTGCTGCTGTCCTGGCTGGGTGATGCGCTGCCGCGGGTGGTCGACGGCGATGCCTCCTTCCTCGTGATGGTCACCCTGTTCCTCGGCGCCCAGGTGGGCTTCATCCTCACCTACGTGCTGCTCACCCGGTCCTGGCCAGCCGTGCTGGTGATGGCGGCCTATGCCGTGGTGTTCGGGGCGCTCTACCTGCTCTGCGCCCCTGGAGCGGGCAGTCTGCTGCCGCTGGTGGCCGGCTACGGTCTGTTGCTGGTCACTGCCGGGTCGCTGAGCAGCACGGTGTCTGTGGTCACCGGGATCGGCGGGGCAATGTTCGTCGGTTCGGACGCACTGATCGCCCTGCACCAGTTCGTGGAGGGTTATGCGCTGCCGCAGCACGACTTCCTGGTGATGCTGACCTACATCGGTGCCCAGGTGCTGATCGCCTACGGACTGCTCAGCCGGGCACGGGCCGACGCCCGCCCGGCGTCACTCGGGGACGCCGCCGGCGGGCGCTCAGCCGAGCCCGGCGACCGGAGCACCGAGCGGCCGGCCTGAACCGTCTCGCCGCTCGTCCAGCTCGGGCAGCTCCACGGCCTGACCGGCGGAGCCGACGGCCCGCACCGGATCGGGGGCCACCGCTGCCAGATAGAGGGAGTCCTCCCCGCGCAGAAACCGGTGTGCGCGTACCCCGCCGGTCGCTCGGCCCTTGCCCGGGAACAGCGCGAACGGGGTGACCTTCGCCGATCCGCCGACAGTGCCCGGCAGCGCACCCTCGGACCCGGCCAGGGTGACGACGAGGGCATGCTCGGCCCGGGCAGGGGAGAGCACGGCAAAGGCGACCACCCGGGCACCGGCAGGGAGCTTCATCCCCGCCATCCCGCCGGCAGCACGTCCCTGCGGACGCACGGCGGAGGCGGGGAAGTGCAACAGCTGCGCGTCGGAGGAGACGAAGACCAGTTCGTCCTCGTCACGCGCGGGTGCGGCCGCCACCACCTCGTCATCGTCCTTGAGCGCGATGATCTCCCAGGAATCCTTGTTCCGCGGGTGGTCAGCGCTCACCCTCTTGATCTGCCCGCTCCGGGTCCCCAGAGCCACCGCCGGGGCATCCTCGGTGAGCGGCACCAGCCCGACGACCTGCTCCTCCGGCTCCAGCAGCAGCACCTCCGTCACACCCACCCCGCCGGACAGGCTCGGTGGTGAGTCCGTGGGGGGCAGTGCCGGTACGTCGATCACCGAGAGCCGCAGCACCCGGCCGGTGCTGGTGACCGCCCCGACGAATCCTCGGGCGGTGGCCCGCACTGTGGTCCGCAGCGCGTCGTGGGCACTGCGACGCCCGCTGCGCACCGGCTCGGTGTCGTCGGCAGTGCGGGCGAGCAGCCCGGTCACTGAGAGCAGCACCCGGCACGGGGCGTCGGCCACCTCGAGGGGAAGGGCAGCCGCCTTCCGACCGGCCGGTGCCTTGGCGGCCGTCGCGGTGGCGCCGGACGCCTCCAGCAGCACGGTCCGCCGGGGTGTGCCGTGCTCGGTGGAGACCGTGGCGAGCTCGTCGGAGACCACCTGCCGGAGCAGGGCGCCATCACCGAGGATCGCCTGCAGCTCCTCGATCTGCCGGGCCAGCTCGTCCCGTTCGGCTTCCAGGTCGATCCGGGAGAACTTGGTCAGCCGGCGCAGCCGCAGCTCCAGGATGTACTCCGCCTGCGGCTCGGACAGGTCGAAGACCACCTTCAACCGCTCCCGTGCCGTCTCGGCGTCGTCACTGCTGCGGATCACCTGGATCACCTCGTCGATGTCCAGGATCGCGATCAGCAGACCCTCCACCAGGTGCGCCCGCTCGGTCTTCTTCGCCAGCCGGTGCTCCGACCGGCGGCGGACCACCTCGAGCCGGTGGTGCACGTAGACCTCGAGCATCTCGCGCAGCCCCAGCGTGCGTGGCTGGCCGTCCACCAGAGCCACGTTGTTCATCCCGAAGGACTCCTCCATCGGGGTGAGCTTGTACAGCTGCTCAAGCACGGCGTCCGGGTTGAACGCGTTCTTCACCTCGATCACCAACCGCAGCCCGTGCTTGCGGTCGGTGAGGTCATTCACTGCCGAGACGCCTTGCAGCCGCTTGGCCTGCACCGCGTCCTTGATCTTCTCGATCACCCGCTCCGGCCCCACCTGATAGGGCAGCTCGGTGACCACGATTCCCTGCTTGCGGGCGGTGATCCGCTCGATCCGCGCCGTCGCCCGGGTGCGGAAGGAGCCACGCCCGGTGGCGTACGCGTCTCGGATCCCGTCCAGCCCGACGATCTTGCCCCCGCTGGGCAGGTCCGGACCGGGCACGAACCGCATCAGCTCCTCGAGAGTGGCCTCCGGGTTGTCGATCAGGTGCCGCGCAGCCGCGATCACCTCCACCAGGTTGTGCGGGGCCAGGTTCGTAGCCATCCCGACCGCGATCCCGCTCGCTCCGTTGACCAGCAGGTTCGGCAGCGCCGAGGGCAGCACCACCGGCTGGGTGAACTGGTTGTCGTAGTTCGGGACGAAGTCCACCACGTCCTCGTCGAGGTCCGCGGTCATCACCATCGCCGCCGGAGCCAGCCGTGCCTCGGTGTAGCGCGGTGCCGCCGGACCGTCGTCCAGCGAGCCGAAGTTGCCGTGCCCGTCCACCAGCGGCAGCCGGAGCGAGAACGGCTGCGCCATCCGCACCAGCGCGTCGTAGATGGCGGAATCGCCGTGCGGGTGCAGCTTTCCCATCACCTCGCCGACCACCCGGGCCGACTTCACGTGCCCACGGTCCGGCCGCAGGCCCATCTGGGCCATCTGGAACAGGATGCGCCGCTGCACCGGCTTCAGGCCGTCCCGGGCGTCCGGGATGGCCCGGGAGTAGATCACCGAGTAGGCGTACTCCAGGTAGGAGGCACGCATCTCCGCCGAAACATCGGTATCGAGGATGATCGACTCATCGGTGGGTTCTGCGGGCCCGGTGGAGCGACGGCGTGACATGGCTGCCATTGTCCCGGATCGGCGGGCTTCCGGGCGCCAGCACACACCGGGCGCCGTGGGATGTCACCGTGATCCTGCACATAGCGCTCGGCTGCAGCGGTCGTCATGGCAGGCGGGCAGCAGAGCCTCGTCCCACCTGACCGCCTGCTCGGGATCCGGCAGCGGGAAGGCGCCCGGTAAGGTCGAGGTATGCCAGACGGTGCGCCCCTCGACCCGCCGGCGGACTCGCCGAGCTATCCGGAGCACTGGGAAGCCGATGTGGTGCTGCGGGACGGGTCCACGATGCGGATCCGCCCGATCCACCCCGAGGACGGCGATGCGCTGCAACGCTTCCACGCCCGGCAGTCGCCGGAATCGGTGTACCTGCGCTTCTTCGCACCGTTGACCCGGCTGCCGGAGAGGGATCTGCACCGGTTCACCCACGTCGACCATCACGAGCGGGTGGCGCTGGTGGTGACCTGGCAGGAGGAGATCGTCGCGGTCGGCCGGTTCGACCAGATCGGCGGCGGCGACGCCGAGGTAGCGTTCAACGTCTCCGACTCCGCTCAGGGCAAGGGACTGGGCTCGGTGCTGCTGGAGCATCTGGCCGCTGCCGGCCGGGAGCTCGGGGTACGCCGGTTCCTGGCCGACGTGCTGCCGCAGAATGCCCGGATGCTGCGGGTGTTCACCGATGCCGGCTATGACGTGAAGCAGGCCTACGACGACGGCATCATGGCTGTCTCCTTCACCATCCGGCCCACGGACCGGTCCCTGGCGGTGCTCGCCGAACGAGAACGGCGTGCCGAGGCACTGAGCATGGCCGCAGTGCTCGCCCCGCGCCGGGTCCTGCTCGTCTGCGCCGGCGACGAAGGGCGCGCTTTCGGTGCCCGACTGGTGGACCAGCTGGGTGGTCCCGAACGGCTCCGAGTGGTGGGACTGCCCGGCCACCCGGACACGCTCGCCGAGCTGGAACCTCGGGAGGAGGAGGATCTGGCCCTGCTGGCCGCGGACGCGCCCACAGTGCTCGATCTCATCCCCGCCCTGGCCGACCACGGCATCAAGGCGGTGGTGCTCTACACCGGAGGCTTCGCCGTCGACCCGGGCACCACCAAGGTGGCCCAACGCACTCTGGTGACCACGCTGCGCCGGAACGGCCTACGGTTGGTGGGCCCCCGGTCGTTCGGGTTGCTCAGCGCTGCCGCTGACCCGGTGGACGCCACGCTGTGGCCCGGACCGCTGCGCCCGGGCACGGTGGGAGTCTTCTGCCAGTCCGCGGCCGCCGGCCTGGGCCTGCTCTCCGGCGCAGCCGAA
Source organism: Ruania zhangjianzhongii (assembly GCF_008000995.1). Taxonomy (NCBI): domain Bacteria; kingdom Bacillati; phylum Actinomycetota; class Actinomycetes; order Micrococcales; family Ruaniaceae; genus Ruania; species Ruania zhangjianzhongii. The sequence goes on from NZ_CP042828.1 coordinate 2,631,122, forward strand.
CGAGGACTGGGGATCTCCTCGTTCCTGTCCGCCGGCCACCGGCTGGACGTCTCCGGTAACGACACGATGCAGTTCTGGACCTCGGACGAGGGCACCGAGGTGGCGTGCCTGCGGCTGGAGTCGATCGGCAACCCGCGCAAGTTCTCCCGGGTGGCCCGCCGGCTCTCCGAGAAAGGACCGGTGGTGGCGATGATCGCCGGCTCCACCGGGCAGCTGAACCCGCCCGGTCACGCCGTGCGCACCACCGCCGAACCGCGCCGGGCACTCGATGAGCTGATGCGCCAGGCCGGTGTCCTGGTGGCCGACTCCGAACCGGCGCTGCTGGACCTGGCCGGGCTGCTGGCCGAGCAGCCGCTCCCGACCGGAGACCGGGTGGTGGTGCTGACCAACTCCGGCACCCAGGCCGCGATCCTCGCCGAGCTGATCCAGCACCACGGGCTCACCTCCTCGATCGAGCCGATCGCACTGCCGGCCGGGTCGGACGGCGCCGCCTACGCGGACCAGGTCCGTGACCTGACCGCTCGTTCGGACTGGGATGCGGCAGTCGTGGGGTACGTGCCGTTACTCACCGACGACGGCGCAGCCGTGGCGGACCAGGTACGTCACCTGGCCGCGGCGAGCGGGCGGACCACGCTCGCCTGCCTCTTCGGGGTCACGCTGCTCGAGGGGGGGCCCCGGGCGGGGCCCGGCCCGGCCGGGCGAGCGGGCCAGCCGCGACGCTCCGGCCGAGCCGGGACCGCGGGTGCCGACCTTCCCCAGCGCTGAGGCCGCGGTGACGGCGGTCGGCTCCGCCCGGGAGTACTACCGCTGGCGGCACAGCGACCGCGGCGCCCGGGTGGACCCTGGCGACATCGACCGGCGCACGGCCAAGGCGTTGGTGCAGTCGGCGCTGGCCGACCTGCCGGCGGGTAGCAGCAAACGCCTCGGCGGCCCGGAGGCGGAGCGGCTGCTCGGCTGCTACGGCATCCAGGTCTGGCCCGAGCGCCGGGTCACCGGTCCGGAAGCCGCACTGGCCGCGGCGGACGAGCTGGGCTGGCCGGTGGCGCTGAAACCCGCGGACGAGGTGCTTCGCCACCGGACCGATCTGGGCGGAGTGCGGCTGGACCTGTCCACGCCGCACGAGCTGGCCGAGGCCTACACCTCGGCAGCAGCACGGGTGGAGTCGATCATCGGGCGCCCCTGCGCCTTCGACATCCAGCCGATGGCGCCCCCGGGTGCGGGCTGTGTGGTTCGGGCGGCGGAGGACGAGCTGTACGGGCCGATCATCAGCCTGGGCCTGGCCGGTGACGCTGTCGAGCTGCTCGGGGACGTGTCCTACCGGGTGCCGCCGCTGACGGCTACGGATGTCACCGAGATGATCGGCTCCCTGCGCGCGGCCCCGCGGCTGTACGGGCACCGGGGGATGCCCCGACTGGACGTGACCGCTCTCGAAGGCGTGCTGGCTCGCGTCTCGGTGCTGAAGGAGGAGCTCGCCGAGATCTCCGGCATCGTGCTGCACCCGGTCCTGGTGGGCGAGCAGGGGGCCGCAGTTCTCGGGGTCCGGGTGGACGTGGCGCACCCGCGGCGCGGGGACGTGGCCCGCCGGGTGCTGCCGTGAGGCCGCAGCCGGACCGGACGCCAGAACCGCGCAGCAGGTGTCAGACTGGGCCTGTGACCTCACGGACCGAACATCTGCAGGACCTACGGCGGGACATCGAGCGCGCCGGCTACTACCCCGCCCTGGTGACCGATGTGCTGGAGATCGCCCTGGCCGGGGAGGAGGTCCGCGCCCACCTGGTGCACCAGGAGACCATGTTCGAGCGCACCGAGGTGCGCCGGCACATCACCACCCTGGTGCTCACCCCGACGCGGCTTGTGCTGGCGCACGTCGATGACATCCCTGCGGAGAACGCGGACGGGGACCCCACGGCGGCCGCGACCACGGAGGCGGTGGCGCTGCGGCAGGTTCGCTCGGTCGGCCTCACCCACGGGGTCGCGGACCCGGCGACCTACCCGGACGGTGCGGGCAGCACCGAACTGACCCTCGCCCTCAACTGGGGAGCGGTGCGCCGGATCGATCTCGAACCAGCCGCATGCGCCGACCCGAACTGTGAAGCCGACCACGGCCTGACCGGTACGTCGATGAGTGACGACCTGGTGGTACGGATCAGTGCCCATGCGGAGGGACAGTCGGCCATGCGGGCGGCGATCCACTTCGCCACTGAGCTCTCGGCGGCCACGGCGGGAGCCGGGCAGCCGAGGCCGTGACCGGACGGGGTGCCGAGAGCGGCGCCGAGCAGGAGGCACCACGCCTGGGGGAGGTGCTGCTGGGGGCTGCCGGGGCCTGCGGGATCAGTCTCCCGGGTGTGGATACGCTGGCGGCGGCCGCCGGGCTCGGCCTGCCGGAGGCGCGTCAGGTGTGCGTCGTACTGGTCGACGGGCTCGGCTGGCACAACCTCGCCGCTCGTGCTGACGAGGCGCCGTTCTTGGCTGGTACCGACCCGCGGCAGGCACGCGCGACCTTCCCGTCCACCACGGCCACCAACCTCGCCTACCTGGGCACTGGCCGAGAAGGAGGCCAGACCGGCATGCTCGGCTACACCGTGCGGGACCACGATGGCCGCCTGCTCAACCTGGTCTCCTGGAACCGGGACGTGGACCCGCTGCAGTGGCAGCCGGTGCCCACAGTGTTCGAGCGGCTGGCCGATGCCGGCCGGGTGGCCGTCAGTGTCGGCCCGTGGCGGTTCGCCGAGTCCGGCCTGACCCTGGCGGCGCTGCGCGGTAGCGAGTACAGCCCGGCCCAGTCGCTGGCCGAGCGGGTGGACTCCGCCCTGAGCCACCTGCGCGACCCCGAGGTGGACCTGGTCTACCTCTACTGGGGAGAGGTGGACTCTGCCGGGCACCAACACGGCTGGCGCTCGGCGCGGTGGACGGAGGAGCTACGCAGCGCGGACGCGGAGCTGGAGCGCCTCGCCCAGCGCGTACCGCCCGGCACGGTGCTGATCATCACCGCCGACCATGGCATGGTCGATGTTCCGCTGGCTGACCGCACCGATGTGGCCGACCACGAGCTGCTGGCCCAGGACGTCGACCTGGTCGCCGGCGAGCCACGCGCCGTGCACCTGTACACCCGGCCCGCCCGCGCGGCAGCCGTCGCCCGCCGCTGGCGGGAGCTGTTCGGCGATCGCGGCGAGGTGCTCGAGCGGGAGGAGGCGATCGCCGCCGGCCTGGTCGGACCGGTGGCACCGGCAATGCGCCGGGTGCTCGGGGACGTGCTGGTGATCGCCCGGGGCACCCATGCGGTGCAGGACACCCGGAGAGCATCGACGAGCGGGACCTCGATGATCGGCATGCACGGCGCCCGCACGGAGGAAGAGATGACCGTGCCGCTGATCGTGCTCACCGGCTGACCCTGGGCCAAGCAGGCAGTGCTCGTCGGTCTGGTGACCAGGTGGGCCCAGTTCGACGAGCAGTCTCGCGCTGGGGTGGACCAGCGCGGGTCAGTCGTTCTTGGCGCCGAAGACGATCTCGTCCCAGGACGGCACGCTGGTGCGGCGGTTCTTCCGGGTGCGGCGGCGTGGAGCCTGCTTCTTCTCCTGCTCCTCGCTCTCCGGCTCGACGGCCGGCTGCTCCCCGGGTGGGGTGAGCACCTCGGGACTCTCCGGTGTCTCCTCGGGATGGGACGCCGACGGGTGCGCCGCTGGCGGGTGGCCAGCCGGAGGATCGTCCCAGAGCATCGGTTCGTGGACGCCGTCGTCCTCGGCTACCGCGCCGGGGCGGACGCCGCGGCTGGCGCTCAGCTCCGCGAGCAGCGCGGCTGTCGCCTCGTCCTCGTCCTCGGGGTCGTGGTCGGTGCGGGCGTCCCGTTCGAGTCCGGCGTCCACCGCCTGCAGCGACTCCACCAGCTCGGCATCGGTGGCGGCCTCTTGTTCGTCGTCGGCCTGGTCGTACAGCGGAGTACTGCGGACCGATTGCAGGTGCCGGCGACCGGAGGGGGACTCCAGGTCGGTCTCGGACAGCCACCGGGCCTCGTCGTCGACGGCGCGGGTCATCTTGGCGGTGAGGTCCACCTCCCAGGTCGCCTCCCGGAGCTTGTCGCCGGAGCTGAACCGCACCAGCACCTGCCACGGCTCGTGGCCGTTGCGCCGGGCGTCCCAGCTGATGCTGTCGGTGTCCACGCCACGGGTGGCCAACCGGTCCAGCACCACATCGCCCAGCACCGGGGCGCCGGAGTCCCGGCCGATCGGTAGCCCTTGAGCGCGCATGCTCACGTGCTCCCGCTCAGCCAGCACCGGGCCCTCGTAACGCCGCACCGTCTCGATCGGCAGCCCGGAGACCTCGGCGACGTCTTCGGCACTGGCGCCGGCGCGGATCTGCACCTGGATGTCACGAGGACGCATCGCACCGGAGGAGCGCACCTTCTCCAGGTGCGGGCGATCACGGCGCACCGCTGCGCGCAGGGCCTCGTCAATGACCAGGCGGTAGCGCTCACCGTCAGGGGCCATCACGATGAGGTGCTCCCCATCGCTGTGGATCCCGACCAGTTCTAACTCAACCATGACGCCTCCGTGCCCTGTGCCTGATGACCTGCCCCGGGGCCGCCCGGGGGATGTGGCTTGCCAGCCATGGTGCGGCACTCGCGTCGAGCGTGCCAGGTGTCAGCGCCGGCACGCGACATTGTGCCCGGTGTGGCGCGGAATTTCCGCACCGTGGGTGCACCCGGCGACCAAGGAAGGTGCATTTGTCTCGCCGATGGTGCACAATGCCCTCGCCACGGGAACATTTCGGCGCGCCGAGCGTTGTACGTGCGAATGTCCATTCCGAAGAGAAACCGGAGCGCTTGCTCACTATGGCGACCGATTACGACGCACCCCGCAAGACGGAAGAAGACCTCTCCGAGGATTCCCTCGAGGAGTTGAAGGCCCGTCGCGCGGACAAGACATCGAATGTGGTCGACGAGGACGAAGCTGAGGCTGCAGAGGGTTTCGAGCTCCCCGGAGCCGATCTCAGCGGCGAAGAGCTGTCCGTCCGCGTCGTGCCACGGCAGGCTGACGAGTTCACCTGCTCCCAGTGCTTCCTAGTGCACCACCGCAGCCAGCTGGCGTATGAGAAGAACGGCCAGCCGGTCTGCTCGGAGTGCGCTGCCTGACCCTGGGTCGGGCACGGAAGCAGGCAGTCACCGTTCTGTCGACGGTGGCTGCCTTCTGCTGTGCGCGAACGCGCCGGGCCATCGCACTGCCGGGCTGACCCGGGCGTGCCAGCGATGGCCGCCCGGGTCTCAGCGGCCGGTGTGGCCTCGGGTCAGCGAGACTCGATCGGGTGACCGAGCGCTGCGGCTAGTTCCTCGGGTCGCCGGGTGGAGATCAACCAGTACGGGGTCGGGTCCTCCGGATCGTTCAGGACGATCCGCACCGAAGTCTTGGCCCAGGCGCGGTGGCGCAGGTGGGCCCGAGCGTCCAGGTCTGGCCCCATCGCCTGCTCGGTCTGGGGCCGGTCGAGGATGTCGACGGCGGAGATCAGCTGGATCGGCAGTCTCGCCCGGTCCACGGTCACCATCCCGTCTCGCACCAGGATCGCCGGTGATACCCGCCAGAGCAGCAGAGCGATCACCAGCGCGACGACCACCCCGCCGATCACCGCGGGAGTCGGCCCGATCGGCAGCAGCATGATCCCCACCAGCACGGCTCCGGCCGGCACCAACAGCCATACGGTCAGCGACGGTGAGACACGCTCGGAGAAGGACTCGGCCATACCGCAAGCCTGCCATGCCAGGCAGCCGCGGCCGTACCACTGGGCACGGGTGCCCGCCGGTAGGTGCGCACCGGCTGCCGGGGAGGTAAGCGCGCACCGGCTGCCGGGGACGGGTCGACACCAGCACGCACTGTCCCGGTGAGCCGGATGACCGTACTCACGGCTGAGAAGCTGCGCTCCCCGCACGCGTTAGGCTCACTGACGTGACCGAGACCCCGAACGCCGACGTCGAAGTGCTGCTGCAGCGCTTGGACGCCGACCTGCCGTTGCCCAGCTACGCCCACCCCGGTGACGCCGGACTCGATCTGTACGCCCGGGAGAGTGTCCAGCTGGCACCGGGAGAGCGCTACGCGATGCCGACCGGTATCGCGGTAGCGCTTCCGGCTGGCTACGCGGCGTTCGTGCACCCGCGCTCCGGGCTGGCCGCCCGGGACGGCGTGACGGTGCTGAACGCACCCGGCACCGTGGATGCGGGGTACCGTGGAGAGATCAAAGTGATCCTGGTGAACACCGGCACCGGCAGCACGGCAACTCTGAGCCGCGGCGACCGGATCGCCCAGCTGGTGATCCAGCGGGTGGCAGCCGCTCGGCTGATCGAGGTGGAGCACCTCCCCGGCAGCGCACGCGGTGACGGGGGCTTCGGTTCCACCGGGCGCGCAGCGATGGAAGGACGTGGATGATGGCGCTGTTCCGGCGCAAGCGGACCCGGGAGGATTCCGAGGCGGCCACCGACGTGGCCGAGTCCGCACAGAGTCCGGACGAGGCCCCCGACGGGGACGCAGGGGCCGAGCGGGCCGCGAGCAGCGGCGAGGAGCCCGATCAGGGTGAGGCCGCCGTCGGAGAGCTGATCGGCCCGTGGGACGTGACCGAAGAACCCGAGCTGGGTTCCCGGATGGACCTGGGCGCACTGCGAGTGCCGAAGCGACCGGGGCTGCAGATCCGCATGGAGGTGGACAAGAAGACCCGCCGGGTGGTGGCTGTGAACGTTGCCCTGGACGGGTCGTCGCTGCAGCTTCAGGCCTTTGCCGCTCCGCGGTCCGAAGGGCTGTGGGAGGATCTGCGCGGCGAGCTCGCGGCGCAGGTCGGTAAGCAGGGTGGGTCCACCCAGGAACGTTCGGGTCCGTTCGGTGAGGAACTGCTCGCCCGGCTCCCGGTACGGCTTCCGGACGGTCGCAGTGGCCACCGGCCGGCACGCTTCCTCGGTGTGGATGGGCCGCGCTGGTTCCTGCGCGGCGTACTCACCGGGAAGGCGATGGTCCAAGAGCAGGCGGGGGCCGATATGGAGACCATCTTCGGCGACGTGGTCGTCGTGCGTGGGGAGGGCGCCCGCGCGCCGCGGGACCTGCTGCCGCTGCACCTGCCGGGGAAACGTCAGGATCCCGCAGAAGAAAGCGGCCGGCCGAGCCTGGAGCTGCCCCGCCGCGGCCCCGAGATCACGGAAACCCGCTAGATGGGCCTGCGTCGATGAGTCTGCGCCAGGTGCTGCGCTCGGTGCTCGCCTCCCGGACCGAGCTGGACGCCGGTACGGAGCAGCAGGAGTCGCTCAAGCATGGTGCTCAGCCGGTGTCCGGCTGTCGGGTCCGCCAGCGGGTGGACGTGGCCGGACTGGTCCGATCGGTGACCTTCCCCCCGGCGGGAGCAGCACCAGAGCTCATCGCCGAGCTGTATGACGGCACCGGCAGCATCGACCTGGTCTGGCTCGGCCGTCGAGAGATCCCGGGCATCGAACCGGGCCGAAGGATGAGTGTCACCGGCACGCTGTGCGCCCCCGAACCTGGCCGGTCCCGGCCGGTGGTCTACAACCCGGGCTACCGTCTGTTTGCCGCCAGCGAGGCACCGCCGCGTTCATCTCAGGGTGCACAGTGAGCGAGGACCGGGTGAGCCGAACTGACCCGGAGAGCTCCGCCGTCGAGCCGGCCGGACCTCCCGACCCCGTCACGAACGCTGCGGCAGACGCCGCGCCAGACGGCGACGACGGTGCCGCCAGCGAGGAGCAGACCGCTGGGACCGGACGCGGGCTGCGCCAGCTCGATGCCGACGAGTTCGACGCGCTGGCCTCGGTGGGCGGGGTGCGGGGGCTGATCGAGACCGTGCTTCCCGGTGTGGTGTTCGTGGTGCTGTTCGTGATCACCCGGGACCTGACCACGTGCTTGATCGCCTCCGTGGGCATCGCCGTGGTGGCCGTGATCGCCCGGCTGGTCACTCGTTCCCCGATCACCCCGGCCGTCTCCGGGCTGCTCGGGGTGGGGATCGGCGCGGTCTGGGCGTGGCGGACCGGCGAGGCGGCGGACTACTACCGGTGGGGGCTGTATGTGAATCTCGCCTGGTCCGTGGGGGTGCTGGTCTCGATCCTCGCCCGATGGCCGGTAGTCGGCGTGGTGGTCTCCCTGCTGTTCAATCGAGGATTCGGGTGGCGCCAGGACCCGGTGCTGCGCCGCCGGTACGCGTTGGCGTCCTGGCTGTGGGTGGCGGCCTTCACCCTCCGCCTCGTGGTGCAGGTGCCCCTCTACCTGGATTCGCAGGTGGGCTGGTTGGGCACGGCCCGGTTGGTGATGGGGCTGCCGATGTGGGCGCTGGTGCTCTGGATCACGTGGTTGTTGGTCCGGCGCCGAGAAGCTCCTGAAGATCAAGAAGAGCCTGCGGCTGACCCGAGCTGACCACCAGCAGCAGCTCGTCTCCGGCTTCCAGGGTGTCATCGGTGCTCGGGGTGATCGGCCGGTCACCGCGGATGATCGCCGCCAGCGCCGCATCGGCGGGCCAGGGGATCTGCGAGACCTGCTGACCCACGACGGCGGCTCCCGTGGCCAGGGTGATCTCGTACATGCTCGCCCCGGACTGGTGGAAGGTGAAGATCCGCACCAGGTCGCCGACCGAGACCGCTTCCTCCACCATGGCGGTCATGATCCGCGGTGTGGAGACCAGTACGTCCACCCCCCAGGCGTCGTCGAACATCCACTCGTTCTTCGGGTTGTTCACCCGGGCCACCACGCGGGGGACACCGAACTCGGTCTTGGCCAGCAGTGAGACCACCAGGTTCGCCTTGTCGTCGCCGGTCGCGGCGACCACCACGTCGCAGCGGTCCAGCTCGGCATCGGCGAGCGAGGAGATCTCGCAGGCGTCCGCGAGCAGCCAGTCCGCCTCGCTCACCGAAGAGACCTTCATCGCGGCGGGCTCCTTGTCGATCAGGGTGACGTCGTGGCCGTGCCCGATCAGTTCTCGGGCGATCGAGCGGCCCACGCTGCCGGCGCCGGCGATGATCACGCGCATGGTCAGGCCTCCTCGGCCGGCGGCCGGCGGTTCAGGATGCGCTGGACGGTATCGATCTCCTCGCTGTAGACGAGTGCGTGCAGCAGATCGTGCTCCTGCAGCACGTCCTCGGCCGAGGGGATCAGTCCGTCCCCGAATCGGGACAGGAACGCTACCCGCACCCCGGTAGCCGCCTCCACCTCGGCGACGCTGCGGCCGAGCCAGCCCGGATCGACGTCGAGCTCGGACAGGCTGACCCGGCCGGAGGCGTCCCGGTACTCGCTGTTGGCGCCGGTGGACATCATCCGGCGAAGCACCTGGTCGGCGGTCCACCGGACGGTGGCCACCGTGGTGATGCCGAGTCGCTGGTAGATCTCCGCCCGGCCGGGGTCGTAGATCCGTGCCACCACGTTGTCCACACCGAACGTCTCCCGCACCACCCGGGCGGCGATGATGTTGGAGTTGTCCCCGCTGGAGACGGCGGCGAACGCGTAGGCGTCCTCGATCCCCGCTTGGGTGAGAGCGTCCCGGTCGAAGCCCATCCCGGTGACCCGCCGGCCCTCGAAGTCCTCCGGCAGCCGGCGGAAGGCGTCCGGGTTCTGGTCGATGATCGCCACCGAGTGGCCCCGGGAGGTCAGGGCCACGGCCAGCGTGGTGCCGACCCGGCCCGCGCCCATGATCACGAAGTGCACAGCGCTGACGCTACACGCCCCGATGCCCACCCGCCGGGGCGTGTGGACACACCGTCGCCGGGCGACGGCGCAGCTCTCACCCGAGGCCCTCGCCCGGCCGCCACCCAGGGCCCTGGCGCACCCGCCACCTGGCGCCCCCGCGCACCCGCCACCTGGCGCCCCCGCGCACCCGCCACACGAGACGCCAGGCGCTACCACCGCTCGTGGCGCCGCGCGGCGCCGCCGCGCGTAGCATGGCCGCGTGCCAGACCTCGCTGATGCCGCCAAACGGCTCCTGGTGGGCCGGCCGGTACGCAGCGACCGGGCCGGGCATGTGCTGCTCCCGAAGCGCGTGGCGCTGCCGGTGTTCGCCTCCGACGCGCTCAGCTCGGTGGCGTACGCCCCGGACGAGATCCTGCTCACCCTGGCGCTGGCGGGTACGGCGGCGTATGTCACCTCGCCGTGGGTGGGGGTGGCGGTCGCGGCGGTGATGCTCACCGTGGTGGCCTCCTACCGACACCTGGTGCGTGCCTACCCCACCGGGCGCGGCGACTACGAGGTGGCCAGCGAGAACCTCGGTGCCAAAGCCGGCCTGACCGTCGCCAGCGCCGTGCTGGTGGACTACGTGCTCACCGTGGCGGTCTCCCTCTCCTCCGGGACCCAGTACCTGGTCTCCATCCTCCCGGTGTTGCGCGGTCACGAGGAGTGGATCGCCACCGCCATGGTGGCCTTGGTGACGCTGGTGAACGTGCGCGGTGGGCGGCGGCCACGGATGTTCGCCGTCCCGGTGTACCTGTTCCTCGCCGCGATGGGGACGATGGCGCTGGTCGGTGGCATCCAGTGGCTCACCGGATCGATCGGGCGGGCCGTCAGCGCCGACTACCAGGTGCTCGCGGCTAGCGGCTACGAGGAGGGGTTGCTCGGCCTGGCCGGCGGCTTCCTGGTGCTGCGAGCGTTCTCCTCCGGTGCGGTGGCGCTCACCGGGGTGGAGGCGATCAGCACCGGCGTCCCCGCGTTCCGCCCGCCGAAGGCTCGCAACGCCTCGGCCACGCTGGTGCTGCTCGGGGTGCTCGGTGCGTTGATGCTGCTGACCGTGCTCGCCCTGGCGCAGGCCACCGGGGTGCGGATCGTGACCGACCCGTCCAGCCAGCTCCTGATCGACGGCCAACTTCCGGGTGAGGACTTCCGGCAGACGCCGGTGATCGGGCAGATCGCGTTGGTGGTGTTCGCCTCGGCGCCCTGGCTGTTCTACGTGGTCGGCGGCGCCACGGCGCTGATCCTGCTGCTCGCCGCGAACACTGCCTTCAACGGTTTCCCGCAGCTCGCCTCGGTGCTCGGCAAGGACGGGTTCCTACCCCGGCAGCTCCATGCCCGCGGTGACCGGCTGGCGCTGACCAACGGCATCCTCTCCCTCGCGGTGGCCGCGGTCGCGCTGATCTGGGTGTTCGAGGCGGAGGTCACCCAGCTGATCCAGCTCTACATCGTGGGCGTGTTCGTCTCCTTCACGCTCAGCCAGCTCGGCATGATCAAGCACTGGAACCAGCGGCTGCGGACCGTGGTGGCGGCCAAGGAACGGCGGGCGATGCTGCGCGCCCGGGCCACGAACGCGTTCGGTTTTGTGCTCACCGCGGTGGTGCTGGCCGTGGTGCTCGCCACCAAGACCACCCACGGTGCCTGGATCGCCCTGGGGCTGATGGCCGCGTTGTTCCTGCTGATGGGCTTCGTCCGGCGCCACTACGACCAGGTGGCACAGGAGCTGGCCGTAGTAGACCCCTCGAAGGCGAGGGCACTGCCCAGCCGGGTACACGCCGTCGTGCTGGTGGCAGGTGCGCACAAGCCGACCATGCGCGCCCTCGCTTACGCCCGGGCCACCCGCCCCTCCAGCCTGGAAGCGATCGCCGTGGCGGCCGACGCCGGCGAGCTGGCGGACCTGCGCCGCCAGTGGGACGAGCTGGGGGTGCCGGTGCCGCTGACCGTGCTGGACTCCCCGTACCGCGAGCTGACCCGGCCGGTGGTGGAGTTCGTCAAAGCGATCCGGCGCAGCTCGCCGCGGGACCTGGTGGTGGTCTACGTCCCGGAGTATGTGGTGGGCCGATGGTGGGAGCGGGCGTTGCACAATCGCAGCACCGCGAGGATCAAGGCCCGCCTGCTGCATATGCCGGGAGTGGTGATGGCCTCCGTTCCGTGGCAGCTGTCCTCCGCCGAACCTGAGACCCTGGACTGAGCAATGGACGACATCGTGGAGCTGACCGCCGGCCCGCCGGTGCACGGCGGGCACTGCCTGGCCCGGCTGGACGGGCGGGTGGTGTTCCTGCGGCACGCGATTCCTGGCGAACGGGTGCGCGCGAGGCTGACCGAGACCCGGCGGAAGGGGCACTGGCGGGCGGACGCGATCGAGGTGGTGGCGGCCTCGGAACACCGGGTGCCGCAGGTCTGGCCCGAAGCGGGTCCCGGTGGCGTGGGTGGGGGAGAGCTGGGTCATATCGACCTGCCCGGCCAGCTGGAGTTCAAGCGCGCCGTGGTGGACGATGCGCTGGCCCGGATCGCCGGCCTTCCGGCTGAGCATCCGATCCGCACCGGACTGCACGTGCAGCACCCGCCCGGCGAGGATGAGCGCGGGGGGCTGAGGTACCGCACCCGGATCGATCTGATCGCCGACGGCGCAGGCCGAGCGGGGATGTACCGGTACCGCAGCCATGAGGTGCTTCCCGTCACGCAGATGCCGCTCGCCGCGGCCGGGATCGACCTCGCTGAGCTGGTCGCGACCCGGTGGCAACCCGGTGCCCGGATCGAGGCAGTCGCACCGACTGTGGGTGAGCCGCTGGTACTGGTGGATGGCGAGCCGAGGCGAGGCCGCCGCCGGGTGGTCCGAGAACAGGTCGCGACCGCCGCCGGCAGCTGGAGCTATCGGGTGGATGCGGCTGGCTTCTGGCAGGTGCACACCCGCGCCCCGCAGGTACTGGTCACGGCAGTGCTGGCCGCAGCCGATGCGGCGCCCGGGGAGACAGCGTGGGACCTGTACTCCGGTGCCGGGCTGCTCACTCTGCCGCTGGCGGATGCCGTCGGCGAGACCGGCGCCGTGCACGCCGTGGAGGCCGACCCCCGGGCGGGGCGCAGCGCACGCCGCAATGCCCACGCCCGAGACCAGATCCGGCTGCACGAAAGCCCTACGGAAGCCGCGCTGACGGCACTGCCCGCGGCTGACGTCGTCGTCCTCGACCCACCGCGCAGCGGCGCCGGACAGGCGGTGATGTCCCACCTGACCGCCCGGCGCCCGCGGCGGATCGTGTATGTGGCCTGCGACCCCGCAGCCCTCGCCCGGGACCTGGCCTACGCCCGGGAGGGCGGGTACGACGTCACCGCACTGACTGGGTATGACTTGTTCCCGCACACCCACCACGTGGAGTGTGTGGCGGTACTGGAACCCGGCGTGCCGGTCGCATCGCAGGAGGAGGTGCGATAAGATATCTCGACATCGAGATAATTATCTGACGCGGGTGTTTCACAACTGGCAGCATGAAGGAAAGCACACCCGCACGTGAGCCGAGGAGTGGCCGTGAGCACCGTCGACAGCTTTTCCGCCAAGGGCACCCTGAAGGTGGGGGAGAAGGAATACGAGATCTACCGGCTGAGCGCCGTGGAGGGTGCGGAGCGACTTCCGTACAGCCTCAAGGTGCTCGCCGAGAACCTGCTGCGCACTGAGGACGGCGTGAACATCACCGCCGATCATGTGCGCGCGCTGGCCGCCTGGGACCCGAATGCGCAGCCGAGCACCGAGATCCAGTTCACCCCGGGGCGCGTGGTGATGCAGGACTTCACCGGTGTGCCGTGCGTGGTGGACCTGGCCACGATGCGTGAGGCGGTCGCCGAGCTGGGTGGGGACCCGTCCTCGATCAACCCGCTCTCCCCGGCCGAGCTGGTGATCGACCACTCGGTACAGATCGACGTGTTCGGCCGGGCCGACGCGTTCGCCCGGAACGTAGAGTTCGAGTACCAGCGCAACCACGAGCGCTACCAGTTCCTGCGCTGGGGCCAGACCGCCTTCGACGACTTCAAGGTGGTACCTCCGGGCACCGGCATCGTGCACCAGGTGAACATCGAGTACCTGGCGCGGGTCGTGATGACCCGCGAGGTTGACGGTGTCCTGCGCGCCTACCCGGACACCCTGGTGGGCACCGACTCGCACACCACGATGGTCAACGGACTGGGCGTGCTCGGCTGGGGCGTCGGCGGGATCGAGGCCGAGGCGGCGATGCTCGGCCAGCCGGTGTCGATGCTCATCCCGCGAGTGGTCGGGTTCAAGCTCAAGGGCGAGATCCCCTCCGGTGTGACGGCCACGGACGTGGTGCTGACGATCACCCAGATGCTGCGCGAGCACGGGGTGGTGGGCAAGTTCGTGGAGTTCTACGGCAAGGGTGTGGCCGAGGTGCCGCTGGCCAACCGCGCCACCATCGGGAACATGAGTCCCGAGTTCGGCTCCACTGCCGCGATCTTCCCGATCGACGACGTCACCCTGGAGTACCTGCGCCTCACCGGCCGGGACGAGGAGCAGGTGCAGCTGGTGGAGGCCTACGCCAAGGAGCAGGGCATGTGGCTCGCTCCGGAGGACGAGGACTACAGCGAACCCGCGTTCTCCGAATACCTCGAGCTGGACCTGTCCACTGTGGTGCCCTCGATCGCCGGACCGAAGCGCCCGCAGGACCGGATCGAGGTCACCCGGGCCAAGGAACAGTTCCACGCCGACCTGAAGAACTATGTGCTGAACGGTCACGGGATCGAGAAGAGCCCGGTGGACGAGGAGCTCGCGGATTCCTTCCCGGCCTCGGACGCGCCCTCGCACGATGCGCACGAGGAGTCCTCGCCGTTGGGCAGGTCCACCAGCTCGCCGGTGGTGAAACCGCGCCGTGCGCACAACCTGGTGGACGTGACCGGCGAGGACGGGAGCACCTACCAGCTCGACCACGGGCGGGTGGCGATCGCCTCGATCACCTCCTGCACGAACACCTCCAACCCCGAGGTGATGCTCGCCGCCGGCCTGCTGGCCAAGAAGGCGGTGGACAAGGGGCTGCAGGTCAAGCCCTGGGTGAAGACCTCGATGGCGCCCGGCTCCCAGGTGGTGACCAACTACTACGAGAAGGCCGGCCTGTGGCCGTACCTGGAGAAGCTCGGCTACCACCTGGTGGGCTACGGCTGCACCACCTGCATCGGTAACTCCGGCCCACTGCCGGAGGAGGTATCCAAGGTGGTCAACGAGCACGATCTCGCGGTGGTCTCGGTGCTCTCCGGTAACCGGAACTTCGAGGGCCGGATCAACCCGGACGTGAAGATGAACTACCTCGCCTCCCCGCCGCTGGTGATCGCCTACGCGCTGGCCGGCACGATGGACTTCGACTTCGCCTCCGAGCCGCTCGGGGAGACCGAGGACGGCACTGCGGTGTACCTGGAGGACATCTGGCCCTCCCCGCAGGAGGTGCAGGACACCATCAGCTCCTCGATGAACCGGGAGATGTTCACCTCCGACTATGCCGACGTGTTCGCCGGTGACGAGCACTGGCGCGCACTGGACACCCCGGAGGGGGACACGTTCGCCTGGGACGGTGAGTCCACCTACGTGCGCAAGCCCCCGTACTTCGAGGGCATGGGCGCGCAGGCGGAGCCGGTCGAGGACATCGCCGGCGCCCGGGTGCTCGCGAAGCTCGGTGACTCGGTGACCACCGACCACATCTCTCCGGCCGGGTCGATCAAGCCGGACTCGCCGGCGGGCAAGTACCTCGCCGAGCACGGCGTGGCGCGCAAGGACTTCAACTCCTACGGCTCCCGGCGCGGCAACCACGAGGTGATGATCCGCGGCACCTTCGCCAACATCCGGCTGAAGAACCAGCTGCTGGACGGCGTGGAGGGTGGCTTCACCAAGAACTTCCTCACCGGTGAGCAGGACACCATCTTCGATGCAGCCCAGGACTACCAGGCCAAGGACATCCCACTGGTGGTCCTCGGCGGGGCGGAGTACGGGTCCGGTTCCTCCCGCGACTGGGCGGCCAAGGGCACGCTGCTGCTTGGCGTTCGCGCAGTGATCGCAACCAGCTTCGAGCGGATCCACCGGTCGAACCTGATCGGGATGGGTGTGCTGCCGCTGGAGTTCCCGGAAGGCAAGAGCGCCGACGACCTGGGCCTGGACGGCACGGAGAGCTACGACATCTCGGGCGTCACGGCCATGAACGACGGCTCCATCCCGGAGACGGTGAAGGTGACCGCTACCAAGGAGGACGGCTCGACCATCGAGTTCGACGCGGTGGTGCGGATCGACACCCCGGGTGAGGCGGAGTACTACCGCAACGGCGGCATCCTGCAGTACGTGCTGCGCTCCCTCGTGGCGGCCTGACCGAACCGACGAGTTCCCCCGATGCCCGGGCCACCCACAGGGGGCCCGGGCATCGGCGTCTGCGCGTGACGCCGCATCGCCGTTCGCAGCCAACACCTCGAGCACCGCTACTTCGAGAGTTCGCATTCGGACCCGGTGGTGCGGCCTAGGAGCGTCTTGTGCCTCCCGCTGAGCAACCGATCAAATTTGAGTAGTAACTCAATATTTGTGTTAGCGTTTCCTGTGTAGCTTGCGCGCAGGTCTCGGCACGGTACTGGAGGTGGTCGCGTGCCTCGCTCTTGTCGAAGCCCGTCGGCCCTTCTTCCAGCACCACGAGCGCGAAGCCGGTGCGCAACCTTTCGGTCAGCTGTCTGACGAGCACCACCGTTCTCCGGGCGAAGGTCACGGTCGTGAGCACACCGCACCGTTTCACCTTCCCCCATGCTGCCG
Organism: Ruania zhangjianzhongii; assembly: GCF_008000995.1. Lineage (NCBI taxonomy): Bacteria > Bacillati > Actinomycetota > Actinomycetes > Micrococcales > Ruaniaceae > Ruania > Ruania zhangjianzhongii. Next base: position 2,647,580 of record NZ_CP042828.1, read on the forward strand.
CATCGACTTCCCACAGAGATGGAACACACTATGGAACATCACCAGGCGGACCTCGTCATCGTGGGCGGAGGCCTTGGCGCGGTAGCCGCGGCGCGCGCGGCTACGCGGCTGGGTCGGACGGCGATCATCGCGACCCCGGGGGACTGGCTGGGAGGCCAGTTGACGGAGCAGGGCGTTCCACCAGACGAACATCCGTGGATCGAGACCGAGACGATCTCGGCCGGCTACCGCGAACTTCGTGAGCGCATTCGCGATCACTACCGGCGGCACTATCCGCTCACCGACGAGGCTCGGGCAGACGAGCGTCTCAACCCCGGCGGGGGCTGGGTATCGCAGTTGTGTCATGAGCCACGAGTCGCGGCCGTGGTCTTGGAGGAAGTGCTCGCACCTGCCATCGAATCCGGGCAACTCGCCGTGCTGCGCAACTGCTCACCGGTGACGGTGACGCGCTCGGCGGACACGGTTCGTTCGGTGACGGTCAAGGACGACGCCGGAATGCTGCACGAACTCACCGGCCACTTCGTCCTTGACGCGACCGAATTGGGTGATCTGCTCGCCCTCGGCGACATTCCCCACGTGATCGGCGCCGAGTCGCGTGAGCAGACCGGTGAGCTGCACGCTCTCGAGCACCCGGACCCCCGCGATCAGCAGGCCATCACCTGGTGCGCCGCGGTGGAGTATCGGCCCGGTGAGTCACATGTGGTGGATCGACCGGCGGGGTATGAGCGCTGGCGCGACACTCTCGACCCACGATGGCCGGGCTCGCAGCTCTCCTGGACCGATGTGCATCCGATCACCCTCGAGGACCGGTACCAGCCGCTGTTCGTCGGGGAACCTGAAGCGGCGGTACATCGTGATGACCGCGATCTGTGGCATTTCCGGCGCATCCTGGCCCGGAGCAAGTTCGACTCCTCCTACACGGGCGGCGAGATCACGCTCATCAACTGGCCGCACACGGACTACTGGGGCCTCCCACTGTTGGGTGTCTCCGAGGAGGTCCGGAAGAAGGCGCTGGACGAATCCCGCGACCTGACCCTGTCTTTCATCCACTGGATGCAGACAGAGGCACCGCGCAGCGACGGTGGTCACGGCTATCCCGAACTACGGCTTCGAGGCGATGTGCTCGGTACCGACGACGGTCTGGCACGCGAGCCCTACATTCGTGAATCCCGGCGTATCAAGGCCCTGTTCACGGTGACGGAGGCGCACATCGGTTGCGAGATGCGCGGGGAGGGCGCCGGTTCCGAGTTGTTCCCGGACAGCGTGGGCATCGGCCACTACCGCATCGATCTGCACCCGTCGACCTCGGGCCGGAACTACGTAGACATCTCCTGCTTCCCGTTCCAGATCCCGCTCGGCGCACTCGTGCCGATCGGCACCGTGAACCTGCTGGCTGCAAACAAGAACATCGGCACCACCCACATCACGAACGGTGCCTATCGGCTTCATCCAGTCGAATGGTCCATCGGAGAAGCGGCGGGGGCACTTGCCGCCCACTGTCTGAGCAGCACGCTGACCCCCGCACAGGTACGCGAGAGCGCACCAGACCTCCGCCGGTTTCAGGACACCCTTACCAGCGAGCTGGGGATTCCGCTCGCCTGGCCGGACGAGATCCGCCGCACCGGGAAGCCGGACGCGCCGGCCCGCCGACCGGTCCGGTAGTCGGCCCGCGGCGGGCCAGGCCGAGTGAGGGGGTTACGCGGGGGTGAAGCCGAAGACCTTGCCGTAGAAGGCGAGCTCGGCGGTCAGCGCCCGCTCGTTGGAGACCGCTTTGCGGAAGCCATGCCCTTCACCCTCGAACAGGTGCACCTCCACCTCGTGCCCGGCGGCGCGCACCGCAGCGGCCATCTCCTCCGCCTGGTTGGGTGGCACCACCCGGTCCTGAGCGCCTTGAAAGATGATCATCGGCGCCGTCAGCGAGGCCACGTGGTGGATGGGGGAGCGGTCCCGGTAGATCGCGGCGGCCTCCGGATACGGGCCCACCAGTCGGTCCAGGTAGCGGGACTCGAACTTGTGCGTCTGTGCCGCCAGGGCCTCCAAGTCGCCGATACCGAAGTAGCTGGCACCGGCGGCGAAGGTGTCGGTGAAGGTCAGCGCGGACAGGGTGGTAAAACCTCCGGCACTGCCACCCCGGATCGCCATCCGGGCGGAGTCCACGAGCCCGCGGTCGGCCAGTGCCTGGGCACCTGCCGCGCAGTCGGCCACGTCCACGATGCCCCATCGTCCGCGCAGCCGGTCCCGGTAGCTGCGGCCATACCCGGTGCTGCCGGTGTAGTTCACGTCCAGGACCGCGAAGCCGCGGCTGGTCCAGTACTGGGTGCCGGCATCGAACCCGGGAAGGGACGCCCCGGTGGGTCCACCGTGGGAGAGCACCAGCAGCGGCGGCAGCTCGCCGTCCGGCCCGGCCACGGCGCCGGCCGGCGGGTAGAAGAAGCCATGGGCGATCCCGGTACCCGAGCTCCAGCTGACCCCTTCGGCTACTGAGACCCACTCCGGCGGCACGCTCAGCTCACTGCTGGAGCGCAGCACGTTCACCTGGCCCTGAGCCAGATCCAGTTCCACCACGGCCGCGGCGTCGGTGTCGGAGCGGCCGACGAACACCACCCGGCCATCGGCGGCGGCTACCGATCCGATCGGCTGCCAGGGACCGTCCCACGCCTCCAACGCGCCGTTCGCGGTGCGCACTGCGGCCAGGTGGCGGCGTCCGGCCGCGGTATAGGCGGCCATCAGGTGGCCGGAATCCAGCACGCAGAGGGTGTGGGTGCCCAGCTGCCACTGCGGCAGGGTGAACTCGGCCTCGGCCGGGTGCAGGTGACGGGTGCGCAGCTCCCCGTCGCGCTGCTCGCTGCGGTACAGGTTCCACCAGCCGGTGCGGTCATCGACGTGCACCAGATCGCCATCGGTGGTCCACACCGGTTCGGCCACCGAGATCCCAGCACCTCCGGCCAGGGTGCGGCGATGGACCAGCCGGGCTCCGCCGTCGGTGACCGAGGCGATCTGCAGCCGGCTCGCGTCCCACGGCATGTCCGGATGAGACCAAGCGATCCAGGCGAGCACAGCGCCGTCGGGGCTCAGCCGGGGTGCGGCCACGAAGTCCTCGCCACGCACCAGGGTGGCGAGCAGGCCCGGATCGTGGGCAGCGGACCCGTCCAGCGGGATAGACACCAGCGTGGTGGCCGGGTCGGTCCGGAACTCACCCGGACCACCGTGGTCTTCGGCGACGGCGTAGAGCACCTCGCGGAGGTGGTCCACCTCCAGGTCGGCGTACCGGCGCCCGTCCGCCGGCACCAAGGCGATCGGCTCGGCCCAGCCGTCACCGTCGGCGTCTATCCGGTAGAGCCGGTCGTCGGCATGCGCACTGAGCACCACTCCGGTGGCGGTGAGCGCGTAGCTACCGCCGCCATACTCGTTCACCCGGGTGCGGACCGCCACGGGTTCGTCCTGGCCGCTGCGCCCCGGCCAGCACACCCGGGTCAGCGCCCCGCTGGAGTCGCGGCGGACCAGGAACGAACGCCCGGCCCCAGGATCGGACTCCACCCAGTAGGTCTCCGGCCCAGCGGCGCGCACCTCGCTCAGGCCGCGGGCGCCAGCGGCCAGATCGGCGGCGCTGATCGGCGCGGGCCACGACCCGTACGGCAGCTGCGGGTGCTGCTCGACGCCGCTGCGGGCGGGCGGGAGCCCGGTCATCGGGGAATCCGCTGTCATCCGCGCTCTCACCAGCCGGCCGGGAGCGGTCGGCCCTCGTCGTATCCGGCGGCGGACTGCAGGCCCACCACCGCCCGTTCGGCGAACTCCGCCATCGAGGTGGCCCCGGCGTAGGTGCAGGCGCTGCGCAGTCCGGCCGTGATGTGGTCGAGCAGGTCCTCCACCCCCGGGCGCTCCGGATCCAGGTACATCCGGGAGGAGGAGATGCCCTCTTCGAACAGCGACTTGCGAGCCCGGGCGAATGCCGTGGAATCGGCGGCCGTGCGTGCAGCCACCGCGCGAGCCGAGGCCATCCCGAAGCTCTCCTTGTAGGCACGGCCGTCGGCATCGTGGTGCAGGTCCCCGGTGGATTCGTGCGTCCCGGCGAACCAGGACCCGACCATCACCTGGGATGCCCCAGCAGCCAACGCCAAGGCGACGTCCCGGGGGTGCCGGACTCCGCCGTCGGCCCACACGTGGGCGCCCAGCTCGCGGGCGCGCTGGGCGCACTCCAGCACCGCGGAGAACTGCGGCCGCCCGACGGCGGTCATCATCCGGGTGGTGCACATCGCGCCCGGTCCCACCCCGACCTTCACGATGTCCGCACCGGCCTCGACCAGGTCGCTCACCCCCTCGGCGGTGACCACGTTCCCGGCCACCAGCGGCACCTGCGGATCGAGTGACCGCACTGCGCGCAGCGCGTCCAGCATCTTCGACTGGTGCCCGTGCGCGGTGTCCACCACCAGCGTGTCCACCCCGGCCTCGAGCAGACCCCGGGCGCGGGCGGCCACGTCACCGTTCACCCCGATCGCTCCGGCCACCCGCAGTCGCCCGGAGGCGTCCAGGGCGGGAGCGTAGATCGAGGATCGCAGTGCACCGATCTTCGTGAGCACGCCGGCCAACCGGCCCTCGGCATCGGTCACCGGGGCAAACCGGCGCCGCGCGGACTCCTGCGCCTCGTACGCCGTCTCCAGCGCGTCCGGACCGGTGAGCACATCCAGGGTGAGCATGGTGGGATCTGGCGTCATCACCTGTGCGGCCTGGGTGAACTGGTCCACGCCCTGGCAGTCCGAACGCGTGACCACACCCACCGGGCGGCCGTCGTCGACCACCACGGCTGCGCCGTGGGAGCGCTTGTCGATCAGGGTGAGCACCGTGTGCACCGTGTCGTGGCGGTCCACGGTCACCGGGGTCTCCAGCACCGGGTGCGCCGCCTTGATCTCGCCGATCGTGCGCTGCACCTGGTCCAGGGCCACATCCTGAGGGAGCACCGCCATCCCGCCGCGCCGGGCGACCGTCTCGGCCATCCGCCGGCCGCTGATCGCGGTCATGTTCGCCACCACCACCGGAATGGTGGTGCCGGTGCCATCTCCGGTGGTCAGGTCAACGTCGAACCGAGAGGAGACCTGGGAGTAGGAGGGGACGAGGAACACGTCCCCGTAGGTGAGGTCGTGTCCGCTGGAATGGCCGGGCAACATGCGCATGCTCGTAGCCTAAGCGGTGCGCGGGTCACCCGGCACCCAGAACCCGGGAGCAGAAGCTCAGGCGAGCGGCCGGAAGTACCCGGTGAACGAGACGGCCGCCAGGCGGCGGCATCCGCCGCGTGGGTGGCGAGAATCCCGCCGATGAGCTCGGCGTGGGCCCGGCCGAGTCGCACGGATTCGGTTCAGGCTCTCGACGGCGGAAGGTGGCCGCGGCTGCGCAGGGTCCGGCGTCGTGGCCGGGCGCCCTGGCATTCTCGCCTAGGTGAGCAGTTCTCACTTTGCCCTCGAGCCCAGCCGCTGCAACGCTCTGTTCGTGCCCTCTCTCCTCAGGCCAGCCATCGCGGCAGGTTCTTTGTCTCCCGCCCAGCCTGTTCTGACCGACGGAACGCTCACCCTACGGCCGTGGATCACTGGCGACATCCCCGGACTGGTGGCGGCGTACGCAGAGCCCGAGATCCAGCGGTGGCACGCTCGGTCGATGTCGGTAGCGGAGGCCGGTGACTGGATAGCGGACGCAGGCCAGACGTGGTCGGCGGGAACGGCAGCAAGTTGGGCTGTCGAGACCGACAGCCTGCTGGCCGGTCGCATGACCCTCAGATTTCACCTGCCCGACGGGTTCGCTGAAGCGGCGTACTGGACCCGGAGTACGTTCAGCGGACGTGGGGTCGCCTCTCGTGCGCTGCACGCGGCCACGGAGTGGGCCTTCTCGATCGGCATGCATCGAGTGGAGCTTGAACACTCCACGTTGAACTCCGCTTCGTGCCGAGTTGCCCTCAAGGCGGGGTTCACCGCAGAGGGGACTCGCCGTGAGGGGGCGCTGCACACCGACGGGTGGCACGACATGCACACCCACGGCAAGATTTCGGCAGAGGCGACGGGCAGTCAGGCGACGATGCCGTGCGCGTGACCCCGGTGGGGAGCCCATGCCGCACGCGTGCCCCCGGTCGGGCGACGACGCCGCACGCAGCGGCCGGGGGACATCCGTACTGGGGCAGGTCACCCGACGCCTCGCACGGGTGCAGCCCCTATGCGGCGGTGCCGGCCTGGTCCGCAGGGATGATCAGTTCGAGGTACTCACGCAGTCCAGCGGCGACGTCAATAGCAGGATTCAGCAGCCATTGGGTCTGCAGCCCGTCCCAGAGCGCGATCAACGATGCCGCCGCGCGCTCCGGGTCTACCCCGTCCCGCAACTTCCCCAGAATCTGCAGCTCGCGGAGCTCATCCGTGTATTCAGTGCGCAGTCGATCGAAGCGCTGCACGAAGTAGGACCGGCCAGGGTAGTCGTCGGTGACCGACTCACCGCACAGCACCGCATAGAGCTCAATCAGTCCCGGCACGCTCTCATTGAGGTGTGCCTGCTCCACGATCTGGTCCTGGAAGGCCATCCCTTCACCCAACTGGCTGGAGTCGGAGACTTCGTCCCGCCTGGCCAGGACCGCGACGAGCAGGTCGCGCTTGGAGGGGAAGTAGTGCAGCAGCGCCGTCTGGCTCAGTCCGACACGGTCGGCGACATCCTGCAACGATCCACCGCGATAGCCGTTCGCCGCGAACACCGCGAACGCCGCCGCGACAATGCTCCGGCGACGATACGCAGACTTCGCGTAGGGACCGCGGCGACGCGGCTTAGCCTCCTGTGCCATGGCTCCACACTAACGTCGAATGAATGTTGAGTGGGTACTCAACATTGATGCTACCGTCAATCCTGATGCTTGCGCACACCTCTCGCGACGAACACTGGGGGAGCCAGGCGTGGACCACTCGCCTCGGAGCTCCACCGCGGGGGCGCTCGTGGTTCCCGCGATCGGGCCCGACTCACCCAGTCGCCGCATCGATCGTCACCCATGACCGCCGACGCGTCCCGTTCATTGCGCTCACGATGACCGTGCAGAGGTGGTGACTACTGTGGCCGCTGGCAGCTCCCACACTTCCAGGAGAACAATGGATATCTACGCTCATCGTGGCGCATCGATCGAGTTGCCGGAGAACACGCTTGGAGCCTTTGCGAAAGCGATCGAGTACGGCGTCGACGGTGTCGAGCTGGATTGCTATCGGGCCCGGGACGGGCGGATCGTGGTGATCCATGACGAGACCCTGGAGCGCACCACCAATGCCACTGGCCCGGTGCGGGAGCGGACCGCGGCCGAACTGCGCCAGGTCGATGCCGGCCAGAGCGAGTATGTCCCCACTCTCGACGAGGTGCTTGCTCTGGTGGCCGGGAAGGTGCGGGTCAACATCGAGATCAAGGATCCCGAAGCCGTCGATGGAGTGATCGCGGCAGTGGCGGCTGTGGAGGGTCTGGACTGGTTCGCCTCCTCAGGAGACTGGTCTGCCCTCGAGCAGCTGTATGAGCGCGCGGGAGCGCCCGTGTACCCCTTGACCATCGGGGCGGAGGCAAACGTCACCGAGCGGATCGAGCGGCACCGCGGGCAGGCCAGCGCCGAGCAGCTGGAGAGGCTGAGCAGGGACTGGACAGACGCCGTGGCCTTCGCTCGGCGGCTGAGCGCCCCCGGCATCTCCATCTTTCAGCAGAACCTCACCGCCGATATCGTTGCCGGAGTTCACGACGCCGGACTGCAGGTGTGGGTCTGGACGGTGAACGAGCCCGCACGTGCCCTGGAGCTGATGGCGATGGGGGTGGACGCGATCTGCACGGACGCCCCTGCCGATCTCCTGACCGCCCGAGACAGTGTCGACCGATAGCTCAACCACTCCCATTCTTCCGCGGCAGTTTGCGAATGGGGGGCATGTGGCCCCGCGGTCTATCGGCGCGGATGAGCATGCCTCGAGAGGCGGCACGCACCTGAGGCCCTGAGGGAGGGATCGCGGCAGAGTGTGCCGTTCCCTCGGTCGGCGCCGGGCACCTGCCTCTCGCCGCCATACCCGCTCGCTCCCGTTCGCAGATCGTCACCGTCACGTCACCCGGCGGCCACGGCGGCGACGGATTCGGGACACCGTAGCCGTGTCAGATGGTGGCGCAGCTGTGCGTGCGCGGCCTTCTCGTACAGCGGAACTTGAATTTCGAGTGGCTACTCGAGTTTGTGTTAGCCTGCAACGGCACCGGCTCACCAGTCACGACGACAGCCCAGGAAGAAGAGGCCGACGATGCAGGAAAATGGAGCATGTCCGCGCTGAATGAACTGGCGCAGATGCGCCGCACGCGGGGCAAGAAGCGTCAGAGTCTGACGGGACGCGAGCGGCGGGAGGAACGCACCGCCTTCGGTTTCCTTACTCCGTGGCTGCTCGGCCTCGCACTCATCACTGTCGGCCCGATGGTGGCATCCCTGTATCTGTCGTTCACCGACTACAACTTCCTCCAGGACCCACAATGGGTCGGCGGAGAGAACTACGTCCGGTTGCTCAACGATCCAAGGTTCCACCAGGCACTACTGGTGACCTTCAAGTACGTCGTGATCTCCGTGCCTGTCCAACTTGCCGCGGCCCTACTGGTGGCGATCGTGCTGGACCGTGGCCTGCGGGGTCTGGCGCTCTACCGCTCCGCGTTCTACCTTCCGTCGCTGCTCGGCGGCTCGGTCGCGATCGCGATCCTGTGGCGCCAGATCTTCGGCGCCGAGGGGCTGGTGAACTGGGTGCTCGGGCTCGTCGGCATCGAAGGGATGAGCTGGATCGCGAATCCGGAGACCGCCCTCGGCACGCTCATCGTGCTGAATGTGTGGACCTTCGGTGCACCGATGATCATCTTCCTTGCCGGATTGCGGCAGATCCCCACGATGTACTACGAGGCAGCGGCAGTGGACGGCGCAGGCCGGGCACGGCGCTTCGTCAAGATCACGCTGCCGCTGCTCTCGCCCATCATCTTCTTCAACCTGATCCTTCAGTTGATCGGCGCGTTCCAGGCATTCACGCAGGCCTTCATCATCTCGGGCGGTAATGGCTCACCGGCCGATTCCACCCTCTTCTACACGCTCTATCTCTACATGCGCGGGTTCGGCAATTTCGAGATGGGCTACGCCTCGGCCATGGCCTGGGTGCTCGTCGCCATCATCGGCCTGTTTACGCTCATCAATTTCGTGGTCTCCAAGTACTGGGTTTTCTATGACGACTGATCGATCTGGAATCATCCGCCGCCTCGGGCGCCACGCAGTCCTTATCGTGGTGGCGGTGCTCATGCTCTATCCCGTGCTGTGGATGCTGCTTTCCTCACTACGGCCAGATGAAGCGATCTTCAACAGCGGCGGGATCTCCTTCTCCGACCTCTCCTTCGACAATTACGTCGAAGGATGGAACGCGCTGCGTCATCCGTTCACGCACTACCTGATCAACTCCGTGATCATCACCGCCGGCGCCATCATCGGCAACTTGGTCTCCTGCAGCATGGCGGCCTACGCCTTCGCACGGCTCAATTTCCGCGCGAACAAGGCCTTCTTCGCGATCATGTTGATGACGATCATGCTGCCGGTGCACGTGCTGCTCGTGCCGCAGTACGTCCTCTTCTCCGAACTCGGCTGGATCAATACCCCGCTCCCGCTCATCGTGCCGAAGCTGCTGGCGACCGACGCCTTCTTCGTGTTCCTCATGGTGCAGTTCATCCGTGGCATCCCCCGGGAGCTGGACGAGGCAGCCACGATCGACGGCGCAGGTCCCGTGCGCATCTTCGTGCGGATCATCCTGCCGCTGACCGTGCCGGCCCTCGCCACCACAGCCATCTTCACCTTCATCTGGACGTGGAACGACTTCCTCGGTCCGCTGATCTTCCTCACCGACTCCGACGCCTACACCGTGCAGTTGGCGCTGCGCACGTTCATCGATTCCAGTGGTGGCGGTGGCGGTTCGTCGTGGGGGTCGCTCTTCGCGATGTCCACAGTGTCCCTGCTGCCGGTCTTCGTGATCTTCCTGGTTGGCCAGCGGTACCTGGTTCGAGGTATCGCGACCACCGGCGGTAAATAACCCGACGGCGAGTGACCGTCAAGCACAGTCCAATCGAAAGGATTCACCATGAGAAGGCCGACAAAGCCGCGGGCGGTCGCCGCAGTCGCCGGGACCGCCGTGTTCAGCTTGGCTCTCGCCGCATGCTCGTCTGAGGAGGCCGACGACGGCACGGTCGTCATCGAGTACGGCTGGTGGGGGAGCGCGGAGAGCAACGACGCCACCTTCGCCGCTATCGAGGCCTTCGAAGCCGAGAATCCGGAGATCACCGTCGAAGGGGAGGCCTCGCCCTGGGACGGCTACTGGGACAAGCTGGCGACGATGACCGCCGGTGGGGACGCTCCCGATGTGATCCATATGCAAGAGCGGTACATTCGCGAGTACGGCGAGCGCGGCGCTCTTGCCGACATCCGCACCCTGGACGGGGTCGACCTGGACGCGCTGGACGAGGAGATGGTCTCCCTCGGTGACGTCGATGGCGCGCTGTACGCGCTCCCGGCAGGAGTCAACACCTTCACCGTTGCCGTGAACGAAGACCTCTTCGCCGAGGCCGGGGTCGAGGTGCCCGACGACCGCACTTGGACCTGGGAGGACTACTACGAGGCGTCGGCGGCGACCGCCTCCGAGGACGTGACCGGAGTCAACTACCGGGCCGGGATCGAGAACCTTCGCCCATGGCTGCACCAGCACGGCGAGACGATGTACAACGAGGAAGGCACCGGCGTCGGATTCTCCCGCGAGGTCTTGGTCTCCTACCTCGAGAACATCTTGACCCAGCGAGAGAACGGCGGGCCCACAGCCGATCAGGTCTCCGAAGAGATGGGACTGCCGATCGACGCCACGCTGTTCGGCACCGGCCGCCAGTCGATGACCTGGTTCTACACCTCCGAGCTCTCGCCGTTCGCCGACGCCGTAGGCGATCACGTGCGGCTCATGCGCGTCCCATCCCAGACCGGGGAGCCGACCGACTCGGGCATGTATCTCCGGGGCTCATCGTTCTACTCGGTCTCGGCGTACGCCGACGAGGAGGAACAAGAGGCAGCAGCACAGTTCATCGACTTCATGATCAACGACGCGGACGCGCTGGCAGAGATCGGCATGCTCCGGGGCGTACCGCCGAACACCCAGCTGGTCGAGGACATCAGTGGCGACCTGGGCGAGTCCGACCAGCAGGTACTCGACTTCGTGACCGAGCTCAGGCCCGACCTCACTGTCGACCCGGTGGCTCCGTCCGCACCGGGCACTGGCAACGTGCAGGGCATCTTCGACCGCGAGGTGCTCGAGATGCTGTACGACCGCACCACTCCGGACGAGGCAGCAGACCGAATCATCGAGGCGATCGACAGTGAGCTCGCCTGAGCAGCGGCGCCCCCCGGTGCGCCTGGCCGTGATCCGAGCAGAAGATCGCGGCCAGGCGTACCCGAACAGGATTCGTTCGACCTTGGACCAGGACCACGTCGCGCCGTGGCTCGCAGTAACCGAATCGGGGCTCTCCGACCTGCCGGGAAATGACCTGACGGCGAGTGGCCCTCGAGCACAGTCCCATCGAAAGGATCCATCATGAGGAAGCCTGCAAGGCCACGGGTGGTGGCCGCAGTCGCTGGGACAGCGGTGATCAGTCTGGCCCTCGCCGCCTGTTCGTCCGAGGAGGATGACGGCACTGTCGTCATCGAGTACGGCTGGTGGGGGAGCGCCGAGTCCGACGAGGCCACCTTTGCGGCCATCGAGGCGTTCGAAGCCGCGAATCCGGGGATCACTGTGGAAGGGGAGGCCACGCCCTGGGACGGCTACTGGGACAAGCTGGCGACGATGAGCGCCGGTGGGGACGCCCCCGATGTCATCCACATGTCCGAGCGATACATTCGCGAGTACGGCGAGCGCGATGCTCTCGCCGACATCCGTGGTCTCGACGGGATCGACCTGGACAGCCTGGACGAGGCCGTGGTCTCGCTCGGTGAATCCGACGGCGCGTTGTACGCGGTTCCGGCGGGAGTCAACACCTTCACTGTTGCCGTGAACGCGGACCTCTTCGCCGAGGCCGGGGTCGAGGTGCCCGACGACCGCACTTGGACCTGGGAGGACTACTACGAGGCGTCGGCGGCGACGTCATCGGGGGAGGTGACCGGAGTCAACTACCGGGCGGGAGTCGAGAACCTTCGCCCGTGGCTGCACCAGCACGGCGAGACGATGTACAACGAGGAAGGTACCGGCGTCGGGTTCTCCCGCGAGGTACTGGTCTCCTACCTCGAGAACATCTTGACCCAGCGGCAGAATGGTGGGCCCACGGCCGATCAGGTCTCCGAAGAGATGGGACTGCCTCTCGAGGCCACGCTGTTCGGCACTGGTAGCCAGTCGATGACTTGGTTCTACTCCTCCGAGCTGGGGCCGTTTGCCGCAGCTGCGGGTGAGGACGTGCGGCTCATGCGCGTCCCATCTCAGACCGGGGAGCCGACCGACTCGGGCATGTATCTGCGCGGCTCATCGTTCTACTCGGTCTCGGCGTACGCCGACGAGGAGGAGCAGGAAGCGGCGGCACAGTTCATCGACTTCATGATCAACGACGCGGACGCGCTGGCAGAGATCGGCATGCTCCGGGGCGTGCCGCCGAACACCGAGCTGGTCGAGGAGATCAGCGGCGACTTGGACGAAGTCGACCAGCAGGTGCTCGAGTTCGTGACCGAGCTCAGGCCCGATCTCGCCGTGGACTCGCCGCCTCCCTCCCCACCGGGCTCCGGCAACGTGCAGGGCATCTTCGACCGCGAGGTGCTCGAGATGCTGTACGACCGCACCACTCCGGACGAGGCAGCAGACCGAATCATCGAGGCGATCGATAATGAGCTCGCCTGATCAGCGGCGCACCCCGGTGCGCCTGGCCGTGATCGGAGCAGGAAACCGCGGCCAGGCGTACCTGGACTGGGTTCGCTCGAACCAGGATCGAGCTGTTCTGGTCGCGGTCGCCGATCCGCGGTCCTCGGCGAGGAACGAGATCCGGCGCGGTTTCGCCGAGGTGCACGAGTACGAGGACTGGCGCCCGCTGATCGCGGCAGCCGATGCACTCGAACTCGACGCAGTGATCGTCGCGACCCAAGATCGGGACCACGTCCAGCCGTGCCTCGCAGTCGCCGAATCCGGGCTCGCATTGCTGGCGGAGAAACCGCTCGGAGTCACGGCCGAGGAGTGCGAGACGATCGTCACCGCCGTGCAGCGAGCGGACATCCCGTTCGCCGTCGGGCACGTGATGCGGTACACCCCGTACACCGACCTGGTGCGTCGCGTCATCGGATCGGGGCAGATCGGCGAGGTGATCAATGTCCAACACCTGGAGCCGGTCGGGTGGTGGCACGCCGCGCATTCCTACGTCCGGGGGAACTGGCGCAACACGGCGCAATCGTCGCCGATGCTGCTCGCGAAGAGCTCGCACGACATCGACTGGCTCATGTACGTCACCGGGAAGACGATCGACTCGGTCGCCAGCTTCGGCAACCGTTCCCACTTCCGCGAGTCGGCGGCTCCCGACGGGTCGGCGGAGCGTTGTCTGGACTGTGCGGTCGAACCGGACTGTCCCTACTCTGCGAAGAAGATCTATCTCGAACCGACACAGCGTTCAGGGCGTGTCCAGTGGCCGGCCACTGTCGTCACCGACGGCGAATCGGAGGCCGAGCTGATCGAGGCGCTTGCCTCCGGCCCGTATGGCCGCTGCGTCTACCGCTGCGACAACGACGTGGTCGACCACCAGGTCGTCGCGCTCCGCTTCGACGACGGGACGGCCGGTACCTTCACCATGACGGCGTTCTCGGAGCACGCGAACCGGCGGACGCAGTTCTTCGGCACCCGGGGGAGCATCGATGGTGACGGCGACAGCATCGAGGTCTTCGACTTCGCCACCGGAGAACGCGAACGGATCGAGGTGACCAGCCAGGGATCGTTCGACGCTGGTGGGGGTCACGCCGGCGGCGACGACGGCCTGATCTCCGCCTTCGTCCAGGCGCTCGCCACCGGGGATCGCTCGCACATCCGCTCCGGACCGACCGAGACGTTACGCAGCCACCTCAGTGTGTTTGCTGCCGAGGAGTCCCGGCTCGATGGACAGACGAAGCAGGTAGTTCTCCCAGCCCGGTAGCCACGACACCCGACCCGCGAGGCACCACCGGTTCTCGGTTCATCGAGGCTACGGTAGGCGGGTGCCCGAGTACCGCTTCGCCCGCAACCCCGGTGGTGGGGTGGTCTCCTCGGCGGACCGAGTGGCCTGGCTGCGCGCGCGGCTCTGGGGCGTGACCGCCACGGACGCCCGGCGTCTGGTCACCTCCCGGGGCAAGGTAAGCAAACAGCGCACCCGCCTGCTCGCGGAGAAGCTTTCCGGGCGCACCCTGCCTCGCCTGCCGCAGTTCGCCCACGGGATCGAACGCGAGCCGGTGATCGCCCACTGGGTGCACCAGCGGTTTGGCATCGCCCCGAGCGGGGCGCTCTGCCACGGTGCGAACCACCGGCACCTGGCCACCCCGGACGGTCTCGGCGAGCATTCCATCGCCGAGATCAAGACCTCGGTGGCAGATCTGGACAGCACTGCCCGCACCTACACCGACCAGCTGCAGTGGCAGCTGCACGTGACCGGCTGCGAGCAGGTGCTGTTCGTGGTGGAGCACCGGCACACGATGCGCCGCGACTTTCGCTGGGTGGGCCGGGACGAGGCACGGATCGCACTGCTCGCCGAGCATGCGGACACCTTCCTCGCCGAGCTGGACGCGGCCCGGGCTGCCTGGGTCGAGCGCGCCGAGCAGGAGGAGCAGGTGGCCCGCTGGTGGGACGAGCGGGCACCGGAGACTGCCGCCGCACCACCGGACTGGGCCGGCGCCGGCCATGCGCCAGCGTCCTCCCGCGCGGCGACGTAGCATGGGAAGCCGCGCGTGGCACAGCGATCGGAGGGCGCCGGGTGAGCGAGCTGGAACGGCTACACAGCCCTGAGGACCTGCGCAGGTTGTCCCCCCGCCGGCTGGAAGCGCTGGCTGAGGAGATCCGCACCTTCCTGATCGAAGCGGTCGCCCGCACGGGCGGCCACCTCGGCCCGAACCTCGGCGTGGTGGAGCTGACGCTGGCGATCCACCGGGTGTTCCGCTCACCGCGGGACTCGATCGTGTTCGACACCGGCCACCAGGCCTATGTGCACAAGCTGCTCACCGGCAGGCAGGACTTCGCCACGCTGCGCCGCCGCGGCGGGCTCTCCGGCTACCCGAGCCGGACCGAGTCCGACCACGACATCGTGGAGAACTCGCACGCCTCTACCGCCGTCTCCTGGGCGGACGGCATCTCCCGGGCCCGGTTGCTGGCCGGCGACACCGACCGGCACGTGGTGGCGGTGATCGGTGACGGTGCGCTCACCGGGGGACTGGCGTGGGAGGCGTTGAACAACCTCGCCTCCTCTCCGAACCAGCGCGTGGTGATCGTCGTCAACGACAATGGCTGGTCCTACTCACCGACCGTGGGCGGCCTGGCCCGCTACCTGGACGCCGTGCGTACCGACCGCAACTACGAGCGCATGCTCGGCTGGGGCAAGCGCACGCTGCACCGCGGGGGGCCTCCTGGCCGGCTGGCCTATGACGCACTGCACGGGATGAAGAAGGGGCTCAAGGACGTCCTGACTCCCCAGCGCCACATGTTCGACGAGATCGGGATCAAGTCGATCGGCCCGGTGGACGGGCACGATCTGGACGCCATGGACGCCGCGCTGCGGGCCGCGAAACGGTTCGGTGGCCCCGTGATCGTGCACGCCATCACCCAGAAGGGCCACGGGTACACGCCGGCCGAGAGCGACGGCGTGGACCGGTTCCACACGGTCAAGGCGATCCATCCGGAGACGGGGCTACCGGTCGTTGCCTCCCGGTTCGAGTGGGGGGCGGTATTCGCCGACGAGATCGTCAAGATCGCCCGGGCCCGCTCGGACGTGGTCGGGATCACCGCGGCGATGCCGGTCCCGGTGGGCCTGGCGCCGATGGCCGAGCAGTTCCCGGACCGGGTGGTCGACGTGGGGATCGCCGAGCAGCACGCGCTCACCTCCGCCGCCGGGATGGCGTTCGCCGGCCTGCACCCCGTGGTGGCGCTGTACGCCACGTTCCTGAACCGCGCCTTCGACCAGCTGTTGATGGACGTCGCGCTGCACCGGGCCGGCGTGACGCTCGTGCTCGACCGCGCAGGCCTCACCGGTGACGACGGGCCCAGTCACAACGGGATGTGGGACCTGGCGATGCTGCGTCTGGTGCCCGGTCTGCAGTTGGCCGCCCCGCGGGACGAAGCCACGCTCCGCGAGGCACTCCGGGAGGCGATCGCCGTCGACGACGCACCCACGGTGCTCCGCTACCCCAAGGGGGCGCTCGGGGAGCCCATCCGGGCGATCGCTCGCACCGGTGGGGTGGACGTGCTCGCCCGGCACACTGGCCTGGGGGAGCACCGGGTCCTGATCGTGGGCATCGGCGCCTTCGTCAAGGCCGCGGTGGAAACGGGGGAGGCGCTGGCCGAACAGGGATTCTCGGTCACCGTGGTTGACCCCCGTTGGCCGATCCCGATGCCGGAGGCAGTGCTCGACGGCGCTGCTCGCCACTCTCTGGTGGTCACCATCGAGGACGGTCTGGTCTCCGGTGGGGTCGGTGCCGGGTTGCGGGAGCAGCTCGCCGAGCGGGGGGTCAGCACGCCGGTGCTCACCCGCGGTGTGCCGCACCGGTTCCTGGCCCACGCATCCCGGGCGGAGCTGATCGAAGAGTTCGGTCTGCGCGCCCAGGACATCGCCCGTGACGCTGCGGCCGCGGTGATGGCACACACGAGTAGTAGAGCCGATGACCGCCTCGCGCCGCGCGCACCAGGTTCCGCGGGCTAGCATGGTCGCCAGGCAGGTCACCGACGCGAAGGGAGGCCGGATGCGTCACGCCGGCGGGTGGGATGGCACGAACGACATCGTGGTCTTCAGCGGCAGCGCTCATCCGGCGCTGACAGACCGCATCTGCGCTGAGCTCGGCCTGCAGGTCGCACCGTCGCGGACCTCGCGGTTCAGCAACGACTGCCTGCAGTCACAGCTATTGAGCAACTGCCGGCAGCGGGACGTGTACATCGTGCAGCCACTGGTGCCGCCCACCCAGGACCACCTGATGGAGCTCCTGCTGATGGTGAACGCCGCCCGCGGCGCGTCGGCGGCCCAGGTGACGGCGGTGATCCCGCACTTCGCCTATGCCCGCTCGGACAAGAAGGATGCGTCCCGAATCTCCTTGGGCGGGCGCCTGGTAGCGGACATGCTGCAGACCGCCGGGGTGGACCGGGTGCTGACGATGACGCTGCATGCCCCGCAGGTACACGGCTTCTTCTCTGTGCCGGTGGACCACCTCACCGCCCTCGGTGTGCTCGCCGACCACTACCGGGAGCAGGACCTCAGCAACTCGATCGTGGTCTCCCCGGACCTGGGCAACGCCAAGGAGGCCACCCAGTTCTCCCGGTTGCTCGGGCTGCCGGTGGCCGCCGGGTCGAAGCAGCGGATGAGTGACGACCGGGTAGTGGTGGACGCGATCGTCGGTGACGTGGCCGGGAAGCGGGCGATCATCCTGGATGACGAGATCGCCACCGGTGGCTCGATCATCACGCTGTTGGAACGCCTTGCCGCCGACGGCGCCACCGGAGCCTCGGTCGCCTGCACGCACGGGCTGTTCACCGGATCCGCGCAGGAACGGCTCACTGAGCACCCGATGATCACCGAAGTGGTCACCACGGACACGGTGCCGGCGCCGGCGGACTGGCACGACCTGACCACCCGGTCTGTCGCGCAGCTGTTCGCCGAGGCGATCCGGCGGGTGCACGAGGGGGAGTCGGTCTCCAGCCTGTTCGACGGCGTCGACCCCACCCACGCACCCCCGCAGCCCAGCCTGTTCGAACCGGACCGGCGGACCATGCCGCGCCGGGACTACGCCAGCGCGCCCGCCCGCTGAAGGTAGGGGGTGATCCCGCCGAGGTGGAAGGGCCATCCGGCGCCGAGGATCATGCCCAGGTCGATGTCCTCCTTCTCCGCCACCACACCCTCGGCGAGCATGAGCTGCGTCTCTTCGGCCAGTGCCTGCTGCACCCGGGTGAGCAGCCCCGCCCCGTCCTGGCCGCCGGCTTCGGCGCGGGAGCCGAAGTACCGGCCGATCGACTCATCGACAGGTGAGGCGGCGCTCGGGCGAGACTCGAACGCCACGAACGGGGCGCCGTCGGCAATCATCTGCTCCAGCCCCGGTGACGTGGGGTAGCGGTCCCCGAGCTGCTCGCGCAACGTGTCCAGCACGTGCCCGGCGACGGCCGGGCCAACCAGCTGGAGCAGCTGGAACGGCCCCATCGGCAGGCCCATCGGGCGTAGGGCCCGGTCGGCCACCGCAACCTCGGTACCGTCCTCCAGGGAGCCGAGCACCTCGCCGAGCAGGCGCACCAACAACCGGTTCACCACGAAGCCGGGAGCATCGGCCACGGCGATCGCGGACTTGCGGCACGCCTTGGCGACGGCGAACGCGGTGGCATAAGCGGCGTCGTCAGTGCTCTCGGTGCGGATCACCTCGACCAGCGGCATCTGCGCCACCGGGTTGAAGAAGTGGATGCCGACCACCCGCTCGGGGTGCGCCAGCCCGCTCGACATGGCGGTGATGGACAGGGCGGAGGTGTTCGTCGCGAGCACGGCGTCGGGGCGGATCACCTGCTCCAGCTCGGCGAACACCTGCTGCTTGACGCTCAGTTCCTCGAACACCGCCTCGATCACCAAGTCCGCCTGGGCGAGGTCCGACAGTTCGGTGGTGCCGGAGACCAGGGAGCGGACCCGGTTGGCCTCCGCGTCGCCCATCCGGCCCTTGCCGACCAGCTTGTCCAGCTCGGCATGGACATAGCCGACGCCGCGCTCGGTGCGCTCAGTGTCCAGGTCGCGCATGATCACCGGGACCTGCATCCGGCGGGCGAACAGCAGCGCGAGCTGGGAGGCCATCAGGCCGGCACCCGCGATGCCGATGCTGCGGACTGGGCGCGCCTGATCCGCATCCGGGGCACCGGCGGGGTTCTTGGCGCGGCGGCTGGTCAGATCGAAGGCGTATACCGACGCGGCGAACTCGGGAGAGCAGATCAGCTCGGCGAGCGCCTGGTTCTCCGCCTCGAAGCACTCCGCCCGCTCACTGGTTGCGGACAGCTCCAGCAGGTCCAGGGCGCGGTAGGCGGCGGGTGCGGCGCCGTGCAGGCGGGCGTCCACCTGCTCGCGGGCGGCGCTGATCAGCTCGTGCGCCTCGTCCGCGGACGTCGGTTCCCGGCGGGGTGGGGTGATCTCGCCACGGAGCACACCCGAGGCGAACCGGATCGACTCGGCGAGGAAGTCCGCGGAGTCGATCACGGCGTCGGCGATGCCGAGCTCGCCGGCCTGGGCGGACTTCAGCTGGGTGTTCTGCTTCATCGGGTTGCTGATGATCACCTGCAGCGCATTGGCCATCCCGATCAGCCGGGGCAGGTGGTAGGTGCCGCCCCAGCCGGGGATCAGACCGAGGAACACCTCCGGCAGGCCGATCCCGCGCACTGCGGAGGACACGGTGCGGTAGTCACAGGCCAGGGCAAGCTCCAGGCCGCCGCCGAGGGCAACCCCGCCGACGAAGGCGAACGTGGGCACCGGCAGGTCGGCGAGGATCGTGTAGGTCTCGTGGCCCATCTCGGCGATCTGCCGGGCGGCCTCGGGGGTGGTCAGCTGGGCGGCCTGATGCAGGTCGGCGCCGGCGGCGAAGTGGAACTGCTTCCCGGTGACGCCGACGGCGACGATCTCGCCGGCCTCGGCACGGGCGCTGAGCTGCTCGAGCGCCGTGCGCAGCTCGGCCATCCCCTCTGGTCCGAAGGTGATCGGCTTCGTCGGCCCGGCGCCGTTCTCCAGGGTGATCAGGGCGAGGGTGCCCAGATCGGCCAGCTGCACGTCCCGCACGAGGGCGCGGGTGATCCGCTCGGTCATCGCTGGGTCTCCTTCTCGTCGGTGTGGTGCGGGTTGGCCCAGATCACCGAGCCGCCCTGACCCAGTCCCACGCACATCGTGGTCAGGCCGTAACGCACCTCGGGGTGGGCCTCGAACTGGCGGGCGAGCTGGCTCATCAACCGGATGCCGGAGGCGGCCAGCGGGTGGCCGACGGCGATCGCGCCGCCGTAGGGGTTCACCCGAGGGTCGTTGTCAGACAGATCGAAGGCGTCCAGGAACGCGAGCACCTGCACGGCGAACGCCTCGTTGATCTCGAACAGGCCGATGTCGGAGATCTGCAGCCCGGCCCGCTCCAGGGCTCTCCGGGTGGCCGGCACCGGGCCGAGACCCATCAGTGCGGGATCCACCCCGGCGTAGGCGTAGGAGACCAGTCGGGCCCGTGGGGCCAGGCCGTGCTCGGCGGCCAGGTCGGCGGAGGTGAGCAAGGCGGCCGTGGCGCCATCGGTCAGTGGTGAGGAGGTGGCGGCAGTGACCCGGCCGCCCGGGCGGAAGGGTGTGGGCAGATCGGCCATCCCGGCGACGGTGGTGCCCGGGCGGGGCGGCTCATCGGCAGACGCCAGGCCCCAGCCACGCTCGGGGTCGGGCACACCGACCGGCACCAGGTCCGGATCGATGTGGCCGGCGGCCAGGGCCTCTGCGTACTTGCGCTGGGAGGCTTCGGCATAGGCATCGGCGCGGGCCCGGGTGAGGGCGGGGTAGGCATCGTGCAGGTTCTCCGCGGTGGCGCCCATCACCAGGGCGTCGGTGGAGACCAGGCGTTCGGTCATGAACCGGGGGTTCGGGTCGGCATCCTTCCCCAGCGGGTGGTGCCCCATGTGCTCCACCCCGCCGGCGATGGCGGCGTCCCCGGCACCGATCGCGATCTGCGCGGCCACGCTGGTGACGGCGGTCATCGCCCCGGCGCACATCCGGTCGATGGCGTAGCCGGGCACCGTTCCGGGCAGGCCGGCGAGCACGCCGACCGTGCGGCCGAGAGTCAGGCCCTGGTCGCCGACCTGAGAAGTAGCAGCGATCGCGACCTCGTCGATCTGCTCCGGCGGCAGCTGCGGATGGCGGCGGAGCAGATCGCGCACCACCGCCGTGGCGATGTCGTCGGCACGGGTGTGGGCGTACAAACCGTCCGGCCTGGCGCGGCCGAACGGGGATCGGAGCGCGTCGACAAGCACGACGTCACGGCCGAGGAGTGGCATCAGGACCTCCCGGTCACCTCAGTGAGACTGTGAGTACTAGGTACTTCTCGTCCCACTCTAGTACCAGGTGGAGGGGAACGCTGCCCATGGCTTGGCACAGACCGGCGCGTCGAGTGGTCGCCAACGATGGGTCCACCGTCATCGCACCCGGCAGGAGTGGCGACGCGCGGGGGAGGGCGGGCAGCTGGGTGGGGTGGGATCAGTGGTCGGTGGCGGTGACCAGCTCGTGGCTGAGGGCGTCGGCGACCGCCTGCACCTGCCAGTCTCGGGCACCGAGGCCGCGGAGGTAGTCCGCCACCGACTCGGTGCTGAGGTCCTTCGGGGGTGACCAGGCGAGCCGGCGCTGATACTCCGGGGTGAGCAGGTTCTCCTGTGGCAGGTGCAGCTCCTCGGCGAGCATGCGCACCGTGGCCCGCACCAGCACCAGGCGCTGCGCCCCCTCAGGATTGCGGTCCTTCCACGCCTTCGGCGGCGGTAGCGTGTCCGAGGCAGGCGCGCGCCGGGAGGGGTAGCGGGACGGGTCCAGGTCCTTGGCCCGCTGCAGCGCCTCGAACCAGGTCCGCATCCGGCGGGCGGCGTTCTTGGTGCGGAAGCCGGGCAGCTGAGCCAGCTGAGGCATCGTGGCCGGCCGGCTCACCGCAGCAGCCACGATCGCGGCATCGGTGAGCACCCGGCCCGGGGCGATGTCGGCGCTGCGTGCCTGGGCGTCCCGCGCGTTCCACAGCTCGCGCACGACTGCCAGACCCAGCCCGTCCCGGACCTGGTGGCTGCCGGAGGTGCGCCGCCACGGCTCGCGCCGCGGTGGCGGTGGGGGCGCCGTGCGCACCGCCTCGAACTCCTGAGTGGCCCAGTCCAGCTTGCCGGCGTCGGACAGCTCGGCAGCCAGCTTCGTCCGGAGCTCGACCAGCACCTCCACGTCCAGTGCGGCGTAGCGCAACCAGTTCTCCGGCAGCGGCCGGGTGGACCAGTCGGCCGCCGAGTGCTCCTTGGCCAGCTCCAAGCCAAGCTCGGCGGCCACCATCGTGGCCAGACCTACCCGTTCGTAGCCGAGTAGCCGGGCGGCCAGCTCGGTGTCGAACAGGGTGGCGGGAGTCATGCCTACTTCGGCGAGACAGGGCAGGTCCTGGTTCGCGGCGTGCAGCACCCATTCGGCCGGGGCGATCGCCGCGGACAGCTCGCTCAAGTCGGGGACCGCCTGCGGGTCGATCAACGCCGTCCCGGAGCCCTCCCGGCGCAGCTGAACCAGATAGGCGCTCTGCCCGTACCGGTAGCCGGAGGCCCGTTCGGCGTCCACGGCCACCGGCCCGTTGCCGGCGCCGAAGGCGTCGATGGTTTCGGCGAGAGCGGCCGGGGTGTCCACCACGCCGGTCAACCCGTCGGCGGGTTCGGTCAGCGGCGTCAGCGTCTGGTCGCTCTCCGGGGTATCTGCAGCACTCATCGCTTCGGCTTCAACGGGCTGACGTTGTCCGGCATCGGCGGCAGCCCGGCGGCCTGGCAGGTCATCAGCGCCCAGGACCGCAGGTGCGGTGCGAGATCGGTGGTGCGAGGCGTCCAGGAGGCCCGGATCTCGATCTCCACCTCACCAGAGCGCAGCTCGAGTCCGCCGAAGGTCTCCGAGAGTACCCGGGTGACGGTGCCGGACAGCGAGTGGTAGGGCGCTTCCTGCGCCTCGAGGGCGTCGGTGAGCCAGGACCAGCCGACCTCGCCGAGCATCGGGTCGCCGGCGAACTCTGCCTCCAGCGTGGCTCTGGCCATCACGATCACCCGGAACTCCCCGTTCCACGCCTCCTGACCCTCCGGGTCATAGAGCACCACGAACCGCCCGGAGCCGAGCAGCTCGTCCGGATCTCGGCTCGGATTCACCTCACCGGTCAGGGCCAGCGCGTACGGCGCGATCCGGGTGGGCGGCGGGATCTCCTCGAGATGGAACTCGGGCCGCATCCGGTGCCCGCGCAGGCTCAGCAGGGCGGCCTCGAAGTCCGGAGGCGCGACCGGGGTGCGCTGCACGTTCACGTGTACAGGCTAGGCCGCGTACAGCATCTGGGCGGACAGGGCGCGCCGAGAGGGAGCCGGTAGACTCACCGCCGCCCACCGGTACCGCATCAAGGAGGTCCACGTCCGGATGAGTCCCACCTCGCCCCGGCCAGTGCTGCTCGGCACCGACCTCGGCATCTACGCGATGGCGCGCTCCTTCCACGAAGCATTCGGCGTCACCTCCGTGGTGATCAGCGAGCTGCCCCGCGGGCCGGTCAACGATTCGGCGATCGTGCGGAACGTCTTCACCGGATCGGGCTCCAGCGATGAACAGATCCTGACCGCTCTCCAGCGAGTGGCCGAGCAGGAGCCGGAGGCCACGCCTGTGCTGGTGGTGAACTCCGACCACCAGCTCGCCTTCGTGCTCCGGCACCGGGAGCGGATCGAACGGCACTACGTGGTGCCGTACGCGGCGGAGCGGACCATCGCCACCCTCGCGAACAAGACCGCGATGTACCAGGTGACCGAGCGCCTGGGCATTCCCACACCGGCGACAGTGGAGGTCGACCCGTCCGCGGACCCGGAGACCTGGCGCACAGCTGCGGCCGAGCTGACCTTCCCGATCGTGATGAAACCGTTCGCCGGTGCCGAGTTCGAGGAGCTGGAGTTCGCCGGGCATCGCAAGGTGTACCGCCTCGACGACCCTGCTGAGCTCGTCACCGAGCTGGAGCGGATCGCCGCCGCCGGGTACACCGGCACCATGCTGCTGCAGCAGCTGATCCTGGGTGATGACGCCTATAACCGGGTGGTCAACCTGTACCGGGACGGCCGGGGCCAGATCACCATGGCCGCCTCCGGCCGGGTGCTGCTCGCCATGCACCAGCCCACGTTCATCGGCAACTCCGCGATCATCATGGTCGACTACGACGAGGAGCTGATCGCCCAGGCCACCGCCGTGCTGGACGCAGTCGATTACCGCGGCTTCGCCAGCATCGACTACAAGGTCGACTCCCGGGACGGCCTCGCCTACCTGCTGGACATCAACCCGCGCCCCGGCCGCTCGCACTACTACGCCGGGGTCGGCGGCGCTTCGGCCGCGCGCAGCGTGGTGGCCGATTTCGTCACCGACGAGCCACTGCCTACCCAGCGGGCTACCACCCCGGGCATCTACGCCTACATCCCCACGTTCGTGCTTCGCCGGTACGTACGCGATCGGGAGCTGCTGCGCCGAGCGCGAGCCGTGCTCCGCCGTCGCCGGGCAGTGCACCCGTTGGCCTACGCCGCGGACCGCAACCTCAAGCGCTGGTGGTACCGGATCCTCGCTCAGGTGAACCAGTTGCGCGGACTCTGGCGGTTCTACCGCCGGCCGACCGACTCGGGATTCTGACCGCGCGCCGGTCACCGGCAGCGGTCTTGACCTTGACACCGTGTCACGGGATCAGATGGGCGGCGTCATGTTGAGCATCGGAGAGATCGCCCGCACCACCGGCACCACCCGCCGGATGCTGCGGCACTGGGAGAGCCTCGGACTGGTCGAGCTGGCCGCGGTGGACGAGACCACCGGCTATCGCCGCTACGCCCCGAGCCAGATCGGCCGGGTCCGAGCCGTGGCGTCCTTACGGGCGCTCGGTTTCGGGTTGGAGGCGATCGGCGGGTTGTTGGATGCCGGCCTGACTGAGGAGCGCCTGGTGGCGCTGCTGCAGTCCCGTGAGCGTGAGCTCGTGGCCCAGATCGACGATGACTCAGCCCGCCTGGCCCAGGTGCGTTCGCGCCTGCTGGCCTTCGAGAAGGGACACGCGATGATCAGCAGTACGTTGGAGCTGAGCCCGTTGCCTGGCGTCGGACTGAACGCAGCCAGCACCCGAGTGCTGGATGAATCCGAGATCGGTGCTGCGGTGACGGAGGTGCTGCGCACGCTCCGGGAGACGATTCCTGCCACGGCGAGCTCCGCCGTCGACCTGGTGCTGGTCTACGACGGCCGGTCGGAGGAGTACATCGGTGTGGCCGCCGGCCATCCCGGCGAGGAGCAGGTACCCGGCCTGCAGCGTCTGGATCTGGCAGCGGTGGCCGACGGCGTCACCGTCACGTTCGCGGAAGCCCCCGGGGATGTGGGCGATGCGTGGATCGCGATCGACAGCCGGCTGGCGGAGCGGGGCCTGCGGACCAGTGGCGTGTACCGGCAGGTGGTCACCGCTGCTGGCCCGGTGCTGCTGCAGGCCCCGGTGGTGGCGCGTTAGCCGAGCCGGTTCATTCCGGCGTACAGGTGCAGGACCGGCAGGCCGAGCTCCTCCCGGGCGCGGGAGGCCCAGTCGGCGTGGAAGGTGTCCTCCACGGCGTGCGGGCGCGTGATCACCACCAGCTCGTCGGCGTCCAGGTTGTTCACCGCCTGGGTCACCGCCGGGAGCGGATCGTCGGGCACCACGTACCCCTCTGCTTCCAGGCCAGCCTCGGTCAGCTGCCGCAGGGTGGTCGCCAGTGCCTCGTCCGCCTCCTGCCGGGCCTCGGCGGGCTCGGTGCGCTCGGTCAGGGCTTCCCAGGCCTCCCGCAGCTCGAACAGGCTGAGGTGGTTGATGATGTCCGAGATCACGTTCCGCTCAGTGTCGGCCGGCACGAGCACGTGGAAGGTGGCGCCGGAGTACAGCTCCCGGAGCTTCGTCACGTCGTAGTCGCTGAGGGCTTCCTCGGTGAGGACGATGATCGTGGCCATGCCTCGAGCATAAACGTGCGACGGCGGCCCGCGCCCGGCGTTGGCCAGCCAAGTGCCGTACTGGTCCAGATCGGCCGGTGCACCGGGTCCGGAGCGAGGCTAGTCTTCCGGCACGTGTGCTGCGTGCCCGGCCGTGCGGAGCGCCTGGCGCAGCGTGGTGGCGGCCGCGTCCAGGTCCTTACCGGGGACGTCGGTGGCAGCGGCGCTGAGGTCGAAGTCGGCAGCGGACCGGCTCGGCCACACGTGCACATGCGTGTGTGGGACCTCATAGCCCTGGATCAGCAGCCCGATCCGGTTCGGGGTGAACGCCTGCTGCTGGGCTTTGCCGATGGTCTGCGCGACGGCGAACAGGTGCGCGGCCAGATCGGGCGGCAGGTCCACCCAGTGCGCGATCTCCTCCCGCGGCACCACCATCATGTGACCGGGCTGCAGCGGCTCGATGGTCGCGAAGGCGACGCACCGCTCGTCGGTCCAGACGAACCGACCCGGGATCTCGCCGGCGATGATGCGGGTGAAGAGACTGGCCACGGATTCCTCCTTGGGTGTGCGGTGTCCCCACGCTAGCGGCTCGCCGCACCCACAAGGTCCTGTAGAACCGGTCACCGATGCCCGATGTTGCGTGACCTTGTGGTCGGTAGTCCGGGGGTGGCTATCCTGCGAGAGTGAGTACACCTTCCACCGCGCCACAGTTACCGCTCTTGCTCATCGTCGACGCGCCCACCGAGAGTGAACCGCTGACCGGTACCGGTTATACCCCGGCCGACCCGGCCACACCGCAGCTCCGGGTCGACGATCTGGGCGCGAGCCGCGGCGACGGGGTGTTCGAGACGATCGGCGTGTTCGACGGACAGCCCCGGCAGCTGGAGCCGCACCTGGACAGGTTTTCTCGGTCCGCGGCCCTGCTGGATCTGCCTGCGCCGCGGCTCGACGTCTGGCGTGCCGCCGCGCTCGAGGCGATCGATGCTGCCGGTGGGAGCACCG
The DNA here is from genome assembly GCF_008000995.1 of Ruania zhangjianzhongii. Taxonomy (NCBI): domain Bacteria; kingdom Bacillati; phylum Actinomycetota; class Actinomycetes; order Micrococcales; family Ruaniaceae; genus Ruania; species Ruania zhangjianzhongii. The sequence continues at coordinate 2,674,481 of NZ_CP042828.1, forward strand.
ACCTCGCGGTCAAGATGGTGCTGACCCGAGGAGTGGAGCAGGCGCAGACGTGCACCGGATGGGTGCTCGCCTTCGCGATCGCGAATATGGACGCCGTACGCACCGACGGGGTCCGCGTGGTGACCCTGGACCGGGGGTACACCTCGGACGTCGCGGTCACCTCGCCGTGGCTGCTGCAGGGGGCGAAGTACACCTCCTACGCGGTGAACATGGCCGCCCTGCGCGAGGCCCGGCGCCGGGGCGCGGACGATGCGATCTTCGTCAGCTCGGACCGGTTCGTGCTGGAGGGCCCGACCTCGACCGTGGTGCTCCGCGACGGTGACACGCTGATTACTCCGGCCACTGATCAGGGCATCCTGCCCGGCACCACCCAGACCGAGGTCTTCGCGTTCGCGGCCGCACGCGGACTGCGCACCCACGCTCGCCCGGTGCCGGCCGCCGAGCTCCACGCGGCCACCCAGGTGTGGTTGTGCTCCAGCATTCGGCTGTGCGCGCCGGTCCGAAGCATTGACGGCCGTGAGCTGAGCGTGGACCGGGACTTCACCGCCGAGCTGCAGGCCTATCTCCGCTCCGGGTCCTGAGGCCTCTCCATGCCCGTGAGCTACACCAAGTCGCGGCGAGAGGCGCCACCAGGGTTCTTCGTCACCGAGGCGGCCGGCCTCGGCTGGCTCGCCGCAGCCGGTGGGGCGCCGGTGGTCGGGGTGCACCGGGTGGAGGACTCCGCGCTGGTACTGGACCGGCTGCAGCCAGTCCGTCCGGACCCGGACGCGGCACGCACCTTCGGGCGCGGGCTGGCCACGACCCACGCCGCCGGTGCCGAGGCGTTCGGAGCACTGCCACCGGGCGCAGCCGGCTACTGGTTCGGCCCGATGTCCGATCCGTTGCCGCTCCCGGAGGTCACCACGGAGCGGTTCGGCACCTTCTACGCCGAGGGTCGTCTCTGGCCGTTGACCGAGCGGTGCCGGCAGGCCGGCGCGATCGACGAGTCGCTCGCCGCGGACCTGTCCCGGGTGTGCGCAGAACTGGCTGCCGGTCGGTGGGATGACCAGGACGGTCGGCCGGTGCTCCCGGCACGGCTGCACGGCGACCTGTGGGCCGGGAACCTGTTCTGGACCTCCGACGGCGTCACCCTGATCGACCCGGCCGCCTGCGGTGGGCACCCAGAAGCCGACCTGGCGATGCTGGAGCTGTTCGGCGCCCCGCACCTGAGCGAGATTCTCGCCGGCTACGCCGAGGCCGGCAGGCTGGCTCCGGACTGGCGCAGCCGGATCGGGCTGCACCAGCTGTTCCCGCTGTTGGTGCACGCGCTGCTGTTCGGCGGCAACTACGCCTCGGCGACCCGGACTCGGGTGGACTCGCTGCTGTCCTGACGCAGGATCACCACACCGACCGGTGGGAGGGTGATCCCTGCGCCGGTCACCGCGACCGGTGGTTCCCAGCTGAGCAGGGTGGTCATCGCGGCCGCTCCGGGCAGCGGAATCTCCACCGGTGCACCGCCGGGGGCGTGGCTGATCGCCACCTGCACCCGGCCCCGGGTGAGCACCAGCCAGGTTCCCTCCGGATCGTGCTCGACGCCGGTGGCGGTCCGATCGCCGGTGGCCAGGTCCGCTTCCTGCGCGCGGAGCGCAATCAGCCGGGTGTAGAAGTCCCGGATCGCCGCGTGCCGACCGGTGCCGGTCTCGCCCCAGTCCAGCACGCTAGCGGCCATCGTGGCCGGGGACTGCGGGTCGGGGACCGTGAGGTCGCCCTGGCCGTAGATCTGTTGCCAGCCGTGTTCGGCGAATTCGCGCTCCCGGCCGGCCCGGACGGCGGCGGCGAGCTCGGGATCGGCGTGATCGGTGAAGTACTGCCAGGGGGTGCTGGCGGCCCACTCCTCGCCCATGAACAGCATCGGCGTATACGGTCCGCAGAGCAGCAGGGCTGCCGACACGGCGAGCTGGGCATCGTCCAGGCTGGCCGCCGGCCGGTCGCCGAGGCCGCGATTACCCACCTGGTCGTGGGTGGTGGTGGAGACGACGAACCGGTGACCGTCGGTGTCCGCCGGCACCGGGGCGCCCCAGTCCTGGCCACGGAAGGTGGAGTAGCCGCCGTCGTGCACGAACACCTCGGTGAGCGCCTTCGCCAGCGTCGTCACCGCACCGAAGTCTGCGTAGTAGCCGTGCCGTTCTCCGGTGAGGAACGCGTGGATCGCGTGGTGCACGTCGTCCGCCCACTGCGCGGTCATCCCGAGCCCGCCGGCGGTGGTCGGGGTGACCATGACCACGTCGTTCAGGTCGGACTCGGCGATCAGGCTGAGCGGCCGGCCGAGCTCGACCGACAGGTCCGCGACCGCGTCGGCCAGCTCCGTGAGCAGGTGCGTGGGTGAGTCGTCGATCAGTGCGTGCACGGCATCGAGGCGGAGCGCATCCAGGTGGAAGTCGCGGAGCCAGCGCACGGCGTTGTCGATGATGAACGCGCGCACACCGGTACTGCCGGGGCCGTCCAGGTTCACCGCCTGACCCCAGGGGGTGTGGTGCGCATCGGTGAAGTACGGGCCGAACTGGGCGAGATAGTTACCGGCGGGCCCCAGGTGGTTGTAGACGACGTCCAGGCTGACCGCCAGGCCCAGACCGTGGGCGGTGTCGACGAACGCCTGGAGCGCTTCCGGCCCGCCGTAGGCGCGGTGCACCGCGTACAGGTCCACGCCGTCGTATCCCCAGCCGCGTTCGCCCTCGAAGGCGGCCACCGGCATCAGCTGCACCAGCTGGACGCCGAGAGCCACCAAGTCGGGTAGCCGCTCGGTGGCGGAGGCGAGCGTGCCCTCGGCGGTGAAGGTGCCCAGATGCAGCTCGTAGATCACCGCGCCGCGGGCGTCCCGTCCCCGCCAGCCGGCATCGGTGAACGCGAACCGGGTGGTGTCGAAGTGCCGGGAGGCGCTATGCACCCCATCGGGTTGCCACGGACTGCGTGGATCGGGGAACGGGCCCTCGCCGTCGAGCACGAAGGCGTAGTCCTCGCCGTGTTCCAGCGGGCGAAAGGTGTGCCACCCGTCGCCGTCGGGGTGCATCGACTCGCGGCCGGTGCTCAGCTCGACCTCGACCCGGCTGGCGTTCGGGGCCCAGACCCGTAAGGGTTCGGTGCTCATCGCGGCTCCAGCTGCTCCAGCACGGCGACCGGTCCGCTGCGCAGCAGGTCGGCGAGCGACACCTCGCCGGCCGGGTGCTCAGCGCCGGTGATCACGTCCCGCCAGCGCCCTGCGGGCAGCACCAGGCTGTGCGTGCCCCACCCGCCAACAGCCCGCAGCTGGTGGTGGCGCCGAGTGATCACGGTGACCACCTGCGGCGCCTCGGCCACGGTCCGGGCGAACGCTACCGCGTGCCCGGTGGAGGTGCGCAGCACCTGGTAGCCGGCGTCGACACCGACGAAGACCTCCGGCCGTCGACGGCGGAGCCGGAGCAGGGCAGCGGTCATCCGTAGCTTTTCGCTACTCAGGTCCCAGGGCCCGGCGCCGTCATCGAGCCGGGCGAGGTCTTCGGTGATCGGCGAGTAGTCCACCGGCCGCCGGTTGTCCGGGTCGACCAGGGCCACCGTCGTCACCTCGGTGCCCTGGTAGGTGTCGGCCACCCCGGGGATGGTCAGCTGCACGGCGCGCGCACCCAGGATCGCGGTGCGGACCGCCTCCGCCGTGCGGTCGGTCCACGCGGACATCGCGGCGGCCACCTCGGCCGAGCCGAGGACGTGGTGGGCGAACGAGACCAAGGCGGCTTCGCCGTCGTCATCCGGTGCGGTCCAGCTGGTCCAGACCTTCGCCTCCCGGGAGGCTTTGACCAGGTAGTCACTGAACCGCTCGGCGGCCAGCGGCCCCTCGGCGGTCCAGGTCCCGGCCAGCGTCTGCCAGAGCAGGTTCTCGGTCCGGCCGTCCAGATCGGCCGGTCGGGCGCCGGCGGTGCTGGTGCGCAGGAGCTGGACCAGCTCCACCCACTCCGGCGCGAGCTCGGCCAGCACGCCGATCCGGGCACGGACGTCCTCGCCACGCTTCGCATCATGGGTGCTGAGCGCGGTCAGCGTGTGCGGGTAGAGCTGCTGAGTGCGTGCGCTCCAGGCATGCAGCTCGTCCGGTTCCACCGCGAAGGAGGTTGGCGCTCCACCCACCTCGCAGAGGCTGGTCAGGTGAGTCCACCGGTAGTACGCGGTGTCCTCGACCCCCTTGGCCATCACCGCTCCGCACACCTGCTGGAACCGCACCACCGCCTCGTCCCGGCGCTCCTCTCCCCGGCGCCCGGCGCTACCGGCCTCCTGGCCGAGTATCAGCGCGGTCACCACGGCCAGGGTCTCGTGCCGTTCGGGATCCAGCGCCGTGGCTGCCTGCTCGGCCCAGCCGTGCACCAGGGTTGCCGTGGCGGCATCGAGCGGCTCCCCGGGCCGGAGATAGGCGCGGTATCGGTGGCAGGCGACGACGAGCTCGCGGACACAGTCGGTGATGGCGCCGAGGGTGTGGTCGCGCAACCGGATGTCGTCGTCGCAGATCTCGGCGAGGAGCGAGGCGAGCCGATGGAGCTCCGCCCGCAGCGAGGTGGTGATGACCTCCCGCTTCGCATCGGTGATCAGCGCCGGCAGAGTTCCCAGCGCATCCGGGGTGAGCGTGGCCATCACCCCGCCCAGGGGCAGGGACCCCGCCTGGTCGGTGAGCACCTGGCCGATCCGCCAGGCGGCGTCGTACCCGGTGGTCCCGGCGACCGACCAGCCGGACGGCAGGTCCTCGTGCGGTTCGAGAATCTTCTCCGCGACCGTCCACACGCCGCCGGTCGCCTCAGCCAACCGGCGGAAGTACTCGCCCGGGTCGGCCAGACCGTCCGGGTGGTCGATGCGCAGCCCGTCGATCAGGCCGCCGGTCACCAGCTCGAGGATGAGCGCGTGCGTAGCCTCGAACACCTCAGGCCGCTCCACCCGCAGCCCGACCAGCGAGCCGACGTCGAAGAACCGGCGGTAGTTCAGCTCCTCACTGGCCACCCGCCAGTAGGCCAGCCGGTAGTGCTGGCGTTCCAACAGCTCCTCCAGCGGCAGGTGCTCGGTGCCTTCCCGGATCGGGAACCGGTGCTCGTAGTAGCACAGCACCGGGCGGTCCGGCCCGAGGTGTGCCTCGGGCTCGTCCACGTGGTCCACCCGCAGCGCACCGGAGGCCAGGGCCGCACCGATCCGCTCACCGAGCACCGGCATCAGGACCTGGTCGGACTCGGAGGAGTCCACATCGAACCAGTCGGCGTAGGCCGATGCCGGCCCATGGGTGAGCACGTCCCAGAGCACCCGGTTGTGGCTGGCGGGGGTCGGGACCGCCATGTGGTTGGGCACCACGTCCACCACGATGCCCAGGTCCCGTTCCCGGGCCGCTCGCACCAGCGCCTCGAAGCCGTCCCGGCCACCGAGCACCTCGCTTATCCGGGTGTGGTCCACCACGTCGTAGCCGTGCGTCGATCCAGGTGCGGCGGTGAGGATGGGGGAGAGGTACAGGTCGGTGACGCCGAGGGTGACCAGGTGGTCGAGCAGACCGGCGGCATCGGCGAAGGTCAGGTCCGGGCCGAGCTGCAGCCGGTACGTGGAGACCGGGATACGGGTGCTCACGCAGAAGGCTCCTCGTTGCTGGGCTGGCGGGCGAGGATCACGATGCAGCGCCCGGTGATCGTCAGGGTGGCCCCTGCCTGAAGCTCATCGGGAAGGTCCAGCTCGGTGTCGGTACTGAGCACCGGGGTCCAGGACGCACCGTAGTCCGCACCCGGCAGGGTGAACTCGAGCTGCTCGGCGTTGGCACTGACGAAGACCAGCAGCGAGTCGCCGATGATCCGACCACCGGTCATATCCGGTTCATCGATCGCTTCCCCGTTGACGAATACCGCCAGGGAGCGGGCGTAGGAGGTGGTCCACGCCTCGGTGTCCATCGGTGCCCCGCTCGGTTCGAACCAGGCGATGTCCGGCAGCTCGGGCAGTCCGTTCGCGGCCGAGGTGGAACCGTTGAAGAACCGGCGGCGGCGCAGCACCGGGTGTTCGGCGCGGAACGCGATCAGCTGCCGGGTGAATGCCAGCAGCGGTTCGTCGACGTTCTCCCAGTCGATCCAGGACAGCTCGTTGTCCTGGGCGTAGACATTGTTGTTGCCCTGCTGGGTGCGCCCGACCTCGTCGCCGTGGGAGAGCATCGGCACCCCCTGGGAGATCAGCAGGGTGGTGAGGAAGTTGCGCTGCTGCCGCCTGCGCAGCTGGAGGATCTCCTCGTCGTCGGTGGGGCCTTCGACGCCGGAGTTCCAGGACCGGTTGTGGCTCTCGCCGTCGTTGTTGTCCTCACCGTTGGCCTCGTTGTGCTTGTCGTTGTAGGAGACCAGGTCCGCCAGGGTGAATCCGTCGTGCGCGGTGACGAAGTTGATCGAGGCGATCGGCGTGCGCCCGGTGCGCTCGTACAGGTCTGAGGACCCGGTCAGCCGGCTGGCGAACTCACCCAACGTGGAGGGCTCACCACGCCAGAAGTCGCGGACCGTGTCCCGGTACTTGCCGTTCCACTCGGTCCACAACGGGGGAAAGCCACCCACCTGGTAGCCGCCGGTGCCCAGGTCCCACGGTTCGGCGATCAGCTTGGTCTGGGAGATCACCGGGTCCTGCTGGATGATGTCGAAGAACGAGGACAACTTGTCGACTTCGTGGAACTGTCGGGCCAGCGTGGCGGCCAGGTCGAACCGGAACCCGTCCACATGCATATCGGTGATCCAGTAGCGCAACGAGTCCATGATCAGCTGCAGTACGTGCGGGGAGCGCATCAGCAGGGAGTTGCCGGTACCGGTGGTGTCGAAGTAGTGCGCCTTGTCGTCATCGACGAGCCGGTAGTAGGTGGCGTTGTCCAGGCCGCGGAAGGAGAGCGTGGGGCCCTGGTGGTTGCCTTCGGCGGTGTGGTTGTAGACGACGTCGAGGATCACCTCGATATTCGCGGCGTGCAGTGCCTTGACCAGGCTCTTGAACTCCAGCACCTGCTCACCGCGTGAGCCCCAGGCGGAGTACCCGTTGTGCGGGGCGAAGAAGCCGATGGTGTTGTAGCCCCAGTAGTTGCGCAGGCCGCGGTCGATCAGGGGCGGGTCCTGGACGAACTGGTGCACCGGCATCAGCTCCAGTGCGGTCACCCCCAGATCCACCAGGTGCTCGATGATCGCGGGGTGGGCGAGTGCCGCGTAGGTACCGCGAATCTCCTCGGGCACCTCCGGGTGCAGCATCGTCAGGCCGCGTACGTGCGCCTCGTAGATCACGCTCTCGTGGTACTCGTGGTCCGGCGGACGGTCGTGCTCCCAGTCGAAGAACGGGTTGATCACCACTGACGTCATCGTGTGCGGTGCGGAGTCCGCCTCGTTGATCTCGCCGGAGTCGTCACCGAAGTGGTAGGAGAACAGCGCCTCGTCCCCGTCGATCTGTCCGTCGATGGCCTTGGCGTACGGATCGAGCAGCAGCTTGGCGGGGTTGCACCGGTGCCCGGCGTCGGGGTCGTAGGGGCCGTGCACCCGGTAGCCGTACCGCTGGCCCGGGCTGACCCCGGGCACGTAGGCGTGCCACACGTACGCGTCCATCTCGGTGACGTCGATACGCTCCTCTGTGCCGTCGTCGTCGATCAAGCACAGCTCGACCTTCTCCGCCACGCTCGAGAACAGGGCGAAGTTCGTGCCGCTGCCGTTGAACGTGGCGCCGAGTGGATAGGGCTGTCCGGGCCAGGTACGCATTCTCACAGCGTGCCATTATCCCTGGTCCCGCGCCCTTCGCACGAATGTCGTCCGGTCCGGCGCCGGCTCCAGCCTCCGCCAGAGCGGACGGCCGATCCGTCAGCGGACGTCCAGCGAGATCACGTGGTAGCCGCTGGAGCCGTTCGGTGCCGGTGCAGCGGTGGTGGCCGTCTGCACGCCGGTGGGGTCCCACGCCCGGCAGCGCACCGCGTGCCGTCCGGCCGGTACGTCCGCGAGGGTGAGCGACCACTGCCGCCAGGTGTCCACGCCGGGTGTGGCGGCCAGCTCGGCGTCCAGCCAGGGGCCCTCGTCGAGTTGCACCTGCACCCGGTCGATCCCGCGATGCTGCGCCCAGGCAGTGCCAGCGACTGTGACCGAGCCGGCCGACGGTTTGGCACCGGAGCGCGGGACGTCGATCCGGCAGGCGGTCTTGATCGGCCCGCGGGCATCCCAGCCGCGGGTGGTCCAGTACCCCTGATCGTCGGCGAACCGGGTCACCTTCAGCTCGGTGACCCACTTGGTGGCCGAGACGTAGCCGTAGAGCCCAGGCACCACCATCCGGACCGGGAAGCCGTGCTCCACCGGCAGCGGCGCACCGTTCATCGCCACCGCCAGCAACGCGTTCCGGTCATCGGTGAGCGCCTCCAGCGGGGTCGAGGCGGTGAATCCGTCCGCGCTGCGGGAGAGGACCATGTCCGCCTCGTCCTGCACCCCTGCCCGAGCGAGCACCTCTCGCACCGGTAGCCCGATCCAGGTGGCGTTCCCGACGAGGTCGCCACCGACGGTGTTCGAGACACAGGTGAGGGTCACGTGCGCCTCGACCAGCGCGCTATCGAGCAGCTCGTCGAAGGTGAGGACCACCTCGCGGTCCACCAGCCCGTGCACCTGTAGCTGCCACTCCTGCGGATTCACCTGCGGCAGCACGAACGCGGTGTCGATGCGATAGAACTCCCCGTTCGGGGTGACGAACTCCGGCATTCCCGCCACCTCCAGCTGGGCGCCGGCCGGTATCGGATCCACCGGATCGGTCGGCTCTGGCAGGGCGATCTCGGCTCGCACCGTTTCCGTGTTGCTCCGCGCCCGGCTGAGGAGCCCGCCAGCGCCGGCCACCAGGGCCGAACCGGCGGTCACGCCGCCGACCGCGGCGAGGAACCTGCGCCGGTCCAGACCCTCGCCGCCGGTGTCGGCCCGGCGGAGCAACAGCTGGAGGGTGCCAACACCGGCCACAGCGCCGAGCACGCTGGGCAGCACCGCCCAGGAGCTGGTGTCCGCACGGGTGGCCCCCGCGAGTGCGCACACGGCAGCGAGCAGACCCACGGCCAGCACGCCGAGACTCGCCCGACGGGCAGCGAGCACGCCGATCCCGGCCGCCAGAGCTGCCGAGACCAGCGCCAGGCACACGGCGAGGGCGACCTTGTCCGCGGTGCCGAAGGTGGAGATCGCGAAATCCTTCAGCCAGGCCGGCGTGAGATCCACTACCGCGGCGCCCAGGGCAGCGTGCGGAGCGGCCGGTGGGTCCAGCAGGGCAGCAGCGGCCCAGCCGACCAGGAAGAAGACTCCGCCGGCGATCAGGCCGGAGAAGGCGGCTGCGCCGCGCGTGGCGCGCGAATGAGCTGGCATGCGGCCACGGTACGCCGCGGCCCTGGGCTGCAGCCGAGTTATTGCAGAGCCGTAACCATCAGGTGCACCAGCGCATCGACCTGCACGGTCTCGCTGGAGACGATCTCCTCGTCGCTGCCGTCCAGGGCACGTGCGGCCAACGACTGCTTGGAGTCGATCAGCTCGGCGATCTTGGTGTCGATCGTGTGCGCGGCGAGGATGCGCCAGGCGGTCACCGGTTCCTCCTGGCCGATCCGGTGCACCCGGTCGATCGCCTGCTCCTGCTCGGCCGCGGTCCAGGACAGCTCCGCGAGCACCACGTTCGAAGCGGCGTGCAGGTTCAGGCCAACACCCGCTGCCAGCAGCGAGCAGACGGCCACCGACACGTCCGGGTCCTTCTGGAACGCGTCGATCGACGCCTGGCGAGCCTTGGCGGACTGGTCACCGCGAATCGACACGGTGCGCAGACCAGCCTCCTCGAGCACCTGTTCGGCGGTGTTCATCACGTCGATGTGCTTGGCGAAGAACACCACCTTGCCCACCGAGTGCACGAGCTGGGCGGCGTAGTCGGCGGCCAGCGCAGCCTTGGCCTGCCCGATCCGGCGGACCATGGTGAAGACGTTGTCACCCTTGGAGCTGGGCGAGGTCGAGTCCACCTCGGCCCGAGCGATGCGGCGCATCAGCTCCAGGTCCGGTCCGTCGGCAGGATCGGCGTGGGACTCACCGGCCTCGAGCATCCGCTGGTAGCGCTGCAGCAGCCGGCGGGCCAGGTCCTGCTCCGCGGATCGGATGGAGCGGCCGATCTCGTTGTCCAACTCCACCGGCAGGTCGGCCACCCGCTTCGCGGGCAGGTCCTTGGCCACGTCCGCCTTGGTACGCCGGACGATGCCGAGGTCGATGACGGCGGCTCGCGCCTGAGGGTAGAAGTCCCGGTCCGCGGGGGTCAGCCCGGTGGCCTCCAGCTTGGCGGTCAGCTCCCGGCTGGGGCGCTCACCGTCGGTCCAGCCGAGGAACTGCCAGATCGCGTTGAAGTCTTCGACATCGTTGATCAGCGGAGTCCCGGTCAGCGCCATCAGCAGCGGGTTGCTGCCGGGGGTCCGCTCGCGCAGCTGACGGGAGAGGTTGAGCACGTGCTGCGACCGCTGCGAGCTGAGGTTCTTGATGAAGTGCGCCTCGTCCACCACCATCGAGCGGAAGCCGAGGTTCGCGAGCCAGGTCAGGTGCCGGTCCAGCACGGCGTAGTTCACCACGAACACGTCGGCGAAGGCGTTCATGTCCTGGCCGTCGCCGTTGATCACCGTGACGGTCCGCTGCGGCGTCCACCGTTCCACCTCGCGGGCCCAGTTGATCTTCACCACGTTCGGCACCACGGCAAGCATCGGGAACGCCTGGGCGGCGGAGGCCGCCAGCACTGACTGAGCGGTCTTGCCCAGACCCGGCTCGTCGGCAAGCAGGAAGGTGCGGTGCCCGCGGCGGACAGCCTCGAGCAGGCGCGCCTGGTGGGCCATCAGCTCCAGCCCGGGCGGGGAGTACCAGTCCTTGCGAGGTGGCTGCGGGAGCTGCTTGGAGGCGGCCCCACCGCCGGCACCTTGTTCGAAGGCACGGTAGAGCGGGCCCATCAGGTCCCATCCGGAGAGGTAACCCGGGGGCACCTCGGACACCGGCTGAGACAGGTCAGGCTCCAGGAACGGGTTGGCGCGGGCGCGCGCCCGCACCTGAGTGGGCACCACCTGCCGGGAGGCGAGCTCGGCGGGAACCAGGGGAGTGCGCCGCTGCTCCGGAGCCTTGATGACCAGTTCTTCCTCGGACAGCTCGGCACCGGACTCCAGCAGCCACTCATTGCGCATCCGCTGCGCGGCGGCGCCGGGTTCGGTGTCCGGGTCGAGCAAGGAGAGCAGCGACGTGTCCTGCGCCGCCGTGCGGGCCAGGATGGTGGCCACCCCGTCGAGCCGTTTCAGGATCTCGCTGCGGGCCGAGGTGGAGACGTCCTGATCAGACTTGATCCGGGCCCGCTCCTCGCGCACCAGCAGTGCGATCACCTGGAACTTCACCCGGTTGGTCGGGCCCACTTTGCCCTTGACCGACTTGGCCTCCACCTCGCGCACCCGGCGGGCCAGGATAGGCAGGATGGGCGCCGGGTCGTTGCGGCGCGAAAGAGTACGGGTCCCGTTCCGACCCGAGGTACGGCGGCGGCCGTTCGACGGCATGATCCTCCTGGATACGACGGGGAAGCCAACGGCTAGAACCCCGTGAGGCGTGGCGTCCCGGACAAGACAGCGGACACAAGAGCCGACGTCGTAATCGAGAAGTCGGACCGCTGCGCACGGGACCTGCGCAGCACCAGTCTACGGGAGAACTTCGCCTCCGGGCACCAGGGTTCTCCGGCGAGTGACGTGGTACACATCACGTGCCCCACCCGGTGGTCAATCGTCGGAGGCGACCACCAGAAGCAGACACTCGGTTACGCGGTCGATGACCACGAACTCGTGGAAGCCCAAGCTTCCGGTGGCGAAACCGTACTCGTGCTCGGCATCGGTGCCAGGGTTGTTCAGGCGGTAGAGGCGCCCTGACCGGAGCAGGTTCACGACGCCCTCCACCCGGGCTCGGACCTTCGGCGGTTGGCGGTAGCCCGGCTCCGTCCACTGCTGCTCGTCGACCCACACCTGCAGCAGGGCCTCGGCATCGTGCGGGGTACACCGCGCGAAGAGAGCGGGGTGAATCGTCTCCAACCGCCAGCGGCCATGAACGGCGCTCTGTTGCACCTCCTCGTCCGGATCGAAGGGAGAGGCGTAGTCGTGGGCGTACCCCGGGCTGGCGATCAGCGAGCTGAGGAGGGACCGATCACTCTGCTCAGCCTCGATGGCGAAATGCGTGACCTGGATCCACATGTACGTGCCCTCGTCCAGGTGGATGAGGTCCGAACCACGCAGTCGCAGGGTCATCCGCGCACTGTAGTGCGATTCGCACCGGGCGATGGTCGCGCCGACTTCCGCGCCGCACCGGGCGCCCGTCTCCCTGGGCCAAAACCCAGAAGACCGCGGTGGGGAAACTCCCTGTCCGCGGCCTGCTGTGGGCGATACTGGGATCGAACCAGTGACCTCCTCGGTGTGAACGAGGCGCTCTACCGCTGAGCCAATCGCCCGCATCACGACCCTCGCCGTGACGGATAACGATCCTAGCAGCCGATTTCGGGTGGCTCGTCCACGTGTGCGGGCCCACCGCTGGCCAGTCCGACCAACCGCGCGGCCTTCAGCTCGGTCTCCGCCCACTCCCGCTCGGCATCCGATCCGATCGTGATGCCCGCACCGGTGCCGAAGGACAGCAAGCCCTCCGCCCAGGTGAACGTGCGGATCGCCACAGCCACCTCCGCCGTCCCGGCGTCAGCGTCGATCCAGCCGAACTGGCCGCAGTAGACCCCGCGATGGGCGGTCTCCAGCTCACCGATCAACCGCAGCGCGCTCGACTTCGGGGCCCCGGAGGTGCTGCCGGGAGGATGAAGTGCGCCGAGTACCTCGCTCCAGGCGACCGGCTCGCGGGCCAGCGAGCCGCGGATCCGGGAGACCAGGTGCACCAGGCCGGGATGGGTCTCCGTCGCCAGCAGGTCGGTGACGGTCACCGTGCCGGGGGAGCAGATCCGCTGCAGGTCGTTGCGCACCAGGTCGGTGATCATCACGTTCTCGGCCCGGTCCTTGGCCTGCAGGTCCGAGGGGGTACGGCCGGTGCCCTTGATCGGACCGGAGCGGATCACGCCATTCTCGACGGCGAAGGACAGCTCGGGAGAGGCGCTCACCACCCAGGCGCTCGGCCAGGCAGGCCCGGCCGGCACATCGAGGTACCCGGCATAGGGGGCCGGGTTGCCGCGGCTGAGCACGGCCGCCAGGGTGGCCGCGTCCGGGCGGGAGGGGAGCGGCGCGGACAGGATGCGGCACATGTTCGCCTGGTAGACGGCGCCCTCGCGGATCGCATCCTGCGTGGACCGCACGGCGGCCACGTAGGCCGCGCGGTCCATCGACGTGGACCACAGACTGTGGTGCGGTCCGGACCATAGGTAAGCTCCGCCGTCGCCGGTGACCTCCGCGGGCTCCGTGCCGGGTGGAACGTCTACCACCGCCTCCTGGCTGCTTTGACTACGCGGGCGCGCCCGCACGCGAGCGAATCGCCAGGCGTGCACCGGGCCATCGAACTCACCGGCCACCGCCCACCATCCGCCGCCCTGCAGAGCGTCCGGCGAGCGGGTCAGATCGGCGTAGTCACACACCCCGCTGGCCTGCATTCCGGCGAACGTCGCCACCCCCGGGAAAGGGCCGCTGCGGACCGTGGCGGAGTGTGACATGACCGACACGCTAACGGTGTGGAGCCGATTGGACGTTGTCGGATCGGTTGGGTTAGAGTCTTCGACGCACGCAGAACGCATTTCGATGCGGAATGCGGGTATGCGGATGTGGCTCAGTTGGTAGAGCATCACCTTGCCAAGGTGAGGGTCGCGGGTTCGAGTCCCGTCATCCGCTCGGAGGCGGCGGCCCCAAATGAGACGGCGAGTCTCACGTCGTTCCAGGGTGGGTTGGCCGAGAGGCGAGGCAGCGGCCTGCAAAGCCGTATACACGGGTTCGAATCCCGTACCCACCTCGCACGGGCGATTGGCGCAGCGGTAGCGCGCTTCCCTGACACGGAAGAGGTCACTGGTTCGATCCCAGTATCGCCCACCACCTGACATCCTCTTCGGAGCAGCAGCGCCCTGGTCCGAGCGCTCTGGTCCACCTGCGCCGCTAGGGTGTGCGCGCTTCGTCGAGGTGGTCCAGGAGGTAGCTGACCGTCTCCTCGACAGTCCACCCGGTGCTGTCCACGTGCAGTCCTCCCGTGGTGGATCGGGCCGCTGCATCGAGCTCGCCAGCGGTCCATTCTCGGTAGGTGTGCTTATGTCGAGCGTCATCGCGGGCGGCGAGCGTGTCAGCGTCCGGGGTGAGGATGAAGGCATAGCAGGGCCTGGTGCGCACCCGTCGGGTGAACCGCACCAGGTCGTTCTCCAGCAACAGGTCCTGAACCACTGCGGTGATACCTGCGGCGGCATAACCGTCGGCCGCCTGCGCGGCGAGGCTGTGCCGCAGCTCCAACTGGGCCCGAGCCTGCTCGGACAGCGGTGGATCCATCGGTGCCTGCCCGCTGACGATGAACCGCCGGAACATGTCTCCGCGGACGTGGGCGGCCACCGGGAGGCGGCGGCTGAGCGCTTCGGCGACTGACGACTTTCCGGCGGCCATCGCTCCGGTGATGACGATGACCGCAGGGAGGTCAGACAGGCGGCCCTCGGCCGGCGGCGGCACGGACATGCCCTGGACCGTACGCAGCGGCCGGGCCGGCGTCGAGGGCTTTTGCCCAGATGCGCGGGCGCCGCCGTAGCCTGGTGTGGTGCCTCGCGTCGTCCTCATGTGCGGTCCGGCCGGATCCGGAAAGACCACCTATGCCCGTGGGCTGGAAAGCGATGGCTTCGTCCGGTTGTCCATCGACGAGGAAGCCTGGGCACTGGGACTGGACCAGCAGCCGCTGCCCGAGCCGGTCGCCGCTCGGATCGAGGCACGGCTGACCGATCGCCTGCTGGAACTGGTCCACGCCGGCGTCGATGTGGTGATCGACTTCTCCTTCTGGTCCCGCCGCAAGCGGCTCCAATACCGGGCTCTGCTCGCCGAGGTCGGGGTGAGCGCCGAGACCGTGTACCTGACCACCAGCCGCGAGGTGGTGCTGGAGCGGGTGGCGGCGCGGCGCGGCGCCCACGCCGACCACGTGGTCCTGGACCACGCCACGGCGGCGCACTACTTCGACCACTTCGAGCCACCGACAGAGGACGAGGGCCCCCTCACCGTGATCGACGGAGCCTCCCGCCAGCAGCGATGAGGGCTGCCTGCCGACCCTGCGAACCAGCCGCGCTGGGCGAGCAGAGCCTCGGCCGGGCGGCGTGCTTGGATCTGGCGAGAACCACGACGGCGGAGCACCCGTGCCGCGGCCACGTCACCGGGGCGCGTCAGGGAATCAGGTGTGGAGCAGGCATTCGGACTCGCTACCATCGATGGGTCCGACCATCACCCAGCTCAGGAGCATGACCGTGCCCGAGATCTCCCTGCTCATCGACGGAACACCACGATCGTTCCCGGCGGGCACTACGGGAACGGACGTGTTCGGCCAGGACCGGGCGATCGTCGCGGTGCGAGTGGACGGCGAGCTGAGTGACTTGGCGGCCGAGCTGCCTGCGGGCGGGGCGGTCGACGGGGTACGCATCGACTCGCCGGACGGACTGGACATCCTGCGCCACTCCACCGCCCACGTGCTCGCCCAGGCGGTGCAGCAGGTGAACCCGGACGCGCGGCTGGGTATCGGCCCGCCGATCGCCGATGGCTTCTACTACGACTTCGACGTGGCCGAGCCGTTCACCCCGGAACAGCTCAAGGCCCTGGAGAAGGCGATGCAGCGCATCGTCAAGGAGGGGCAGAGCTTCCGTCGCCGGGTAGTCACCGATGCGCAGGCCCGCGAGGAGCTCGCCGCCGAACCGTACAAGCTCGAGCTGATCGGGCTGAAGGGTGCCGGTGACGATGGCGGCGACGCGGCCGAGGGTGCCTCGGTGGAGGTCGGCGCCGGTGAGCTGACCATCTACGACAACCTGCGCCGGACCGGCGAGACCGCCTGGAAGGACCTCTGCCGCGGCCCGCACCTGCCGTCCACCAGGCTGATCGGCAACGGCTTCTCGCTGATGCGCAGCGCGGCCGCGTACTGGCGGGGGAGCGAGAAGAACCCGCAGCTGCAGCGGATCTACGGCACCGCCTGGCCGAGCAAGGACGAGCTGGTCGCTTACAAGGAGCGACTGGCCGAGGCAGAGCGGCGCGACCACCGCAAACTGGGTGCCGAGCTGGACCTGTTCTCGTTTCCGGACGAGATCGGCTCTGGGTTGCCGGTGTTCCACCCGAAGGGGGCGATGGTCCGGATGGAGATGGAGGACTACTCCCGCAAGCGGCACGTGCAGGCCGGGTACTCGTTCGTCACCACCCCACACATCACCAAGGCGAAGCTGTTCGAGACCTCCAAGCACCTGGAGTGGTACGCCGACGGGATGTACCCGCCGATGCACCTGGACGAGGTCCGCGACGGGGACGGCCAGGTGACCAAGCCGGGCCAGGACTACTACCTGAAGCCGATGAACTGCCCGATGCACAACCTGGTCTACGGCTCCCGGGGCCGGTCCTACCGTGAGCTTCCGCTGCGGCTGTTCGAGTTCGGGCAGGTGTACCGGTACGAGAAGTCCGGGGTGGTGCACGGCCTCACCCGCGCCCGCGGCTTCACCCAGGACGATGCGCACATCTACTGCACCCGCGAACAGCTGCGCGACGAGCTCGCCTCGCTGCTGTCCTTCGTGCTCGACCTGCTGAAGGACTACGGCCTGGACGACTTCTACCTGGAGCTCTCCACCCGGGACCCGGAGAAGTCGGTGGGGGACGAGTCCACCTGGGAGGAGGCGACCCGCACCCTGGCCGAGGTGGCGGATGCCTCCGGCCTGGACCTGGTAGATGACCCGGGTGGGGCGGCGTTCTACGGTCCGAAGATCTCGGTGCAGGCCAAGGACGCGATCGGGCGGACCTGGCAGCTGTCCACGATCCAGCTGGACTTCTTCGAACCGGAGTTGTTCGAGCTGGAGTACACCTCGCCGGACGGCTCCCGTCAGCGACCGGTGATGATCCATCGCGCACTGTTCGGTTCCATCGAACGGTTCTTCGGCGTGCTGCTCGAGCACTACGCCGGCGCCTTCCCTCCGTGGCTCGCCCCGGTGCAGGTACTCGCCGTACCGGTGGCCGAGGTGTTCGACGACTACCTCGCTGAGGTGGTGGCGAAGCTGCAGGCCGCCGGGGTGCGGGCCGAGCTGGACAACTCCGATGACCGGTTCAACAAGAAGATCCGCACCGCCACCAAGGCGAAGGTTCCGTTCGTCCTGATCGCCGGCGGTGAGGACGCCGAAGCCGGGGCGGTCTCGTTCCGCTATCGGGACGGCAGCCAGCGCAACGGTGTCGGAGTCGAGGAAGCGATCGAGATCATCACCGAGGCGATCTCCTCCCGGGTGCAGGTCTGAGCGTGACCAGGCCGGAGCAGCATCCGCGGGTCCCGGACGGTTACGACCGGCTGTGGACCCCGCACCGGATGGCCTATATTGATGGTGAGAACAAGCCGGTCGATGACGGCGCGGGTCCAGGGTGTCCGTTCTGCCGGGCGCCGGGGGAACCGGATGAGCAGGCCCTGATCGTGCACCGGGGCCAGTCCTGTTACGTGGTGCTCAACCTGTATCCGTACAACCCGGGCCACCTGTTGATCTGCCCCTACCGGCACGTTCCGGACCTGACCGAGATGACCGCCGTCGAGCGCGCCGAGATGACCGAGCTGGCCGCGACAGCGATGGTGACCCTGCGCCGGATCAAGGACTGCGACGGGTTCAACCTGGGCATGAACGCCGGCCCGGTGGCCGGCGCCGGGGTTGCCGCCCACGTGCACCAGCACGTGGTGCCTCGGTGGGCCGGAGACGCGAACTTCCTGCCGATCGTGGGCCAGACCAAGGCGCTGCCCGAGCTGCTCGGCGATACCAGGGAGCAGCTCGCCGCCGGGTGGGGCGATGGTCCTCGGTAACCGCGGGCGGTCGGTCACCACCGCACTGTTCGGGCCGCTCGCCCGCCTCCTGGTACGGGCCGGGGTGAGCCCGAACGTGGTCACCGTCCTCGGTACGGTGGCGACCAGCGCCACCGCGCTGTGGCTGCTTCCGACCGGGAATCTGGTGGTCGGTGTTCCCGTAGTGGTGGTCCTCGTCTTCGCCGACTCGGTCGACGGTCTGATGGCACGAGAACGAGGAACGGAGAGCGCGTTCGGCGCCTACCTGGACTCCACGATGGACCGGGTCAGCGATGCGGCGATCTTCACCGCCCTGGGCCTGTACCTGCTCTGGCAGGACGAGCAGCAGTGGCAGGGCATCGGGTTCGCACTCGGGATGGCGTGCGTGTTCTTCGGCATGCTGGTGTCCTACGCCCGCGCGCGGGCCGAGGGCCTGGGCATCAGCGCCAAAGCGGGGATCGCCGAACGCGCCGACCGGCTGATCTTCGCCGGTGTCGCGGCGCTGGCGGTAGGACTCGGCGCACCCGCGGTGGTGCTGGTGCTCGCGCTCGGCCTGCTGGTGCTGGCCAACATCATCACCGTGATCCAACGAAGCCTGGTGGTCTACCGCGCCTCGGCGGAGACGGAACCGGAATGAGGGCGTTCGATCCGGCCCGGCTGATGCTGCTCGCCTGGCGTGTGGTGCCGCGGCTGCCGCGCGCCCTGGTGCGGGGGATCTTCGATGTCGTCGCCGTGGTGGCACACACGCTCCGGATCGACGGCGTGAAGCAGCTGGAGCGCAATCTCGCCCGGTTGACCGGCACGACCTCCGCACCGGAGCTACGGCGCCTGTCCCGGGCCGGGATGCGGTCCTATATGCGGTACTACGCTGAGGCCTTCCAGCTGCCCGGGATGAGCGAGGCGGAAGTAGACGCCCGGGTACGCTCCACCGGCTACGAGCAGTACACCGAGCGGGTCGCCCAGGGAGGCACTGCGGTGCTCGCACTGGGTCACGCCGGCAACTGGGACCTGGCCGGGGCCTGGG
Organism: Ruania zhangjianzhongii; assembly: GCF_008000995.1. Taxonomy (NCBI): domain Bacteria; kingdom Bacillati; phylum Actinomycetota; class Actinomycetes; order Micrococcales; family Ruaniaceae; genus Ruania; species Ruania zhangjianzhongii. Next base: position 2,693,462 of record NZ_CP042828.1, read on the forward strand.
CGAACCGGCACATCGGACAGGTCATCACCGTGGCTGAGCGGCTGGAGCCGCCGGAGCTGTTCGAGGCCTTCATGGGCTTCCGAGAGTCGCTCGGCATGGTCATCCTTCCCCTGGAGAAGGGTGGGGGAGTCTTCCGCCGGCTGCTGAAGGAGAGCCGGCGGCCCGGAGTGATTCCGCTGCTGGCCGACCGGGACCTGTCCAGCACCGGTGTCGACGTGCAGGTCGGCGGCCACGAGGTGCGGGTGGCACCGGGACCGGCAGCTCTCGCGCTGGCCCGGGGGATACCGGTGATGCCGGTGCTGATCCACTACGAGCGGCTCACCGGGGCTCGGCGCCGTGCCGCCCGCAGCCCGTGGGGGATCCACATCCAGTTCCTGCCCGAGGTGGAGGTGCCGGCTGCCGGACCCGGCGTGACCAGCGCCGACCGGGTGGCCCAGATGACCCAGGACTGGTTCACTGCCTACACTCGCGCTCTGGCACAGGTTCCACAGGATTGGCACATGCTGCAGAAGGTGTACACCGCAGACCTGGATCCGGAGCGACTGGCACGCGCCCGGGCCCAGGCGGAGGAGACATGAAGATCGGCCTGGTCTGCCCCTACTCCTTCGATGCGCCCGGCGGGGTGCAGTTCCACATCCGGGACCTCGCCGAGCACCTGATCGGGCTCGGCCACCAGGTGTCGGTCCTGGCGCCGGCCGACGAAGACACCGACGTCCCCCCTTACCTCACCTCGGTGGGCGGAGCGATGCCGGTGCGGTACAACGGATCGGTCGCCCGGCTGAGCTTCGGCCCCGGAGTGGCGAGCCGGACCGCCCGTTGGCTCACCCACGGCGAGTTCGACGTCGTGCACGTGCATGAGCCGTTCGCCCCCTCGGTGGGGATGATCACCCTGGCCCGCTCCGAGGCGCCGGTGGTGGCCACCTTCCACTCCGCCCAGGAACGCTCCCGGATGATGCAGGTCGCCTACCCGTTGATCCGCCCGGGACTGGAACAGATCAGCGCACGGATCGCCGTCTCCGAAGATGCCCGCCGCACGGTGGTGGAGCATCTCGGCGGTGACGCGGTGGTGATCCCGAACGGGGTGAACACCACGTTCTTCGCCGACGCCGCACCCCATCCTGCCTGGCAGGGCACCCCGGAGCGGCCCACGCTCGCGTTCCTGGGCAGGCTGGACGAACCGCGCAAGGGTCTGCAGGTGCTGATGGCGGCCGTGCCGGCGATCCGCGCCAGGTACCCCGGGCTGCGCGTCCTGGTGGCCGGTCGTGGAGACCTGGAGGCTGCTACCGCGGGTCTCGGCGAGCACATCGAAGCCGTGGAGCAGCTCGGTGGGATCAGCGACGAGGAGAAGGCGTCCCTGTTCTCCTCGGTGGACGCCTACATCGCCCCGCAGACCGGGGGCGAGAGCTTCGGGATCGTGCTGGTGGAGGCGATGAGCGCCGGGGCCTCGGTGATCGCCAGCGACCTGAACGCGTTCCGGCGGGTCCTCGACGACGGTGGGTCCGGTTTCCTGTTCACCACCGGTGCGCCAGCCTCGCTGGCGGACACGGTGATTCGCGCACTGGACGATCCGGCCGAGCGGGCCCGTCGCCAGGAGTACGCCGGCCGGGCGGTCCGCCGGTTCGACTGGGATGAGGTCGCGGCCCGGATCCTGGATGTCTACGCGATGGCCTCGGGTCACGGCGCTGAGGCCAGGCCCGGGCTCCTCGGCCGGCTGTTCGGCTCCCGAGGACCGTCATGAGCGGTGCCGAGGTCGGCCTGATCGTGGTCGCCGTGGTCGCGGTGATCCTGTTCGCCCTGACCAGCGTCGCCCGGCGACTGGACCGGTTGCACCGCAGAGAAGGAGCTTCTCGGGCCACGCTCGAGGCGCAGCTGGTGCGCCGGGCCGAGGCAGCGATGGCGCTCACCGAGTGCGACCTGCTGGACCCGGCCGCGAGGATCGTCGTGGCCGAGGCAGCCTGGCGGGCCGCGGCGGGCGCACCGCGGCTGATCGGTGACGATACCCCGGGTGCTGCGGAGGAACGCGGCCTGGCGGAGAGCGAGCTCACCCGGGTGTTGCGCGCCGCCCTCGGTGATGGTCAGGACCAGCGGCCGTGGGCAGAACGGGAAGACAGCGCCGCACTGCTGGAACATCTCGGCACCGCCGGCTACCGCGCCCAGCTGGCTCGCCGGTTCCACAACGACGCAGTGGTCCAGATCCGGCGGATCCGCCGCACTCCGCTGGTCCGGATCTTCCGCCTCGCCGGCCGGGCCCCCCTCCCGGAGACGTTTGAGATGGATGATGATCTCCCGGTGCCGGCGTCCGCATCGCCGACGGTGCCGGACTCTGGTCCGCCACCTGAACTACGCTGACCGGCATGCCCGTGCCACCTTCGCCGGACCCCGCGCGCCGGGAGTACCCTCCCGCTGCCCGTCCAGCCTCCGGACCGACGCCGGCCGCTCCCGGTGCGCCGCACCCCGGCGCCACTGGTGCGCCGCACCCGGCCGCCCCCGCAGCAGCGCCCGCCGCTGCCGGCTACCCGCCGGCGTACCGGCCGCAGGCGTTCGCACCGGAGCCGGCGGTCCGCGGGACGATGAACGCTACCTACGCACCGCCGCCGAACACCACCGGCCCGATCGAACAGGTCTGGTCCCCCGGGCAGCGCACCAGCAACCGGTTGGTGTTCAACGTGGTGATCTATGTGATCGGCGGCATCGCCCTGCTGGTCGCCCTCGGCTACATCGCTCTCGCCACCGGGCTGTCCAGCACCTCGGTCGCCTTCGTGCTCGCCCTGGTGCCGCTGACCATCGTGCTCCTCGGGGTGCGCTGGCTGGACCGCTGGGAGCCCGAACCGAAGACGATGCTGCTGGTCGCGCTGCTCTGGGGTGCCGGTGTAGCAGTGCTCAGCGCCCTGGTGCTGAACACCGCGATCCAGCAGTGGATCTACAACAGCACCGGGGATCCGCAGGGCACCAGCACCACGACGGCGGTCGTGGTCGCGCCGATCGTCGAGGAGACCGTCAAGGGCATCGGCGTGCTGATGATCTACCTGTTCCGCCGGCAGCAGTTCGACGGCCCGGTGGACGGAGTGGTGTATGCCGCCACCGTGGCCGCCGGGTTCGCTTTCACCGAGAACATCCTGTACTTCTCCCAGTACGTCGACGTCGTCGGTGAAGTGTTCGTGATGCGGGGTATCTTCTCGCCGTTCGCCCATGCGCTGTTCACCGCCTGTATCGGCATCGCGGTCGGCCTGGCGGCCCGGTCCTCCCGGATGTATGTGATCGTGCTGGCGTTCCCGGTCGGGCTGGTCGGAGCGATGGGTCTGCACGCCCTGTGGAACGGCTCGGCGCTGATCGGCAACAACTTCCTCTTCATCTACGCGGTGATCCAGGTGCCGTTGTTCCTGGCCATGCTGGCGCTGTTGATCTGGCTGCGGCGGCAGGAGTCGAACGTGGTCCGCTCCCGGCTCTCGGAGTACTCCCAGGCCGGCTGGTTCGCCCCGCACGAGGTGGACATGCTCGCCTCCCTGCGGCTGCGCAGCCAGGCCAAGATGTGGGCCACCAGCTATGGCGACCGGGCGAAGGCGGCGATGGTCTCCTTCCAGCGCAGTGCCACCGTGCTGGCCTTCCGCCGCCAGCAGGTGCTCAGCCACCGGCTCCGGGAGAACGCCAGCGAGCACGAGTTGCTGAACGCTGTGCAGCGGGATCGACACACCTTCGCCCAGGCTGCGCTCGGGCGGTAGCCCCCCCCCCCCACCAGCGCGGGAGCCTCCCCACGCTGCGCACCAGACGGTCGTCTGCAGACGGATCGGCAGGTGGAGGACCGAATTTTCGGACCTCCACCTGCACACTGGTCCTCAGCCGCCGCTCCGCGCCCGCGCCCGCCGGTCGGGACGACAGTCCGGCGAGGCGGGTGTCACCTTCCGCCGGGGCTAAACTGGTGAGCAGTTTCCCGCCGTCGAGAACCCCTTGAGGTCACTGTGTCCGAGCACATCAGCGCTGCCCCTGCCCCGTCTGCCCCCGACCGTGGCACCACCCGCGTGAAGCGGGGGATGGCGGACATGCTCAAAGGCGGGGTGATCATGGACGTGGTCACCGCAGAGCAGGCGAAGATCGCCGAGGACGCCGGCGCCGTCGCGGTGATGGCTCTCGAGCGAGTCCCCGCCGATATCCGCGCCCAGGGTGGGGTATCCCGGATGAGCGATCCGGACATGATCGACGGCATCGTCGAGGCGGTCTCCATCCCGGTGATGGCGAAGGCCCGGATCGGGCACTTCGTCGAGGCGCAGGTGCTGCAGTCCCTCGGCGTGGACTACATCGACGAGTCCGAGGTGCTCACCCCGGCCGACTACACCCACCACATCGACAAGTGGTCGTTCACCGTGCCGTTCGTCTGTGGCGCCACCAACCTGGGCGAGGCCCTGCGCCGAATCACCGAGGGTGCCGCGATGATCCGTTCCAAGGGGGAAGCCGGCACCGGCGACGTCTCCAACGCCACTACGCACATGCGCTCCATCCGCGCCGAGATCGCCCGCCTCGCCGGTCTGCCGAAGGACGAGCTGTACGTCGCCGCCAAAGAGTTGCAGGCCCCGTACCCGCTGGTCGCCGAGGTCGCCGAGGCCGGCCGACTGCCGGTGGTGCTGTTCACCGCCGGTGGGATCGCCACCCCGGCCGATGCGGCGATGATGATGCAGCTCGGCGCCGAGGGCGTGTTCGTCGGTTCCGGCATCTTCAAGGCCGGCAACCCCGCCGAGCGAGCGGCCGCAATCGTCAAGGCCACCACGTTCTTCGACGACCCGGACGAGATCGCCAAGGCCTCCCGCGGCCTCGGCGAGGCGATGGTGGGCATCAACGTCGACGACATCCCGGTCCCGCACCGGCTCGCCGAGCGCGGCTGGTGAACCGACCCGCGTGAGCAACCTCGGCCCGGACTGGCGGCGGCTGCCTGACGGCACCGCCTTCCGCACCGCTGCCCGGGTGGTGGTGCTCGACGCCGCGGGCCGGGTGCTGCTCGCCCGCGGACACGATGCGGACCAGACCGAACGCACCTGGTGGTTCACCATCGGCGGCGGTATCGAACCGAGGGAGACGCCGCGAGAGGCGGCGGTCCGAGAGCTCGAGGAGGAGTCCGGGCTGGTGGTCGAACCCGGTGATCTGGTCGGCCCGGTGCTGGCCCGGGAAGCCGAGTTCGACTTCTTCGCCGAGACCGTCCGACAGGACGAAGTCTTCTTCCTCACCCAGGTCGATTCCACGGCAACGCTGACCACGCAAGGATGGACCGCCGTCGAGCGCAGCTTCATGGACGAGCTCGGCTGGTGGCACGCCGAGGACCTCGCCGAGGTGGAGGTGGAGGTCTTCCCGGCCCAGCTTCCCGGGCTGGTGCGCACCTGGCGGAGCGGCTGGGACGGCCGGATCGTCGAGCTCGGGCTGCAGCAGGAGGGCACTGGCGGTACTACCGCCGACGACGGCGCAGAGCGGCCGGGCGGGTGACGGCACCTGTCGTCGGGGTGCTCGCCCTGCAAGGAGACGTGGCCGAGCACAGCCGAGCGCTGCAGGCCTGCGGTGCACGGGTGGCCACCGTGCGCACCCTCGCCCAGCTCGCGAGCGTGGACGCCTTGGTTCTGCCCGGGGGTGAGTCGACCACGATCGACAAGCTGCTCCGCCGCTTCGAGCTGATGGATCCGCTCCGGGAGCAGATCCGCACCGGTCTGCCGGTGTACGGCTCCTGTGCCGGGATGATCCTGCTCGCCGACCGGATCACTGGGGGGATCGCAGGCCAGCAGACCATCGGCGGTCTGGACGTGACCGTGCGGCGCAATGCCTTCGGCCGCCAGGTGGACTCGTTCGAGGAACGCCTGGACGCACCGGCGCTGGGCGCCGCTGCGACGGATCCGCCGATGCGTGCCGTATTCATTCGTGCCCCCTGGGTCGCCCAGCACGGCCCGGACGTTCAGGTGCTGGCAACGGTGAGCACCGGACCGGCGGCGGGTAAGATCGTGGCGGTGCGCCAAGGCGCGCTGATGGCCACAGCATTCCACCCGGAGATCAGCGGGGACCTGCGGATCCATCGCGCCTTTCTCCGGCTGGTCTCCCAGCGGTAGCGGGCGCAGAAGCGACGAACGAGAGGTAACCACCATGTCGGGGCACTCCAAGTGGGCGACGACCAAGCACAAGAAGGCCGCGATCGATGCCAAACGCGGCAAGCTCTTCGCCAGGCTCGTCAAGAACATCGAGGTGGCCGCCCGGACTGGCGGTGGTGACCCGGCCGGCAACCCGACCCTGTACGACGCCATCCAGACGGCGAAGAAGTCGTCGGTACCCGGCGACAACATCGACCGTGCGGTCAAGCGGGGCTCCGGTCTGGAGGCCGGCGGCGCCGACTATCAGACCGTGTTGTACGAGGGTTACGCTCCCGGCGGTGTCGCCGTGCTGGTGGAGTGCCTGACCGACAACCGCAACCGTGCCGCCTCCGATGTCCGGGTCGCGTTCACCCGCAACGGCGGGTCGCTCGCCGATCCGGGGAGCGTCTCCTACCTGTTCACCCGCAAAGGGGTGATCCTGGTGCCGAAGACGGACGGGGTCACCGAGGACGATGTGCTGGCCGCTGTGCTGGAAGCCGGCGCCGAGGAGGTCAACGAGCACGGTGAGACGCTCGAGGTGGTCTCCGAGGCGACCGACCTGGTCGAAGTTCGTACCGCGCTGCAGGCGGCTGGTCTGGACTATGACTCTGCCGAGGTGCAGTTCGTGCCAGCCACTCAGATCGATGTGGACGCTGACGGGGCGCGCAAGGTGCTCCGGCTGATCGAAGCTCTGGAGGAGAGCGACGACGTGCAGAACGTGTTCGCGAACTTCGATGCCTCGGACGAGGTGCTCGCCGAGCTCGAGCAGGACGACTGAGCAGGACGACGGAGCAGGACGACGGAGCAGCACGACTGCGCAGGCCCGACAGGTTCGATCGTCGGCGCGCCGAGCCGATACCTGCCCGGCACGACCGAACGCGGGAGGTATCGCGTGAACCGATTCACCCCGCGGTCGGGTGGGTCGGTGGCGGATCTCGGCCGGCGCACCTGAGAACCTGAGTCTGTGAGCTTTCGGATCCTCGGCGTCGACCCCGGGCTGACCCGCTGTGGACTGGGCGTGGTGGAGGCCGGGCGTGGCCGTCAGCTGCGCCTGGTGGATGTGGCCGTGGCCCGCACCGCTGCCGGCGACGACCCGGCGCTACGGCTGCTCCGGATCGCTGACGAGATCGACGCCTGGATCACCAGGCTCAGCCCGGATGCTGTGGCCGTGGAGCGGGTGTTCGCTCAGCACAACGTGCGCACCGTCACCGGCACTGCTCAGGTTGCCGGCCTGGCGATGGTGGCGGCGGCCCGCGCCGGGCTGCCGCTAGCCCTGCACACCCCCAGCGAGGTGAAGGCGGCGGTCACCGGGCACGGGCGCGCGGAGAAGGCGCAGGTCCAGGAGATGGTGCGCCGGCTGCTCAACCTGGACGCCGCCCCGACCCCGGCCGATGCCGCGGACGCCCTGGCCCTGGCGATCACGCACGCCTGGCGAGCACACGCCGTCGGCACCTCACACGGCACATCGACCGCCCAGCAGACCGCCGCCCAACGCGCCTGGGCACAGGCGGAGACCCGGGCGCGCACGGCGCGTCGGACGGGACGGCCTACGGCGAGCAGGTAACCTGACCGTAGTACAGATGTTCGCGCGCGGGAGGTTGACAGGATGATCGCTTCGGTCACGGGCCAGGTGGAGCACGTGGGCCTGGACGCCTGCGTGGTGGTGGCCGGCGGGCTGGGTGGTGGCCGGCGGGCTGGGGTACCGCGTGCACACCACTCCGGCGACCCTGGCGAGCGTGCGCACCGGCACGTCGGCCACACTCGCCACCAGCCTGGTGGTGCGCGAAGACTCGATGACCCTGTTCGGCTTCGCCCAGGCCGAGGAGCGGGACGTCTTCGAGCTGCTGCAGACGGTCAGCGGAGTGGGGCCACGGCTGGCGCTGGCGATGCTGGCCGTGCACACCCCGGACGACCTGCGCCGTGCGGTGGCCAGTGAGGACGTGAAGGCGATGACCATGGTCCCCGGGATCGGGCAGAAAGGCGCCCGGCGGATCATCCTCGAGCTCGGCGACCGGCTCGGTCCCGCCACGGATGCCTCCGCGCCGGCGGCCACGCCCGCCGGCGGTGCCCGGACGGACGTGGTGACCGCGCTGGCCGGGTTGGGCTGGCCGGCCAAGGCGGCGGAGTCCGCCGTCGATGCCGTGCTCGCTGCCGATGACGCCGCAGCGGGCGCCGATACGGCTGCCGTGCTGCGGGCCGCTCTGCAGCAGCTGGGTGGAAACCGACATGGCTGACGAAGAAGGCATGCTCGCCGCCGAGGCCGACGAGCTGGACCGGGCCGCTGAGGCGGCGCTGCGTCCACGGCGGCTGCACGAGTTCATCGGGCAGCCGGTGGTGCGTGACCAGCTCTCGCTCGTGCTGGACGCTGCCGTGGCTCGGTCCCGGCCGCCGGACCATGTGTTGCTCGCCGGACCGCCCGGTCTGGGCAAGACCACGCTGGCGATGATCGTGGCCAGCGAAGTGGAGGGTGCACTGCGGATCACCTCCGGTCCCGCCGTGCAGCACGCCGGGGACCTGGCGGCGATCCTGTCCTCGGTACAGGAGCACGACGTGCTGTTCATCGACGAGATCCACCGCCTGGCCCGCCCGGCCGAGGAGATGCTCTACCTGGCGATGGAGGACTTCCGGGTGGACGTGGTGGTGGGCAAGGGCCCCGGCGCCACCGCCATCCCGCTCTCCCTGCCGCCGTTCACCGTCGTGGGCGCCACCACCCGGTCCGGACTCCTGCCCGCACCGCTGCGGGACAGGTTCGGCTTCACCGCGCATATGGACTTCTATTCCACCGACGAGCTGGAGCAGGTCCTCACCCGGTCCGCTCGGTTGCTCGAGGTGGACCTGCACACCGATGCTGCGGCGCAGATCGCCTCCCGCTCCCGCGGTACCCCCCGGATCGCGAACCGGCTGCTGCGTCGGGTCCAAGACTGGGCACAGGTACGGGGAACCGGTGTGCTGGACCTGGCCGCTGCGATGGCCGCCCTCGAGGTGTTCGAGGTGGACCGCCGCGGCCTGGACCGGCTCGACCGCGCAGTCCTGGAAGCGCTCTGCCGGCGATTCGGTGGTGGGCCCACCGGTCTGACCACCCTGGCGGTAGCGATCGGGGAGGAGCCGGAGACCGTGGAGACAGTGGCCGAACCGTTCCTGGTGCGTGAAGGTTTCATTGCCAGGACCCCGCGCGGCCGCGTGGCGACAGCCGCCGCGTTCGACCATCTCGACCTGCCCGCACCCAACGCTCCGGGAATGCTCTGGGACTGATCTGCGGGCACCGAAGCCGGTACGGCCCGGCGCGGGTGGTTCGCCAGGCGTTCGATCTCGCCTAGAATCGGGCGGAACCTGATTTCGAAGCACTGGAGTGTGTCCACTCATGGACCCGACGTTCATCATCATCCTGGTCGTAGGACTGGGTGCCCTGCTGTTCATGAACTGGCGCACGCGGAAGAAGCAGCAGGAGCAGCTCTCCTTCCGGGACCGGCTGGAGATCGGCCAGGAGGTCCAGACTATCGGTGGCCTGATCGGGACGATCACGGCGGTCGAGGACGACCGGATCACGCTGGAGACCGCGCCGGGCACCGAGGTGGTGTTTGTGAAGATGGCGCTGGCCAAGCTGGTCGACCCGCCGGTCGAGGAGTTCGATGACGAGACTGAGCTCGAGGGCAGCGACGAGGCCAGCGAGCCCGCCGAAGCAGTCGAAGCCGACGTGGTCGAGAGTCCAGAGGTTCCGGACGAGCAGCTCAGCGCGGCGACGTCTCCCGACGCTGGCGACGACGACACGCCCCGCCGCAACCAGAACTGACCGTCCGGCCGCAAGGCCGGCAGCACACGGAAGAAGATCCCGTTGGCATCTCGTACGCGTGGAGTGCGCCCGCTGCGCACTCTGACCTTTCTGCTGTTCCTCGTCGCCCTCGTCTATGGAGGGCTGACGGCGAACAGCCTCTGGGGCGAAGGGGAGATGACGCCCGGCCTGGCGCTCGACCTGGAGGGCGGCACCCAGCTGATCCTCACTCCGAGCGCCGAGGGCGCGCAGGTCAGTGACGACCAGATCGGCGAAGCCATCCGGATCATGCGGCAGCGGGTGAACGCGTCCGGTGTGTCCGAAGCGGAGATCTCCAGCCAGGGCGGCACGAACATCGTGGTGCAGCTTCCTGGTGACCCCGACCAGGAGACGATCGAACTGGTGCAGGCCAGTGCGCAGCTGCGCTTCCGGGTGCTGCTGACCGAGGCCGGCCCGGGGCAGATCGACCCCGCCGCGGCAGCCGCCCAGCAGGAGCAGGCCACCCAGCAGGACCAGGCCAACCAGGGTGGCGGTGGCCCGGTCAGTGGTGCGCAGGCGCGTGCCCCTGAAGACGCTCCGGATGACGGCACCGAGGAGCCGTCCGACGAGGCCAGCGAGCAGCCCACGGACGAGGGCGCCGAGCAGCCCAGCGAGACGCCGTCCGAGCAGCCACAGAGCTTCAGCCCGGAGGAGATCGAGGCAGCGGCGATGCAGGCGGCCGACACCGACGGTAACGGTGAGTTGTCCAACGAGCCGGCCACCGAGCCGACCAGCGCCTCGGACACCGCGTGGATCACCGAGCAGGTGATGTACGACTTCTACATGCTGGACTGCACCGACCCGGCGAACCTGGCCGGTGGCGGCGGCGACGACCCGGAGCAGCCGCTGGTCTCCTGCGGCACTGACGGGCAGGCGAAGTACATCCTCGGCCCGGCAGAGCTCGAAGGCACCGACGTCAGCTCGGCGAACTCCGCACTGGAGACCACCGAACAAGGTGCGGTCACCAACAACTACATGGTCCAGCTGAACTTCACCTCCGAGGGCGGGCAGAAGTTCGAAGAGGTGACCCAGCGGCTGGCCTCGATGACCGCTACCGGGCAGAACCGGTTCGCGATCGTCCTGGACCGACTGGTGATCTCCTCGCCGTCGGTGACTCAGGTGATCGCAGGCGGGCAGGCGCAGATCACCGGCAACCCGCAGAATCCGTTCACCCAGGAGCAGACCATCGGTCTGGCGAACCAGCTGAACTACGGTTCGCTGCCGATCACGTTCGAGCTGCGCAGCCAGGAGGAGATCTCCGCCACGCTCGGCACCGAACAGCTGGAGCGGGGAATGCTCGCCGGACTGATCGGGCTCGCGCTCGTGGTGGTGTACTCGATCGTGCAGTACCGCGGCCTGGCGATCGTCACGCTGCTCAGCCTCAGCGTCGCCGGTGCCCTCACCTACGGGTCGATCACCGCGCTCTCCGAGCTGATCGGCTACCGCCTCTCCCTGGCCGGTGTCGCCGGTCTGATCATCGCCATCGGTATCACCGCCGACTCCTTCATCGTCTACTTCGAACGAATACGCGATGAGGTCAGAGAGGGCAGACGGCTGGAAGACGCCGTCGAACTCGGCTGGAAGCGCGCCCGCCGCACCATCCTGGCCTCCGACGCCGTGAACCTGCTTGCCGCAGTCGTGCTGTACACCCTCTCCGTCGGCGGAGTCCGCGGATTCGCGTTCACCCTCGGCCTGACCACCATCATCGACGTGATCGTGGTGATGCTGTTCACGCACCCGATGGTGCAGGCGCTGGTCCGGACCAAGTTCTTCGGTGGCGGGCACCGCTTCTCGGGGCTGGACCCGAAGCACCTGGGTGCCACGGTCCCGGTCTACCGCGGCCGCGGGCGGCTGCGCTCCGGGGAGTCGATCGCCGAACGACGGCGCGCGGCCGAGCGAGCCGCCTCCGGCTCATCGGCGGGATCCGCAGGTTCGCCAGGATCCGCGGACGAACCGGACAGCGCGGACTCGGCAGAGGATGGCCCCGCCGACTCCGAACTCTCCTCCACCAGCCGGAAGGGTGACCGCTGATGGCCAGCTTCGCCAAGTTCGGAAACGACCTGTACTCCGGTCAGCGTTCGTACGACATCGTCGGCAGGCGCCGGATGTGGTTCACCATCGGCCTGGTGATCGTGGTGCTCTCCGGGCTGCTGGTCGGCATCAAGGGCCTGAACGCCGGGATCGACTTCCGCGGTGGCTCGGAGTTCACCGTCTCCAACGCCCAGTCCCAGAATGAGGACCTCGCCCAGTCTGCGCTCGACGAGGTGGTCACCGGCCAGGTGGCTCAGGTCACCAGCGTGGGCGGATCGACGGTGCGGGTGCAGACCGAATCGCTCAGCGAAGCCCAGACCCAAGACGTCGCCGAGCAGCTGGCCGAGGCCTACGGCACCAGTCCGGACGACGTCACGTCCTCGTTCGTCGGGCCCACCTGGGGTGCCGATGTGACCAGCAAGGCCGTCCAGGGACTGGTCATCTTCCTGGTGCTGGTCTCCATCGTGATGACGCTCTACTTCCGGCAATGGACGATGGCTGCCGGTGCCCTGGTCGCACTCTTCCACGACCTGGTGATCACCGTCGGCATCTACGCTCTGATCGGATTCGAAGTCACCCCAGCGACGGTGATCGGGTTCCTCACCATCCTCGGCTATTCGCTGTACGACACCGTGGTGGTCTTCGACAAGGTCCGGGAGAACACCGCCGGCGTGCTGGACCAGACCCGGTTCACCTACGCCGAGGGCGCGAACCTCGCGGTGAACCAGACCCTGGTCCGCTCGATCAACACCTCCGTGGTGGCCGTGCTCCCGGTGGCGGCGATCTTGTTCGTCGGTGCGTTCCTGCTCGGCGCCGGAACGCTCCGGGACATCGCGCTGGTGCTATTCATCGGGATGCTTGTGGGCACGTTCTCCTCGATCTTCATCGCCACACCGATGCAGGTCGCCTTCTACCAGCGCACCGCAGCGATCAAGGAGCACACCGAGAAGGTGTTGGCGCTGCGCGAGGACCGGATCTCCGCGGCAGAGGCGGAGGGTCTGCCGGCGGAGTCCGTGGCTGTCGGGGCCGCCGGCCTGCGTGCCGGGTCGCACCTCGGGCAGCAGGCGCAGCCGCGACGGAAGTCGAAGCGCAAGAAGTGACGCCGAGCGTGGTCTCCACCCGGCTGCACGACCTGATCTCCAGCCGAGTCCGAGACGTTCCCGATTTCCCCGAGCCCGGCGTACTGTTCCGGGACATCACCCCGCTGCTGGGCGACGCCACGGCGTTCTCTGCGGTGATCTCCAACCTCGCGGACACCTTTGGGGGTGAGGTGGATGCTGTCGCCGGTATCGAGGCACGCGGGTTCCTGTTCGCGGCACCGCTGGCCGCAGTGCTCGGCTGCTCGCTGATCGCCGTGCGCAAGGCAGGCAAGCTGCCGCCACCGGTGCGCAGCGCCGACTACTCGCTCGAGTATGGGACGGCGACGCTGGAGGTGTCCGAGCATGCGGTGCGTCCCGGCTCCCGGATCGCCGTGCTCGACGACGTCTTGGCCACCGGCGGTACCGCGGCCGCGGCGTGCACGCTGCTTCAGGAGTGCGGAGCGCGAGTGGCGGGTCTCGGTTTCCTCATCGAGCTGTCCGAGCTGGGTGGCCGCAACCGGGTCGCCGACCGGGACGTTCACGCGCTGCTGACCTACTGAAACGAGGGCCGCCGCGCTGGCGGCTCGCCGGCGAGAAACCTGCGGCCTGCGGCGTATCATGGCCGAATGAGCGAGGAGCTGGCCGCACAGGAGCAGGATGCCCGCCCGGGCCATGCTGTTCCGCCGGCCCGGGTGCGCTCCCGGCTGGTGCGGTTCGGTGGCCGCGGCCACTCCACGCCAGCGGCGATCGAGCCGCTGGTCCGCGTGGTGCGGACGAATCACCCGCGGATGGATACCTCGATCCTGGACCGCGCCTACCGGGTGGCCGAACGCGCCCACACCGGTCAGGTCCGCAAGAGCGGCGACCCGTACATCACCCACCCGGTGGCCGTGGCCACCATCCTCGCTGAGCTGGGCATGACCCCGCCGACGCTGGCGGCGGCACTGCTGCACGACACGGTGGAGGACACCAGTTACGGCCTGGCCGAGCTGCGCAAGGAGTTCGGCGAGGAGATCGCCCTGCTGGTGGACGGCGTCACCAAGCTGGACAAGGTCAGCTACGGCGAAGCAGCCCAGGCCGAGACCGTCCGCAAGATGGTGATCGCTATGGCGCGCGATATTCGCGTGCTGGTGATCAAGCTTGCGGACCGGCTGCACAACGCCCGGACCTGGAAGTACGTCTCCGCCGAGTCTGCGTCCCGCAAGGCGCGGGAGACGCTGGAGATCTACGCGCCACTGGCGCACCGACTCGGGATGAACACGATCAAGTGGGAGCTCGAAGACCTCTCCTTCGCCACCCTATACCCGAAGGTGTACTCCGAGATCGTGCACTTGGTCACCGAGCGGGCGCCTGCTCGGGAGGAATTCCTTGCGATCGTGCGCGACCAGGTGGTCGAGGATCTGCGTGCGGCGAAGATCAAGGCGACGGTGACCGGCCGGCCCAAGCACTACTACTCGATCTACCAGAAGATGATCGTGCGGGGGCGAGACTTCGGCGACATTTACGACTTGGTCGGCGTGCGGGTGCTGGTGGACAGTGTGCGGGACTGCTACGGAGCACTCGGTGCCCTGCATGCGCGATGGAACCCGGTACCCGGGCGGTTCAAGGACTACATCGCGATGCCGAAGTTCAACATGTACCAGTCGTTGCACACCACAGTGATCGGTCCGACCGGCAAGCCGGTGGAGATCCAGATCCGCAGTCACGATATGCACCGGCGGGCCGAGTACGGCGTCGCCGCACACTGGAAGTACAAGGAGACCGCCCGGCAGTCGGCCAAGGCCGGTGCCAAGGCCAGCGCTGAGGCCGACTCGATGCCGTGGCTGCGCCAGTTGGTGGACTGGCAGCGGGAGACGGCCGACCCGGGGGAGTTCCTCGACTCGCTGCGCTATGAGATGTCCGGTGCGCAGGTGTACGTGTTCACCCCGAAGGGGGATGTGATGGCGCTGGCTGCCGGTGCCACCCCGGTGGACTTCGCCTACGCCGTGCACACGGAGGTGGGACAGCGCACCGTGGGCGCACGGGTGAACGGTCGTCTGGTGCCGTTGGACTCCACGCTGGAGAACGGCGACACCGTCGAGGTGTTCACCTCCAAGGCGGACGGTGCCGGGCCCAGTCAGGACTGGCTCGGCTTCGTGAAGACACCACGCGCCCGGAACAAGATCCGGTCCTGGTTCTCCAAGGAACGCCGCGAAGAGGCGGTCGAGTCCGGCAAGACGCTGATCGCTAAGGCGCTGCGCAAGCAGAATCTGCCGATGCAGCGGCTGCTGAACCACGACACGCTGGTCGCCCTGGCCGACGAGATGCGCTACAACGACGTGTCCGCGCTGTACGCGGCCGTGGGCGAGGGGCACGTCTCGGCGCCGAACGTCGTCAAGCGCCTGGTGGCCTCGATCGGGGGAGAGGACGCCGCAGAGGAGGACATCGCCGAGGTCACGCGCCCGGGCACGCGCCAGCACGCCGGCAAGGCCGGCGACCCCGGGATCCTGATCACCGGGATGGACTCCGGGGACATGTGGACGAAGCTGGCCAAGTGCTGCACGCCGGTGCCCGGTGACCCGATCGTCGGTTTCATCACCCGCGGGGCGGGTGTCTCGGTACACCGGGAGGACTGCACCAACGTGGCCGGGCTGCGCCGGCAGCCGGAGCGGATGATCGACGTCGAGTGGTCGCCAGGAGCGCAGAGCGTGTTCCTGGTCCAGATCCAGGTGGATGCGCTCGATCGCAACGGTCTGCTCTCCGACGTCACCAAGGTGCTCTCCGAGAACCACGTGAACATCCTGTCCGCGAACGTGGCCACGTCCCGGGACCGGACAGCCCAGTCCCGGTTCGTGTTCGAGATGGCCGAGCCGTCACACCTGGGCCACGTCTTGCGAGCGGTGCGCAACATCGACGGCGTATACGACGTGTTCCGGTTCACCGGCAGCCGACCGAGGCAGACCTCGCCAGCGGACGCCCAGTAGCCCCCAGTCTCTCGTCTGGGGTGACCGGGGTCAGCGGGCGTCGTCTGCCGCCCGCTGCACCTGCTCCAACCAGGCGCGGCGGGCGTCGAGTGCCTCCTGGGCCTGGTGGATCTTCTTTGCCTCACCACTGGCCTGAGCCTGGCTGAGCTCGGCCTCCAGACCGGCGATCGCTTCTTCAAGCTGGGCGGCGGCACCTTCTGCTCGAGCGCGCACCCGCGGGTTCTTCCTGCGCCACTCCTGCTGGTCGGTGTCCCGGACCGCCTGCTCCACAGCGCGCATCCGGCCTTCGACCCGCTGCAGGTCGCCGCGGGGCACCTTGCCCGCCTCTTCCCAGCGGTCCTGGATATCGCGCAGCTTCGCCTTGGCGGCCTTGAGGTCCCGGACCGGGAGCAGCGCCTCAGCCTCGGCCAGGATCGCCTCCTTGACCTTGAGGTTCTCCCCGTACTCGGCGTCGACCTGGGCGTTCTGCGCGTTCCGCGCCTCGAAGAAGACGTCCTGGGCGCCGCGGAAACGGGCCCAGAGGGCGTCGTCATCCTTGCGGGCAGCGCGGCCGGCAGCCTTCCATTCGGCCATCAGGTCACGGTAAGCGATCGTGGTGGGCCCCCAGTCGGTGGAGGAGGAGAGCGCCTCTGCTCGGACGATCAGACGCTCCTTGATCTCCTTCGCCTCACCGTGGGTCTTGTCCAGTTCGGCGAAGTACTGCCGGCGGTGCCGGTCGAACTGCGACCGGGAGGCGGCGAACCGCTTCCACAGCGCGTCCTCGCTGGGGCGGTCCAGACGCGGACCGGCCTTCTGCGCCTTCTTCCACTCCTCCAGCAGCGTGCGCAACTGTTCGCCCTGGGCCCGCCACTGCATCCGGGACGGGTCGGTGGCGGCGATCGCTTCGGCCCGTTCCACGATCTTGGTGCGCTCTTCGAGCGCTTGGGCTCGGGCCTTCTCCCGCTCGGCGGTAATCTCCCGACGGCGTTCCTTCGCCTGCTCGCGAAGCTCCTCCAGGCGAGTACGGAGGCCATTCAGATCACCGACGGCGGCAGGCTCGGCCAGTGCTTCGGTCAGGCTCCGCAGTGTGCCGTCGATGTCCTTGATCGTCAGTTGGGGCAGACGGGTGGCGAACAGGTCGACCTGTGCCTTCAGGTCCAGGAAGCGGCGGATGTACAGGGACAGCGCCTCGTCCTCGCTGACGTCCGGGAACTGCCCGACGATGCGCTCGTCGGCTTCCTCCCGCACGTAGACGGTGCCGTCCTCGGCCACCCGACCGAACTCTCGGGCGGCGGCCACCTCGGCCGGATCCATCGCCGCGGCTTCCGGTTCGGTGACCGGAGTGACCGGTGCCGCCGCGCCTGGAGCGGTGGTACCGCCAGCGGGTGGGGCCGGCCGCGCCTTGGCCATCGCCTTCGGGGTAGGGATCTGCGCGGGAGTCGGGATCTGTGCCGGTGTGGGAATCTGCGCCGGAGTAGGTACGGGCGCCGGTGCCTGCTTGCTCGCCGCGGCATCCTCACCCGCCGACTCCGGGGTGCTGCCTCCGGTATCGGTCGCGTCGCCTGCGGGGGCATCGGCATCGGTCGCCTCGCCCGCGGGGGCATCGGCATCGGTCGCGTCGCCCGCGGGGGCATCGGCATCATCAGCGGCCGCCTCACCCGCAGCCGCATCGCCGTCCGGCGTATCACCAGCGACCGCATCGCTCGCGGCTTCTGCCGGAGCCTCCGCCACGGCGTCCGCCTGCTCAGCCACGGCGGCGGTCTCCTCCGCCTCGGCAGCCGCCTGATCGCCGTCCGGCGGGGGAGAGGTGACGGGGCTACCCTGCGCGGGGGCGCCGGCCGCGGGCGCGGCCGGCTCAGACGATGTCTCCTGCGCCGCGGCCTGCTCAGGCACGCCCTCCTGCGCCGCGGCCTGCTCAGGCACGCCCTCCTGCGCCGCCGCGTCCTGCGACACCGCTTCGTCTACTGCAGCCGATGCGCTGACCGTCTCCTCCTCGGCGCTGGTGGCAGGAGCATCGGGCCGGTTCTGCTCGTTCACAGGTGTCTCACTCGTCTCGGTGGCCAGGGCTTGGTCAGGTAGTGGCTGCTGCTCGGTCACTGGATGTCCACACTCTCGATGATCACGTTCTCGGCCGGTCGGCCGTCACTGCTGCCTTCGGCGGTTCCGGCGGCACCGATCTGCTGGAGGATGTCCAGGCCCTCGGTGATCTGGCCGAACACCGTGTACCCGCCGGCTTCGTCGCTGGGCAGCGTGACCTCCTCGAAGACGAGGAAGAACTGCGACCCCATGCTCTCTCCGTTATTGCCCTGCCGGGCCATCGCGAGGGTGCCAGCGGGGTACACGTCGTCGCTCGGGGCATTCTCGACCGGGCCGAAGGAGTAGCCGGGACCACCAGTGCCCGATGCCGTCGGGTCACCGCACTGCAGCAGCGAGTCCGGCAGCAGGCGGTGGCACGCTGTGCCGTCGAAGTAGCCGTCACCGGCGAGCATCAGGAACGAGGACACGGCCTGCGGAGCGTCGGCACCGGCGAGCGTCACCGAGATGTCGCCCATGTTCGTGTGGATCGTCCCCTGCCAGTCGGTATCCAGCGCGTCAGTGGCCGGCGGGGGAGCGGAGTAGGGCTGCGGCGCAGTGGTCGGCAACGGCTCCAGCGAGGAGTCCTCACCCGGCGCCGTCTCCTCCCCGGGGGTCTCCTCGGCGGCGGGTGTGGGGGTGTCTGCGGCCTCCGGGACGCTCTCGCCCTGCTGGGTCACGATCAGAGCGATCGCTCCCGCCGCGATCAGCACCGCCACCACCGAGGCGGCAATGATCCGCTTCCGCCGCGCGGAACGGGCAGCCCGGGCCTGGCGCGCGAGCCGTTTCTGGTGCCGTCGACGGGCATACTCACGCTCCCGCTTGCTCGGGGACACCCCGCCTCCTTCGTCGCTGATCATGGTCGAGAGCGCAGCTCTACCGGCTCCGCCTAGCTCTGCTGGTCGCAGCACAACGAGTGCTGGCCTGGCCAATACTAGGCAACGCTGCCACATCGATCGGACACGGCGGGCCCTCGACGGGGTTACGGGATGGTCACAACTGGCCTCACCAGCACCTCGAACAGCCCGGTGTGGACCCCGCGCGACGCACTGCGGTCAAACCGATGGGAGGATACCGCTATGGCACGAATCGCACCCCTGTCCGGATTCCCCGAATGGCTGCCCGCTGGGCGCATCGTGGAGACGACCATCCTCGACCAGGTGCGCCGGGTGTTCGAACTGCATGGCTACACCGGGATCGAGACCCGGGCGGTGGAACCACTGGAGCGGCTGCTGAGCAAGGGGGAGACGTCCAAAGAGGTCTACCTGCTGCGCAGGCTGCAGGCGGAGGGCGAGGAGACCGACGCCCGCTCCCTCGGTCTGCACTTCGACCTGACGGTGCCGTTCGCACGGTACGTGCTGGAGAACGCCGGGCACCTGTCCTTCCCCTTCAAGCGCTACCAGATCCAGCGGGTTTGGCGGGGGGAGCGGCCGCAGGATGGCCGCTTCCGGGAGTTCACCCAGGCGGATATCGACGTCGTCGCGGCCGACACGCTGCCGTTCCACTACGAGGTGGAGATGCCACTGGTGATCGCGGAGGCTTTCGCCGCCCTCGCCGAGCTGGGCCTGCCGCCGGTACGAATCCGCGTCAACAACCGCAAGGTGTCGCAGGGGTTCTATGAAGGTCTCGGCATCGAGGACGTCGACGGTGTGCTGCGCACGATCGACAAGCTGGACAAGATCGGTGCAGCCGGAGTCCGCGAAGCGCTCCAGCGAGACAATGGCGCCACCGCCGAACAGGCCCAGGCGTGCCTGGACCTGGCCGCGATCTCGGGTAACGACGCCCGGGTCGCCGACCAGGTCAGAGGCCTGGGGGTCACCTCCGAGCTCCTCGAGGAGGGCCTGGGGGAGCTGATGGCACTGGTCGAGACGGCCGAGCGGCGTCTGCCGGGCGTGGTGGTGGCCGACCTGCAGATCGCTCGGGGCCTGGACTACTACACCGGCACTGTCTACGAGACGGTGCTGCTCGGGCACGAGAGCCTCGGCTCCATCTGCTCCGGCGGACGGTATGACTCGCTCGCCTCGGACGGCTCGAGGACCTTCCCGGGGGTCGGCCTGTCCATCGGGATCTCCCGTCTGGTCTCCCGGATCCTCGCCGAGGGGCTCGCCGAAGCCACTCGGCCGGTACCGACCGCGGTGCTGGTGGCCGTGGCGGACGAGGAGCACCGCCAAGCGAGTAACGACGTGGCCGCTGCGCTGCGCGCGCGGGGCATCCCCACCGATGTCGCACCCAGTGCTGCCAAGTTCGGCAAGCAGATCCGGTTCGCCGACCGCCGGTCGATCCCGTTCGTGTGGTTCCCTGCCGGCACCGGCCACGAGGTCAAGGACATCCGTTCCGGGGAGCAGGCGCCGGCCGACCCGGCCACCTGGGCGCCACCGGCCGAGGACCTCTGGCCGCGGGTCGTCCGCGCCGACTGAGGACACGCGAACGCCCCCTGGTGCAGTAGTTCATCTACCGCCCCAGGGGGCGTTCGCATCCCTGATCCGCAGTCAGGTCTGCTCGGGTCTACCGGGTGCTGTCGTAGCTCTTCCGCCGAAAGCCGTCCCGGCGGGCCCCCGGGCCGCGGTGCGAGTCCGGACCACGGCCCCGGTCCGAACGCGGACCGCCGCGGTGCGGACGATCGCCACCGGCCCGGCCGCGCGGGCCCTCATCCGGCCGGATCCGCAGCTGCTGACCGGCCACCCGGGCGGCACCGATCTTGCCCAGGGTCGCCCCACTCAGCTCGGTAGTGATCTGCACCAGGGAGAACCGGGAGAAGATCTGGATCTTGCCCAGGTCGCTGCCGCGCAGACCACCCTCACCGGTGATCGCGCCGACGATGTCCTGCGGGCGCACCCCGTTCGTGTGCCCCACGGCCACGCGGTACACGGTGCCCGGCCCGGCGAACTGAGCCGGACCATTCGCCCGGGCGCCCCCGCGCGGACCGTTCCGGCGGTCACCGCGGTCGCCACCCCGGCCGCTGTCCGGCTCGAAGCTCTGCGACGTGATCTCGTCCTCGTCCCGGGAACGCTGGGGGCCCTCGTCGCCCACGCTCTGCGCAAGGAGCGCGGCAGCGGCAGTCACCACATCGCCGTCGCCGACGTGCCCGGCAAGCAGGTCCCGGTACATCTCCAGCCTGCCGGCCGACACTCGCGCCGGCAGGGCGTCCAGCACCCGGCGGGCCCGGTGCTCGCTCACCTGCGCCGGTGTGGGGATCGACGCCTCGGTCATCGTGGCGCCGGTGTGCCGCTCGATCATCCGCAGCCGGCTCCGCTCGCGCGGGGTGAAGAAGGTCAGTGCCTGCCCGGCACGCCCGGCGCGGCCGGTGCGCCCGATCCGGTGCACGTAGGCCTCCGCCTCGCGCGGGATGTCGAAGTTGACCACCAGCCCGAGCCGGTCCACATCCATGCCCCGGGCGGCGACGTCGGTGGCCACCAGGACGCGCACCAGCCCGCTGCGCAACCGCTCGATGATCCGCTCCCGGTCCCGCTGCGCGACGTCACCGCTGATAGCCGCTGCGGACACGCCGCGCTCGACCAGCGCGTTGCCGACCTCCTCGGCGGTCTGCCGGGTGCGCACGAACACCACAGCGGCCTCGGCCTCCGAGGTCGCCAGCACCCGGGCGAGTGCCCCGACCTTGTGCCGGAAGGGCACCACGGCATAGGTCTGGGTGATCGTCGTGGTGGTGGAGGACGGACGCGAGGTGGCCACCTCCACCGGGTCGTTCATGTGCTCACGCGCGACCGTACGGATCGCACGCGGCATCGTGGCGGAGAAGAGGGCCGTCTGCCGGGTGGGCGCCGCAGAGGCGAGGATCCGGTCGACATCCTCGGCGAAGCCCATGCGCAGCATCTCGTCGGCCTCGTCGAGCACCAGGTAGCCCAGCTCGGACAGGTCCAGCGCACGCTTGTCCAGCATGTCGATCACCCGGCCGGGGGTACCGACCACGATCTGCGCGCCGTCGGACAGGCCACGCAACTGCGGCCCGTACGGTGCACCACCGTAGATCGCCAGCACCCGGGCCAGGCCGCGCGGAGCCATCGACTGGACGGCGTCGGCCACCTGGATCGCCAGCTCGCGGGTGGGTACGAGCACCAGCGCCTGTACCCGGCGCGCAGCCGGCTCCAGGCCGGCGAGCATCGGCAACGCGAACGCGGCGGTCTTGCCGGTACCGGTCTGCGCGACACCGGTCACGTCCCGGCCGGCGAGCAGGGCCGGGATGGTGGCCGACTGGATCTCGGTGGGCGTGGTGAAGCCGAGCTGCTGCACAGTGGCGAGCAGGTCAGCGGGCAGGTCGAGATCGGCGAACGTCGGAGTCGTCGCGGCCTGCGGCGCGGCGTCGTTCTCGGCGGCGCGGGCAGACACAGGGGCAGTATCGGTCGTCACAGGAGACATCCAGCACTTTCATCGGGGATGGAGGCGGCGGACCGGTGGGCCCTGCTCCGCCTCAGCCCGAACGTCCTCGATCACCTCGTGTGATCGGGCCAGCTCAACTGCCGCTGGGATCCGGCCTGGCCAGGCATCGTCGTGCCTGAGTGCCGGTAGAAAGGGGCTTGTCCGCGGGATCTGCGCTCCAAGTACTCACCAGTGTACGCGCCAGGGACTCAAATCCGCGGGTACTGTGCCCAACCTCACCTCCGCACGCGCATCGGCGCCCACCTGGCATGATCGCCGCATGGACGACGCGCTCAGGGCCCTGCGGGAGGCGATCGCCGGCGCCGCCCTGCCCCTGGAACTGCCCGAGGCTGCTGCGGCCCGCACAGCGCGCCAGCAGCTCGGTGACCAGCTCGAGGACTACCTGATCCCACGCGCGGCCTCCCTGGAGGCGCCGCTGCTCGCCGTCGTGGGCGGCTCCACCGGTGCGGGCAAGTCGACCCTGGTCAATGCACTGGTCGGCGACGTCCTCACTCCTGCTGGCGCGATCCGGCCCACCACCCGGGACCCGCTGCTGATCCACCACCCCGACGACGCGCACTGGTTCGCCGAAGCACGCATCCTGCCGCACCTCCCTCGGCTGACCACCAGCTCGCCAGGGCAGGAACCGCCGTCGGCTGGCACCTCCCAGGTGCTCCGGCTGACTGCCAGCGAGGCGATCGGCCCCGGCCTGGCGCTGCTGGACGCACCGGACATCGACTCGGTGGTGGATGCGAACCGGCACCTCGCCGCCCAGCTGCTCGCCGCCGCCGACCTGTGGCTGTTCGTCACCACGGCACACCGCTATGCCGATGCGGTGCCCTGGGACCTGCTCACCGCCGCCGCCGCGCGGGACGTGGTGGTCTCGGTGGTACTGGACCGGATACCGCCGCAGGTGCAGGCGGAAGTCAGCGACGATCTGGCCGGCATGCTCGCCGATCACGGCCTCCGCGAGGCGCCGCTGTTCCTGCTCACCGAGACCGAGCTGGACGTGCGCGGCATGCTGCCTCACGGCGCTGTGGACGATCTGCGCGGCTGGCTGGACCACCTCACCGAGGACGCCGCGGCCCGCAGTCAGGTCGCCCGGCGCACCCTGGCCGGTGCGGTGCGCGGCGCCACCACCTCGGCCGGCACCATCACGGCCGCCGTCGACGCGCAGACCCGCGCCGCGCAGGACCTGCACCAGCAGGTGGCGGAGATCTTCGACGTCACCGAGCTGCTCGGCCGGGTCGCCGACGGCGCACTGCTGCGTGGCGAGGTGCTGTCCCGCTGGCAGGACTTCGTCGGCACCGGGGAGTTCTTCCGGTCCGTCGAGGCAGGCGTCGGTCGCCTCCGGGACCGCGCGACGGCGTTCGTCACCGGCAAGCCCCGCCCGGCCCGCCGCGTAGAGCGTGCGTTGGAGCAGGGGCTGCACAGTGTGCTCACCGAGCAGGCGGATCAGGCCGCCTACCGCGCCTACAGCCAGCTCTGGCAGCAGCCGGCCAGCCGCCCGATGCTCACCGGCGCCGAGCTGGAGCGAGCCGCAGAGACCTTCTCCGCCGATGCCGCCACCGCGATCCGGGACTGGCAGCGGTACGTGCTCGAGCTGGTGCGGACCGAGGGCAAGGACAAGCGGTTCACCGCCCGGGTACTGGCGTTCGGGGTGAACGGGATCGCCGTGGTGCTGATGGTGCTCGCGTTCGCCTCCACTGGAGGCCTGGTCGGCGCCGAAGTGGCGATCGCCGGCGGTACCGCAGTGGTTGCACAGAAGCTGCTCGAGGCGATCTTCGGCGACCAGGCGGTGCGGCGGCTTGCCGAGAACGCGCGGCAGGACCTCGCCGAGCGGGTCACCGGCCTGTTCGAGGGCGAACGGGCCCGGTTCACCCAGTTGCTACCGAACCCTCGCGGCACGCAGGCCTCCGCAGAGCAGATCCGCCGGGCTGTGACCGCGCTGGGACGCGCGGCCGAGGAGCTCGCGTGAAGCGGGCCCAGGGCTCGTTGGCCCAGCGGCTCGCCGCCCTGCAGCGGGCCACCGACCTGGCGGAGAAGGTTCGCCACGCGGCCGGAGGCAGCCATCCCGAGCTGCAGAACGCGATCCAGCTCGCCCGCGGGGCCACCACCCGGGCCGAGCAGCGGGTCGAGCTGTCCGCGGAGCACACCGTGGTCGCCCTGGCCGGGGCCACCGGCAGCGGCAAGTCCTCGCTGCTGAACGCCCTCGCCGGCGCGGCGGTCGCCACCGTTGGTGCCCGGCGGCCGACGACTGCGCAGGCGCAGGCGGTGATCTGCCGCGGCGGCGAACCTACGGACCCGGGTGAGCTGCTGGACTGGCTCGGTGTGACCCACCGCGCCGAGGTGAACCACTCCCGGCTCGCGTCGGCCGTGCTGATCGACCTGCCGGACGTGGACTCGTTGCGCCGGGACCACCACCTGCGTGCTGAGCACCTCACCCAGCGCGCCGATGTCCTGGTCTGGGTGCTCGACCCGCAGAAGTACGCCGATGCCGTCGTCCACCAGCAGTACCTGCGCCCGATGGCCCGGCACGCGGACGTGATGCTGGTGGTGCTGAACCAGGTGGACACCCTCGCCGGCGCGGACCGCCGGCCGGTGCTCGCCGACCTCACCGACCGCCTGGCCGCCGACGGGCTGGAGAAGGTCACCGTGCTGCCCACCTCGGCGACCACCGGCGAAGGGCTCGAGGACCTGACCACGGCGATCTCCGCCGTCGCCCGGGACCGGAAGAACGTGCAGCGCCGGCTCTCGGCCGACCTGGCCACTGCGGCGGACACGCTTGCCCAGGTCTGCCCGCCGGTGCAGGCACCCGGGGTGAGCCCCGGGGTGCGGCGCGCGCTCACCGAGCAGCTGAGCACCGCAGTCGGGGCCGACCGAGTCGCCGATGCGGTGGCCAGCTCGTTCCGGATGCGGGCCAAGGCGCGCACCGGCTGGCCGATCACCCGGTGGCTCGGCCGGTTCCGGGTGGACCCGCTGCGGCGACTGCACCTGGGCGGCGGCCTCGGTCGGCACCCCGCCCCGGGCCACCCCACCGACGGCCACGATGGCGAGGTGCTCACTGCGCCATCGATGCCGGAGCAGGACCCTGCCGCACAGGCCGCAGTGGGTCGGGCGCTCACCCAGGCCACCAGCGACGTGGTCGGAGCCAGTGAGCCACCGTGGCGGCAGTACCTGCACGCCGAGGTCTCCCAGCAGGGCCCCGAGGTGACCCAGAGCGGTCAGGAGGCGATCGCCGGGGTGCTCGCCCGCAGCCCGGACCGGCGCGCCGGGAAGGACCCCTCCTGGTTCGCCCTGTGCAGCGCGCTGCAGTGGTTGCTGTTCGCAGTGCTGGCAGTCGGACTGCTGTGGCTGGCGGCGATCCTCGGACTGCGCTACCTGGGCGTGGGTCCGATCTGGACGCCTCAGCTCGGACCGGTGCCGGCGCAGCCGCCCTGGCCGGAGCTGCCGGCAGTGCCGTGGCCGGTGGCGCTGCTGGTCGCCGGGGCGGCGGCCGGGGTGCTGGTCGCCGTGGGCACGGCCGTGGCAGCTCGGGTCGGGGCGGGTCGGCGCCGGCGCCGGATGCACCGGCGGCTGACCGAGGCGATCGGGGTGGTTGCCGGGCGGGACGTCCTCGACCCACTGGCCGGACGCGTCGGTGAGGCCGAGGAGTACGCCGACGCGATCCGGCAGGTGGTGGGGAAGCATTAGGATCGACTGGCGTCGCGACCACCGCGGCCCAGTCACGTTCCCGGGAGGATCCTCGTGCTTCGTACCCACCAGGCCGGCACCCTGCGCGCCGGTGACATCGGCACCATCGTCACCCTGACCGGGTGGGTGGACCGTCGTCGCGATCACGGTGGGGTCGCGTTCCTGGATCTGCGGGATGCCTCGGGGATCGTGCAGGTGGTGGTGCGCGATGAGGAGGTGGCCCACCCGCTGCGCTCGGAGTTCGTCCTGCAGGTGAGCGGTGAGGTCGCCGAGCGCCCGGAGGGGAACACCAACCCGAACCTCGGCACCGGTGAGATCGAGGTGATCGCGAGCGACGTCGTCGTGCTGAACACCTCCGCTGCGCTGCCGTTCCAGGTCTCCACAGCCATCGACGAACAGGTGAGTGTGGGGGAGGAGGTGGCGCTGAAGTACCGCTACCTCGACCTGCGCCGGCCGGGTCCGGCCAGTGCGCTCCGGTTGCGTTCGGCGGTGAACCGGGCCGCACGGACCGTGCTCGACGGCGAGGGGTTCGTGGAGATCGAGACACCCACGCTGACCAGGTCTACTCCGGAGGGGGCGCGGGACTTCGTGGTGCCGGCGCGGTTGGCGCCGGGCTCCTGGTACGCCCTGCCGCAGTCGCCGCAGCTGTTCAAGCAGCTGTTGATGGTGGCCGGGATGGAGCGGTACTACCAGATCGCCCGCTGCTACCGGGACGAGGACTTCCGTGCCGACCGGCAGCCGGAGTTCACCCAGCTGGACGTGGAGCTGAGCTTCGCCGAGCAGGACGACGTGATCGCCCTGGCCGAGCAGGTGCTGACGGCCCTGTGGGAGCTGATCGGGCACACCATCACCACCCCGATCCCGCGGATCACGTACGCCGAGGCGATGCGCCGGTACGGCACCGACAAGCCGGACCTGCGCTTCGACCTGGAGCTGACCGACCTGACCGACTACTTCGCCGACACCTCGTTCCGGGTGTTCCAGGCGCCCTACGTGGGCGCTGTGGTGATGCCCGGTGGTGGCAGTCAGCCGCGCCGGCAGTTCGACGCGTGGCAGGAGTGGGCCAAGCAGCGCGGCGCCAAGGGGCTGGCGTACGTCACGGTCGCCGACGACGGCACCCTGGGCGGCCCGGTGGCGAAGAACCTCACCGACACCGAGCGCGACGGGCTGGCCGCCGCCACCGGTGCCGCACCGGGGGACTGCATCTTCTTCGCCGCCGGCACCCGGAACGCCGGCCGAGCCCTGCTCGGTGCGGCCCGGCTGGAGATCGGCCGCCGCTGTGAGCTCATCGACACCGAGGCCTGGGCGTTCGTGTGGGTGGTGGATGCACCGTTGTTCGAAGCCGCCGACGAGGCAGTGGCCGCTGGTGACGTGGCCGTGGGCAGTGGCAAGTGGACGGCGGTGCACCACGCGTTCACCTCGCCCCGGCCGGAGTACCTGGACTCCTTCGACACCGACCCCGGCAGCGCCCTGGCCTATGCCTACGACATCGTCTGCAACGGCAACGAGATCGGTGGTGGGTCGATCCGTATCCACTCCCGCGAGGTGCAGGAGCGGGTGTTCGCCGTGATGGGGATCAGCGAGGAGGAGGCCGAGGAGAAGTTCGGGTTCCTGCTCGAGGCGTTCGCCTACGGTGCCCCACCGCACGGCGGGATCGCCTTCGGCTGGGACCGGATCGTGGCGTTGCTGGCCGGAGCCGACTCCATCCGGGACGTGATCGCGTTCCCGAAGTCCGGTGGCGGTTACGACCCGCTCACCGGTGCGCCGGCGCCGATCACCGCGGCACAGCGCAAAGAGGCCGGAGTGGATGCGAAGCCGGAACCGAAGGGCGGGCCGGAGGCCGCTGCTGCTGCGGCGGGCGGTGCAGACGCCGCCAGCACCGCCTCGCGGTGAGCACGGCGCCCACTCCGCGCTTCTTTCCGGTCCGCAATCCATCGGACGTTCCACAGCCGTGGCGCACGTTCCCGTTTCTGGCCGCCGACCTGCCTCGGTACACCGACACGATCGCCTGGGGTGATGCCCGCGCCCTCGCGCTGACCACAGTGGCCGGTGACGGGACCAGCCGGGCGCTGGTCGGCGTCGGCGAGCCGGAGGAGCTGGCCCCCGTGGTCGCGGCGGCGTTCGACGACGGTGGGTCAGCACTGCCGGGTAGCGGCCTGGAGTCCACTTCGGTGGCCGTGGCCAGTCTGACCCGGGGCGCCTGGGACCTGGTGCCGGCCCTCGTGCGCGATCGGCTCGGGCTCGAGCAGGTGGCGCACTGGGACTGGCTGGTGACCACCACCGAGCCGCCGGCCCAGCCCGGGGAGGATCGGGTGGTCGAGCTGGATCTGACCACCGACCGGGCGGAACTGGCGGGTCTGCAGCGCCTGGTGCTGCCGCAGAGCTACACCACCCTGGACCGGCCGGACACACGCTGGTTCGGCTGGCGGGACTCCGGCGGTGTGCTGCGCTGCATGGCGGCAGCGACCGTCCGGGCGGGTGAGCTGCACCTGGGCTCGATCGGTACGCACCCACAGTGGCGCCGTCGTGGCTTGGCCGCGATGATGACGGCGGCGCTGACCCGGATCGGGCTGGCCCAGGCCGGTCAGGTGAGCCTGGGGCTGTACGCGGACAACGTCGCCGCCCGGCGGGTGTACCTGCGGCTGGGGTATCGCCTCGGCCAGGAGGTGGAGTCCCGCCGCCCCGCTCGCTGACTTCGGCCTGGTCGTCCTGTGGGGAGTGCGCTGGGGCGCACCTCTGACATGACGACCCGTGCTTAGTGCTGGATGCCGAAGCGGCGGTGCAGGCGGGCGAGCGGGCGGGGTGCCCACCAGTTGCGCCGGCCGAGCAGGGTCATCGTCGCCGGTACCAGCAGCATCCGCACCAGCGTGGCGTCGATCAGCACGGTCACCGCTAGCGCCACCCCGACCTCCTTGATCGGCAGCAGCTCCCCGCTGGCGAAGCCGGCAAACACCACGATGATCACCAGCGCCGCCGAGGTGATGATCCGCCCGGACTGCTGCAGGCCAGCGCGCACCGAGGCGTCATTGTCACCGAGGTGGATACCCCCGCGGCCACCGTCGTAGAACTCCTTGATCCGGGCGATGAGGAACACCTCGTAGTCCATCGCCAAGCCGAAGCCGAACGCGACCACCACCGCCACCACATAGGACTCCAGGCCTCCGACCGGGGTGAAGTCGAGCAGCCCGGCCAGATGCCCCTCCTGGAACACCCAGGTGGTCACGCCGAGCGACGCGGACAAGGACAGCGCGTTCACGATCAGCGCCTTCAGCGGCACCAGCAACGAGCCGGTCATCAGGAACAGCAGCACGAAGGTGGCCAGCACCACGATGCCGGCAGCGAGGGGGAGTCCTTGCACCAGCGCCTCGGTGAAGTCGAGCTGGTTCGCCGCCTGGCCGAGTACCCAGATCTGGGCCACCGGTGTCGGGTCGAGGTCACGGATGGCCCGAACCACGTCGGTCGCGACCTCACCACCGGGGTCGGCGGAGTCCACCTGGACGGCGAGGACCTGGTACTGCTCGTTCACCTCCTCGGCGACCGTGGCCTCGGTCACGCCGGCGACTCCGGCGACCTGCTCGGCGAACGTCGCAGCGTCCTCCGCACTCCCGGCCACCAGCACCTGCACCGGAGGCGTGTTGAACGCCGGGTACTGCTCCTCGACCACGGTGAGGAACTCACGCTGGTCCGAGCCTTCCGGCACCATCTCGGTCGTGGTGTTCCGCAGGTTCAGGCCGAGCAGCGGGGAGGCCAGGAACACCAGAACACCGGCGGTCGCGACCATCACCAGCCACGGGCGCCGTTGCACCCCACCGGCCAGTCGGGAGAAGAACCCATGCTCGGGTGCACTCTCGCCGAGCGTGCCGAGCAGCGCCCGGAGCCCGGGAACCCGGCGCAGCAGCGGCGGACGGAGCATCCGCCGCCCGCGCAGCGCCAGCAGCGCCGGCACCAGAGTGAGTGCCGAGGCCACCGCGATCACCACCACCGAGACCCCGGCAGCTCCGAGCGAGCGGAGGATCTCCGGGCGGAGCAGCAGCAGCCCGGCGATCGCGATCGCCACGGTGAGGGCGGAGAACGTGACTGTACGCCCCGCCGTCGTGAGCGTGCTGCGCAAGGCACGTTCCACTGCGGCATCACGGCGCCGCGACTGCCGCCGAGCCCGGGTGCGGCGCCGCTCACCCGGTAGCGTCTCGGCCAGCTCCGCATCCACTTCGCGGCGGATCTCCTCCCGGTACCGGGAGACGATCAGCAGGCCGTAGTCGATGGATAGCCCGAGGCCGAGGACGGTGACGACGTTCACCACCACCGAGTCCAGCTCGATCAGGTGGGAGAACCCGAGCAGTGCCCCCAGGCCCCCGCCGATCGACGCGATCGCACCGGCGAGCGGCATCCCCGCCGCGAGGAACCCGCCGAAGACCACCACCATGATCAGCAACGAGATCGGCAGCGCGACCGCCTCACCGCGGGTGAGGTCCTTCTCCATCTGGTCCACGATCGAGGCGGTGAGCAGGGCGTCGCTGGAGACGACCACGCGGGCCGGCTCGCCCAGCTCGGTCCCGAAGGCGGTGAGCTGATCTGCCACGTCCTGCTCCGCCGCCGTCTCCGCGTCCGCCGAGAGGGCACCGTCCAGAGTGACGGTGATCAGGAACCCGTTGCCGTCGGCGGCCAGGAACGGTGCAGCCTGCTCGGACTCGAGGCCCTCGGGGAACACGAACGGGTCCGCGACCGCTTCCACCCCCTCGGTACCGAGCAGCCGGGAGTGCGTGCTGGTGAGGGCCCGGCCGGCGGTGCTCACCGCCTGCTCGTCTGCCATCTCCACGCCGAGCACCACTGCGGTCACCGTGGTCGGCTCCTCGGCCGCGTCGGCGAGGATCTCCCGGCCTTCCTGGCTCTCGGCCCCGGGCACCTGTGGCTCCCCGGAGTGCAGCCGGTCGAAGAGCCCTTGGCCACCGAAGCCGGTCAGCGCGAGGCTGCCGGCTACGGCCACCAGCAGGATCCAGGACAGTACCGTGAACAGAGGGTGTCGGGCGATCGTGCGCCCCAGGCGATCGAACACGGACCAATCATGGCAGCCGCGTAGGCTGGCGTCGTGGATCTGTTCGAGTCCGCCGGTCAAGACAACAGCGGCGTCCCCCGCACCTGGGACGCGGCACCGTTGGCGGTACGGATGCGGCCGGCTGCGGCCGATGAGGTGCTCGGGCAACAGCATCTCCTGGAGCCGGGGTCACCGCTGCGCCGACTGATCGAGCCGCCCCAGCCGGGATCGCTGCCGCCGTCCTCTGTGGTGCTCTGGGGCCCGCCGGGCACCGGGAAGACCACCCTCGCCTACCTGGTGGCGCAATCCTCCGGGCGCCGATTCGTGGAGCTGTCCGCAGTGACCGCCGGGGTGAAAGACGTCCGCGCGGTGATCGAGGCGGCCCGCCGACGGCTGGTCACCTCCGGGGAGGAGACCGTGCTGTTCATCGACGAGGTGCACCGGTTCTCCAAGACCCAGCAGGACGCGCTGCTGCCGGCGGTGGAGAACCGGTGGATCACCCTGATGGCCGCGACGACGGAGAACCCGTCCTTCTCGGTGATCTCCCCACTGCTCTCCCGCTCGATCATGCTGACGCTACGGGAACTGACCAGCGCCGACCTGGACGCTCTGGTGACCAGGGCGCTGACCGACGAGCGGGGTCTCAATGCGAGGATCGAGCTAGCCGACGAGGCTCGGGACTACCTGCTCCGCCTCGCCGGCGGTGATGCCCGCAAGGCACTGACCATCGTGGAGGCCGCCGCCGGTACCGCCCTGGAGTCCGGTGCGGAGCAGATCACCCTGGAGGCGATGGAACAGGCCATCGACGTTGCCGCCGTGCGCTACGACCGGGACGGCGACCAGCACTACGACGTGATCAGTGCATTCATCAAGTCGATGCGCGGCAGCGATGTGGACGCCGCGCTGCATTACCTGGCCCGGATGGTGGTCGCGGGGGAGGACCCCCGGTTCATCGCCCGCCGGATCGTGATCGCCGCCGCCGAGGACGTCGGGATGGCCGACCCCACCGCGCTGCAGACTGCAGTGGCGGCAGCCCAGGCGGTGGCGCTGATCGGGATGCCCGAAGCCCGGATCATCCTCGCTGAAGCCGTCGTGCACGTGGCCAGCGCGCCAAAGTCGAACGCGGCCTACACCGGGATCGACGAGGCGATCGCGGAGGTCCGGGCCGGCAATGCCGGCACGGTGCCCGCCCACCTGCGCGACACCCATTACAGCGGTGCGAAGAAGCTGGGCCACGGCCTGGCGTACGTCTACTCGCACGACGAACCACACGCCGTCGCCAAGCAGACCTATCTGCCCGAGGAGCTCACCGGCGCCCGATACTACCGACCGACCGACCGAGGCTTCGAACGGACGTTGTCCGAACGGTTGGAGCGGGTGCGTGGGCTGCTCGGACGCGATAGTTGACCTCAGCCGGGGAACCCCGAGACCACCGCAGCGCCCACCGCTGGCCGTCCGGCCAGCAGGTGCCGCCACCGGTGGGCATGCGGTGACCGTGGTCACCACCGGTGGCCCGCCGGGATGGGCTACACTTGCCAGGTTGCCCAGACGGGCACGCCTGGGGTCTTAGCCGACGGCTCTGCCACCCACCGACGCTCTGCCGAGCACTTGCTCGGGTGAGGCGCTCGGGAACGAGCAGACCTGGAGTTGACCCCGCACGCCCGGTGCGAACCTCGCCCGGTGGTGTGACGTTGAGATCACGACAGGAAGTAGTTCATGGCTTCGAAGAACCGCACGCGCCGGCAGGTCCGGCTCTCTCGCGCCCTGGGGCTCGCGCTGACCCCCAAGGCCGTCAAGTATTTCGAGAAGCGGCCCTACCCGCCGGGTGAGCACGGCCGCGCCCGCCGCCGCACCGAGTCCGACTACGCGGTCCGGCTGAAGGAGAAGCAGCGTCTGCGCGCCCAGTACGGCCTCCGCGAGGCTCAGCTGCGCCGCGCGTTCGAGGAGGCCCGCCGCGAGGAGGGCCTGACCGGTGAGACGCTGGTGGAGAACCTGGAGACCCGCCTGGACGCCTTGGTACTGCGTGCCGGCTTCGGTCGGACGATGGCCCAGGCCCGCCAGCACGTGGTGCACCGCCACATCCTGGTCGACGGCAAGCTGGTGGACCGCCCCTCCTACCGGGTGAAGCCCGGCCAGGTCGTGCAGGCGAAGCCACGCAGCCAGACCATGGTGCCGTTCCAGGTGGCCGCCGCCGGCGCCCACCGGGACGTGCTGCCGAACCTGCCGGAGTACTTGGACGTCCAGCTGGAGAAGCTGCGCTTCGAGTTGGTCCGCCGTCCGAAGCGGGCCGAGGTGCCGATCACCTGCGACGTGCAGCTGGTCGTCGAGCACTACTCGCGCTGACCGAGCACCACGCGCGCCCCGGGGGGACACCGCTTGCGGTGTGCACCCGGGGCGCCGTTGTCGGTGCCACACCCGCCCCGGCCCGGGTAGGGTCACCTGTGGGCTGCCGCATCCGGCGCCCGCCCCACGACATCAGGAGGAGCCACCGCCATGTCCATCGGCGACATTGCCGGACTCATTGCCGCGATCGCCTTCGTGCTCCTGGTTGGCGCACTGGCCGTACCGCTGCTGAAGCTCGGCCGCGTGATGGACGAGGCTCGCCGCAGCCTCGCCGACGTCACTGAGCACACCCTCCCGGTGATCGACGAGGCCGCCACCACCATCAGTTCCACGAATGGCCAGATCGCGAAGGTGGACACCGTCACCACAGCGGCAGCCGAGGTCTCCACGAACGTCTCCGCCCTCACCTCGCTGGTGGCAGCCACGGTCGGTGCCCCGCTGATCAAGATGGCAGCGTTCTCGATGGCCGTGCGCGGACTCTTCCGCCGGGGGGAGAAGAAGTCGTGAAGCGTGCCGTCTGGATCGGACTCGGCGTGGTCGGAACCATTGTGGTGCTTCGGCAGGTCGCCAAGGCGAACGAACGGTTCGGGGCCGTGGCCAAGCTGACCAGCCCGGCGGGCATCGCCGACTCGATCGCCTCCCTGGCCGTCGCCGCGAAAGAGCTCGGCGAGCAGGTGCGCACCTCGATGGCGGAGAACGAGGCCGCGCTGATGGAGGCGCTGATGCCCAGTGAGGAAGAGCTGGCTCGCGCACGGGACGTGCGCGCCCAGCGCCGCAACACCGACGCCGACGACCCGTTCGCCGCCGGTGTGGAGTTCACCGACGACGACTGGTCCGACTGACCGGACCCTGCCCACCCAGACCTCCCGCTGAGTAGACGAGACCCGATGCGTACCGCAGAGATCCACCGCCGATGGCTGACCTACTTCTCCGAACGTGGCCACACTGTGGTGCCGAGCGCGCCGCTGGTGTCCCCGGATCCATCGATCCTGTTCACCATCGCCGGCATGGTGCCGTTCATCCCCTACATCGTGGGCACGGAGAAGGCTCCTTGGCCCCGTGCGGTCAGTGTGCAGAAGTGCATCCGCACCAACGACATCGAGAACGTCGGCAAGACCACCCGGCACGGCACGTTCTTCCAGATGGGTGGGAACTTCTCCTTCGGTGACTACTTCAAGCGGGAGTCGATCGGCTTCTCCTGGGAGCTGCTCACCAGCTCGGTTGCCGACGGCGGATTCGGCCTGGACGGCGACCGCATCTGGGTGACGATCTGGGATCAGGACGACGACGCCCGGCAGGCGTTGGCCGAGATCGGCGTCGATCCGGCGCACGTGGTACGGCTGCCCAAGGAGGAGAACTTCTGGGACACCGGCCAGCCCGGACCGGCCGGCCCCTGTGCGGAGTTCCACTACGACCGCGGCCCCGCCTACGGTCCGGATGCCGTCGGTGGCACGGTGGACCCTGGCGGCGACCGGTACCTGGAGATCTACAACAACGTCTTCGACCAGTTCCTGCGGGGTGAGGGTCAGGGCAAGGACTACCCGCTCCTCGGTGAGCTCGAGCAGAAGTCGATCGACACCGGCCTCGGCGTGGAGCGCCTGGCGTTCCTGCTCCAGGACCGGGAGAACATGTTCGAGATCGATCAGACGTTCCCGGTGATCCAGTCGGTCGAGGAGCTGACCGGCCGGCGGTACCGGCTCGGTGAGAACTCCGCCGAACCTGACCAGGTGCAGATGCGCGTGGTGGCCGATCACGTGCGCTCTGCACTGATGCTGATCACCGACGGCGTACGGCCGGGAAATGACGGCCGCGGCTACGTGCTCCGGCGGCTGATCCGCCGCGCGGTGCGCTCGATGCGGCTCCTCGGCGTGGACGAGCCGGCGATGCCGCACCTGCTGCCGGTCTCCAAGGGCGCCATGGCGGAGGTGTACCCGGAGCTGGAGGAGTCCTTCCCGACGATCTCCCAGGTGGCCTACGAGGAGGAGCAGGCGTTCCGCCGCACGCTGGCTTCGGGGACCACCATCCTGGACACCGCCGTCGGCCGGGCCAAGTCCTCGGGTGCCAAGCCCGTGCTCTCCGGCGACGACGCCTTCGCGCTGCACGATACGTATGGTTTCCCGATCGACCTCACCCTGGAGATGGCCGCCGAGCAGGGTGTGCAGGTGGACGAGGGGCGCTTCCGTTCCCTGATGGCCGAGCAGCGTCAGCGCGCCCGCGCCGACGCGCTGGCGAAGAAGACCGGGCACGTCGACCTTGCCGTCTACCGCGACTTCCTCAGCGCGCTCGACGGTGGCGACACGTTCCTCGGCTACACCGACGCCACGACCTCGGCTCGGGTGGTCGGGCTGGTGGTTGACGGCACGGCCGCACCGGTGGCCCATGCACCGGCGGACGTCGAGGTCATCCTGGACCAGACCCCGTTCTACGCCGAGGCGGGCGGACAGCTCGCCGACCAGGGCACGATCAGCCTCGCCAGCGGTGGCGTGGTGGACGTGGCCGATGTGCAGTCCCCGGTGAAGGGCCTGCACGTCCACCGCGGCCGCCTCACCGAGGGCAGCATCGCCCTGGACGAGGTGGCGGTGGCCCAGATCGACACCGACCGTCGTCGTGCGATCGCCAAGGCGCACACTGCCACGCACATGGTGCACAAGGCCCTGCACGAGATGCTCGGCGAGCAGGCCACCCAGGCCGGATCGGAGAACGCGCCGTCCCGGCTGCGGTTCGACTTCCGGCACGGCAGCCAGGTACCGGCCTCGGTGATCGGGGAGATCGACCAGCGGGTAAACGAGCGACTCGCCGACGATCTGGACGTCACCGACGAGGTGATGGATCTGGACACCGCACGCGCCCAGGGCGCGATGGCGCTGTTCGGCGAGAAGTATGGTGACCGCGTGCGGGTGGTGTCCATCGGTGGCGACTGGTCCAAGGAGCTCTGCGCCGGTACGCATGTGCAGCGCAGCGGACAGCTCGGTTTGGTCACGGTGCTCGGCGAGTCGTCGATCGGCTCCGGGGTCCGCCGGATCGATGCCCTGGTGGGGCAGGGGGCGTATGACCACCAGGCGAAGGCGCATGCGCTCGTCGGCCAGCTCTCCCAGCTCGTGGGGGTCCGTGGCGAGGAGCTGCCGGAGCGGATCAGCACCGTGCTGAGCCGGCTGAAGGACGCGGAGAAGGAGCTCACCACGCTGCGCCAAGGCCAGCTCCTCGCCCGGGCCGGCGAGCTGGCCAGTTCGGCCACCACCCGAGGAGGCACCCGGTACGTCGGCGCCACCCTCGACGGGCTCGCCGGCGGCGATGACCTTCGTACCCTCGCACTGGACGTGCGCGAGCGGCTCGGTTCGACCGAGGCGGCCGTGGTCCTGCTTGGTGGGGTGGTCAAGGAGCGGCCGATTGTGGTGATCGCCACGAACGAACCGGCACGCGCCGCAGGGATCAAGGCGGGAGCCTTGGTTCGCACGGCGGCGAGCCGGCTCGGTGGCGGTGGAGGAGGTAAGGACGACGTCGCCCAGGGGGGCGGTACCGACGTCGAGGCGCTGCCGGAGGCAGTGTCGGCGGTCGGGGCCGACCTGGACGGTGCCGGTGCCTGACCTGCGAACCGGCGTGCGACTGGCCGTCGATGTCGGCTCGGTCCGCATCGGCGTCGCCCGATGCGATCCGCACGGGATCCTCGCCACACCGGTGCGCACCGTATCCCGCAAGGGACCCGGTGAGGGCCTGACCGAGCTCACCGCACTGGTCCGCGAGCACGAGCCGATCGAGGTGATCGTCGGGCTGCCACGCAGTCTGCACGGCGGGGAGGGGTCGGCAGCAGAGGGGGTGCGGGCGTATTCTGAGAGACTGAGCGCAGCCATCCACCCGGTGCCGGTGCGGCTGGTGGACGAGCGGCTGACCACGGTTTCGGCGCACCAGGCGCTACACGCGGCCGGCCGGAGCGGTCGGAAGCACCGGGCGGTCGTGGACCAGGTGGCGGCGGTGATGATCTTGCAAACAGCACTCGACAACG
This sequence comes from Ruania zhangjianzhongii, assembly GCF_008000995.1. Lineage (NCBI taxonomy): Bacteria > Bacillati > Actinomycetota > Actinomycetes > Micrococcales > Ruaniaceae > Ruania > Ruania zhangjianzhongii. Next base: position 2,730,932 of record NZ_CP042828.1, read on the forward strand.
AACGCAACTCTGGCAGTCCGCCTGGTACGGCGCTCGATGCGCCGCAGGGTGAACAGAACCCCGGAAGCGAGGAGGATCGCACGTGACGGACCTCTTCGACCACCGTAACGAGGTGGCCGACGATGCAGCCGCCGGAACCGCCCGGGCCGAGGCGCGCCGCGTCGAACGGCGGCAGAAGGCGAAGCGGCGCGTACAGCGCCGCCGGAACATCGTCTCGTTCGTGGTGATGATCATCGCGCTGGCCCTGTTGATCGGCGGTGGCTGGGTGCTGGTGCGCCCGCTGCTCACTCCCGAGGACACCGAGACGACGATCACCGACTACCCCGGGCCCGGGACCGGGCAGGTGCAGGTCGTCGTCAGCGAGGGGGACAACGGCTCCGACATCGCGGCCACGCTGACCGAAGCGAACGTGGTGGCCACCGAGGGCGCCTTCGTGTCCGCGTTCAGCGCGAACCCCGATTCCGGGTCCATCCAACCCGGCACCTATGCGCTGCAGGAGGAGATGGCGGCCAGTGACGCGGTCCGTGCCCTCCTCGATCCTGCCTCTCGCGCGGATATGTCGATCACCGTGCCCGAGGGCACCAGGGCGACGACCATCTACGAACGCATCGCCACCCAGCTCGAGGTGGAGGTGGCCGACGTCGAGGCGGCCGCCGAGGACGTGGCCGAGAACCACCTCCCGGACGAGGCGAACGGCAACATCGAGGGCTGGCTGCTGGCCTCCACCTACAACATCCACCCCGACGACACCCCGCAGTCGATCCTGGAGAAGATGGTCGACCGCACCGTGGCCACACTGGACGACCTGGAGGTGCCCAGGAACCAGCGCGAGGACACGTTGACCATCGCCTCGATCATCGAGGCTGAGGTGGTGCTCCCCGAGGACCGGGGCAGGGTCGCACGCGTGGTGCAGAACCGGATCGACGGGTGCAGCGGGGACGGCACCATCGGGATGGACTCCACGCTCGCCTACGGGCTGAACACTCCCGCGGCCGAGATCACCAGTGACCAGTGGGACGACGCAAGCCTGCCGTACAACACCCGGCGGGTGCCGGGGCTGCCCCCGACGCCGATCAACTCGCCGGGGCAGGCAGCCATGGAGGCTGCGCAGAGTCCGGCGAACGGCAACTGGTGCTACTTCGTGACCGTCAACCTGGACACCGGCGAGACCCGCTTCACCGACGACGTGGACGAGCATCACCAGAACCAGGAGGCCTTCCGCGAGTGGGTCGCCGAGAACCGATGACGGCGGAAGTCACTCGCCGCGCCGCCGTGCTCGGGCACCCGGTCGCACACTCCCTCTCGCCGGTGCTGCACCGCAGCGCCTACGCAGCACTCGGCCTCACCGACTGGCAGTACCAGCTCCATGACGTGGACGAGGACGCGTTGGCGGCGTTCCTCACCGGTCTGGACGACTCCTGGGCGGGCCTGAGCCTGACCATGCCGCTCAAGCACGTCTCGCTCACCCTGGCCGACCATGTGGAGCCGCTGGCGAAGGTCGTCGGTGCGGTGAACACGCTGCTGCGCTCACCCGGCGGACTGCTGATCGGTGCGAACACCGACGTGCACGGCATCGCCGCCAGCGTGCGCGAGGTCCAGCCCGCCGAGCACCGGCCACGGCGCGCCGTGGTGGTAGGTGGTGGCGCCACGGCGAGCTCCACCCTCGCCGCACTCGGTGAGCTCGGGATACACGACCCGCTGGTGCTCGCCCGCTCGCTGGCCCGGGTCGGTGCGGTACGCCGGGCCGCCGCCCGGATGGGCATCGAACCGGAGTATCTGGCGCTGGACGCGGCGTCCGTTCCGGACCGCCTGCGGGAGGCGGACATCGTGGTGCTGACCCTGCCGCAGTATGCCGCCGACCCGCTCACCGAGCACTTGGCCGGTCACCGGCTGCGGCCGGACCAGGTGTTGTTGGACGTGGTCTACGCCGGCTGGCCGACGGCGATGGCCGCCGCCTGGTCCGCTGCCGGCGGCACGATCGCTCCGGGCTACCTGATGCTGCTGCACCAGGCGGCGGAGCAGGTGCGGCTGATGACCGGCCACGAGGCCCCAGTGCAAACGATGCGCAGCGCGCTGCTGTCGGCGCTCGAGGAGCGGCAGGTGGCCGGCCCTCTGCCGAGCCCGGGCACCGCACCGGATACGGGCACCGCACCGGACCCGGCCGCTGCAGGCCCGGCCACCGCGCCGGAAACTTCCGGCACCGGTTCTCCACAGGGCTGAGCGCACGCCGGTCTCCGCCTGCCAGACTGGCCCGATGCCGACCGAGCTGCTCGCCGCAGTGCTGTGCGCGCTGGCCGCGGGCGGGCTCGCCTGGGCCGCCTCCCCGGCGCTGGTGCAGATGATCGGTGCCCGGACGGTCTGGACCGCCCGCCGCACACATGTGCTGCTCGCCGTCCTCGGTGGCTTGGCCGCCGGGCTACGCGGGCCCGGCCTGAGCGGGACTGGCCTGAGCGGGACTGGCCTGAGCGGGACCGGCCTGAGCAGCCACAGCCTGGGCGAGACGATCGCCCTGACCGGCACCGCCGTCGGGCTGGCTCTGCTGGTGACAGCAGACCTTGCCGTGCACCGCCTGCCGGACCGGCTCACCGTGCCCACTGCCGGCTGGGTGCTGCTCTGCTGGCTGGTGCTGTGCCTGACCGGGGCGCCGTGGGCAGACCTGGGCCGGGCGCTGCTCGCTGGAGCCGTGCTCGGCGGGGCATTCCTGCTGCTGTGCCTGCTCACCCCCGGTGGTCTCGGGCTCGGCGACGCGAAGCTCGCGGGTGTGCTCGGTCTGGTGCTCGGCTGGTTCGGCTGGCTGGAGGTGCTCGCCGGAGTGCTCGGAGCGTTCCTGCTCGGGGGACTGTTCGCGATGGTGCTGCTGGTTTCGCGGCGAGCCGGCCGTCGCACGGCGGTGGCGTTCGGACCGTGGTTGGTGGCGGGGGCAGCGCTCTCCCTGGGCTGGGCACCGGTGCTGCTCGGCTGAGACGGTCGCCAGCCGAACGGGCGGACGCCAGCCGAACGGACGGTGGCCATCCGATGAGACGGCGGCTAGCCGAGAACGCGGTCGCCATCCCGGCCGCGTCTACCACCCGGACGGCGGATCGGTGCTCTGCCGTGGCATGGGAGGATGAGGACATGCTCAGATGGTTGACCGCAGGGGAGTCCCACGGCGAAGCCGTTCTCGGTGTGCTGGAGGGTCTGCCCGCCGGGGTGCAGATCACCACCCAGGACGTCGCCGATGCACTGGCCCGCCGCCGCCTCGGCTACGGGCGCGGCGCCCGGATGAAGTTCGAGCAGGACCAGGTCCGCCTCCTCGGCGGCGTGCGGCACGGGCTGACCATGGGTGGCCCGGTCGCGATCGAGATCGGCAACACCGAGTGGCCCAAGTGGGAACAGGTGATGTCCGCCGACCCGATCGAGGCGGCAGCGCTGGCGGTCGACGCCGGCACCGGGGACGTCCGCGAACAGGCGCGGAACAAGCCGCTCACCCGGCCCCGCCCCGGGCACGCCGACCTGACCGGGATGACCAAGTACCACCTGGACGATGCCCGGCCCGTCCTGGAGCGTGCCTCGGCGCGGGAGACCGCCACGCGGGTGGCGCTCGGCCGGGTGGCCTCCGCGCTGCTCGCCCAGGCCGCCGGCATCGAGCTGGTCTCGCACGTGGTCCAGGTCGGTCCGGTCGCCGTTCCCGACGACGCTCCTCGCCCTGGTCCGGGAGATGTCGCCGCGCTCGACGAGGACCCGGTCCGCTGTTTCCACGACGCCACCTCCACGGCGATGGTGGCCGAGATCGATGACGCGAAGAAGGCCGGAGACACCTTGGGCGGCGTCGTGGAGGTGGTCGCCTACGGCCTCCCGCCCGGGCTGGGCAGCTACGTGCACGGAGACCGCCGGCTGGACGCCCGGCTCGCGGGTGCGTTGATGAGCATCCAGGCGATCAAGGGAGTGGAGGTCGGGGACGGCTTTCGTACTGCCGCCCGCCGTGGCTCGGTCGCCCACGACGAGATCGTCCGCGACGGCGAGGGCCGGCTGCACCGGCAGACCAACCGGGCCGGAGGTATCGAGGGCGGGATGAGCAATGGCGAGGCGATCGCCGTGCGCGCCGCGCTGAAGCCGATCTCCACCGTGCCGCGGGCGCTGGCCACAGTGGACGTGACCACCGGGGAGCCGGCCACGGCGCTGCACCAGCGCTCCGACGTGTGCGCGATCGCACCGGCCGCCGTGGTGGCCGAGGCGATGGTGGCTCTGGTGCTCGCGCAGGCGCTGCTGGAGAAGTGCGGGGGTGACTCCGTAGCCGAAACCACGCGCAATCTGGAGGGCTACCTGCAGGCGATCCCGGGACAGATGCGATGACCGCGCCGCGGGTGATCCTGATCGGTCCGCCGGGGGCTGGGAAGTCCACTGTCGGCCAGCTGCTCGCGCGCACCTGGGGAGTGACCTACCGGGACACCGACTCCGACGTAGAGGCCGCGCAGGGCCGCAGCATCGCCGATATCTTCCTCGATGACGGCGAGGACTACTTCCGCGCCACCGAGCGCGAGGCGGTGCATCGCGCCCTGGCCGAGCACGACGGCGTTCTCGCCCTGGGCGGGGGAGCGGTGCTGGACGAGGTGGTGCAGCAGGCGCTGGCCGGCCACACCGTCGTGTTCCTGGACGTGGGGCTGGCCGATGCGACCAAGCGGGTCGGCCTCGCGCGCAGCCGCCCGTTGCTGGTGGGCAGCCCGCGGCGGCAGTGGCAGCTGTTGATGGACGCCCGGCGCCCGGTCTACGAGCGGCTCGCCAGCACAGTGGTCGCTACCAACGGACTGACCCCCGAGCAGGTCAGCGACGCCGTGCTGACCGCGCTCGGTGACCGGCCGGCGGCCGAAGGCGGGCAGCGAGGATGACCGAGCCGCTCGCGGTCCCGGTGCGCGCAGAACGAGACTACGAGGTGCTGATCGGGCGCGGCGTGCGCGCCCGGCTGACCGCTCTGCTGCCCGAGGGGGTGCGGGTGTTCCTGCTGCACCCGCCCGCGCTCTCGGACGCGGTGGACACGGTGGCCACCACCCTGTCCGAGGCCGGTCATCAGGTGCTGCGGCACTGCACACCGGAGGGTGAAGCCGCCAAGACCGCCCTGGTGGCGACCGAGTGCTGGGCGGCACTGGGCCGGGCGTCCTTCACCCGCGACGATGTGATCATCGGCATCGGCGGCGGAGCCACCACCGATCTGGCCGGGTTCGTCGCCGCGAGCTGGCTGCGCGGCGTGCAGGTGATCCAGGTCCCGACCACGCTGCTCGGCATGGTGGACGCGGCAGTAGGCGGCAAGACCGGGATCAACACCGGTGAGGGCAAGAACATGGTCGGCGCGTTCCACTCGCCGATGGCGGTGCTGGCCGACCTGGACTGGCTGAGCACACTGCCGGCAGCGGACCTGCGCGCCGGGATGGCCGAGATCGTCAAGTGCGGCTTCATCGCTGACCCTGCGATCCTGACCCAGATCGAGGCAGACCCGGAGGCGGCCGCCGATCCGGCCGGGACCGTGATCGGCGAGCTGATCCACCGCGCCGTGGCAGTCAAGGCCGACGTCGTCTCCACCGATCTGAAGGAGGCCGGCCGCCGGGAGATCCTCAACTACGGGCACACTCTCGCCCACGCGATCGAGCACCAGGAGCAGTTCCGCTGGCGGCACGGGGATGCGGTCTCGGTCGGGATGGTCTTCGCAGCGGAGCTCGCTGCCAGAGCGGGACTGCTCGCACCGGAGGTGGTGACTCGGCACCGGGAGATTCTCACCCGGCTCGCACTGCCGACCGGCTACCGCGGCGATGTCTGGCCGGCGCTGCGGGAGGCGATGGGTCGGGACAAGAAGGCCCGCGGCTCCGCGCTGCGGTTCGTAGTGCTCACCGAGGTAGGGGCCCCCACCCGGCTGGACGACCCGGACCCGGTGTGGCTGCAGGACGCCTACGCCGCAATCACCGAGGAGAGGCGATGACTCGACGCTCAGGAACTGACGTGCTGGTGCTGAACGGGCCCAACCTGGGCCGGCTGGGCACCCGGGAGCCGGAGATCTACGGCCATCTGGACCTGCCCGGCCTGACCGCACTGGTCCGCGGGTGGGCCGCCGACCTCGACCTGCACGCCGAGGTGCGCCAGAGCGACGATGAGACGACCTTGATCGGTTGGCTGCACGAGGCGGTGGACTCCGGCGCCGATGTGGTGCTCAACCCGGCGGCGTTCACGCACTACTCCTACGCCCTGCGCGATGCCGCCGCCCTGGTGACCACGGCCGGCCTCCAGCTGATCGAGGTCCACCTGACCAACCCCGCCAGTCGGGAGACGTTCCGGCACACCTCGGTGATCGGTGGGGTGGCGACCGGCACCATCGCCGGGTTCGGCGCACACTCCTACCGGCTGGCACTGGCCGCACTGGACGTCGAGCGGGCCGACCACTGACAGCAGGGCTGCAGCCTTGACCCTTCATCATCAAGTGTCACTACTTGATACCAAGGCATCTAGGCTGTAACCTGGATCAATGTTCGTCATCACTGCTGATCAGGACGCCTCCCGCCGCACCGGGGAACATGTCGACACCCTGCTGACCACCCTGGCCGCGCTGATCGAGGACCAGGAACTGCCCGGCGTGCGGCTTCCGTTCGAACGCACGGTGGGCGATGAGGTCCAAGCAGTGCTCGATGATGCCGCCACCACGGTCCGGCTCACCCTGGAGCTACAGCGCCTGCAGGAGTGGGCGGTCGGGATCGGCGTGGGCGAGGCCGAGCACCTGGCGACGACCTCACGCGCCTCCTCCGGTGCGGTCTTCATCCACGCCCGGGAGGCGGTGGAACGAGCCGGGGGTCGGACCGTTCCGGCACCGGTCGCCGTGGTCGCCGCCGATCCGGCCACAGCTCGCGACGCCGAGGCGCTGCTGCAGCTGATGGCCGCAGTGGTGCGCCGGCGCAGCGCGGCCGGCTGGGAGATGATCGACGCTCGCCTGCGAGCACCCACCGCCCGGGCCGCAGCCGACGCGCTCGGCATCTCCCCGCAAGCCGCCAGCCAACGGTTGCAGGCCGCCCTCTGGGACGAGGTGCGCGGAGTCGAACCTCTCGCGGCGGGTCTGCTGCACGCTCTGGACACCGGCACGGCAGGATGAACGGTATGGACACGCTGTGGACCGTGGGCATCGTGATCGCGGCGTTCGCTCTCTCCGCGGGCGCCGGTGCTCCGCTGACCGCCGGCATCCTCCGCCTGGCCGGCCGCCGGCGGCGCACACCGGAGGCGGCCACCCCCACGCTGGCCCCGGCTGCCGAGCTGGCCCCGGAGGAGATCCTGCGCGGCGGGCTGTGGATCGGCATCCTGGAACGGCTCGCCGTGACCGGCGCCATCCTGGTGGCCTACCCGGCAGGGATCGCCGTGGTCGTCGCGATCAAGGGGCTGGGCCGGTTCTCCACCCTGCGGGACGAACCGGCCACCGGGGTCTCCGAACGGTTCCTGGTGGGCACGCTCACCTCGTACCTGTGGGCCTGCGCCGTCGGTGTGGCAGCAGTAGGGGGTCTCGGGGCGATACTCTGAGCGGGCGCAACGGTCGACCGGGTCACCCCGGCAGTCGCCGCTGCGGCGCTCAGGATGTCCCTCACCCAGCAAAGGAAGCTTGTGGCAACGACCAACGACCTCAAGAACGGCATGGTGCTCAACCTCGAAGGCCAGCTCTGGTCCGTGGTGGAGTTCCAGCACGTCAAGCCGGGAAAGGGGCCGGCGTTCGTGCGCACCAAGCTCAAGGGCGTGACCAACGGCAAGGTGGTCGCGAAGACCTTCAACGCCGGACTGAAGATCGAGACGGCCAATGTCGACCGCCGGGACATGCAGTACCTGTACAACGACGGCACCGGCTTCGTGTTCATGGACACGGCCGACTACGAGCAGATCACCATCACTGACGACATCGTCGGAGACGCCGCGAACTTCCTGCTCGAGGGCCAGGAGGCGATCGTCGCGATGCACGACGGCCTCCCGCTGTACATCGACCTGCCCACCTCCGTGGTCATGGAGATCACCCAGACCGACCCCGGCCTGCAGGGCGACCGGTCCTCGGCCGGTACCAAGCCCGCAACGATCGAGACCGGCTACCAGATCCAGGTGCCGCTGTTCCTGGAGACCGGGACCAAGGTGAAGGTGGACACCCGCTCAGGTGACTACCTCGGCCGAGTGAACGACTAGTGCCCGCACGTACCCGTGCCCGCAAGCGCGCCGTCGACATCCTCTACGAGGCCGACCAGCGCGGCGGGGCGGCCACCTCCGGCGGTGCGGCCGTGACCGCCACCTCGGTGCTCGCGCAGCGGTTGGTGCACCCGGGTGCGCAGACCGCCCTGCCCGAGTACGCCGTCGAGATCGTGGAAGGGGTGGTGGCCCACTCCGAGCGGATCGATGAGGTGCTCGCCACCTTCTCCCAGGGCTGGACGCTGGAGCGGATGCCGGCGGTGGACCGGGCGATCCTGCGGATGGGCACCTGGGAAGTGCTCTACAACGACGACGTCGACGACCCGGTGGCCATCGACGAGGCGGTCGGTCTGGCCAAGGAACTGTCCACCGACGAGTCGCCGAACTTCGTCAACGGGCTGCTCGCTCGGATCGCAGACCTGGGATCGTCGCTGGTGGAGTGAGATGACCACCGAGATCAGCCGTCGCGTGCGGACCAGCTATGCGCTCGGCTCGGTGGGTACAGGGGGGTTCGGCACGCTGCCGGGCCTGGTGCTGAGCTACTACCTGACCGACACCCTCGGCGTAGGAGCGGGTCTGGCCTCGCTGGTCGTCACCGTGCCGAAGGTATGGGACGTGCTGATCGACCCGTTCATCGGCCGGTTCAGCGACCGGTACGCCGCGCGGCACGGCTCCCGGCGGGCGTTCATGCTGATCGGCGCCCTCACCCTGCCACTGACGTTCACCGCGGTGTTCGCCGCGCCGATCACCGGGACCTGGGCGGCCGTCTGGGTGGTCGGGGCGTTCGTGCTGGCGACCACCTCGTTCAGCCTGTTCCAGGTGCCCTACATCGCGCTACCGGCGGATCTCGCCCCCGACTACCACTCCCGCACCCGGCTGCTGGCACCTCGGATCGCGGTGCTGGCCGTGGCCATCCTGCTGTTCGGGGCCGGCGGCCCGGCAGTTCGCGACGTGGCCGGTGGCGGGGCGAGTGGCTATCTGGTGATGGCGGTGGTCTGCGCGCTGATGATGACCCTGGGCATGCTGGTCACCACCTGGGGCGCTGGCCGGCCGGCCCGGGCGCTGGTGCCGGCAACACCGGCCGAGGAGTCCGGCACCGGAGCCCTGCGTGCCGGGTGGCACGCGGTGCGCACGAATGCGCCGCTGCGCACCCTGCTGGCCGCGTTCGTGCTGCAGGCACTGGCCACCGGCGCGATGTTGGCCGCTGCTCAGTATGTGGCCACCTACACCCTGGGCGACGAGTCGGCGGTGACGTTCCTGTTCGCCGCGCTGGTGGCCCCGGCGTTGCTGGTGATGGTGCCGGCCCGCAAGTTGGCGGAGCGGATCGGTAAGCAGCGCGCGTTCGTGGCCGCGACCGTGCTGTTCGCCGGCGCCTCGGGCTCGTTGCTGCTGATGACTGCCGGCACCGGATGGTGGGTGTATGCCAGCGTGGCGCTGGCCGGGATCGCCTACGCCGGGATGCAGCTGTACCCGTTGGCGATGCTGCCGGATGTGATCGCCGCCGACCGTGCGGTCTCCGGGGACCGGGCGGGGGTGATCTCCGGAGTGTGGACTGCAGGGGAGACCGCGGGCCTGGCACTGGGACCTACGCTCGCACTGGCGGTGCTGGCGGTGACCGGTTTCGTCTCCCGGACCGGGCCAGAGGTGCTCGACCAGCCGGCGAGCGCACTGACCGGGGTGGTGCTGATCTTCAGCGCCCTGCCGGCGCTGCTCGCGCTGGCGTCCTTGGTGCCGCTACGGCGCTATCGGCTCGATCAGAAGGGAGTGGCTCTGTGACCGACACGGACGACATCGGGGCTCAGCTCAAGGCGCTGCGTGCCGCCGACCCGCCCACCCACGGCGGGCGGGTGCTGTCCTATGTGTATGACCATGGCCGGCCGGAGCTGGACGAGGTGGTTGCTGCAGCGGTGCAGGCCTTCCTCCCGGTGAACGGTCTGGATCCCACCACGTTCACCTCGGTGGCCGTGCTGGAGCGGGATCTGGTGGCGTTCTCCCGCTCGGTCACCGGCGGGGACGAGGAAGTGGTCGGGTCGGTCACCTCCGGCGGCACCGAGTCCTGCGTGCTCGCTGTGAAGGCGGCCCGGGACCGCTGGCTCGAGCGCAACCTCGGCGGCACGCCCACGATCGTGATGCCCACGACGGCGCACCCCGCCTTTCGTAAGGCCGCCGCCTATCTGGGGCTCCAGCTGGTCGAGGTGCCGGTCTCCGCCGAGACCGGCACCCTGAGTGCGGCCACCATGCTCGCCGCCGTTGCGGCCGCCGGCGAGGGCGGCACGGCACCGGCCCTGGTGGTGCTCAGCGCGCCGAACTACCCCTTCGGTGTGCTGGACCCGATCGCAGAGGTCGCCGAGGTGCTCGCCGACCTGGGCATCTGGCTGCACGTGGACGCCTGCATCGGCGGGTGGCTGCTGCCCTGGTGGCCGGGGGTGACGCGCGGCTGGGACTTCCGGCTGCCGGGGGTGACGTCGATCTCCACCGACCTGCACAAGTACGGCTACGCCCCCAAAGGTGCCTCCGTGGTGCTCTACCGCGGCCGGGAGAACCACCGGGCCCAATACTTCGCCACTGCGGCATGGCCGGGCTATCCAGTGGTGAACCCGACGCTGCTGGGTTCGCGTTCGGCCACTGCGCTGGCGGCCGCCTGGGCGGTCACCCGCACGCTCGGTGCCGCCGGCTACGCCGAGCTGGTGGCGGAGACCGCTGGGGCGACGGATCGGATTCGCTCTGCGCTCACCGGCATCGAGGGGCTGAGTCTGGTCGGCGATCCGAGCACGGCACTGCTCGCGCTGCGCGCTGACCCGGCCTTCCCCCCGGCCCGGCAGGTGGACCCGTTCCTGCTGGTGGATGCTGTCCGCCGCCGAGGCTTTCTGCTGCAGTCCCAGCCGGCTCTGCACCAGTCGGACGGCACGTGGTTGCCACGCACAGCGCACCTCACTCTGACACCGGTGAGCGCCAGGATCGCCGGTGAGCTGACCGAGGCTCTGGTCGGGGCATCGAACGAGGTGCGTGGCCGAAGTGCGCCGGCCCCGGACCCGGCGCTGGTGCAACGCGTGGCCGCCGACGGGCTGCCCGAGGAGCTGGCCGGGGTGATGGCCACCCTGGAGGCGTTGCCGAAGGACCAGGCACCGGCCGCGCTGGTCGGGCTCCTTGCCGGAGTGATCGATCCCGACGCACGCTGAGGGAGAGATGCCGCTCGCGCGGGAAGCGAAGGCGAAGCGGAAACGCGGCACGCACGCGACGCCCGCCGCGGGCGCGGTACAGAAGCGCCGGTCTCGGGCGGATACTCGAGGCATGGCTACTCGTGCAAACCCCGGTACTACCCACCCCCGGCTGTTCCGCCGCCTGATCGCCCTGCACCAGCAGGTGGAGCAGACGGCTGAAGAGGTGGGCCTGAGCGCGGACGTCGTCGAGCTGGTGAAGACCCGCGCCTCGCAGATCAACGGCTGCGCCTTCTGCACCGACATGCACGCGCAGGACGCGCAACGCGCAGGCGTGACCACCCGCCAGCTCGCCGTCCTGCCGGTGTGGCACGAGACCGAGCTGTTCACCGACGAGCAGCGGGCCGCCCTCGCGCTGGCTGAAGCGATGAGCACGCTGAGCCAGACCCAGCAGGTTCCGGACGAGGTGTACGACCGGGCCGCGGAGGTGTTCACCGCGGAGCAGCTCTCCGTGCTGGTCTGGGCGGGCGCGGTGATCCAAACCTTCAACGCGCTCAACGTCACTGCGCCGAAGCCACTGCCCGCGGACTGAGCGGCTGGCCCCGAGGTCAGTCCCGGCACCGCCTCAGCCCCGGCGGCTCGTCAGCCCCAGCGGCTCGTGAGCCCCGGCGGCTCGTCAGTTCTCGCCTCGCGTCACGGCTCGGACCACCAAGTCCAACGATGTCGCGGCGGCGGCCTCGCTCTCCGAAGGGTCTGCCGGACGTGTTCCGGTTCCGGTTCCGGTTCCGGTTCCGGTTCCGGTTCCGGTTCCGGTTCCGGTTCCGGTGAGCATCGCCGCCGTGCGCGGGTAGCCCGCCAAGGAGACGTCTTCAGTCAGCGGGAGGTTCGACGGCGAGAGCAGGAGCGCGCCGTGTACCCACTCGGTGACGAGATCGGTCGCGGCGGCGGCCACCGGAGGAGGATGGCCCACGCGTTCGATGAAGAAGAGGAGCAATGCCTCGTTCAGCGCGAGTGCGTGCGGGCCGAGGATGCGCTGGCTGGCCAGGATCTGCACCTGGCCCGGAGCGCGCGCGAACACGTCGAGCACGTGGCGGAGGAACTCTCGCAGTGCCAGCGGGGCGGCCGGCGGATCGGTGAGCAGGTCCAGGTCGAGGGTGCCGAGGAACCGGTCAGCGAGGCGATGGCGCAGATCGGCCATGTCGGAGAAGTACGTGTACACCGCCGTCGGGGTGACATCGGCCTCGTGCGCCACGGCGCGCAGCGACAGCGCCGGTAACCCACCTGCCTCGAGTACGCGCTCAGCCGCGGCGAGGAGTAGATCGGCACTGAGGTCCCCACGTGGTCCTCTGCGCCGCCGACTCTGCATCGCCTCATGGTAGCGTCCTGGTTTGTGCAGCGAACAAATACGCCGGTGAGCCGCACCGCGGCCTGGTTCGTGATCGGAACCCTGGGGCTGATCACCGCGATCTGCGGCATCTTCTGGCTGCTCGACGCGGAAATTCCGGAGTGGTTCACGGTGGTGGGCCGGTGGCTCCCTGCCCTGGTCTCGTTGGTGGTGCTGCGCCTGACCGCACTACCCGGTGGGCTGCTCGTGTGGTGGAGGCTGCGCCCCGGGGGGATACGTCGTCTGCTGGCCGGTGCGGTCACCGGTGTCGCCGTTCTGCTGGTGGTGTATGCCCTGAGTGCCGCAGTGCTCACCGCCCTCACCAGCGCCGAGTTCCAGCCGTGGAGCGTGCTCGGGCCGGCGGCAGTGATGCTCATCCCATCGATCCTCATCTTCTCACTGAGCACCCTCGGTGAAGAGGTCGGCTGGCGTGGCTTCCTGCAGCAGGCTCTGCCGTGGGGTTTTTGGCCCTCGGCCGTGGTGGTAGCCGCAGTGTGGGTGGCCTTCCACCTCCCGCTGCACGGTGTGATGGCCGCGCAGGGAACGATCAGCCCGACGATCGCAGTGGCCTCGACCCTCGGGTTGTTCCCCTTGGGTCTGCTGCTCAGCGCCCTGGTGCACCGGTTCGGCAGCGTATGGCCGGCCGTGCTCGGCCACGCCCTGCCGCTGTCCGCGCTGAACCTGGTAGCCGACGCCGGCGATCTCACCGGGGCCGACCATGCGCTGCTCGCTACGGTGACCGGGCTGCTCCTGGTGCTGGCCGCCTGGTGGATCGTCCGGACCGGTCCGCTGCGGCCAGCTTCGCCCGCGGACCACATAGCAGGCGAAGCCGCCGACGCACGCTGACCCGGCCCGCCCGCGCGACGTGGCGCCCCTCACACACCGCAGCACCGACGGGTGCGGCAGCAGCGGTATGCTCGGTCCTGGCCATCATCCTTTAACCCCGTCCTGTGAGGCGGAGAAGGAGGCACCTGCCGGTGACTTCTGGCGCCCAACCCACGGTCGTCCTCAGTAACGACGACATCCACCGGGCTCTGACCCGGATCGCCCACGAGATCCTGGAGCGGAACAAGGGCGCGGCCGAGGTGCTGCTGCTCGGTATCCCGACCCGAGGCGCCCCGCTGGCAGCGCGGCTCGGCGAGCGAATCCTCGCCGCGGAGTCCCGCCCCGAGTCCGATCTGGAACATCTGGTCGGCACGGTCGACGTCACGATGTACCGGGACGATCTTCGCCGGCACCCCACCCGAGCCCTGGAACCCACGCGGATCCCGCCGGGTGGTTTGGAGGACCGCGTGGTGGTGCTCGTGGACGACGTGCTCTACTCCGGCCGCACCGTGCGCGCCGCCCTCGATGCCATCTCCGACCTGGGCCGTCCCCGTGCGGTGCAGCTCGCCGTGCTGGTGGACCGTGGCCACCGGGAGCTACCGATCCGGGCCGACTTCATCGGCAAGAATCTGCCGACCTCGCGCAGCGAGCGGGTAAGCGTGCACCTGCGCGAGCTCGACGGCCGCGACGAAGTGGAGCTGTCATGAAGCATCTGCTCTCTACCGCTGACCTGACCCGGGCCGAGGCCGTGCAGATCCTCGACACCGCCGCCACGATGGCGGACACCCAGTCCCGGGAGATGAAGAAGCTCCCCGCGCTGCGCGGGCGGGCGGTGGTGAACCTGTTCTTCGAAGACTCCACCCGAACCCGGATCTCCTTCGAGGCCGCCGCCAAACGCCTCTCGGCCGATGTCATCAACTTCTCCGCGAAGGGCTCGTCCGTCTCCAAGGGCGAGTCGCTCAAGGACACCGCCCAGACGCTGAAGGCGATCGGAGCCGACGCGGTGGTGATCCGGCACGGTGCCTCCGGTGCACCACAGCGGCTGGCTACCTCCGGGTGGATCGACGCACCCGTCGTCAACGCCGGTGACGGTCAGCACCAGCACCCCACCCAGGCCCTGCTGGACGCCTTCACCATCCGCCGCCACCTGGTGGCTGCGCCCACCGGTGCCGGCCTGGACGGCCTCCGGGTAGCGGTCGTCGGTGACGTGCTGCACTCCCGGGTGGCGCGCTCGAACGTCGATCTGCTGCACACCCTCGGCGCCGAGGTCACCTTGGTCGCACCGCCCACGCTGCTTCCGGTGGGGGTGCACACCTGGCCGTGCGAGGTCAGCTACGACCTGGACGGCACGCTCGCCGATGTCCGCCCGGATGCCGTGATGATGTTGCGGGTGCAGCGGGAACGGATGTCCGCGGCCGGCGGCGGGTTCTTCCCCTCGGCCGCCGAGTACTCCCGCCGGTACGGCCTCGACCCCACCCGGCTGTCCCGGCTGGCCGAGCACACCATCGTGATGCACCCCGGACCGATGAACCGTGGCCTGGAGATCTCTGCGCAGGCCGCCGACTCGCCTCGCTCCACCATCGTGGAGCAGGTCGCCAACGGGGTGGCCGTCCGGATGGCCGTGCTCTACCTGCTGCTCTCCGGCACCGACGAAGGGACGACGAGATGACCGCCTACCTGATCCAGGGTGCCGCCCGGTACGGCCAGGACCGCACCGATCTGCTCCTCGACGGTGGCCAGATCACCGCAACCGGACCCGAGGCGGCGGCCGCTGCTGGGGATGCGGTCCGGATCGACGCAGATGGCCTGATCGCCCTGCCCGGCCTGGTGGATCTGCACACCCACCTGCGCGAGCCCGGCCGCGAAGATGCCGAGACGGTGGCTTCGGGCACGCGGGCCGCTGCTGCCGGCGGCTATACCTGCGTGCACGCGATGGCGAACACCACTCCGACCGCCGACACCGCCGGTGTGGTGGAACAGGTCTGGCGGCTCGGCCGGGACGCGGGCTGGGTGGAGGTCCGCCCGATCGGCGCGGTCACCGTGGGCCGGGCCGGGACCCAGCTGGCTGAGCTCGGCGCGATGGCAGACTCCGCTGCAGCAGTGCGGGTGTTCTCCGACGACGGTGACTGCGTGCACGATCCGGTGCTGATGCGCCGGGCGCTGGAGTATGTCAAGGCCTTCGACGGCGTGATCGCCCAGCACGCGCAGGAGCCTCGCCTCACCCAGGGTGCGCTGATGCACGAGGGTGTCGTCTCCGCACAGCTCGGGCTCACCGGGTGGCCGGCGGTGGCCGAGGAGGCGATCATCGCGCGGGACGTGCTGCTCGCCGAGCATGTGGGGTCCCGGGTGCACATCTGCCATGTGTCCACGGCGGGCTCGGTGGAGATCCTGCGCTGGGCGAAGCAGCGCGGTATCGCGGTGACCGCCGAGGTCACTCCGCACCACTTGTTCCTCACCGACGAAGCGGTCCGCGGCTACGACCCGCAGTTCAAGGTGAACCCGCCGCTGCGCACCGCCGAGGACGTGGCGGCCGTGCGGGCCGGGCTGGCCGACGGCACGATCGACATCGTCGCCACCGATCACGCCCCGCACCCCCGCGAGGACAAGGACTGCGAGTTCGCTGCCGCGGCGATGGGCATGACCGGGCTGGAGACCGCCGTCGCCGTGGTGGCGGCAGCAATGCTCGCCCCGGGCGAGCACGAGTTCAGCTGGGCGGACGTGGCACGCACGATGGCCACCCGGCCGGCCGAGATCGGCGCTGTCAGAGGCCAGGGCCGACCGTTGGCAGCTGGCGAGCCGGCCCACCTGACCCTGATCGACCCCGATGCGAACTGGCGGGTGCGGCCGGAGAGCCTGCGCACCGCCAGCGAGAACACTCCGTTCACCGACCACGAGCTTCCCGCACGGGTGGTCGCCACGTTCTACCGTGGTGTGGCCACTGTGCTGGACGGCGAACCCCAAGACGACCGAGAGGGCGCACCAGCGTGACCCAGGCCAGCCAGAACCCCACCCCCGTCGACCGGGCGCTGCTCGTCCTCGAGGACGGCACCGTCATGACCGGCCGTGCCTACGGCGCCCGCGGGGCGACCTTCGGCGAGATCGTCTTCTCCACCGGGATGACCGGGTACCAGGAGACCCTCACCGATCCCTCGTACCACCGGCAGATCGTGGTGATGACCGCACCGCACATCGGCAACACCGGCATCAACGACGAGGACCCGGAGTCCCGCCGCATCTGGGTGTCCGGGTACGTGCTCCGTGACCCGGCGCGGCGAGCCTCCAGCTGGCGGTCCAACCGCGAGCTGGAGGACGAGCTGCGCGACCAGGGCGTGGTGTCCATCGCCGAGGTGGACACCCGGGCACTGACCCGGCACCTGCGCGAAGGCGGGGTGCTGCGCGCCGGCATCTTCTCCGGTGACGCCCTCCCGGAGCTGCCCGGCGACCTCGGCACGGCCACGCTGCTGGAGCAGGTGCTCGCCTCCCCGTCGATGACCGGCGCGAACCTGGTCGGTGAGGTGACCACGGAGCAGGCCTACGTCGTCGAGCCGATCGGTGACTTCGCCGATCAGGAGCCGGTGGCCGTCGTCGCCGCCCTGGACCTGGGGATGAAGTCGATGACCCCGCAGCGTCTCGCCGAGCGCGGGGTGCGGGTACATGTGCTGCCCGCGAGCACCGGCTTCGCCGAGATCGAGGCGTTGTCGCCGGACGGCGTGTTCTTCTCCAACGGTCCCGGCGACCCGGCCACGGCGGACGAGCCGATCAGCCTGCTGCGTCAGGTGCTGGACGCCCGGATCCCGTTCTTCGGGATCTGCTTCGGCAACCAGCTGCTCGGCCGGGCGCTCGGCTACGGCACGTACAAGCTCGCCTACGGCCACCGTGGGATCAACCAGCCGGTGCAGGACGTGACCACCGGAAAAGTGGAGGTCACCGCGCACAACCACGGTTTCGCCGTCGACGCACCCCTAGGGACCGAGTCTCAGGCACCCCACGAGGACGGCCGGTACGGCCGCGTGATCGTCTCCCACGTGGGCCTGAACGACAACGTGGTGGAGGGGCTGCAGTGCCTCGACCTGCCCGCGTTCTCGGTGCAGTACCACCCGGAGGCTGCCGCCGGCCCGCATGACGCCGCCTACCTCTTCGACCGGTTCATCGCCATGATGACCGGCACCGACCAGCACCCCACCGCCGTGAAGGAAGCCTGATGCCCCGCCGCACCGACCTGTCCAGCGTCCTGGTGATCGGCTCCGGGCCGATCGTGATCGGTCAGGCCGCCGAGTTCGACTACTCCGGGACCCAGGCGTGCCGTGTGCTGCGCGAGGAGGGCCTGCGAGTCATCCTGGTGAACTCCAACCCGGCCACGATCATGACGGACCCGGAGTTCGCCGACGCCACCTACGTCGAGCCGATCACACCAGAGGTGATCGCCAGCATCATCGCGCGGGAGAAGCCGGACGCGCTGCTGCCCACCCTGGGCGGTCAGACCGCACTGAACGCAGCGATCTCCCTGCATGAGGCGGGGGTGCTCGCCGAGCACGGGGTCGAGCTGATCGGGGCGAACATCGAGGCGATCCACCTCGCTGAGGACCGGGAGAAGTTCAAGGGCGTGGTCGAACGCTGCGGCGCGGAATCGGCCCGGAGCCATATCTGCCACTCGATGGACGAGGTGCTCGCCGCCGTCGACGACCTCGGCTATCCGCTGGTGGTGCGCCCCTCGTTCACCATGGGTGGACTCGGCTCCGGGATCGCCTACGACGAGACCGACCTGCGCCAGATCGCCGGCGCCGGCCTGCACTACTCACCGACCACCGAGGTGCTCCTGGAGGAGTCCATCCTCGGCTGGAAGGAGTACGAGCTGGAGCTGATGCGCGACGCTGCGGACAACGTGGTGGTGGTCTGCTCGATCGAGAACGTCGACCCGGTGGGGGTGCACACCGGTGACTCGATCACCGTCGCCCCCTCGCTCACGCTCACCGACCGGGAGTACCAGAGCATGCGGGACGTCGGCATCGCCGTGATCCGCGAGGTCGGGGTGGATACCGGCGGATGCAACATCCAGTTCGCGGTACACCCGCAGACCGGGCGGATCGTGGTGATCGAGATGAACCCCCGGGTCTCGCGGTCCTCGGCACTCGCGTCCAAGGCCACCGGGTTCCCGATCGCCAAGATCGCCGCCCGGTTGGCCGTGGGCTACACCCTGGACGAGATCCCGAACGACATCACCGGATCCACACCGGCCTCGTTCGAGCCGACGCTGGACTACGTGGTGGTGAAGGTGCCGCGGTTCGCGTTCGAGAAGTTCCCGGCCGCGGACCCCACGCTGACCACCACGATGAAGAGCGTGGGGGAGGCGATGGCGCTCGGGCGCAACTTCACCGAGGCGCTGCAGAAGGCGATGCGCTCCATCGATGTGCCCGGATCGTCGTTCGACTTCTCCGGCCGGGACCCGGACGCGGAGACCACCGCTGTGCTGCTGGAGTCCATCCGTACCCCGACCGACCATCGGATCCACGACCTGATGCGGGCCATCCGGGGTGGGGCGACACTGACCGAGATCGTGGACTCCACGGAGATGGACCCGTGGTTCGTGGACCAGTTCTTCCTGCTGCACGAGGTGGCCGAGCGGGTGCGCGGCGCAAAGACACTCGGCGCGGACCTGCTCGCCCTGGCCAAGCGACACGGCTTCTCTGACGCGCAGATCGCGGGCATCCGCGGCCTCGGCGAGGAGACCGTGCGGGAGATCCGGCACGCCTATGGACTGCGGCCGGTGTACAAGACCGTGGACACCTGCGCCGCCGAGTTCGCCGCCCGCACCCCGTACCACTACTCCAGCTACGACAGTGAGACCGAGGTCGAGTCACGGGACCGGCCTGCGGTGATCATCCTCGGTTCCGGTCCGAACCGGATCGGGCAGGGCATCGAGTTCGACTACTCATGCGTGCACGCTGCGCTGGCGCTGCAGGACCGGTTCGAGACGGTGATGATCAACTGCAACCCGGAGACGGTCTCCACGGACTACGACACCGCCGACCGGCTGTACTTCGAGCCGCTCACCCTGGAGGACGTGCTCGAGGTCTACTACGCGGAACTGGCCGTGGGGCCGGTGGCCGGGGTGATCGTGCAGCTCGGCGGTCAGACGCCGCTGAGCCTGGCGGCCGACCTGGAAGAGGCGGGCGTGCCGATCTGGGGGACACCACCTGGTGCGATCGACTCGGCAGAGGACCGGGGGCACTTCGGTGAGGTCCTGCTCCGAGCTGGGCTGCCCGCTCCGGCCTTCGGTACGGCGCAGACGCTGGGGCAGGCGCGCGGGATCGCCGACCGGATCGGCTATCCGGTACTGGTGCGGCCCTCGTACGTGCTGGGTGGCCGCGGGATGGAGATCGTCTACGACGAGGCACAGTTGACCGACTACGTCACCCGCGCGACCGGAGCCGACATCGAGGGCATCCTGCCCGCACCGGTGCTGGTCGACCGGTTCCTGGACCAGGCCATCGAGATCGATGTGGACGCGCTCTACGACGGCACCGAGCTGTACCTGGGCGGCGTGATGGAGCACATCGAGGAGGCCGGGATCCACTCCGGTGACTCCGCGTGCGTGCTGCCCCCGGTCACGCTCTCGGACTCGATGATCGCCCGGATCCGCACCTCCACCGAGGCGATCGCCGACGGCGTTGGGGTGCGTGGGCTGATCAACATCCAGTTCGCACTGGCTGGTGATGTGCTCTACGTGCTCGAGGCGAACCCGCGTGCGTCCCGTACCGTTCCGTTCGTGGCCAAGGCCACCGGGGTTCCGTTGGCGAAGGCGGCCGCGCTGCTGATGAGCGGGCGGTCGATCGCTGACCTGCGCACCGCTGGGATGCTTCCGGTCCAGGACGCTGCCTGCACCGATCTGGACGCCCCGCTGGCGGTGAAGGAGGCGGTGCTGCCGTTCAAACGGTTCCGGACCGCGACCGGGCAGGTGGTGGATACGGTGCTCGGTCCGGAGATGCGTTCCACCGGTGAGGTGATGGGCTACGACGTGGACTTCCCGTTGGCGTTCGGCAAGTCCCAGGCCGCCGCATTCGGTGGGCTACCCACCTCGGGCACGGTGTTCGTCTCGGTGGCGGACCGGGACAAGCGGTCCTTGACGCTGCCGGCAAGCAGGCTCACCGAGCTCGGCTTCACCCTGATGGCGACCTCCGGTACGGCGAGCGTGCTACGCCGCAACGGGATCCCGGCAGAGGTGGTTCGCAAGGCCTCCGACGGGCGAGGCCCGAACGGCGAGCCGACGATCGTGGACCTGATCAACAACGGCGCGGTGGACATGGTGGTGAACACCCCCGGATCGAAGGGTGCCCGTGCGGACGGCTACGACATCCGCACCGCGACCACGGCGGCCGACAAGGCGATCGCCACGACGGTGCAGCAGTTCACCGCTGCCGTGCAGGCGATCGAAGCGATCCGGCGCGGTCCGTTCCAGGTGCGTTCGCTGCAGGAGCACGACGCCGCGCGGGCAGACCGTCTCGAGGCACGCGGATGAGTACCCCCGCACCGTTCGGCGAGCGGCTGACCGAGGCCGCCGACCGGCTCGGACCGTTGTGCGTCGGCATCGACCCGCATCCGGGACTGCTGGCCTCCTGGGGTCTGGGCGACGACGTCGCTGGGCTGCGGGAGTTCTCCCTGCGCGCGGTGCAGGCGTTGTACGGGGCGGTAGGGATCGTGAAGCCCCAGTCGGCGTTCTTCGAGCGGTTCGGGAGCGCCGGGGTAGCGGTGCTGGAAGAGGTCATCGCAGCCAGCCGAGCCGCTGGGTTGCTGTGTATCGTCGATGCCAAACGGGGCGATATCGGCTCCACGATGGACGGGTACGCGGCGGCGTACCTCACCGAAGGCTCGTCGCTGGCCGGCGATGCGGTGACCCTGTCACCGTATCTGGGTGCCGGGTCACTGCAGACGGCGTTCGAGACCGCCCGCGCGAACGGCCGAGGCGTGTTTCTGCTCACCATCACCTCCAACCCGGAGGGTGCCCAGGTGCAGCATGCCCGCGACGGCGAGGGTGTGCCGGTCGCCGCGAGCATCGCCCGGGCTGCTGCCGAGCAGAACCGGGCCGAGCGATCCACAGGTGCGGAGCTGGGGTCGGTGGGCCTGGTGGTGGGTGCCACGATCGGCTCTGCGGCAACGGACCTGGGGGTGGATCTTGCCGGGGCCGGTGGGCCGCTGCTGGCGCCGGGGCTGGGTGCACAGGGGGGACGGCCCGAGGACCTGGCGGCCGTCTTCGCTGGTGCCACCCGCGCAGTGGTGCCGACCAGTTCCCGCGGTGTGCTCTCTGCCGGAGCCGACAAAGAAGCATTGGCCGCTGCGGCCCGCTCACTGAACGCTATGCTGAGACCTCTGCGTACCGGTTCGGGCAGGCCGGCCAAGGCTTGATCGCGCCTGCCTCGGCTCGCTACGTTGCCTGACATCCCCTTTGTCCCCGACGCTGAAGGTGACCCGCTGTGGCTCTTCCCCCCCTCACACCGGAGCAACGCGCCAAGGCGCTCGAAAAGGCGGCTGAGGCCCGCGCTGTGCGCGCAGAGGTGAAGAACCGACTGAAGTATTCCGGTGGCAAGCTCTCGGAGGTGATCGCCGAGGGGCAGCAGGACGGCGCGATCGGCAAGCTGAAGGTGCTGGCGCTGCTGGAGTCACTGCCGGGCGTGGGCAAGGTGACGGCCCGCACGGTGATGACCGAAGTGGGCATCTCCGAGTCCCGACGGGTGCGCGGGCTTGGGCCGCAGCAGATCGCCAAGCTGGTCGATCGGTTTGGCTGAGCCGGGCATCCACCCGGCGCGACTGACCGTGCTGGCCGGCCCCACTGCGGTCGGCAAAGGCACGGTCTCGGCAGATGTGCGGGAGCGTTATCCGCAGATCTGGCTCTCGGTCTCCGCGACCACACGTGCGCCGAGACCGGGCGAGGTCGACGGGGTGCACTATCGGTTCCTGCCCTCGGCGGAGTTCGCCCGGATGGTCGCCGAGGGGGAGTTCCTGGAATGGGCAGTGGTGCATGGCCGCAACTCCTACGGCACCCCGCGCGGGCCGGTGGAGGAAAGGCTGGCGGCCGGCCAGCCGGCGTTGTTGGAGATCGACCTGCAAGGCGCGCGGCAAGTGCGTCAGACGATGCCGGAAGCGCAGTTTGTCTTCCTCGCACCGCCGAGCTGGGAGGAGTTGGTCCGCCGCCTGGAGGGGCGCGGCACCGAGGATGCCGAGGAGCGGGAGCGCCGCTTGGTGACGGCCGAGGTAGAGCTGGCAGCGGCGTCGGAGTTCGACCACAGCATCGTCAACGACGATGTGCACCGGGCCACTGACGAACTCGCTGCGCTGATGGGATGCACGCTCCGGGCCTGAGCCGGCTGCTGGCCGTGGGGACCCGAGCCGGACCCGGGCAGCGCGAGCCTGAGCCGGGTATGGGTTGTGGGGACCCGAGCCGGACCCGGGCAGGCCGACACCGAAGCCGAAGCCGGGTATGGATCGTGCCAACCCGAGCCGGGCACGGGCAGGCCGACGCCGAGCCGAGGCACCGGTGATGTCGTCCTGAGTCGCACGCAGGTTGCGCCGCCCGGGGTGGCGCCGCCCGGGGTGGCGCAGCGCACTGCGCGTCGGCGATGAACCCCGCCGCGATGGCCGCTAGACTGGATGGCTGGTGCCTGGTGCGCTGGCTGGCGCTCTGAGTGCTGACTGGTGCCTGTGCACCGACCCGAACGCGTTCCGGGGACGTGCTCCCCGCGGAGAAGAGGAACTATGACTGGAATCGTGGCTGCCCCCGAGGGCATCACCGACCCGCCGATCGACGACCTGCTGCAGTCCGCGGACTCCAAGTACGCGCTGGTGATCTACTCGGCCAAGCGCGCCCGGCAGATCAACGCCTACTACGCGCAGCTGAACGAGGGCCTGCTGGAGTACGTGGGTCCGTTGGTGGAGACGAAGCCGCAGGAGAAGCCGCTCTCGATCGCCATGCGGGAGATCAATGACGGTCTGCTGACCCTGGAAAAGACCGAGGACTGAGCATCGCATGCGCATCCTGCTCGGCGTGAGCGGGGGGATCGCCGCGTACAAGGTGGCGATCGCGCTGCGCCTGCTGCGCGAGGGCGGCCATCGAGTACGGGTAATTCCGACCGAGGCCGCCCTTGAGTTCGTCGGCCGGGCGACCTGGGAGGCGCTCAGTGGGGAACCCGTGACGACTTCGGTGTTCCAAGGCACTGCGCAAGTCGATCATGTCCGGCTGGGCCGGGAGGCGGATCTGGTGGTCGTAGCTCCGGCCACTGCTGATCTGTTGGCCCGCGCCGCGACCGGCCGTGCCGACGATCTGCTCACCACCACACTGCTCACGGTGAGCTGCCCGGTCCTGGTGGCGCCGGCGATGCACACGGAGATGTGGGCACACCCGGCCACTCAGGCGAATGTGGCGACACTGCGTCAGCGCGGGGTGTCCGTGCTCGACCCGGCCGTCGGACGGTTGACCGGTGCTGACACCGGAGCGGGCCGGATGCCGGAGCCGGAGGAGATTGTCACCGCTGCGTTGGCGCTGGTGCACGGCCGCACCGGTGACAGCGTGCTGGGCGATGGGGCCGATGAGCAAGGCGCTGGTACTGATCAGCACGGCAACGGCCGGCCGGGGGTGTCGGCCAAGGGGCAGAGCAGCGCCGACCTGCGTGGAGTCACCGTGGCGGTCAGCGCCGGTGGCACGCGGGAGGCGCTCGACCCGGTGCGGTTCCTGGGGAACAGGTCCTCGGGGCGGCAGGGTGTGGCCCTGGCCCGCGCTGCGGCGGACCGGGGAGCCACGGTGCACCTGGCTGCAGCCAATGTCGATTCGGCTCTGCTCCCCGCGGGTGTGCAGGTGCACGAGGTGGAGTCGACCGCCGAGCTGCAGGACGTGATGACGAGGTTGGCCGCAGAGGCCGATGTGCTCGTGATGGCCGCGGCCGTGGCGGACTTCCGGCCATCACAGTCGGCCGCTGCGAAGACGAAGAAGCGTGCCGACGGTTCGGTAGCACCGATCGAGCTGGTCCAGAACCCGGACATCCTTGCCGGTCTCGTCTCGCGACGCCAGCCGCGGCAGGTGATCGTCGGCTTCGCCGCCGAGACTGGTGACGAAAGCGGGTCCGTGCTCGACCACGGGCGCGCCAAAGCCAAGCGGAAGGGCGCAGACCTGCTCGCCGTGAACGCCGTCGGATCGGGTGCCGGATTCGGGGACGTGCCGAACACGGTGCACCTCCTGAATGCGGCGGGGGAGCAGGTCGGTCACGCCAGTGGGAGCAAGGACGAGGTGGCGGCGGCGATCTGGGACGCAGCCGCTGAGCTTCTCGACCAGCGATCACCGGAGACAAACGGGGCCGAAATGTCCACCGACACCGGTACGCTCGGCTCGTGACCCTGCGACTCTTCACCTCCGAATCCGTCACCGAGGGACATCCCGACAAGGTGGCGGACCTGATCTCGGACTCGATCCTCGACGCCATGCTGGCTGCGGACCCGCGGTCCCGCGTGGCCGTCGAGACCCTCGTCACCACCGGTCTGGTGCATGTGGCCGGCGAGGTCACCACGGAGAGCTACGTGGAGATCCCGAAGCTGGTCCGCTCTGTGGTGAACGGAATCGGTTACACGTCCTCCGATATCGGCTTCGATGGCGCCTCGTGCGGGATTTCGTTGTCCATCGGGCAGCAGTCCGGCGACATCGCGCAGGGTGTGGACAAGTCGTTGGAGTCGCGCACGGACACTGCGGACTTCTCCGAGTACGACCTGCAGGGTGCCGGTGACCAGGGTCTGATGTTCGGCTACGCCACGGACGAGACTCCGGAGCTCATGCCGCTGCCGATCCTGCTGGCGCACCAGATCTCCGCACGCCTGACCAGGGTGCGCAAGACGGGTGTGCTGCCGGGGCTGCGCCCGGATGGCAAGACTCAGGTAACAATCGCCTATGACGGCGACCGTCCGGTAGCGCTGGACACAGTAGTTCTCTCCACCCAGCACGAGGAGGGCATGCGCCTGGAGGACGAGTTGACGCCAGGGATCCGTGAGCACGTCATCGACGATGTGGTCTCGCACCTGGCCGACGGGCTCGGTCTCGATGTGAGTGGCTATCGCTTGCTGGTGAACCCGACGGGTACGTTCGTGGTCGGCGGCCCGATGGGGGACGCGGGCCTGACCGGTCGGAAGATCATCGTGGACACGTATGGCGGAATGTCTCGGCATGGTGGGGGAGCGTTCAGCGGGAAGGACCCGTCGAAGGTGGACCGGTCCGCGAGCTACGCCATGCGGTGGGTAGCGAAGAATGTCGTGGCGGCGGGGCTGGCGCGCCGCTGTGAGGTCCAGGTGTCCTACGCGATCGGGCGTGCGCACCCGATCGCCGTGTACGTGGAGACGTTCGGTACGGAGACCGTGCCGACAACTCGCATCGCCGAGGCGATCCAGGCGGTCTTCGACCTACGCCCGGCCGCGATCATCCATGACCTCGACCTGTTGCGGCCCATCTACGCGCTCACCTCCAACTACGGGCACTTCGGTCGTGAGCTGCCCGAGTTCACCTGGGAGCGAACCGACCGGGTAGCCGACCTTCGGGCTGCGGTCGGCTGACGATGTGAACGCGGCTCTCGCCACGAAGAGCCCGCAGCCAGGCACGAGGATAGAGGCATCGAGGCATCGAGGCGTCACGACAGTCCAGGGCCTCAGACTGACGCACCACCGGCAGCACCAATGCACGGCGTAGCCTGGCATCAGCTCGGTCAGGTGCTCCACGACCAGCGTTTGCGGATCTGGCTCCCGTTCGCTCACCGAGCTTCGTCACGAGGTGATCCAGCGCTCCGGCCCGGCTCACTGCCGAAGTGGAGGCTGGGGTGGCTCGGTCGCCGATGCACTCGCTGCCGGGGGTGGCACGTTCTGGATGGCCCGGCCGTCCGGGTCGGTGAAGGTCCACCAGCCGGGCCGGTCAACGTCCGGGCTGGTGTGGCGGGTGATGCTCAAGTGCCGCTGATGCACGAGAGCATGGTGGTGCCAGCAGAGCAGAATCGCATTCTCCGTGCTGGTGCGGCCCTGGTGGTACCACCAGATACTGTGATGGATCTCGCCTTGCCCCGGAGGTGCGGAGCAGCCCGGGTACTGGCAGTGCCGATCCCTGGCGATGACGGCTCGCGTCTGCGCTGGGGTGAACAACCTCTCAGTGCGCCCCGAGTCCAGGATCTCACCATCGGGGCCGAAGACGACCCGGTGGAACTCACCGTCACAGAGCAGTTTGCTCAGGTGCCCGTGCGGGATCGGAGTCCCGTCCGCGAACGTACCGGGAGCAACATCGGTCAGCAGCGTGTAGTCCAGGCCCGCTGGGATCGCCGGCTCCGGGCCAGACCACGGTGTGGTGCGGCTCCTTCCTGCTTCCACTGCGGAGGTGGGCAAACCAAAGGCGTCCCGGACCAAGCACGCGGGATTGCTGGCGTTGATCAGGCGTTCCAGCGTGGTGTAGTCGATCGTGATGGCTAGGTGCGGCCGTATTCTCGCCCCTGGCTGCAGCGTGCCGGAGTCGAGGAACACTCGGCACAGGTGCACCAAAGCATCAGCACGCCGTTGGGCCGGGGTGCGCTCATCATCCGCCGCCGGGGTGCCGATGATCGCGTTCAGTGCCTCGGCGACTACGGCACCTTCCTCGGTTCCCAACCAACCGCGCACATCGGTGCCGTCCAGCACCGGAGCGATGAACAACTCCCTGCCGGCATACTCGTCGCGCCAGTTGCGGTCGGCGGCATCGGGGTCGCTACGGGTGGCCCACTCACGAACAGCAGCGGTGAAGTCCTCCACCCCCATCCGCGCGGCCTGGGCAACGAGGAACCCTTCACCCATCGGCTCCTCGCGGAGCTGCAGCTGCTGGGCCTCGCTCTTGGTGAAGCGCGCCAACACCCGGGCATGCTCGGCTCCCAACTGCCCCTGGGTCAGAGCTCGCGCAGTCAGAGGGAGCCTCTCCCGCAGATCCCGAGCGAGCATCCGGGCGGCGTGGGAAGTCGAGCGGCGCCGGTGAGTGTGCAGGCTCCACCACTTCGCGAAAGACTGATAGCCGGACGCAGCCCACGCCTGACCGGCATCGATGCCGCCGGCGCACTGCGTCTGCAGCGCTTCCACCCCGCGGGTGACCTGCTCTACCTCGGCGACGACCGAGCCCGCCTCAGGTTCCGTGAAGGACGCGAACGCTGTCTGAGCTAAGGTGGCCAGCTCGGTTCGCACCGCCCTCAACCGCTCGCACATCTCGCCAGCTGCCAAGGGAACTCGAGTATCCGTGATCAGTGTCATGACGCCTTCACCTCCCTCACGTTCTTCGGTGAGCTATTCGGGTCGCTAATCGTCTCATACTGCCGTTCGAGTGTACGTTCTATTCTACGCTCGCCCACTGACAATCTGCAGAGGTGCGACACGCCCGGATCGACCGCGCTGGTCGGCAGCACACACTGAACGCGACTCGCGCCGAGGCATGGGCTCGCCGACTCCTCGGCCTCGCATTTTCTGGACGATTTCCCACATTGCAGCAACCCTGCCACTAGGCGAGACCTTCGCGTCGCCGCGGCCTCACGGGTTGTGGATATCGCGGCATGAAACGGACATCACGCGGAGATGTGGCGGATAAGTGGGCAAAACATTAGCCAGCACACGAATCGTTCGGAGCGCATAGCGCAACGGCGGGACTTCATCAATGAGTGGCGATATTGTCAGTCCCAGCATGATCCCGAGCCGCTGACCTGCTTCGCCGGTCGCCGCTGACTCGCTCTGCCGGTCGCCGCTGACTCGCTCTGCCGGTAGCGCTCCCGTTCGCGGGGCGACCCGAGCATCGGGACCACCGGCTTCCACAGCCCTACGTGCACGCCGTCGGTGTCTCGTGGTGAGATCTGCACTGTGACCGAGACCCATCAGCCCAGTCTGCTCGACGTGCGCAGCGCGCCACGTCCGCAGTCGGACGTGGCCGGTGTGGCACAGGTTCTGGTGGACGTGGCGCTGCCGCATCTCGATCACACCTTCGACTACGCGATCCCCACGAAGTTCGCCCACCAAGTCAAACCGGGTGTCCGGGTCAAGGTCCGCTTCGCGGGCGTGGAGCGCGACGGCTTCGTCCTCGGCCGCAGCACCAGCTCCACGCACGAAGGCTCGCTCGCCCCGCTCCGGCGGGTGGTCTCCGACGTCCCGGTGCTTACCGCAGCGGTGTTCGACCTCGCCCGACAGGTGGCGGCCCACTATGCCGGCACCACGATGGACGTCCTCCGGATGGCAGTGCCGCCTCGGCACGCCCAGACGGAGAAGTCAGTCTTCGAGAAGCCGGCCGTCGCTGCCCCACAGTGGCGTGCGGAGCCGGACTCGCTGCCCGATCCTGCCGCAGTGGAGAACTCCACGGTGCGCGAACCGGTCGCACCCGCTACCGAAGCATGGGCCCGGTATCCCGGGGGCGCTGCCTTTCTTCGCCGGATCCAAGCAGGAGAGTCACCCCGGGCGGTGTGGGCAGCGCTGCCTGGCGGGCCAGTCGTGCCCAGCGCCGACTCCGCCGCCACCGCCGCCGCCCCGCACTGGGCCGAGGCGATCACCGCGGCCGCCACCGCCAGCCGCCTCGGCGGCCGATCCACCGTCGTCTGCCTACCGGACCAGCAGGACGTGGACATTCTCAGCGCGGCGATGAAGGCCACCGGCCTCGACCATGTGGTGCTCACCGCCGAACAGGGCCGCGCGGCCCGCTACCGACGGTTCCTCCTTGCCCTGACCGGCCAGGCGCACGTAGTGATCGGCACCCGGTCGGCAGCTTTCGCCCCGGTCACCCAGCTCGGTCTGGTGGTCTGCTGGGACGACGGCGACGACCTGCACATCGAGCCGCGCGCCCCGTACCCACACATTCGCCAGATCCTCACTCTCCGGGCCCGCTCTGCCGATGCCGCCGCCCTGTTCGGCGGCTTCATCCGCACCCCCGAGGCGCAGCTGCTCGTCCGAGACGGCTGGGCCCGTTCCCTGCAGGCACCGCGCGCGGTGGTCCGGGAGCACACGCCACAGGTGCAAGCCCCCTCGGACGTCGATCTGGACCGCGAGGGTGCAGCAGGACGAGCACGGGTTCCCGGATCCGCGATCCGGCTCCTGCGCTCAGGCCTGGAGAATGGCCCGGTCCTGGTCCAGGTTCCCCGTAGTGGCTACTTGCCTGTGGTGGCATGCGCCGACTGCAGAACCCCGGCCCGATGCACGCACTGCCACGGCCCGCTGGCACTGGACGGTCACCACACCAAGGCGCGCTGCACCTGGTGCGCGCGGTCACAGCTGGACTGGCGCTGCGCGGAGTGCGAGCACACCGGTCTGCGTGCGATGCGCGTGGGCTCCCAGCGCACCGCGGAAGAACTGGGCCGGGCATTCCCCGGCGTCGTCGTGCGCACGTCCGGGGCCGACGGCGGAGTGTTGCCCCGGGTGGAGGACGCACCAGAGCTCGTGGTCGCCACTCCCGGTGCCGAGCCGCGGACCGAGAACGGCTATGCCGCCGGGTTGCTTCTGGACGCCGCGGTGTTCACCTCACGCCCTGAGCTCGGCGCCGGGATCGAGGCGCTGCGCCGGTGGATGCGCGCGGCGGCTTTGGTGCGTTCGAACGCGCGAGTGATGCTCCTTGGTCACGGGGCCCCCGTTCCGGTGCAGGCACTCGTCCGGTGGGACCCGGTCGGCTATGCCGAGCGGGAGCTGGACGAGCGCACCGAGCTCGAGTTCCCGCCCATAGTGCGGATGGCCTCGGTCATTGGTGACGCGTCCGCCGTGCGTGGACTGATTCGGCGCCTGGAACTGCCGGCCGAGTCGATGCTCCTCGGCCCGGTGCAGACGGCCGATGCACAACCCGGCGGCGAGCCGCAACTGCAAGTGTTGGCACGCGTGCAACGCGAAAGCGGGGCGGAACTAGCCCGGACGCTCACCCACGCACAAGCCATCCGCTCCGCGCGGAAAGAGGGCGGCTCGCTCCGGGTCCGGCTGGATCCGGACCGACTCGCCTGAGCGCCGTGCCGTTCCAGTCCGCCTGGATCCGGACCGACTCGCCTGCGTCCAGGCCATCTCGCCTGAACTCCCGGCCGAGCAGGTACCCGACTCCAGCCGGACACGCATTCCCGGCTGCGCCACGCCGTCGCCGGCATGTGGTGGGCTGGAGCCATGACGATCGAAACGGTGGTGTTCGACTTCGGCCAGGTGCTCGTGGGGTGGGACCCTCGCCGGGTCTGGGCCGATTCCCTGACCCCAGAGCAAGCCGAGGCACTCCTCGAGGAGGTGGACTTCGCCGTCGTGAACCGCCAGCTCGATGCCGGTGCCCGCTGGGCGGACCTGCGCCCCGAGGTAGAGCGGAAGCTGGGGGAGCGGGTGGCGCACCTGGATACCTACCTGCGCGACTACCACCGGTCCCTGACCGGTCCGATCCCCGGAATGAGCGAGCTGGTCGAGGACGTGCGCCGCGCCGGTCTACGCACGGTGGGACTGACCAACTGGTCCGCGGAGACCTTTCACCACGCTCCGGCGGCCGCGCCGGTGATCGGCACGATCACCGAAGTCCTGGTCTCCGGGCGTGAGGGAGTGGCCAAACCCGACCCGGCGATCTTCGCCCTCACCGAGACCCGCTTCGAACTCGATCCCGCGCGCACCGCCTTCCTGGACGACTCCGCAGCGAATGTGCGCGCAGCGCAGGAAGCCGGCTGGCAGGCGCATCTGTTCACCGACTCCGCCGGCGCCCGCTCCTGGCTCACTGCACTCGGGATACCGCTTCCGCCCGTCTGATCGGCGCCCGGCGCCTTCTAGACTGACCCGTATGCGAGTTCTGTTCGCGGGGACGCCCGCGGTGGCCGTGCCGTCCCTTGAGGTCCTGACCGGCAGTGATCACGAGGTGGTCGGTGTGCTCACCCGGCCACCTGCACCCGTGGGAAGGCGGCGGGTACTCACCCCGAGCCCGGTACACGCTGCCGCGGAAGCCGCGGGACTACCCGTCCTGACCTCGAACCGGCCGCATGACGAGGACACGCTCGCGGCCCTGCGCGAGCTCGCCCCTGAGGCCGTGGCCGTGGTCGCCTACGGGGCCCTCATCCGGTCCCCGGCGTTGGAGCTGCCCCGGCACGGCTGGATCAACCTGCACTTCTCCCTGCTGCCGGCCTGGCGCGGCGCCGCCCCGGTGCAGCACGCGATCATGGCCGGCGACGAGATCACCGGGGCGAGCACGTTCCAGATCGAGGCCGGCCTGGACACCGGGCCCGTCCTTGGCACGATGACCGAGACGGTGCGTCCCCGCGACACCAGCGGGGAACTGCTCGATCGCCTCGCCCACGCCGGCGCACCGTTGCTGGTTGCCACTCTCGACGGCCTCGCCGCCGGTACCGCGCGTGCCCTCCCGCAGCCAGCCGAAGGAGTCAGCCTGGCGCCGCGCCTGATCAGCTCCGATGCCCGGGTGGACTGGAGCCTTCCGGCACATGTGGTGGACCGCCGGATCCGTGGCTGCACGCCGGCTCCGGGTGCCTGGACCAGCCGCGACGACGCTCGGTTCAAGCTCGGCCCGGTGCGCCCGCAGCCGGACGCGTCACCGCTGCGACCCGGGGAGCTTCACGCCGTGGGGGAGTCGGTGCTGGTGGGCACCGGCACGCACCCGGTGCAGCTGGACCAGGTGGCACCACCGGGGAAGAGCTGGATGTCCGCTGCCGACTGGGCACGCGGTGCGCGTCTGGAGTCCGGCGCAGCTTTCGACGGCGGAGCTGGGGTGGCCCGGTGAACGCGCCTGGCCAGGGAGGTCGCACAGGTGGCGGCTCGGGTCACGGTGGCGGCTCAGCCGGCCGCGGAGGCCGGCCAGGTGGCGGCTCTGGTCGCAGCGGCGGCGGGCCGGGGCGTGACCGGCGCCCGAGCCACGGCCAGCGGCCGGACCACGGCCAGCGGCCCGAGCGCGGCAAGCGGCCGGACCGGGGCGAACGTCCGAACCGGGGCGAACGTCCGAACCGGGGCCAGCACTCCGACCGCAGCCGGCAGGCACCGCGGGAGCGCGCTCGCTCGACCGACCCCGCCCGCCGTGCCGCCTGGGACGCGCTGCGCGCCGTGGCCGAAAGCGATGCCTATGCCAATCTCGTTCTCCCACCGCTGCTGCGGGAACGCCGAATCACCGGGCGGGACGCCGCGTTCGCCACTGAGCTGGCTTACGGCACGCTGCGGCTGCGCGGCCGGTACGACGCCGTGCTTGCGACCGTCGCCGACCGCCCCCTGACCACGCTCGACCCACCGGTGCTGGACGCGCTGCGCCTGGGCGTGCACCAGCTCCTCGGGATGCGGGTGCCCGACCACGCCGCGGTGTCCGCCACTGTGGGCCTGGCCCGAGACGCGATCGGCGCCGGACCCGCCCAGTTCGTGAACGCGATCCTGCGCAAGGTCGCGGGCCAGGACCTGGACCAGTGGCTCGAGCAGATCAGCGCCGATGCGAAGGATGAGACCGAACGACTCGCCATCGGTGGCTCGCACCCGGCCTGGATGGTGCGGGCCTTCCGGCAAGCGCTGGCCGAGACCCCGACCGGCTCCGGCGACCTGCCTGAGCTCCTCGCGGCGAACAACGAGCCGCCAGCGGTGCACGTGGCGCTGCGGCCCGGCCTGGTCGACGCCGAGGAGATCCACGGAACCCGCCCGGGCCGCTGGACCGACACCGCCCGTGTCCTCACCGCCGGTGATCCGCATGCCATCCCGGCAGTGCGGGAGGCCCGCGCCGGGATCCAGGACGAGGGCAGTCAGCTGGTCACCCTGGTGGCTGCGGCGGCACCGGTGGCCGGCAGCGATCGGGCTTGGCTGGACCTGTGTGCCGGTCCCGGCGGCAAGGCTGCGCTGTTCGGCGGGCTGCTCGCCGAACGGGACGCCGGTGGTGAGCTGCTCGCCAACGAGGTGGCTGAGCATCGCGCCCGGCTGGTCCGCTCCTCCACCGCCGCCGTGCGGCAGCGACTGCCCGGGCTCGAGGTCCGCACCGGCGATGGCCGAGAGCTGGGCGCCGACCTGCCCGATCACTTTGACCGGGCCCTGGTGGACGTCCCGTGCACCGGCCTGGGCGCGCTGCGCCGCCGGCCCGAGGCCCGATGGCGCCGCAGTGCCAGCGATCTGGCTGAGCTCGGCATGCTGCAGCGCGAGCTACTCGCCTCCGCCCTCGCCGCTGTGCGACCCGGGGGAGTGGTCACCTACGTGACCTGCTCCCCGCACGTGGCCGAGACCCGACTGGTGGTCGAGGACGTGCTCGGACGCACCCGGAACGGCGAAGTGCTGGACGCCGTCGAGATCGCCGCCGGAGTCACCACAACCCCGCTGACCGACCAGAGCGGCCCGTATCTGCAGCTGTGGCCACACCGGCACGGTACGGATGCGATGTTCTGCGCCGTGATTCGCCGCACCGGCCAGTAGTCTCAGGCCATGGCGATCCTCATCTCCCCGAGCGTGCTGAACTCGGACCTGGCGCACCTGGCCGACGAGGTCGGCCGGATAGGTGCCGCGGACTATGTCCACCTGGACGTGATGGACAACCACTTCGTTCCCAATCTCACCTTCGGTCTGCCGGTGGTGGAGAAGGTGATCGCGAGCACCGGGCTCCCCGCCGATGTGCACCTGATGATCGAGAAGCCGGACGTCTGGGCACCGGCCTACGCCGAAGCCGGCGCCGCCTCGGTCACCTTCCACGCCGAAGCCTCAGCGGCACCCGTGCGGTTGGCCCGGGAGCTGCGCCAGCTCGGCGCACGCGCGGCGATCGCGCTGCGGCCGGGCACCGGGGTGGAGCCCTACCTGGACCTGCTCACCGAGTTCGACATGGTGCTGGTGATGACCGTGGAACCAGGGTTCGGCGGCCAGTCCTTCATCACCGGAACCCTGCCGAAGATCAGGCGCACCCGAGAGGCGATCACCGCGCTCGGACGGGACATCTGGATCCAGGTGGACGGCGGCGTCTCCACCGGCACCATCGCCCAGGCCGCCGGCGCCGGAGCCAACATGTTCGTCGCCGGGTCGGCCGTCTACCGGGCCGAGGACCCGAACGCCGAGATCGAGGCATTGCGTGCCCTGGCCACCGACGCCTACCGGGGCTGAGCCGACCCTCCGACCGCAGGTCCCGTCGATCTGCCCCCGATCGCGATTCACTGCGCATCCCGGGCACGTCGAGTGGGCGGGGCTCGAGCGCGCAGGGAGATCTCAGGGGTGGGGAGCACGGTGGGGCCTCATCTCGGGTGTGGCTCAGCACACCCGGCCGCCCTGTCGACGTCTTAGCCGGTATGCGATACTAGAGAACGAGTTCAACGTGCTCCGGGGTCGGTGAAAGTCCGAACCGGCGGTGATAGTCCGCGACCCGGCCATTTCGGTGGCCGGTTGACCTGGTGAAATTCCGGGACCGACGGTTAAAGTCCGGATGGGAGGTAGCACGCGGCGTCGGCACGCCCGACGTCGAGGGATGGGTGGCGCCGCGCACCATCCCGGCCCCGGGTATGCACTTGGGGAAGGGAAACACAGACCGGTGCAGCGAGCAGCCACATCGCGGCAGATGATTGCCGCCCCGGTGATCTTCGCCGTCGCCGTACTGGCGCTGTGGCAGGCGAGCAGCCTGCTCGTCCCCTCCCGGGTGCTACCCGCGCCGAGCGATCTCGCCGGTCGGCTGCTGCTCGAGCTGACCGACGGCGGAATCCTCGGCTATGCCTCTGTCACCCTCTCGGAGAGCTTCTTGGGATGCCTCCTCGGCCTCCTGGTCGCCCTCCCGTTGGGCTATCTGGTGGCACATTCCGCGTGGGCGAACCGTGCGATCGGTCCGTATCTGGCCGCATCGCAGGCGATCCCCGCCGTCGCACTGGCACCGCTGATCGTGATCTGGTTCGGATACGGCCAGTTCCCGATCTCGCTGCTGTGCGCGCTCCTGGTCTTCTTCCCGATCTTCGTCAACACCCAGCTCGGGCTGACCACACTGGACGAGGACATCGTCGGTGCCGCGCAGCTCGACGGCGCGGGCCGGTGGCGGCGACTGATCTGGATCGAGGCGCCGATGGCGCTGCCGGCGCTGCTCGCCGGGATCCGGAACGGGTTCGTGCTCTCGGTCACCGGCGCGGTGGTCGGGGAGTTCGTGATGGGTGGCGAGGGCCTCGGCCTGTTGCTCTCCGTCTATCGGGACCGCTCGGACACCGAGGGAATGTTCGCCACGCTCATCGTCCTGGCCGCCTGTGCGGTCGGGATCTATCTACTGATGCGAGCTCTGGAGAGGCGAGTGCGATGGTGGTGACCCGACGACAGCTGATCGCGGGAGCGGTGGCGGCCACGGGCCTGGTGGCCCTGGCCGGCTGCTCCGGCGAGACCGAGAACGGCGATGGCGAACTGCCACACCTCACCCTCGGTCTGACCTATGTTCCGAACGTGCAGTTCGCACCGTTCTACCTGGCCGCGCAGAACGGCTACTTCACCGATGCCGGAGTGGACGTCACGCTGCGCCACCACGGCGAGTCCGAGGACCTGTTCGGTGCCCTCAGCGGGGGCAGCGAGGACCTGGTGGTCGCTGGCGGGGACGAGATGATGCAGGCCCGCGATCAGGGCGTGCCGGTGGTGGACATCGCAACGATCTACACCAGCTACCCGGTCGCCCTGATCGTGCCCACCGACTCCGAGATCACGGAACCGGAGGACCTGGCCGGCCGGTCCGTGGGTATCCCGGGGCCGTTCGGCGAGACCTACTTCGGGCTGCTGGCGATGCTGCGCGCCGCCGAGCTCACCGAGGACGATGTGGACATCCAGCATATCGGCTTCACCCAGCAGGATGCGCTCAGCGAGGGCCATGTGGACGCGGTGATGGGCTACAGCAACAACGACATCCCGCAGTTCGCGGCTACCGGTCTGGACGTGCGAGCCGTACCGCTCGGGAACGTGCCCCTGGTCGGCATCGGCCTGGGCACCACCGACGAGTTGCTCGCCTCGAACACCGATGCGCTGCGCGGTGTGGTGCAGGCTGTCGGCCGGGCGGTGGCGGACATCGTCGCGGACCCGGCGGTGGGCGTGCAGGCTGCCGCCGAGGAGATCCCCGGCACGCTGGACGAGCAGCAGGAGGCGATCATGACCGCCACGATGGCCGCCACTGTGCCGCTGTACGGCGATCTCAGCACGCCGTTCGGGCTGCACACCGGGCCGTGGGAGGAGATGTCGGCGTTTCTGGCCGACGCCGGCCTGACCAGTGAGCAGGTGCCCGCGCAGGAGGCGTACACCGATGTACTGATCGAGGCCGAGTAGGCTCTTGCGGGTGAAGACGTTCGAGGACCTGTTCGCCGAGCTCCAGCACAAGGCCCAGACCCGACCCGAGGGTTCGGGCACAGTTGCCGAGCTGGACGCCGGCATCCATACCGTCGGCAAGAAGATCGTCGAGGAGGCCGCCGAGGTGTGGATGGCCGCCGAGTACCAGAGCGACGCCGAGACCGCCGAGGAGATCTCTCAGCTGCTCTACCACCTGCAGGTGATGATGATCGCCCGTGGCCTCACCCTCGAGGACGTCTACACCCATCTCTGACCGGCCGGATCCACCGACCGGACCCCCGACCCACCCGCCACCACCCTGACCACTGTGGCCACTGCGCCGGCCACGAGAGCCGAGAAGGAACCCTGTGCTTCGAATCGCCGTGCCCAACAAGGGAGCCCTGTCCGAACCTGCGAGCACCATGCTGCGCGAGGCCGGCTACCGGCAGCGCCGGGACGGGCGCGAACTGGTCCTGCCGGACGTGGAGAACGACGTGGAGTTCTTCTTCCTCCGCCCGCGGGACATCGCCGTGTACGTCGCCGAAGGTGTGGTCGATGCCGGCATCACCGGCCGGGACCTGTTCCTGGACTCCGGGATGGAGGCGGTGGAGCACCGCTCGCTCGACTTCGCCCGGTCCACGTTCCACTACGCCGCGCCCGCCGGCACGATGACCGAGCTCGCCGACATCCAGGGCAAGCGGGTGGCCACCTCCTACGAGGTGGTGGTGCGCCGGCACCTGGCCGAGCAGGGTATCGACGCACATGTGGTCCGCCTGGACGGCGCGATCGAGTCCACCGTGCAGCTCGGGGTCGCGGACCTGGTGGCAGACGTGGTGGAGACCGGCAGCACCCTGCGTGCTGCCGGGCTGGAGATCTTCGGTGAGCCGATCCTGACCTCGGAAGCCGTGCTGATCCGACCCAGCGGCGAGCCGAAACCCGGACTGCACGTGCTCGACCGACGTCTGCACGGAGTGCTGGTGGCGCACGAGTACGTGCTGATGGACTACGACTGCCCGGTGGAGCACGTGAACGCCTGCGTGGCGGTCACCCCGGGGCTGGAATCGCCCACGGTCTCCCCGCTGCACGACCGCGGCTGGGTGGCGGTCCGGGCGATGGTGCCGCGCAAGCGGACCAACCCGATCATGGACGAGTTGTACGGCCTCGGCGCACGCGCGATCATCGTGACGACGATCCACGCCAGTCGACTCTGAGAGGTAGCTGATGGCCTCCGGAGGTGCCGGCCCCGAGAATCGGCACCCGGACGCGGGGCCGGGCGACCTCTACGCGCCGTTCCGGTCCCGGGCCACCCGCATCGTCACGCTCGTGCTGATCGTGTGGATCCTCGCCGGCTGGGTGCTCTTCGTGGTGCTCACCAACCGGCTGGACGACCCGCACCGCGAGTATCAGGTGGGCAGTGCGGTCCTGGCACTGGTGATCTGTGTGTTCCTGCACCTGATCGGCAGCGTGGCCGCGTTTCCGTCCCGCTCCGGGCTGCGGGTGCGCAACATCATCGGCACCGCTCGGCTGGACTGGGCGCAGATCGTCTCGGTGCGTTTCGGCGAACGGGACTGGGTACAGCTGGATCTGTCGGACGGCCGGGTGCTGTCCGTCCTCGCGATCCAACGCGTCGACGGCGCACGGGCCCGGGCGGCCTCACGCCGGCTGGCCACCCTGGTCGCCGAGCACGAGCCGGGCGGCATGGACACCGGCGGCAGCAGCGGCTAGGAACGGGGCGGCGTCCTCGGCCAGGCTGCGGCCCATACTGCTCAGTGGCACCGGCGCGGAGGCCAGCGCCTCGGCCAGCCCGGTGGTCGGCACCGACACCAACCGGTGCCGGCTCTCCAGCGTGCGAGCCTGCTCGCGCACCCGGGAGCCGAGCTCACCGTCCAGCTCGGGTACCACCACGTCGGCCGGGGCGAGCGCCGCCCGGCCGATCGCGGTGAGGCTGTGGTGGGAGATGCCGAAATGGCGTTCGCGCCGGTCGCTGCCGGAGACCCGCAGACTGGCCACCGGGCGCCCCCCGAGCACGGCGGCCGCGTTCAGCGCCTCACCGGCCGCCACCCCGGAGAATCCCCACCGGGTGCCGGTACCGGCGTTACCCGGCCCCTGAGCGAGCACCACCAGATCGGCCTGGACCACCAGGTGCGCGGCGAGTAGCCCGGAGTGCACGGTGACCGCCTCGAGGTCGCCCCCGTAGGCCTGGCCGGTGGTGATCGTGGCGGCCAACCAGCCGGACTCGCGCAGCCCTGCCACCGTGCGGGAGAACGCGGCAGGCAACGCCCCGCCGTCGGTCATCACGTAGGCCACGGTGAGCGGCGTGCCGCGCTCGGCGCCCGCCCACCGGGTACCGGCGAGCACAGCCGGCACGGCCGAGTGCAGGTCCGCCACCACCACGGGCATCCCGGCCAGATCGTCGGCCTCCCGGAGCAGCTCGTGGTGGCCGGACTCCTGCTCATCCACCCCGAGCACCATCACCTGCTGCGGGGTGTACCGGGCCTTGACGATATGCCCGGGGCTCGGCGGCGGGTCGGCCGGCAGATCCTCCGGCAGGGCGATGACCAGGGCGTATCCGCCGGTGCCCAGCCCGCGTACCTGGGCGGTGGTGTTCAGCAGCACCCGCTGGCCGGGCCGGACCTGCCCGACGACGTCGGTGTAGGCGAGCGCGCGCACGGTCGCGGTGCTCTCTGCTTCCGTTTCCACTGCGGCGGCTTCCTCCGCCCTGTCCAGCGCGCCCGGGCCCTCGGTCCCGGGAAGCACCAGCACCTGCAGCTCCTGCGCTCCGGACCAGGACCGCCCGAGGGAGCGAACCACGCCGTGTCGCCAAGTCATCACACCGGCAACCTATCGCTACTAGCCTGTGTGCCATGAACCGCAACGGACCTGGAGACGGCACAGATGGCTGAGCGCGTCCCCGCGGCCGAGCGTCTGCTGGACCTGGTGATCGCACTGACGCACACGCGGCACCGGATGACCAAGGCGGAGATCCGCGCCTCGGTGAACGGGTACTCCGGCGCCACGTCGGACGAGGCGTTCGACCGAATGTTCGAACGGGACAAGGACCAGCTCCGCGCCCTCGGGCTGCCGATCGTCACCCTCACCGACTCCACCCATGAGGACGATGTCGGCTACCGGATCGACACCGCCGAGTACGAGCTGCCGCCGGTGCAGTTCACCCCGGCGGAGATCGGGGTGCTCTCCCTGGCCGCGCAGGTGTGGCAGGACTCCTCCTTCGCCGCCGACTCCCGCCGCGGGCTGACCAAGCTCCGTGCGGTCAGCGACGCCGCCGATCCGGGCCGGTTCGCGGGGCTGTCCCTCCGGGTCCGGGGGCCGGACCCGGCATTCGGCGAGCTGCTGGACGCGATCGAGGACCGGATCGCCGTGCGGTTCACCTACCGGGCCGCCAGCACCGGCAGCACCGAGGCACGCACAGTGGAGCCGTGGCGGCTGTTCGCGAAGGACCGGGGCTGGTACCTGGTCGCGTTCGATACCGACCGGCAGGCCCAGCGGCTGTTCCGGCTCTCCCGGATCGTCGGCAAGGTGCGGCGGGTGGGGGAGCCCGGTCAGGTACAGATCCCGGCGGACACACAGCAGCTCGTCGCCGAGCCGAGCACCACGACGGCGGTGCTCGCCCTGGCCCCCGAACGCGCCTCGGCGCTGCGCGCCCGGGGCGAGGCGGACACCGGCGCTGCCGGGCCGGCCGGCCGCGATGTGTTCCGGCTGGAGACGACCGATGTGGACCGACTGGCCGAGGAGATCGCCGGGTACACCGACGCTGTGGTGGTGCTCGACCCACCGGAGCTGCGCGCGGCGGTGCTGCGCCGCCTGCGGGCAGCCGCGGCGCTGGGAGGGGAGCGGTGATGGCGGAGACGGCCGGTGACCGGGTGGTGCGGATGCTCGCGCTGATCACCTACCTCGACTCCCATCCCGGGGTCCCGGTCGAACAGGTGGCCGAGCACTTCGGGGTGAGTACCGGGCGGGTGCTGCTGGACGTGAACACGCTCTGGGTCTCCGGCACCCCGGGCTACCTGCACGACGACCTGATCGACTTCTCCGCCGACGACCGGGAGCGGAACATCCTCACCCTCACCGAGGCTCGGGGGATGCACCGGCCGTTACGACTGGGCCCGCAGGAGGCGGTGGCGCTGCTGACCGCGCTGCGTTCCCTGCAGGTGACCCCGGGCCTGGCCACCGACCCGGTGCTGACCTCCACGATGGAGAAGCTCACCGAGGCGGCCGGTACCGCCGCTCGCTCCGCAGAGGCCGTACAGGTGGCCGGACCCGACGACGACGGGGCGCGGGTGAGCGGGTGGCTCACCGCGATCCGGGCGGCGATGTCCGCAGGCCGCCGGCTGCACCTGCGCTACGTCTCGGCAGCGGACGAGGTCAGCGAGCGTGATGTCGATCCGCTCCAGCTGCTCACCGACTCCCGCCGGTGGTTCCTGGTGGCCTGGTGCTACCGGGCGAAGGACGTGCGCCAGTTCCGGTTGGACCGGATCCTCCAGCTCACCGAGCTGAACGTCGCCGCCGAGGAACACCCGGAGGTGCAACCCGCCGCGGACACGGAGCCGGAACTGGCGGCAGCACCGTGGCGGGTGCACCTGGAGCTGGCCTCCCGGGCCCGGTGGGTGGCCGAGCAGTACCCCGTGACCGGGGTGCGGGACACCGGTGAGGGGAGTTTCGCCGTCGAGGTGGCAGTGGTGGATCTGGCCTGGCTGCACCACCTGGTGCTCGGCCTGGCCGAGGATGTGCGCGCCGTCGCCCCTGCGGACGTGGCGGCCGGTATCGCCGACCGCGCCGAGGCCGCCCTGGCGGCTTATGCCGACGCCGGCCTGGACGATGCCGCCGGCGACGACACGCTCGATCCGCCGGTAGGCTGAAGCGATGTGGTGGTTCGCGGTGTGGACGGTGCTGGTGCTCGGTGCGCTGGCCTGTTTCGTGCTGCTCGCGCTGCACCTGTGGCGCCACTTCAAGGCCCTGATGGCACAGCTCAGCCGCAGCGGCGAGGTGTTCGAGCGGCTGGACTCGACCATGGCAGAGCTGGACGAGCAGTTCGCTCAGCGGACCTTCACGCCGGACCTGAGCGCCACCGAGGCGGAGCGCGAGGTGTGGCGGCAACGGCGACGCGATAATCTTTCCGCCCGTGCAGAACGGGTACAGGCTCGTCGATCGCGTACCCTGGAGAGGTGGCGGGCGATCGGACTCCCGTTCTGAGCGCTGACGGTCACGAGATTTCACGGAGGAACACAGATGTTGAAGAATCCAGTCTTCTGGATCGTGATCGTGGGACTGGTGCTGCTCTTGTTCGGTGCCAGCCGCCTGCCGGACATTGCTGGCAACGTGGGCAAGTCGCTCAAGGTCTTCAAGAAGGAGATCAAGGAGCTGCAGGACGACACCGACATGTCCGACGCGAAGACAGTGCTCCAGGACGACCAGCCCCACCAGACCAGCCCCTCCACCTCGACCAGCCAGACGACCTCTGACCAGCAGGCATCGCAGCCGACCTCGGAGCAGCGCAGCAACGACTCCAGCACCACCTGACGCCAGTGGTCTCACGCACCAACCCCGAGGGGAAGATGCCTCTCGGGGAACATCTTCGTGAACTGCGCAAACGGCTGATGCTTGCCTGCGCCGGCATCCTCGTCGGTGCGATCGGCGGATGGTTCCTCTATGACCCGGTGTTCCAGCTGCTCCAGCTCCCGGTCAGCGACCTGCGCGAGCGTGGCGTCGACGCCACGCTGAACTTCTCCAACGTCGCAGCCAGCTTCGACATCAAGCTGCGGGTCGCCGCGTTCCTCGGCTTCCTCGCCAGCAGCCCGTGGTGGATCTACCAGGTGTGGGCCTTCCTCGCGCCCGGGCTGCGGAGCAAGGAACGCCGGTGGGCACTGATGGTGATCGGCGCCGGCGTGCCGCTGTTCGCCGGCGGAATCTTCATGGCCTGGACCGCACTGCCGAACACGTTCTTGCTGCTCACCCAGTTCGTCCCGGACGGGGAGACGTCCTCGGCCCTGATCGACGTCACCACCTACCTGAAGTTCGTCATGCAGTTCCTGCTGATCTTCGGCGTGGCGTTCGTGCTGCCGCTGATCCTGGTGTTGTTGAACTTCCTCGGCGTAGCCAAGGGGATGACCTGGCTGAAGGGCTGGCGCTGGGCGGTGATCATCATCTTCGTCCTGGCCGCACTGGCCACGCCGACGGCGGATGCGGTCACCTTCGTGCTGATGGCGCTGCCGATCATCGGGCTGTACTTCGCTGCCGTCGGCATCTGCCTGCTGAACGATCGTCGGGTGGCGAAGAAGGCGCTGGCAGCCGGTGTCGGCTCGGACGTGGACACGGACGTCAGCTCTTGACCAGGGCCTAGTCTGATCCGCATGAGCCGTCTGGGTGTGCTGATCAATCCCACCGCCGGGCATGGGCGCGCCGACGACGGCGGCCGGGATGCCCTGGCGCTGCTCGGCCGCAGCGGGCACGAGGTGATCGATCTCAGCGGACGCACTGCCGAGATCGCGCTGGCCCGCGCCCGGGACACGCTCTGGGAGCTGGACGCCCTGGTGGTGGTGGGCGGGGACGGCATGGTTCACCTGGGTGTGAACGTGGTGGCTGGGACCACAGTGCCGCTGGGGATCGTGCCGTTCGGGAGCGGCAACGACCTGGCCCGCACGCTGGGCCTGGTCGAGCACGACTGCCGCCGGGCGGTGGCCGATGTGCTCGCCGCCCTGGACAGCCGGCCCCGGGTGGTCGATGCCATCGCCACCCGGGTGCACGTGCCCGAGGCCGAGGACGCCGGGGCTGCTGGTAGTGCAGCCGGTGCTGGCGGCGCTGGCGGCGCTGGCGGTGCTGGCGGCAGCACAGCTGCCAGTCACGCCGATGAGCTCGAGGACCCGACTGCGGTGGAGTGGACCGCCTGCGTGCTCTCCGCCGGGATCGACGCCGCGGTGAACCAC
This sequence comes from Ruania zhangjianzhongii, assembly GCF_008000995.1. Classification (NCBI taxonomy): domain Bacteria; kingdom Bacillati; phylum Actinomycetota; class Actinomycetes; order Micrococcales; family Ruaniaceae; genus Ruania; species Ruania zhangjianzhongii. The sequence continues at coordinate 2,774,635 of NZ_CP042828.1, forward strand.
CGCGCGAACACCTACCGGTGGCCCCAGGGCGGTGGCCGGTACGTGCGCGGTACGCTTGCCGAGCTCAGCGTGTTCCACCCCTACGGCTACCGGCTCACCATCGACGGCGTGGTCCGCGAACAGGACGCCACCTTGGTGGCGCTGGCGAATGCGCCGTCCTTCGGCGGCGGGATGCAGATCGCGCCGGATGCACAGATGGACGACGGCTGGATGGATGTGGTGATCGCACACGCGATGGGCCGGGCCCAGCTGATGCGGCTCTTCCCCCGGCTGTACCAGGGCACGCACGTGCGCTCGCCCCGGGTAGAGATCCTGCGCGCCCGGGAAGTGGTGCTCGAGCCGCTGCCGGGCCGACGGCGTCCCCCACCCGTCTACGCCGACGGTGAGCTGCTCGGCCGGTTGCCGCTCCGGGCGCGGCTTCGCCCGGGTGCGTTGCGACTGCTCACCCCGGAGGCCACCTAGGCTGGGGGTATGTCCTCGCCCGCCGAACGGTATGCCGCCTTTGCGCAACGCCAGGTGACTGAGCGCTCACCGTGGGGACGCTTCCGGGCCGCCCTGGGCTTCGAGCTGGACGAGTTCCAGGTCCAGGCGTGCGAGGCGTTGCAGGCCGACCGGGACGTCCTGGTGGCCGCACCCACCGGTGCCGGGAAGACGGTGGTGGGGGAGTTCGCCATCGCCCTGGGCCTCGCGCACGGCCGGAAGGCGTTCTACACCACGCCGATCAAGGCGCTGAGCAACCAGAAGTTCGCCGACCTTCGCGAGGCGCACGGCGCGGCCAATGTTGGTTTGCTCACCGGGGACACCACGATCAACGGCGAGGCCCCGGTGGTGGTGATGACCACTGAGGTGCTGCGGAACATGCTGTACAGCTCATCGCCCACGCTGGCCGATCTCGGCTACGTGGTGATGGACGAGGTGCATTACTTGGCTGACCGGTTCCGTGGACCGGTGTGGGAAGAGGTGATCCTGCACCTGGCCAGCGACGTGCACCTGATCTCACTCTCGGCCACAGTGTCCAACGCCGAGGAGTTCGGTGACTGGCTTACCGAGGTGCGGGGCGACACAGCCGTGGTGGTCTCCGAGGTGCGGCCGGTACCGCTGTGGCAGCACGTGATGGTCGGCCGGGACGTCCTCGATCTGTACTCCGCGCACGTGGACCCGACTCGCCCCGGCACGAACCCGCCGATCAGCCCGGACCTGGTGGAGTCGATCCGGTCCGCAGAACGCCAGCTGAACCGCGGGCCCACCGGGGGCCGCCGGGGCCGCGGCCGGGGCAGAGGCCGCCCGGCACCGGCCCGGCACCGGATCGTGCGCACCCCGCCGCGGCCGATGGTGGTCGACCGGCTGGACCGGGCCGGGTTGCTGCCCGCGATCTTCTTCATCTTCTCCCGGGCCGGCTGCGAGGCGGCAGCCGACCAGGTGGTCCGCCACGGGATCACCCTGACCACCGAGGCCGAGCGCAAGGAGATCGCCGAGGAGGTGGAGCGACGGTGCGCCGACCTGCCCCGGGAGGACCTCGGTGTGCTGGACTTCTGGGCCTGGCGTGAATCGTTGCTGGCGGGGGTGGCCGCGCACCACGCCGGACTGCTGCCGGTGTTCAAGGAGGCGGTCGAGGCCCTGTTCGCCGCCGGCCTGGTGAAGGTGGTGTTCGCGACCGAGACCCTGGCACTCGGGATCAACATGCCGGCCCGGTCGGTAGTCCTGGAACGGCTGACCAAATGGGACGGACGCGGGCACGCGGACATCACCCCGGGGGAGTACACCCAGCTGACCGGACGAGCGGGGCGACGCGGTATCGACGTGGAAGGGCACGCCGTCGTGCTCTACTCCAGCGGCCTCGACCCGGTGGCGGTCGCAGGTCTGGCGAGCCGGCGCACCTATCCGCTGCGGTCCAGCTTCCACCCCACGTACAACATGGCGGTGAACCTGATCTCCACGACCGGGTTCGGCCGTGCCCGGGAGACGTTGGAGACGTCCTTCGCGCAGTTTCAGGCGGACCGGTCCGTGGTGGGCCTGGCCCGGCAGGCGCGGTCGATGACCGAGGCGCTGGACGGGTACGCCGAGGCGATGGCCTGCCACCTCGGGGACATCGAGGAGTACCTGGCGCTGCGTACGGAGATCACGGCCCGAGAGAAGGACCTCTCCCGGGCCCGCTCCCGCGCCGCGCGGGAGGCGACCGCCGAGCTGGTCGGGTCGCTGCGGCGCGGGGACGTCATCCAGATTCCGCACGGCCGGCGGGCCGGGTTCGCCGTCGTGCTCACCACCCCGGACCCGCCGGGCCTGGACGGGCCACTGCTGCACGTGCTCACCACCGACGCCCGGCAGGCCCGGCTGACCGCTGCCGACCTTCCGCACGGCACCGACCGGTGGGGTCGGATCACGATCGGCAAACACGTCAACCCGCGCCGGCCGCAGGAACGGCGGGACCTGGCAGCCACGCTGCGCAACGCCCTGGGTGCGGCCGAACCCGAGGTCCGGCCGCGCCCACCGTCGACCAGCGGGAGCGACACAGACCTGGCGACCGCCCGGGAACGGCTGCGGCACCACCCGTGCCACGGCTGTTCGGACCGGGAGGATCACCTGCGCTGGGCTCGGCGGCGGGAGAAGCTCGCCAAGGAGCACCAGCAGCTGCTCGGCCGGATCGAAGGACGCACCTCATCGATCGCGCGGGACTTCGACCGGGTGTGCCAGGTGCTCACCCAGCTCGGCTACCTGAGCGGCTCCGGGGACGAGACGAGCGTCACCGCACAAGGCACCTGGCTACGCCGGCTGTACTCGGAGAAGGACCTGGTGCTGGCCGAGTGCCTTCGCGGCGATGTCTGGGCCGAGCTCGACCCGGCTGCTCTGGCCGCGGTCACCTCGATAGTGGTGTACTCCTCCCGCTCCGATGACACCGGCGAGCTGCCCATCCCGCCGGGACGGGCGGACGGGCCGCTCGCGCTGGCGGTCCATGCCACCAGACGGATCTCCCGCCGCCTGGACTCCGTGGAGCGGGAGCACGGGGTGCGCCGGGCGCAGCCGGTCGATCTGGGCCTGGTGCGGCCGATGTACGTCTGGGCACAGGGAGGCACGCTGACCGACGTGCTGGATGCGGGCGACCTGGCCGCCGGGGACTTCGTCCGGTGGAGCCGGCAGGTGATCGATCTGCTGGACCAGATCGCCATCGCCGCACCCTCCACACAGCTGCGCCGCACCGCCCGTCAGGCTCTTGACGCCGTGCGCCGAGGCATCGTCGCGTACGGGACCACCTGAGCCCCGACCACATGTTCTGGCCGACACACCAGACGACACGCCGAGGGAGCTAAAAACCTTGCCTGAATTCCATCCGCTCTGACCTGCACGTACGCCGTTGACCTGCACTGTTGACGCCTTGGCGGGAACGACCTGGGCCGGTATGTTCGCTTCTTGTAACTGCTCCTGATCACAGGGAGTGGGCACCGACCAGGCCCGTGCATTCACTAGAAAACGGGGCGTCCGCGCAGGGGGTTCCGGCCCGAAGGATGCACGGGCCGGTCGGTGTGATCACACGGGGCCAGCCGGTGTGATCAGCCAGCCCGGTCACCGCCGACCGCGAGCGGCACCGAGGGCCCGCTCCGGGCACGTATCCTGCTGTGGTGCCTGCATCCCGGACCCCGCGAGCGTTGACGCTGCTCGTCGCCGCGCTCGGCGGCTGGTTGACCGATGCCGCCTTCCCGATGCGCGGCTGGTGGCCGCTCGCGCTCGTCGGTGTGGCGGCCCTGGTGTGGGCCATCGGCCGGGACAGTGCACGGTGGAACGCGCTGGTGACCTGGGTGTGGGGGCTCGCGTTCTTCCTGCCGCACCTGTGGTGGGCGAACTACGCCGTCGGGGTGATCCCCTGGATTGCGCTCTCGGTAGCCGAGGCCGGCATCCTCGCCGGTGCGGTAGCCGCCTGGACCTGGGCGCGCCGGGCGCGTTGGTTGCGGCACCGGACCTGGCTGCATGCGCCGACGTTCGCGGTGATCTGGGTGGCCGCCGAGCAGCTCCGGCAGGTCTGGCCGTTCGGCGGCTTCCCGTGGGGTCGGCTGGCGTTCTCCCAGGGGGACTCGCCGCTGCTCTCCCTCGCTGCGATCGCCGGGGCGCCGCTGGTGTCCTTCGCGGTCGCGCTGATCGGGCACTATCTGGCCGATGCCGTCCGGCTGCTCACCGGTGCCCGTGCGGCAGCTCGCGACGGTGCCGGCGCCACGCCCGAGCCGTCAGCCGGGGCCGCAGGCCGCGTGCACGTACGCGCGGCGACCTACCGGGTGCTCGCCGGAGCTCTCGTGCTCGCGCTGGGCGCTCTGTTGCCGCTGCCGGGCACACAGGCCGAGGACGGCACGTTGCAGGTCGGTGCGGTGCAGGGCAACGTGTCCGAACCGGGGCTGGGTGCGTTCAACAACGCACGGGAAGTGCTGCACAACCATGCCGATGGCACCCACGAGCTGGCCGAGCAGTACGGCCCGGACGCACTGGACCTGGTGGTCTGGCCGGAGAACGCCACGGATATCAACCCGCGGGAGAACGCCGAGGCCGCCGCGGAGATCGATGCGGCCGCGCAGGCGGTCGGTGCGCCGATCCTGCTCGGTACCGACCGGTACACCGAGGACGCCCGGTACAACGAGATGATCCTCTGGCAGCCGGGGGAGGGATCGACCTTCGCCTACGCCAAGCAGATCCCGGCCGCATTCGCCGAGTACATCCCGATGCGCGACATCGCGCGCCTGTTCTCCCCGGCGGTGGACCTGGTGCAGACCGATATGGCTCCGGGCCAGGAGGTCGGCGTGGTGCCGGTGCCGATCGCCCGTACCGGCGAGATCGTCAACGTCGGTGCGGTGATCTGCTTCGAGGTCGCCTATGACGCGCTGATCCGGTCCGCTGTGCAGGAGGGCGCCCAGTTCCTGGTGGTACCCACCAATAACGCCTCGTTCGGCTATACCTCCGAGTCCGAGCAGCAGCTGGCGATGTCGCGGCTGCGGGCCGTGGAGCACGGCCGGACCACATTGCAGATCTCTACCGTGGGCGTCTCCGGCGTGATCGCTCCGGACGGCACCGTGCTGGAGAGCACGGGGCTGTTCACCCACGAGACCTTCACCGCGGACGTGCCGCTGCGCTCCACGTTGACGGTGGCCGATCAGCTCGGCGACTGGCCGGTGATCGTGATCAGCGTGCTGGCGGTGCTCGCCCTCGGTATCGGTATCGCCACCGGACGCCGGCCGCGATCGCAGCCGAGCCCGCCGCCCGGGTCGCCCACGGGTCGGGCTCCGGGACCGGAGCCGAAGAGCCCGGAGCCGAAGAACCCAGGGCGGCAGGGCGCGACGAGCCGCCAGGGCCGCGGGCAGCAGCAGCCCGGGACGCAGGGACCCGAGCAGACCGGCGCAACAACGAAACCCTCCGGCCAAGACCTGGGACCCGACGCCGAGGCTCCGGTCGGGGCTGCTCCATGACCCTGGTGATCATCCCCACCTACAACGAGCGGCAGTCCCTCCCAGACACGTTGCGCCGCACCCGCGCTGCCGTACCCGAGGCGCACGTGTTGGTGGTCGATGACGCCAGTCCGGACGGCACCGGGACGTGGGCAGAGGGGGTCGCCGGTCATGACGAGCAGGTGCACGTCCTGCACCGCAGCAGCAAGGACGGGCTCGGCCGCGCCTATGTGGCCGGTTTCGCCTGGGGGCTGGCCCGCGGCTACGACCGGCTGGTGGAGATGGATGCCGACGGCTCGCACCATCCCGAAGACCTACCGCGGCTACTGGCGGCGTGCACCGATGATGTGGCCCTGGCGATCGGCTCCCGATGGGTGCCGGGCGGGGCGACACAGAACTGGCCGGCCCACCGTCAGCTCCTCAGCCGGGGCGCGAACCGGTACGCGAACGTGATGATCGGTCTCGGGGTACAGGACGCGACTGCCGGTTTCCGCGTGTTCCGCGCCGAGACCCTGCGCCGGATCGACCTGGCCGGGGTGAACTCCCAGGGCTATTGCTTCCAGGTGGACATGACCCGCCGGGTCCGGATGCTGCAGGAGCGGATCGTCGAAGTACCGATCACCTTCACCGAACGCCTTGAAGGGCAGTCGAAGATGAGCCGGGCGATCGTGCTCGAAGCCCTCTGGCGCACCACTGCCTGGGGCGCCGAACGGCGCACCAGGCAGTGGCGGGCAAAGTTCTCTCAGGCGCTCCGGCGGCGCAGCTGACCGCTGCGAAGCAGCGCCAGCCGCTCGTCCAGCAGTTCCTGCAGCTCCGCCTCGGTCCGGCGCTCCAGCAGCATGTCCCAGTGGGTCCGGACCTTCTTGCCGGGCTTGATCTCCGGGCGGTCCGCATCCCGCAGCAACGCCTCACCGCCGCCGGGGGCTTCCCAGACCGGGGGGATCTCTGCTTCAGCGGAGAACGGGATGATGATCACGCGGCCGTCGGGGCAGTCGTAGACGGCCTCCACCCGGGGTGCGAACTCGACCCCCTCTTCGGTCTCCATGCTGTTGGCGCCGATCCGCATGCCACGCAGTGCTCGTTCAGCCATCGTGACTCCTCCTGTCCGTGACGTGTGGTCTCCAACCTGTCCAACGGGTGGGACGCCGGTTCTGTTCCGCCCGGGCGGTGAAGGTGGTGTGAAGTTGGCGGGGACGCCTCGTGATTAAAGTGGAGTTCGTGACTACCGAGACGATGACCTACCGCCAGCTGGGTGCCTCCGGGCTGACCGTGTCCACTGTGGGACTAGGCTGTAATGCTCTGGGCGCAACGGTAGCGGACCACGACGTCCCTGGCTTGGTGAGAGCCGCCATTGAGGCAGGAATCACCTTCTTCGACACCTCCGACACCTACTCGCTCGGCCGGAGTGAGCACCTGCTCGGTCGAGCGCTCGGGCCGATGCGGGACGACGTGGTGGTGGCCACCAAGTTCGGGATGGACGCCCGGGGACTGAACGGCCCGGACTGGGGGGTGCGCGGCTCGCGCCGATACATCCGCAGAGCCGTCGAGGGCTCGCTGCGCCGCCTGGGCACCGACCATATCGACCTGTACCAGATGCATCAGCCCGATCCCCGGACCCCGATCGAGGAGACGCTCGCGGCGCTGCACGAGCTGGTACTCGAGGGCAAGGTGCGCTATCTCGGCTCCTCGAACTTCGCCGGCTGGCAGGTGATGGACGCCGACTGGACCGCCCGCACCGGCGGGCTCACCCCGATGATCTCCGCGCAGAACCAGTACAACCTGCTCAACCGCGGGATCGAGACCGAACTGGTGCCCGCCGTCGAACATGTCGGTGCCGGCATCCTGCCGTTCTTCCCGCTCGCCTCGGGCTTGCTGACCGGGAAGTACCGTCGCGGTCAGGACGCCCCCGCCGGCACCCGGCTGACTAGCCGGCCGGACCGGCTGGCGAACGCCGATTTCGACATGATCGAGGCGCTGCAGAGCTTCGCTGCGGAGCGGGAGCTGAGCCTGCTGCAGGTGGCCATCGGTTGGCTCGCCGCTCAACCGGCGGTCGCCTCGGTGATCAGTGGTGCCTCCAAGCCGGAGCAGGTGCGGGCCAACGCTGCTGCCGCAGCCTGGGAGCCGACAGCGGCGGACCTCGCCGCCCTGGACGAGATCACCGGCAGGTGAGAACGGCCCCGCCGGCCGAACTGGTCGCGCGGCTGCGCTCTGCCGGGTGCGTGTTCGCCGAAGAAGAGGCCGCGCTGCTGGTCGAGACGGCCGAGAACGAGGCGCAGCTGGCCGAGCTCAGCAACCGGCGCACCGGCGGCGAGCCGCTGGAGCAGGTGCTCGGCTGGGTAGCCTTCGACGGGCTCCGGCTGCGCCTGCGGCCGGGCGTTTTCGTCCCACGGCAGCGGACCACCTTCCTCGTACAGACCGCGGCCGCGCTTGCTCCCCGCCGCGGCGTCGTAGCGGATGTGTGCTGCGGCGTGGGCGCTGTTGCTGCGGCGCTGGCCGCGCGGCGTCCGGATCTGGACCTGTTCGCCACCGACCTGGACCCGGTGGCGGTGGCCGTGGCGCGGGAGAACCTGCCCGATCAGGTCGGCACCGGCTGTGGTGACCTACTCACAGCGGTCCCGCTGAGCTGGCGCGGGCAGCTGGGGGTCGTGGTGGCGAACACCCCGTACGTACCCTCGGCAGAGATCTCGGGGTTGCCGCCCGAGGCGCGCGAGCACGAGCCGCTGGCCACGCTCGACGGCGGAGCGGACGGACTGGACCTGCAGCGTCGCCTTGCTCAGCAGGCACCCGGGTGGCTGGCGCCGGGGGGCAGGGTGCTGACCGAGATCGCCGCCGCTCAGACCGATGCCGCTGTCACGGCATTCGCTGCGGCCGGGTTCGACGCCCGGGTACGCATCAGTGCCGAATGGGGCAGCGGGGTACTGGTGGCCCAGCTGTCCGAGTGAGGGCCATCCCGCGCTTTCCGCAGATCGTCGCACGCGTTCGCCGCGTCCCGACAGGACGCGGCACACCGATGGACTGCGCCACGGAGCGCGGCAAAGCGGCGTCCGGCTGCCGCGGCTACTCGCCGGTGGCGCCGTCGATGGCCTCGCGGATCAGGTCCGCGTGGCCGTTGTGCCGGGCGTACTCCTCGATCATGTGCACCAGGATCCAGCGCAGGCTGTGCCGCTGCCCGTCCGGCCAGCCGCGGACCGCGAGTGCGTCCAGTCCGTCGGTGAGCCCGTTCTGGGCAGTCTCTCGGGAGTGGGTGACCGCGTCCTGCCAGAGAGTGAACAGCTCGAGCGGGGAGTCCTCCGACGCTGAGGTCCACTCCCAGTCCGGCTCGGCGTTCCAGTCCACCTCACGCCAGAGGGCGGGCATATCTTGGCCGAGGAACATCTCGGTGAACCAGTGCTCCTCCACCCAGGCCAGGTGCTTGAGGATGCCGCCCAGGGTCATCGTCGAGGCGGCAACGCGCACATTGAGACCGGCGGCAGCCAAGCCGGAGCACTTCCAGTGCAGGGTGCCGCGCTGGAACTCCAGGAAGCTGGTCAGCGTGTGCCACTCGTCCACGGCCAACGGCGGATCGACGCGGCCCTGCTCGTCGAGGATCACCTCGCTGAGCTCCGGTGCTGCGGCGGGCAGTGCGGGAATCGTGGCATCAGTAGTCATCGGAATCGAATCTATCGCCTCAACGGGGGCAGGCACGGATCAAGTGCCGGGTGGAGTGCGCAACGAATACGCCGTCGGCGCGGATCTGCGCATCGAGATCGCGCAGCCGGTCGGCGTAGCCAGCCACGGTGAAGTCTGGCACCCACCAGACACATTTGCGCAGGATCCACACCACTGCGCCGATGTCGAAGAACTCCATCCGGCACCGAGCGGTGCGCAGCTCGACCCTCTCGAGGCCGGCCCGCTCGGCAGCGCGGACCTCCTGCTCCGGGTCCCGGCCCTGGCCGTCGCGGGGGAGCGGGCCGAGGAAGTGCTCGCTCAGCTCGACCGCGGACGCCGGGCCCACGTGCTGGGCGAGGTAGTGGCCATCGGGAGCGAGCAGGCGGGCGATCTCCGCCCACTGCGGGGAGACCGGGTGCCGTGCGGTGACCAGCTCCACGGAGTGGTCGGGCAGCGGCACAGGTGCACCGGCATCAGTCTCCAGCACCTGCACCCCTCGCGGACCCAGCAGCGCCCTGGCTCGGGCGACGTTCGGTGGCCAGGCTTCGGTCACGGACATCGAGGCCGGCAGCCGCGGCACCTCAGCGATCACCTCGCCGCCGCCGGTGTCCAGATCCACAGCGCTCTCGACCCTCGCGAGCGCGTCGGTGAGCAGCTGCAGGTACCCCCAGGGCGGCCGCTCCTCGGTGGCCCGTCCGTCCAACCAGGAGAAGCCCCATCCGGTCACGTCGGCGCCGGCCGCCTCACCCACCAGGTCCTCGAAGTCACGCATCTGTCGATGCTGGCTGACTCCGCGACGTCCGGGCAAGGGAGATTCTTCGCTCTCGATCCCTCCCGGATCGAGCCGCGCTCAGGACGCGGACGGGGTGCGCTTGGTGACCAGGCGCTGGACGGCGTCGTCCATATGCGCCACCAACAGGGACTTGGCCTGCTCCAGGGTTCCGGCGGCGATCGCGTCCTGGAGTTCGACGTGCTCACGCACCTGGGTGCTCAGGTCCGGGTAGGTGGTCTCCAGCTCGCCGAGGCACATCCGGGTCTCCACCACCAGGGTGCGCATCGCGCGGATCAGCCGCGGGCTCTGCGAGCACGCCACCAGCTTCTCGTGGAAGGCGTGGTCGGCGTCGGAGACGCCCGGAGCGCTGTCCCGGCGGGCCGCCGAACGCATCGCGGTGATACTCGGCGTGAGCGCCTGCGCGGTCTCCTCCCGGCGCCCCGCCATCACCAGCTCCAGGGCGCCGCGCTCGATCGCCGACCGGGTCCGGTAGATGTCCTCGACGTCGTCGGTGGACAGTTCCGTGACGAACACGCCACGGTTGCGGATCGCCTCCAACAGCCCTTCGGCCACCAGTCGTTGCATCGCCTCGCGTAGCGGTCCGCGGGAGACATCGAGGCGTTCGGCGAGCTCGGTCTCGCCGAGCTGCTCACCCTGCTCCAGCCGGCCGGCCATGATCGCCCCGCGCAGCTGCTCGGCCACGTACTCCACCGTCGACTGACGCTTCGGCGGTCTCAGCTCACCGACCGGCATCGACCCTCCCCGCTGCGAACAGTGCTCCGAGCCGGGCACTGTACCGGGGCGCCCCGGCAAGGCGCAGGCCCTCCCAGATGGTGACCTGGTTCGCGGTCAGCACCGGTTGACCGAGCCGGCGTTCCAGCTCCGGCAGCACGGCGAGGGTGCGCATCGCGGTGTCCGGAATGAGCAGTGCCTGGGCGTCGGCATGGTCGTTTCCGATCGCGAGCGCGGTGACCTCGTCCGCGGAGAGGTTCCCCACCTCGGCGGCGGTGTCGATCCCGGCGCTGGAGAAGGAGACCACCTCGACCCCCGCGGAGGCGAGGTAGTCCGCGAACAGGCGGGCGACGTCGTCGGGGTAGCTGGCGGCGACCGCGACCCGGGTGAGTCCGAGCGCAGCCAACGCCGCCAGGTAGGCGCGGCTGGTACTGGAGGTGGGGACACCGGTGATCTGCGCCAGCTGGTCCACCTGCTCCTCGGCACCGTCCGGTCCGTAGACGAAGCTGCCGGAGGTGCACGCCCACACCACCGCCTGCGGATGCTGCGGTGCCAGCAGCCGTGCGCCTTCGGCCAGCCGGCCCGGGCTGCCCAGATCGAGCAGCTCGGGCACTGCGTGCAGGTCAGTGCCGTAGATGTGCGCCACCGGGAAGTGGGCGTCGAGCCAGCCGGCGGCCAGTGGATAGTCGTCCTCAGCGGCGTGGTCGGGATAGATGAACCCGACAGTCGGAGTCGTGTTCATGACACTCCTTCCTCGAGTACGTCTGGCGGTGCCCCGATCTCGGGCGAAGGCGGCACGTCGGCGTCCTCCTGAAACACCCCGCGCAATGAGTCGCCGGGACCGACCATCGGCAGCCCCATCCGGCCCAGGCAGGCCCAGATGGTGAGCTGGTTCGCGGTCAGCACCGGTTTGCCCAGGTTGCGCTCCAGCGGGGCGATGATGTCGTACGTGGGCAGATTCGTGCAGGAGACGAAGATGGCCTCCGCGGCCGGGTCGTCGGCAGCCATCACCAGGTCGGCCACCGTACGGTAGTTCACCTTCCAGATCCCGCCACCCAGTCCGAGATACTGCGAGCGCACCACGGTCACGTCCAGCTCGCCGAGGAACTCCTCCAGCCGCCGGGTGAGCGGCTCGTCGTAGGGGGTGACCACCGAGATCGAGCTCAGTCCCAGCGTGCGGACCGCCTCGGCCAAGGCGCCGGACGTGGTCAGGCCGGAGGGTGCGCCGGCCGACTCGATCGCCGCACAGAGAGCCTCCTCGTACGCGACGCCGTGCACGAAGCTGCCAGAGCTGCACAGGAACGCGACTACCTCCGGCTCCACCCCGAGTACATCCCGGGTAGCGGTCTGCAGGTGGTCGGTGGCGGAGACCAGCTCGGCCATCTCCAGGCTGACCGGCACCGGTTCGTACGGGGTACGGGCCAGGTGCAGGCTCACCTCCATCGGTGCCCAGCGCCACAGCTCGCGCTCCAGTGCCAGGTCGAAAGGCGCGATGATGCCGATACCGCGTTGGGCCAGTGGGCCCTCGAACTCCGCGTCGCTCACTTCCACATATCTCACCTTTGCATCGGCGGATCATCTGATTGTTGACAATAGTAGGAGCGGCTCATACGTTGTCAATATGCGAGATCGGCCCGTTGTCGTGCTGCACGACGGCGAGGTGCCCAGCCCCGAGACGATGGCACCTCTCCAGCAGCTCACCCAGGTGCAGTACACCGATGAGGCGGGCCTCGCCGAGGCCTTGCCCGGCGCCGAGGTGTTGTTCGCGTACCACTTCACCTCGAAGGCGCTACCGGGGGCCTGGCACGCAGCCGATACGCTGCGCTGGCTGCATGTGGCGGCCGCCGGTGTAGACCCGTTCATGACCGAGGACGTGCTCGCCTCCGACGTCGTGGTGACCAACAGCCGGGGCGTGTTCGACGAGGCGATCGCCGAGTACGTGCTCGGCCAGGTGCTCGCGTTCGCCAAGGACCTGCCCGGCTCCTGGCGGCGGCAGCAGGAACAGCACTGGGAACACCGGGAGTCCGAGCGGGTCGCCGGCACCCGCGCGCTGGTGGTCGGCACCGGTCCGATCGGGCGGACGATCGCACGGTTGCTGCGCGCGGCCGGACTGCAGGTGCGAGGCTCCGGGCGCCGCGCCCGCGAGGACGATCCGGACTTCACCACGGTGTGCGCCCAGGAGGACCTGCCCCGTGAGCTCGCTCGAGCGGACTGGGTGGTGCTCGCGGCACCGCTGACCGACGCCACCCGGGGAATGATCGACACCGACGCGCTGGCCGCGATGCGCCCTGGTGCCCGGCTGATCAACGTCGGCCGCGGCGAGCTGGTCCGCACCGACGACCTGGTCAGTGCACTGCGCGATGAGGTGATCGCCGGTGCAGCCCTGGACGTGATGGATCCGGAGCCGTTGCCGGCCGCGCACCCGCTGTGGCAGCTGCCCACGGCGCTGATCACCCCGCACAACTCCGGGGACTTCGTCGGCTGGCGCCGTGCGCTGGTCGAGCTGTTCGCCGAGAACCTCGCCCGCTGGCAGGCGGGGGAACAGCTGGAGAACATCGTGGACAAGACCATGGGATACGTACCAGGGAGCTGACGTGGAACCCACCGAGATGACCGCCGTCGAACTCGTCACCGCCTACGGCGCCGGTGACCTCTCCCCGGTGGAGGTGACTTCCGCCGTCCTCGATCGGATCGAGGAGGTGGACCCGGAGCTGAACGCCTACAACCTGGTGGACTCCGAGGCGGCGCTGGCCCAAGCAAAGGAGTCCGAGCAGCGGTGGCAGTCCGGCTACAGCAAGGGCTTGCTCGACGGTGTGCCGATCTCGATCAAGGACATCTTCCTCACCAAGGGCTGGCCCACGCTGCGCGGGTCGGCCTCGGTGGATCCGGACCAACCGTGGGAGGTGGACTCCCCGGTGGCCGCCCGGCTGCGCGCGGACGGGATGGTGTTCGTCGGCAAGACCACCACCCCGGAGATCGCGTGGAAGGCCGTCACCGACTCCCCGCTGACCGGGATCACCCGCAACCCGGCGGACCCGACGAAGACTGCTGGCGGCTCGTCCGGTGGAGCCGGTGCAGCAGTGGCTGCCGGGATGGCACCGCTGGCTGTGGGTACCGACGGCGGGGGAAGCGTCCGGATCCCCGCGAGCTTCTGCGGGATCGTCGGGTTCAAACCCACCCAGGGTCGGATCCCGATGTTCCCGGCGAGCCCGTTCGCGCCGCTGGCTCATGCCGGGCCGATGACCCGGACAGTGGAGGACGCGGCGCTGCTGATGGACATCCTTGCGCTGCCGGACCACCGCGATCCCACGTCGCAGGCGCCGCCGCACCTGACCTACCGGGGGGAGTTCAACCGGGAGGTCACCGGGATGCACGTGGCCTACTCCCGCGACCTCGGCTACCTGCAGGTGGACGAAGAGGTGGCGCAGATCGTGGACGCCGCTGTAGCCAAGATCGACCAGGCCGGACTGCACGTGACCGCGGCCGACCCTGGCTTCGGCGATCCGATCGAGTCGTTCGAGAAGATGTGGGCCAGTGGTGCGGCGACGCTGCTGCGGACGATGCCCGGCGCCCGGGAGACCATCGATCCCGGTCTCGGTGCGGTGTGGGACCTGGGGGAGAGTCTCAGCGCGATCGACTACATCCAGGCCCGTGGTGTCGGTGCCGCCGTCGGCATCCGGATGGGGGAGTTCGGCGAGGAGCACAACGCGCTGCTCACTCCGACCGTGGCGATCCCGCCGTTCGAGGCCGGCCACGACGTACCCCCGGACAGCGGGATGACCCGGTGGCCGCAGTGGGCCGGGTTCAGCTTCCCGTTCAACATGACCGGGCAGCCGGCGATCAGCATCCCGGTCGGCCACACCGCCGCCGGACTGCCTGTCGGCCTGCAGATCGTCGGTCCCCGGCACGCGGACGACCTGGTGCTCGCGCTCGGCCGGTTCGTGGAGTGGCTGCTGGCCTGATCAGGGGGTAACTCCGGCGGCGGCCGGGCCGGGGTCACGTTGTTCACCGGTAGCCGTGCGCCGGCCATGGGGAGGTCACCTGCGCGTCATTCGCAGGTCTCAGGCTGGCGTGGTCCATCACCGCCACCCCTTGCCGGAGACACCGTGCTGCCTGACCACCGATCCCTCCGACCACTCGCCACCGCGGCCCTCGCCACCGCGCTCGGCGCCATGCTGACCCTGCCGGCGAGCGCCGCACTCCTCGAGACCGACGATGCCCGGACGAATGTGATCGTCCTGATCGCCGACGGTATGGGCTACAACCACATCGATGTTGCCAACCTCTTCACCGACGGCCAGGCGACCTACCAAGACCAGGAGGTGAATCCCCACCTGGCCACCCACGGTTCGGACTCGGTTCCGGTGCAGGACTACCAGAGCTTCGACGTCCAGCTCGCCGTCGAGACCGGCTACATCTACTCCCAGCCGTACGCCGGGATCGGTGCGTGGGACACGCCGCGGCACGCGACCCGCGACAACCCGAACGAGCGGCTCAACGTCACGGACTCCGCCGCCGCAGCGACCGCCATGTCCACCGGAGTCCGGACGAAGGGTGGCTTTCTTGGCCTGGACGATGACGAGGAGCCGCTCCTCGACATGGTGGACGTCGCCAGCACCGAGGGTCTGGCGACAGGGATCGCGACCACGGCGCGGTTCTGGTCCGATACTCCGGCGGGTTTCGCCGTGCACACCGACGACGATGACACCGACGGCATCATCGCCCAGTTGCTGGGGCACGAGGACCTCGACGTCATCATGGGCGGCGGGCACCCTGAGTTCACCAACGACGGTGAACCGAAGCCGGGGTACTTTCGCTACCTCCACCAAGACGTGTGGGAGGGCCTCAACGGCGGACCGGCCGTCGAAGGGCTCCCGGACTGGACATTGGTCGACGATCGCGCCAGCTTCCAGGGGCTGGCGACCGGCGAGACTCCGCAGCGGGTCTTCGGTCTCGCGCCCACGGACGGCGCCCTATTCCACGATCGCCCCGGCGATCGTGAGATCCCGTTCGCCGAGCCGAGGTCGGAGGAGATTCCCCGGCTGCCCGAGATGGCCCTAGGCACGCTGAACGTCCTCGCCAACGCCAGTGCGGACGGGTTCTTCGCGCTGATCGAGCAGGCGACCGTCGACAGCGCCGGCCACGCCGGCGAGCTCGGTCGCACCATCGAGAATATGGTCGCGTTCCACGAGACCGTCGACGCCGTTATCGAGTGGGTGGAGACCGAGTCCTCGTGGGCGGAGACCACTGTCATCGTGACCGCCGACCACGAGACCGGAAACCTGCAGGGGGCAGGCACCCTGGACAGCGGTGGCTTCGAGCCGATCACCGGCTCCGCCGGCGAGCTTCCCGCCGCCGAGTTCACCGACTTCACGGACGGCGAACCGGGGGAGCAGAACCCGCACTACCACACCCACCAGCTCGTTCCGCTGTTCGCCCAAGGACCGGCCGCGGACGCCTTGGCGGCAGCCGCCACGAACACCGACCCGGTGCGCGGCGCCTACCTGCAGAACACTGATATCGCCCACGTCCTGCACGCCGAGCTGCGGTCCGCGAACGATGCACCAGAGCCAGAGCCAGAGCCAACGCAGGACCCGGAGCCGGAGCCGACCGACGCGCCGTCACCTGACCCTGCCCCGGCACCGGGGCCCGAACCGGAACCGACCGGACCCGGTGAGGCTCCGGGGATGGACCCCACCGCCGGTGGCGAGCCCCAGCCGGACGAGACCGACGCCCCCGAACCCAGCGACGGTGCACCGGAACCGGCCGACGAGCCGGCCACCGGGACGGCTGCCTCCGACAGTGGCGCCCTGGCGCAGACCGGGGTGAGCGCCGCTGGCCTCCTCGCCACAGTCGCCGCCGCTTTCCTGCTCACCGGCGGCCTCACCCTCGGCATCCGCCGGAGCCGAGCCCACGCAGGCCCGCCGACCGAGGGGTGAGTTCAGTCTGCCCGCGCATAGCTGAGCCGCTCGCCGACGAACCCGTGCCGCCACAGGTCGTTGCAGGCGGCCGCTATCGCGGGCAGACCCACCTCGATGGTGGCGAACACATTGCCCGGCACCCAGCCGACGTCTCCGTTCAGCAGCAGGTTGTTCCGGTCGTAGAAGATCGCCAGGTCGGTGGCCCCGTTCTCGGCGTGCGCCTGGGAGTCAGCCTCGTAGCCGTAGGCGGGGTTGCCGATCTCCCACGGTTCGAAATCGAACAGACACACATCTCCCGGGATCGGGGTCACGGTCGGGTTCTCCCGCCGCGGGGCGGTGGTGATCCGGGGGACCAGGGCGTAGACCTCGTTCCGAGCGAACTTGGCGTGCACGGCGTCCCCGGACTGCGGGAGCGAATCCCAGACCGCCCGGCTGGTAGCCGGCGCAGCCTCGTCCAGCAGCCGCGCCCGGCAGCTGATGCCGGCGCGCTCCAGGGTGATGGTGATGTATCGCGGCATGACCGCCTCCTAGCATCCGAGGGCTCAGACTTCGGCGAGGACGTCGGACCAGATGCTCAGTCCTTCCTCGATCTCCGCGGCGGTGATCACCAGCGGCGGGATCATCCGCACGGTGTTCATGTACGCCCCACAGGTGAGCATCAACAGCCCCTTGTCCGCGGCAGCCTGCTGGGCAGCGGCAGCCCGAGCGGTGTCCGGCCGACCGTCGGCGGTGGTGAACTCCGAGCCGACCAGCAGTCCGAGGCCCCGGACATCACCGATGGCATCAGTGGCCAGATCCCTCGCCCCGGCGAGTAGTTGATGGCCCCGCTCGGCGGCGTTCGCCACCAGGCCCTCGTCCTCGATCACGTCGATCGTGGCCAGCGCCGCGGCACAGGAGACGGCGTTCGCACCGTAAGTTCCGCCCTGAGAGCCAGGCCAGGCCTTGGCCATCAGCTCGGCGGAGGCCGCCATCCCGGAGATCGGGAAGCCCGAGGCCAGTCCCTTGGCGATGGTGATCACGTCCGGTCGGACGTCGAAGTGGTCGTGTCCGAAGAACTTCCCGGTGCGGCCGAACCCGGTCTGGATCTCGTCCATCACCAGCAGGATGCCGTGCTCGTCCGCGCGCTGGCGCAGCCCCTGGAAGAACGCGGTGTTACCGGGGATGTACCCACCCTCACCGAGCACCGGCTCGACGATGAACGCGGCCGTCTCCGCCGGGGAGCTCACAGTGGCGAACAGGTAGTCCAGCTCCTGCAGCGCAAAGGCGGTGGCCTCCTCCTCGCTCCAGCCGTACCGGTAGGCGGTGGGGAACGGGGCCACGTGCACACCGGCCATCAGCGGTGCGATACCAGCAGAGAACCGGGTACCGGAGGTGGTCATGCTGGCGGTGGCCAGAGTGCGGCCGTGGAACCCCCCGTGGAAGACGATCACGTTCGGGCGGCCGGTGGCCTGCCGGGAGAGCCGCAGCGCCGCCTCGACCGCCTCGCTGCCGGAGTTGGCGAAGAACACCGAGTCCAGGCCCTCAGGCAGCACGTCACCGAGGCGGGTGACCAGGTCCTGCAGCGGCCGGTGCATCACCGTGGTGTACTGCCCGTGCACGAGCTTGCCGATCTGCTCCTGAGCAGCAGCAACCACCCGGGGATGGCAGTGCCCGGTACTGGTGACCCCGATCCCCGCGGTGAAGTCCAGATAACGGCGACCCTCGCCGTCGAAGACCTCACAGCCACGGGCGTGGTCCACCACGACAGGGGTGGCCTGGCGCAGCAGGGGTGACAGGGTAGCCATAAGTCCTCCAAGCAAAGTATTGTCGGATTGTCGACAATACTTCTCGGCTAGCGATGAGGCAAGGAGTTGCAGATGGAAACCAGCACGAGCATCACGACCAACGAGCGCGCGGCGATCGACTCAGTCCCCAAGGGCCTGTTCATCGGCGGCCAGTGGCGCCCCACCGCAGCGACCCTCCCGGTGGAGGATCCGTCCACCGGCGAGGTCCTCTGCGAAGTCGCCGACGCCACACCCGCGGAGGCCCTTCCGGCCCTGGATGCTGCCGCTGCCGCGCAGGCGGACTGGGCCCGCACCGCTCCGCGCGAGCGCAGCGAGATCCTCACCCGCGCGTATGACCTGATGATCGCGGAGAAGGAACGGCTCGCGCTGATCATGACGTTGGAGATGGGTAAACCACTGGCGGAGGCGCGCGGCGAGGTCGGCTATGCGGCCGAGTTCCTGCGGTGGTTCGCCGAGGAGGCGGTGCGCATCGACGGCGGGTACATGACCGCCCCCGCAGGCGGCTCGAAGTTCCTGGTGTCCAAGCAGCCGGTCGGCGTGAGCCTGATGATCACGCCGTGGAACTTCCCGCTGGCGATGGGTACCCGCAAGATCGGCCCAGCGATCGCCGCCGGCTGCACCTCGCTGATCAAACCGGCGGCACAAACGCCGCTGTCCACGATGGCGTTCGCCGAGCTGCTCACCCGCGCTGGTCTGCCGGACGGGGTGGTGAACGTGGTCACCACCTCCAGCTCGGACGAGGTGATGACCCCGCTGATCCTGGACGAACGGTCCCGCAAGCTGTCCTTCACCGGTTCCACCGGGGTGGGCAAGCACCTGCTCGAGCTGTGCGCGAAGACGGTGATGCGCACCTCGATGGAGCTCGGCGGCAACGCACCATTCCTGGTGTTCGCCGATGCCGACCTGGACGCTGCCGTGGACGGGGCGATGCTGGCCAAGATGCGCAACATCGGCCAGGCCTGCACGGCGGCGAACCGGATCCTGGTGCAGCGAGAGGTAGCGGCGGAGTTCGCCGAGCGACTAACCACCCGGATGCGCGAGCTGCCGATGGGGCGCGGCACCGAGGACGGTGTCGTGGTGGGTCCGCTGATCGACCAGCGCGCCGTGCAGAAGGTCACCGACCTGGTCGCCGATGCCACCAGCCGGGGCGCAACCGTCCACCTGGGTGGACAGGCCCACGAGGGGAAGGGCCACTTCTACCCGGCGACCGTGCTCACCGACGTCTCCCCGGACGCCGAGATGGGCAGCACCGAGATCTTCGGACCGGTCGCCGCGATCACCCCGTTCGACTCCGAGGAGGAGGCCATCGCCCTGGCCAACGACACCCCCTACGGCCTGGTCTCCTACGCCTACACCCGGGATCTGGCCCGCGGCTTCCGCGTCGGCGAGGGGCTCGAGGCGGGCATGGTCGGGCTGAACCTGGGCGTGGTCTCCAATCCGGCCGCCCCGTTCGGCGGGATCAAGGAGTCCGGATTGGGCCGCGAGGGCGGTTTCCTCGGCATCGACGAGTTCCTGGAAACCAAATACATCGGGATCGCGATCTGAGGGCTTCACCCCGTGGTGGAGGTCGTGACACGATCGGGGCATGGCCTCCACCACGGCTGCGGAGCAGCGGCTGCAGGATCTGCGGCTGCTCCGGCGCGTCCGCGACCGGATCGACCGGGAGTACGCGCAGCCGCTGAACGTCGAGGCGCTGGCCAGCGAGGTGCACATGTCCGGCGGTCACCTGAGCCGGCTGTTCCGGGCTGCCTACGGCGAACCGCCGTACAGCTATCTGATGACCCGGCGGGTAGAGCGGGCGATGACGCTGCTGCGCCGCGAGGAGACCTCGGTGACCGACGTGTGCTTCGCCGTCGGCTTCTCCTCGCTGGGCACGTTCAGTACCCGGTTCAGCGAGCTGGTGGGGATGCCGCCCAGCCAGTACCGGGACGAGCTGGCGGAGTCGGTGCAGGGCATCCCGCCGTGCATGGCCAAACGCGTCACGCGACCGGTCAGGAATCGAGAAGCCACCCCGGGGGCCGCGCTCTAGGCTGAATCGCATGGACATCACGATTCACGCAAGCTTCCTCCCGCACACCGACGCCGAGGCAGCGCTGGGCTTCTATCGCGACGCGCTCGGTTTCGAGGTCCGCAAGGACGTCGGCTACCAGGACATGCGCTGGCTCACCGTCGGCCCGCCGGGACAGCCGGACGTCAACATCGTGCTCTACCCGCCCACTGCCGACCCGAACATCACCGAGGAGGAGGGCAAGGTGATCACCGAGATGATCACCAAGGGCACCTTCGCTTCCCTGCTGCTCGCCAGCCCGGACGTGGACGCCGCGTTCGCTGCGGTGCAGGCCCACGACGTGGAGGTGGTCCAGGAACCGACCGACCAGGACTGGGGGATGCGCGACTGCGCGTTCCGCGACCCGGCCGGCAACATGGTCCGGATGCAGCAGGTGGGCTGACCGCCATGTGCAGCCCGGGCAAGGAAGGTCCACCAGCGATGCGCACGGCGCGCAACCTCGCCGCAACCTCCGCGGCCCGCCTGGGGGTGGGTCCCACCCGGGACGTGGTGATGATCGACGCCCAGGTGGAGCGGATCGTCTCCGCCAGCGACCCGCAGGCTGCGGACACCATCGGGGAGGCCTACGCGGCCCAGGCGGACTGGGACCCGCGCGGTGCGGACTCGCAGGTGTACGTTGTCCTGCACCCGGCCCGCATCCAGGCCTGGCGGGAGGCCGACGAGCTCACCGGTCGCACCGTGATGCGCGATGGCGCGTGGTTGGTCTGACCCGTACGGCCGCCAGCCGGCCGATACTCTTGTCCCCGCCTGCTCGACCGATCGAAGGAGACCAGCCCTGATGGCCAGCACTGCACAGGCCCCCGCGAGCACGCATCTGGCGGACAGCCACGAGAAGATTCGGGTACACGGCGCGCGGGAGAACAATCTCGCCGGCATTGACGTAGAGATCCCGAAGCGCCGGTTGACCGTGTTCACCGGGGTGTCGGGCTCGGGGAAGAGCTCGCTGGTGTTCAACACCATCGCCGCCGAGTCCCAGCGGATGATCAACGAGACCTACAGCGCCTTCGTCCAGGGCTTCATGCCCAACCAGCCGCGCCCCGATGTGGACCTGCTGGACGGACTGACCACCGCGATCATCGTGGACCAGGAACGGATGGGCGCCAACCCCCGGTCCACCGTCGGTACCGCGACCGACACCTACACGATGCTGCGCATCCTGTTCAGCCGGATCGGCACCCCGCACATCGGCTCACCGCAGGCGTTCGCCTTCAACGTCGCCTCGATCAGTGGTGCCGGGGCCGTGGAGATCGAGCGCGGCGGAGAGAAGGTGCGCGAGCGGCGCGACTTCAACATCGTCGGCGGCATGTGCCCGCGGTGCGAGGGCCGCGGAGACGTCAGCGATTTCGACCTCACCGCGCTGTACGACGAGAGCAAGTCCCTGTCCGAAGGGGCGCTGACCGTTCCCGGCTACAGCATGGACGGCTGGTACGGCCGAATCTTCTCCGGCGCCGGCCTACCGATGGACAAGCCGATCGGCCAGTACACCAAGAAGGATCGGCACAAGCTCCTCTACGCGGAGCCGACGAAGATCAAGGTGGAGGGCGTCAACCTGACCTACGAGGGGCTGATCCCGAAGATCCAGAAGTCCATGCTGAGCAAGGACCGGGAGGCGATGCAGCCGCACATCCGCGCGTTCGTGGACCGGGCGATCACCTTCGACGTCTGTCCGGAGTGCCAGGGCACCCGGCTCAGCGAGGGGGCGCGCTCGGCGAAGGTTGCCGGGATCAACATCGCCGAGGCCGCCACGATGCAGATCACCGATCTGGCCGAGTGGGTGCGCGGTCTGGACGAGCCGTCGGTGGCTCCGCTGCTGACCTCGCTCGGCGAGACGCTGGACTCGTTCGTGGAGATCGGGCTCGGCTACCTGAGCCTGAACCGGCCAGCCGGGTCCCTCTCCGGCGGCGAGGCACAGCGGACCCGGATGATCCGGCACCTGGGCTCCTCCCTGACCGACGTCACGTACGTGTTCGACGAACCGACGATCGGGCTGCACCCGCACGACATCGAGCGGATGAACACGTTGCTGCTGCAGCTGCGGGACAAGGGCAACACGGTGCTGGTGGTCGAGCACAAGCCGGAGACGATCGCGATCGCCGACCATGTGGTCGACCTCGGCCCCGGCGCCGGCACCGACGGCGGGCAGATCACCTTCGAGGGCACCGTGGACGGCCTGCGCGGCAGTGACACGATCACCGGCCGCCATCTGGATGACCGCGCCCGGCTGAAGGAGTCGGTGCGCGCCGGCTCCGGCGCGCTAGAGGTGCGCGGCGCGGACACGAACAACCTCCAGGGTGTGGACGTCGATCTCCCGCTCGGGCTGCTCTGTGTGCTCACCGGCGTGGCCGGCTCCGGGAAGAGCTCGCTGATCGCCGGGTCGGTGGCCAAGCGCGACGGTGTGGTGCTGATCGACCAGAGCGGGATCAAGGGTTCGCGTCGGTCCAACCCGGCCACCTATACCAACCTGCTGGACCCGATCCGGAAGGCATTCGCGAAGGAGAACGAGGTCAAGCCGGGCCTGTTCAGCGCGAACTCCGACGGCGCCTGCCCGGCCTGCAAGGGCGCCGGGGTGATCTACACCGAGCTCGGCTTCATGGAGACGTTCTCCACCACCTGCGAAGAGTGCGACGGCAAACGGTTCCAGGCCAAGGTGCTGGAGTACACCCTCGGCGGGAAGAACATCGCCGAGGTTCTGGAGATGTCGGTGGCCGAAGCCACGGCGTTCTTCGCCGATGGTGCGGCGAAGGTGCCGGCGGCGCACAAGATCTTGGACCGGCTGGTGGACGTAGGCCTCGGCTACGTGAAGATCGGCCAGCCGCTGACCACCCTCTCCGGTGGCGAACGGCAGCGGTTGAAGCTGGCTGTGCAGATGGGCGCCAAGGGTGAGGTCTACGTCCTGGACGAGCCGACCACGGGGCTGCACCTGGCCGATGTCGAGCAACTGCTCGGCCTGTTGGACCGGTTGGTGGACAGTGGCAAGTCGGTGATCGTGATCGAGCACCACCAGGCGGTGATGGCGCATGCGGACTGGATCATCGATCTGGGTCCGGGGGCAGGGCACGACGGCGGTCGCGTGGTTTTCGAGGGCACGCCGGCTGATCTGGTGGCCGGTAAGAAGACCCTGACCGGCAAGCACCTGGCGGAGTACGTCGGCGCCTGATCGGTCTCAACTGGCCGTGGTGGGCTCGGTTCGTCCGAACCGGGCGAGGTAGTGCCAGACGCGCTTGAGGGACTGCAGGTCGTGCCGGCCCGTGCGGGCGGCACGACCGACGAGGTCCGGGGTGAGCACCGGCCCGAGCGATAACGCGAGCTCGACATACTCGGCGCCGCGATAGCTGGGGTCGAGATCGGCCGTGGCCACCCGGAACCCGGGGTGGTAGCGCACCGGGCAACCGAGGCCTGCGGCCGACGCGGCCACCGGGGAGCCCGCGAAGCAAGGGTCGAGCACGATTGCCTCGACGTCGTGGGCGAGCACGACCGGCCCGTGTACCTGTGCCTCCACGGCGTCGTCCAGGTGGTCCAGATCGGTGGCACGGTCCGCGAGCACGCAGAGCCGGGGGAGCAGCTCCGGGCCGCCATGGTCCGCGGGCTCGAACACCGAGTCCGGGAAGCAGAACGTGGTCCGGTCCACGACGGCAGGACGGAGCTGCAGGTAGGCGGAGCCGAATCGGGCAGCGCCGCCATAGGGGTCACCGCGCCGGTTCCACGCGCCGTAGACGGGGCGTTCTTCGGCCGGGCCGGAGTCGTACCGGCCGGCGAAGAGCCGGCTCTCCCAGCGCCAGCGATCACCACCGGGGTGGGCGGTGAGCCCGCCGTTGGAGATACCGGTGACGAACTGTGACCGGTAGCGGCCGGTGGCTGCGAGCGCCTCGATCACCATCCGACCCTGGTGCGGGAAGTCCGGGTGGAACTGCAGCGTCACGGCGGGCTCGACCAGCAGCGGGTCGGTCCCGCTCCCTCGATCGGACATGCTGAGCCTCCACCGCGCACAGACTGGGCTTGCCATGATGCCAGTGGGCGGATCATCGCATCTGTTGCTCACCAGCGAATATGGCGCCATAATGGCGCCATGCCCAGCGTGCAGATCAAGAATGTCCCCGAAGAGACTCATCGGGTGCTGCGCCGTCGCGCCGCAGCAGCGCACCAGTCTCTGCAGGAGTACCTTCGCGCCCAGTTGATCGAGCAGGCGAAGCAACGCAGTCTTGATGACGTGCTTGCCGATGCGGCGGCGCAGTCCGGCGGATCAGCAACTTTCGCCGACACGGTGGCCCTGGTGCGGTCCGATCGTGATCGTCGTTGATGCCAGCGTCCTCGCCCCGGTACTGGCGGACGACGGCCCGGACGGCCGCGTCGCTCGTGCCCGGCTGGCTGGAGAGCAACTCGCCGCTCCGGAGGTGATCGACCTGGAGGTCGTCTCCGTGGTCCGTGGTCTGGCCATCGCCGGAAAACTCGGAGCCGCCCGGGCAGATCACGCGATCGAGGCACTAGCGGCGCTACCCATTGCTCGTGCCTCCCATCGTCACCTGACCAGGCGCTGCTGGGAACTGCACCACAATCTCACGCCGTACGACGCGGCCTACGTCGCTCTGGCGGAAGCACTGGAGGTGCCGCTGGTCACCGCGGACGCACGGCTGGCGCGCGCGTCTGGTCCACAGTGCGCGATCGAGTTGCTCAGCTAGGCTCGGCGACCGCCACGCACGGTCTGGGACCATCGGAAACCCGGCGCGCTCAGTCCAGGCAGAACTCGTTGCCCTCGGGATCCTGCATCACGATGAAGCCGTGGCTCATCGGTGGGTCGGGCTCGAACCGCTGCACCCGAGTGCCGCCGAAGGCCACCAGCCGAGTGCACTCCGCCTCCAGCGCAGCCATCCGCTCCTCACCGTCCAGCCCGGCTGCGGCCCGCAGGTCCAGGTGCAGCCGGTTCTTGGCGGTCTTCGGCTCGGGAACCCGCTGGAAGAAGATCCGCGGTCCCACGCCGTCGGGATCTTCCAGCGCCGAGTTGCTCCGGCGCTCGGACTCCGGCACCCCGGTGCGCGCGAGGAACTCGTTCCAGACGCTGAACGGGTCGGTGCCCTCGGGGATCTCGTAACCCGGGGGAGCGGGGTGCACGTACCTCAACGCCTCGGCCCAGAAGTAGGACAGCGCGACCGGGTCGTGAGCGTCGAACGTGACTTGGAACGTGGTACTCATGCGGTGCCTCCATGGGTGTGCAGGTACAGGTCGCGCAGCAAGCAGACCTCGGACATGTGGTGGATCAGCTCGCGGTTGATGTGCAGCACCAGGACCGCCATCGCGGCGTCCGGGTACGGCTCCGCTGCACCCACCGGCACGGCGAGACCGTCCGCACCCAGCGAGCGCACGCCGTCCAGCCAGACGTCGAGCTGGGTGTTGAACTGCTCCAGCGCCCCAGCCGCGGTGCCGGCGTAGTCCCAAGATTGATAGGTCGCCGGCGGAGCCCCGAAGTGCGCGGCGTTCCGGGCGGCGAGCACCCCGACGATCACGTGGCCGAGTCGCCAGGCGATCGTCGTGAATGGCGCAGGGTCCGGCTCGGGGAGCGCGAAGTCGATGGTGAAGTCGCCGGAGCCCGCCTGCACCGGCGCCGTGGAGGCGCCTCGCGGGTGCACGTTCCACGCGCCGGGTACGGGGGAGTAGAAATACTCCTCATCGGTCAGCCCGGCCAGCCGCCGCTGCCAGAGGGCACTGCGGTGGAAGGTGATCTGTTCGAGGAGTTCGTGGTTCCAGTCCACTGTCGTCGTCATACCACCACCGTCCTCGACCAAGAGGACAGGAGCGGTCCGCTAGGACACGGATATCCCTCGAGCGGCGCGGTACTCCTCGAGGAACTCCGCGATCCGCCCGATCGCTTCTTCGAGCATCTCCACGTCCGGCAGCGTCACCAACCGGAAGTGGTCCGGGTTGGGCCAGTTGAAGCCGGTGCCATGGGTGACCAGGAGGTGCTTGGAGCGCAGCAGGTCGATGACGAACTGCTGGTCGTCAGCGATCGAGTACACCTCGGGATCCAGTCTCGGGAAGCAGTACAGGGCGCCGTCCGGGCGCACTGACGAGACACCGGGGATCTCGTTCAGCAATCGGTCGGCGAGCATCGACTGCTCGTAGAACCGCCCGCCCGGGCCGACGAACTCCTCGATCGACTGGTAGCCGCCGAGCGCGGTCTGGATCGCGTGCTGCGCCGGGACGTTGGAGCACATCCGCATGTTCGCCATCAGGGTCAGGCCCTCGATGAAGTCCGCGGCACGGTCCTTGGGACCGGAGATCATCAGCCAGCCGGCCCGGTAACCGCACACCCGGTAGGCCTTGGACAGGCCGCTGAAGGTCAAGCAGAGCACGTCATCGTCGGCGTAGGTGGCGGTGTGGTGGTGCTCGGCTCCGTTGAACAGGATCTTCTCGTAGATCTCGTCGCTAAAGAGCACCAGGTCGTGCCGGCGGGCGATGTCCACCAGCGCTTTGACGGTCTCCTCGGAGTAGACGGCGCCGGTGGGGTTGTTCGGGTTGATGATCACCAGCGCATGGGTGTTCTCGGTGATCTTCGCCTCGATGTCCGCCAGGTCCGGCATCCAGCCGTTGGATTCATCGCACAGGTAGTGCACCGGGGTGCCACCGGCCAGCGACACTGCGCCGGTCCACAGCGGGTAGTCCGGGGCGGGGACGAGGATCTCGTTGCCATCGTCCACGAACGTCTGCAGCACCATCGAGATCAGCTCGGAGACGCCGTTGCCGATGAACACGTCCTCCACGTGCGCATCTTGCAGACCGTGCGACTGGTAGTACTGCGCGACGGCGGTCCGGGCGGAGAAGATGCCGCGAGAGTCGGAGTACCCCTGCGCCTCGGGCAGGTGGTGGATCACGTCGGCCTGGATCGCCTGCGGGGCCTCGAAACCGAACGGCGCCGGGTTGCCGATGTTGAGCTTGAGGATCCGGTGCCCGAGGGCTTCCAGGCGCTGTGCCTCGACCAGGATCGGTCCGCGTACGTCGTACCGGACGTTCCTCAGCTTCTTGCTCTGTTTGATGGTGCGCACACTCCATCTTTGCAGGCGCGCCAGGGACTACCGGTGCTGATTCTCGGTGTGCCGCGATCTGGCCCATCGACCAAGCGGACAGACGAAGTCCGCATCGGGTGGCAGAGTGATGCCCCATGGAAGGACTGGAGCGAGTGGAGCGGGGGACCGCGGAGCGAGTCCTGGCACTGCTCGGACTGCTGCAACGACGCCAAGTCTGGACCGGACCGGAGCTCGCCGGCCAGCTGCACGTGACTACTCGCACCGTGCGGCGGGACGTCGACCGACTCCGCGGGCTCGGGTATCAGGTCCAGGCCGGTCAGGGCACCGGCGGCGGCTACCGGCTCCGACCGGGGCAGGAGGTGCCGCCGTTGCTCCTGGAGGACGACGAGGCGATCGCCGTAGCGGTGGCCCTGTTGGCCGGCGCCGGAGCGGGAGTGGCCGGCACCGGCGAGGCGGCACTCGCTGCCCTGACCAAGCTCGACCGGGTGCTGCCGGTGCGACTGCGGCACGAGGTCCGCGCGCTGACCAGTGCGGTCGAGTCCTTCGGCGGCGCCAGCGTCGGCGTCGCCGCGGACCTGCTGATGACGCTCGCCCGCGCCTGCCGGGACGAGGTGGAGGTCGGGTTCGACTATCAGTCCGGGGACCAGCGGCAACGGCGGCGGGTGGAGCCGTACCGGCTGGTCACCTCGGCGGCGCACTGGTACCTGCTCGGCTACGACATCGACCGCAGCGACTGGCGCACCTTCCGCCTGGACCGGATGAGCGAGGTGGCGGCGCGCACCTGGCGGTTCACCCCGCGGCCGGCACCGGATGCTGCCGCGCACGTGCAGGAGGGCGTGGCCAGCCGGGCCTATCCTCGGCAGGCTCGTTTCCTCGTCCATGCCCCCGCGGCCACGGTGCGCAACCAGATCCCGGCGCGGGCCGCCGTCGTGCAGGAGCAGAACGACCAGCAGTGTGAGGTGCGAGCGGGCGCAGACAACCTGGACTTCGTGCTGCTGCAGGTGGCCCTGCTCGGGCATGAGTTCGAAGTGATCGACCCTGCGGACCTGGCCGAGCGCGCCGCGGAGGTCGGCCGGCGCCTGGCCCGCGCGCATCCCTCGTGACCTGATCGCCCTGCACTGGTGTCGTGGGGATGCGCGGCTCGCGAGTGCGATCGCTGGGGTGATAGCCCCAGCGATCTCACTCGCGAGTTGCTGCGGTCAGCTCGAGCAGGTGCACACCCGCCGTCAGCAGCGCGCGCGATCGAGCGTCGAGGGCCTGTCCGCGCCGGTCGAGGCGCTCCAGCACATCGGCCGGCAGGCCGGTCCGGCGCAGCTCGTCGAGGATCGCGCGAAGGTCCGGGATCCGGTAGCCGGCGCGGCGGAGCTGGTCCACGATCCGGGCATCGCGCACGTTGTTGGGGGAGTAGGACCGCGTGCGGCCGCGGCGCTGCGGGGTGAGCAGCCCTTCTCTTTCCCAGTGCCGTAGCGTCGAAGGGCGGACATCGAGCGCCGAAGCGAGCAGGCCAATGGTCATGGCATCGCCGGCGTGCTGCTCGCCCATCGCCTCTGCGGAGATCGCACTGGACGCGGTGACGGCGCGGCGCAGCGTCGTGCGCTCGGCATGCAAGGCGGCATGCAGCTCATCCATGCGGATCGCACTGGTCCGGGGTTCGGCCTGCAGCTCGCGCATCACTGCCTTCGCTGCGACGGGACCGAGGGCGGCGCTCAGCGCGGCGTAGGCCAGCACAGCGTGCAGGTGGCGGGGGGTGAACTGCCGGTACCCGTTCGCGGCCCTGATCGACGGCGGAATCACGCCTTCCGCTTCGAGGTTCCGGATGTGCTGTGCCGAGCTGGCAGTCAGGTCGGCCAGCTGGCCTGTGCTGAAGGAGGCGTTGAGGCTTGTGGCGCCGTGACGGCGATGATGCTGCGGCCCACCCTCCATAAGGACTTCAATGTAACGCTTGAAGCATGGATATCGAAGACGTGGTGGAGGTGCTGGCCGGCAACGACCAGATCCTGGTGTTGCGGCCGGGCCCTGGCGACGACACACCGGAGATCGCCTGGGGTGATGTGTTCTTCTACTTCTCTGCTGACGGTGAGATCCCGCCCGGTCAGCCGTTCGCCACCGTGATCACGAAAGACTATCCGCACGAGCCCGCCTGGCAGCGAGAAGCACACAGCATCCGAGTGAACATCCACGTGGGGGCTCCCGCGTTCGCCGAGCTGCTCGGCTACGCCCCGGGGGAGAGGAGCGGCCCGGAACCCTCCGCCGTCGATGTGCTGATGCCGCACCCCGCCTACGGCGAGCTCGGCTGGATCGCTGTGGTGGACCCTGGCACTCGCACGAGCGCGATCGTGACCGAGCAGCTCGGGGCGGCGTACCGGGCAGCTCGCCGGCGGGGTGAGCGTCGCCGGCGCTGAGGCCGGTAGCCGAGGTCAATCGTTCGGAGGACGACAGCCTGCCACCGCCCTGCTCACGATGGGGTGATGACGAACTGGACGGCGACCGCAACCCCACCGGGCACTCGTGCCCGCCTCAGCGCAGCCCTCTGGTTGGCCCAACCGGTCTACCTCGTGGTGGAGCTGATCGCCGCAGCACTGGCCACCGCGCCGTACACCCTGCTGCACCACACGATCAGTGACCTGGGCGCCACCACCTGCACCACGATCGCCTACCCTAGCCAGGACGTGCCGGTCTGCTCGCCGGCGCATCTCGCGGTGAATGCCTCGTTCGTCCTGTTCGGCGTGGCGATGGCGGTCGGCGCACTGCTGCTTCGGCCGTGGCTGCCTCGGAGCGGGCTGACCACGGCTGCCGTAGTGCTCTGGGTAGTAGCCGGAGCTTCGTCGATCGGCAGCGGTCTCACCCCGCTGGACCAGCTGCTCGAACTCCACGCCCTGGTCTCGACCCCGGGCATCGTGGTCAGCGGCGCGGCGATGGCTCTCACCGGCTCAGCGTTGGCGCGGTCATCGGGCCGGTCCTGGTGGTGGCTGGTCGCAGCCGGTGCGATCAGCACGATGGCGGGTGTGCTGATGGTGGTCCGGCTCGAGGTCCAGTGGGGCGGCCTGATCGAGCGGATCGCTCTGTGGCCCTCGTTCGCCGCCTGCGCGGTCGTCGCCCTTGCGGTGCTGCGGAACCGCCCAGCGGTAGATCTGCCCATTCCACGCTGACCCCGGGAAGGGGCAGAATCACGACTATGAAGGCTCTGTCGTCCGACACCGCAAGGAACGTCCTGGCCGGCCTGGCCGCGGGGGTGCTCCTCGGGGGCTGCTCGGTGACCACGAACACCCCGGAGGGCGCCACCACCGGCACCGGGGAGAACTCCTCGTTCACCGAGGCCGGCATCGAACAGATCATCGAGGACGGTGAGGCGACGATCGACCTCCGTAGCCCGCTTCTTGCCAGCGATCTGGGCGCCGACGAGCAGGCCCGTCTCCGTGACCTCGACGAGCGTGGAGAGGACCCGATCGAGGTAACCCTCCTGGGCGCCAACGGTGAGCTCGTGGTGCCGGCTGAGGTTATCCGCATCCTGGTGCAGCCCGAGGGCGCGGAGATCCAGAGCATCGCGGTGTTCGAAGGCGTCGAGGACGCCGCCGATCTCGCCGAACGACTGCGCGAGGTCGCCGGAACGGTGGGGTTCGACGACTCAGTCACCGAGCCCATCCTCGACCAGCTGACGGATGCCCCTGAGCAGGAGCACGACCGCTGGCTGAACGGCGGCACCGCCCTCGGGCCGACCGTCGGGCTGAATGCTGTGCACCACCCCGACGGGGACTCGCTGCTCCAGTACGAGCTGACACCTCCCGCCTGACAGCAGTGATATGGAACTCCCCAGGTCGGCGCACACAGCCGAGGGGGCTAACCCATCGACCGCGTGCGATGGCGCCACTCAGGCGGGCCAGGACGGCGGCGTATCGTTGGTGTATGGCGCGCACCAACATCGAGATCGACGACGCGCTCATCAGCGAGGCGATGCACCGATTCGGCCTTTCCACCAAGCGCGAAGCGGTCGACTACGCCCTTCGTCGCCTGGTCGGCCCGGTGATGGGGCGCGAGGAGATGCTGGGCATGGAGGGCTCCGGTTGGTACGGAGACTTCGACGGTAAGCGCACCGACGAGATCGAACGCGTGTGAATCTGGTCGACACCTCCGTCTGGGTCGAGTTCCTCCGCGAGATCGCCCCGCGCCACCGGACACCAACCACGGTCGCTCGACGACAGCCTGATCGCCGCAGTCTCTCTCGGCGGTCACTGCCCCACGCGGCCGTCGATGCACTCTCGCAACAGGTCGGCGTGCCCGCAGTGCCGCGCATACTCCTCGATCCGGTGCACCATCAGCTCCCGCACCGCGATGCCGTCGGCGCCGAGGCGCGCACCCAGATCCGGGTGCGCCGCTAGCGCAGCATCGGTGCGGGTCTGTTCCTCCTTGAGGGCGCTGTAGGCGGCGCGGACCACCGAGTCCTCGGCCAATGCGCCGTCGAAATCGCCGTCGGCGTACAGTCGGGGCTCCGGTTCTCCCTCGCAGATCCAGCCCCGCCAGTCGCGTTCCACCTCGGCCAGGTGTCGCAGCAGCCCGAGCAACGACATCGTCGATGGCGGAACCGACCGGCGGGCCAGCTGGGCGGCATCCAGTCCCGCGCACTTCATCAGCAGGGTGTTCCGGTAGTCGCTGAGGTAGTCCTGGTAGGTGGCCAGCTCACCGTCCG
This sequence comes from Ruania zhangjianzhongii, assembly GCF_008000995.1. NCBI lineage: Bacteria > Bacillati > Actinomycetota > Actinomycetes > Micrococcales > Ruaniaceae > Ruania > Ruania zhangjianzhongii. Next base: position 2,806,680 of record NZ_CP042828.1, read on the forward strand.
GACTGACACCGTCGGTGTTGCGCGGGTCGTCGTCGGGATCGACCCACATGTCGGGAAAGACCGTCGCCTGGGTCCAACGTCGTTGTGGCTCCATAGGTGCCATCGTGGGTCCAGCGCCGGCGCAGGGCAACGTGTTTGCCGTGGTCGAGGCGTGTGCCGGCACAAATTCAGGTGCACGCCGGCCCTGGCGTGGTGTCTGATCAGCAGATGACTCTCGAGTTGAAGACACCCGCGGTCGACGAGCTGGGCGCAGTGGTGGCGGAACTGAGCCGGTGGCAGAGCGACGAGGCACCACTGCAGCTGCACCCGGGCGATATCGGCTGGTTCGAGCGCTATGGCACAGAAGCGACCGCCGCGGCTGTGCGCACCTGGAGCCAGGATGGGCAGCTCCTGGCCATCGGCTTGCTGGATGGGGCCGATCTGCTCCGGATGACACTGGCACCACAGGTTCATCGGGACCAGAGGCTCGCCGAAGCCATCGCCGCCGATATCGCCGATCCGGAGCGCGGCGTACTGCCGGTCGGCGCCGCCGTCGTCGAAGCACCAACGGCAGCGCTGGTCAAGGAGGTGCTGGCCGACCGCGGCTGGGCGATCGACGAACCGTGGACACCGCTGCGCCGAGACCTGGGCGAAGCGGTGGCGGACCCGGATCTCCGGGTGGAGGTGGTCGGTCCGGACCAGGCCTCGGACTGGGCAGCCATCGTGCGCTCCGCGTTCGGCTCCACCACGTTCACCGAGCAGCGATGGCACGCCATGTCAGCAGGAGTGGTGCACGCCGATGCGCAGAGCCTGCTCGGCTACGACGACCAGGGCGCCGCCGTGGCGACGATCACGGTGTGGTCCGCGGGACCGGGACGGCCGGGGCTGATCGAACCGATGGGGGTGCACACCGAGCATCGCGGCCACGGCTACGGCCGGTCGATCACGGTGGCGGCCGCCAGGGCGCTGCGAGACCTCGGTGCCTCCAGCGCTCTCGTCTGTACCGAGAGCTCGCGAGTCGGCGCGGTAGCGACCTACCGGTCAGCGGGCTTCCAGCCGGATCCGGAACGCACCGATCGGCGTCGCGGGGCGTGATCTCCTGCCGCTATCAGACTATGCCGCCTCTGGGGGCTTGTGGCAAGGCCCCCTGCCCGGGCGAGAATCCAGGGACTTATTCGGCCGAGGTGCCGGATGCGATGGAAAAAAGGGGTAATGGATGACTGAGACGTACAGGGCCGCGACGGTCGCGGCCGAGAATGACCGCTACGTGCTGAGCCTGGGCGAGATCCGCCAGGAGCAGCTGCCGCTGGTCGGGGGCAAGGGCGCGAATCTGGGCGAGCTCTCCCCGGTCGACGGCGCAGACGTACCGGACGGGTACTGCGTCACCACCACGGCGTTCCGGGAAGTGCTCGCCGGGGCAGATTGGCTCGCGGAACTGCTCGACGGCCTGGGGGAGGTAGAGGCTACCGATCATGAGGGCATCGGCGCGCTCAGTGCGCAGCTTCGCGACGGCGTCCGGCAAGCGGATCTGTCGGCGGACCTGGCCGAGGCGATCGTGGCCCCGCTGGTGCGGTTCGCTCCAGGCACGGCGTTCGCCGTGCGATCGAGCGCGACGGCGGAGGACCTGCCGACGGCATCGTTCGCCGGCCAGCAGGACAGCTACCTGAACGTGATCGGCGCCGATGCGGTGCTCGCGCAGGTGCGCGCTTGTTGGGCCTCCCTCTTTACCGACCGAGCTGTCGCCTATCGGCTGCACCACGGCATCGACCACCGCGCGGTGACGATGGCCGTGGTGGTGCAGGAGATGGTCGCCGCAGATGCGGCCGGGGTCCTGTTCACCGCCGACCCGGTCACCTCGAATCGCACGGTGACCACCGTCGAGGCCGGCTTCGGCCTCGGCGAAGCACTGGTCTCCGGTCTGGTGAACCCGGACGTCTACCAGGTCACCGGCAGCGAGGTGACCACGCGGACAGTCGGGGTGAAGGCCCAGGCGAGCTACGCCGTCGACGGTGGTGGCACGCGCGAGGAGGCTCTTCCCCCGGACCACCAGACCAGCCGCGTGCTCACCGATGCCCAGGTACTGCAGCTGGCCGAGCTGGGCCGGCGGATCGAAGCACATTTCGGCCGCCCGCAGGACGTGGAGTGGTGCCTGGACGGCGAGCGCTTCCACATCGTGCAGAGCCGGCCGATCACCACGCTGTTCCCGATCCCGGAGACCGACAAGCCGGGCAACCGCGTGTACCTGTCCGTGGGCCACCAGCAGATGATGACCGATGCCATCAAGCCGCTCGGCCTGTCCTTCTGGCAGATGACCACACCGCGGCCGATGGCAGTCGCGGGTGGGCGGCTGTTCGTGGACGTCACCGATCGACTGGCGACGCCGACCACACGGGATGCACTCCTGGAGGGTATGGGCCGGTCCGATCCGCTGATGCGGGATGCGCTCGAGACCGTACTGGCCCGGGAGGACTTCCTGCCGGAGGTGTCAGGCGAACCGGTCGAGGCGCTACCGCAGGATTCCCTGCCCCCGATCGATGCCGACCCCGATCTGGTGACCGAGCTGATCGGACGAGCCGAGGCTTCGCTCGCCGTTGCCGAACGAGAGATCGCGCAGGTCCGTGGCGCTGAGCTGTTCGACTTCATCCTGGCCGACTTTCCCGAGCTGCGGCAGCGGGTTTTCGATTCGGAGAGCCTGCAGGCGATCATGGCGGGGATCGGCGCCGCCTGGTGGCTGAACGAGAACCTGGGGGAGTGGCTGGGAGAAGAGAGCCCGGCAGATGCCCTCACGCAGTCGGCAGCGAACAACGTCACCTCCCAGATGGGCTTGGCATTGCTTGACGTCGCTGATGTGATCCGCCCGCATCCGGAGGTGGTGGCATTCCTGCGAGCGACCGCGGATGAGCAGTTCCTCGACCAGCTGCCGGACCTCTCGGGTGGTGAGCAGGCGCGGGCGGCGATCCAGGAGTACCTGGACAGCTACGGGATGCGCTGTATCGGGGAGATCGACCTCACCCGGCCGCGGTGGAGTGAGCAGCCGGCGGCACTGCTGCCAGCGATCCTGGCGAATGTGGACGCTTTCGAACCAGGCGAGGCGGAGCGCCGGTTCGAGGCCGGGCTGCAGGTGTCCCGAGCCAAGGAGCACGCCGTGCTCGAGCGCGTGCGTCTCCTGCCGGACGGCGAGGAGAAGGCTGCCCAGACGAAGCAGATGATCGACCGAGTGCGCGTGTTCACCGGCTATCGGGAGTACCCGAAGTACGGGATGATCAGCCGCTACTTCGTCTACAAGCAGGCGTTGATGCGCGAAGCGCAGGTTCTGGTGGACGAGGGAGTGCTCGCCGATGCCGAAGAGGTGTACTACCTGACGTTCGAGGAGTTCGCCGAGGCGGTGCGCTCACGCCGGGTCGACCACAGCCTGATTCGCTCGCGGGCGGCCGAGCACGCGGCTAGCGCGGCGCTCACCCCGCCGCGGGTACTGACCTCGGACGGTGAGTCGGTGCTGGGGCAGTACCGGCGGGAGGATCTGCCGGAGGGTGCGCTGCCCGGTCTGCCGGTGTCCGCCGGGACCGTGGAGGGTCGGGCCCGGGTAGTACGGGACGTGGCCGACGCCGACCTGGTGGCTGGGGACATCCTGGTCACCGCCTTTACCGATCCGAGCTGGTCCCCGTTGTTCGTCACCATCGCCGGTCTGGTCACCGAGGTCGGCGGGCTGATGACCCACGGCGCTGTGGTCGCTCGGGAGTACGGCCTGACCGCCGTCGTCGGTGTGGAAGGCGCGACCGACCTGATCCGCGACGGCCAGCGCATCCGGGTGAACGGCACCACTGGCTACGTAGAGATTCTGTCCTGACGCGAGAGGAAACTGTGTCCTTGGAGATTGTTCAACCCGCCTCGGCCGACGAGGCGATCAGGTGGCTCGCTGCCTCGCCGCCCCCGTTCGAGAGCCCCACCCAGCAGCGGTTCCGGAGGATGGAGCATCTGCAGCCCGCGTTCGAGCGTGGCCAGCGCCGGCCCGAATGGGTCTGGGCGGCCCTGGACGGCGGCGGGGAACCAGCCGCCGTGGTGGCCGGTCTGGGTCACGCCGACGGCCTGATCCTCGACTACTTCGGTGCCGCCGACCCCGCCGCACTGACCCCGGCGTTGCGCGCTGCCACGGCCGCAGCCCGCGAGTTTCCGGAGGCGGAAGCCTGCCTGTATGCACCACCGGGTCTGCCCGCAACTTCCGAGGAGGTCCGCGCTGTGGTGAGCGCCCTGGCCGAGGCCGGATGGCAGCTGTTGGTCGAGCGGTGCCACTACGAGTTCACGCCCGAACCCGGGTTGGCCGGGGACGACGCCAGCACGCTGCGGCTGGAGCAGCTGCACGGCCCGGACGATGCTCGGCTGATCGATCTGCAGCGAGAGATCATGCGCGAGACGCTCGATGCGCATGATCGGGTACTCATCGAGCGTGACGGCCTCGAGGCGGCCACCCGCCAGGCGATGGAGGATGTCCTGGACGCTGATCCCTGGGAGTGCATCCACCTCGCCTACGCGGACGGCACCGGTCTGGAGGGTCCGGTGGGATTCGCGTCCTGGCGCGCGATGACCTCAGGTCGCGGCTACCTCGCGTTCGTCGGGGTAGCGCAGACGGCCCGGGGCCACGGCTTCGGCCGCCAGCTGGTCACGCTCGCCACCGCCGGTCTGATCGCGGACGGTGCCACCACGCTGATCGCCGATACCGACCGGACCAACTACCCGATGGTGCGCGCGTTCGCCGACGCCGGCTGGCCGGAGACGGAGACGCGGATGGACTTCACGCCGATCGGCTGACCGGCGGCGCAGCTCGATGGGACCGGCGAGCCTTGACGAAGGCGTCGATCGCATCGCCGATGCAGACCCCGACGATCCCGAACGCCACCAGGATGGTGACGATCTGTGCGACCTGAGCGCCGTCGTCGGGGATTCCTGCTAGCCACGGCTCGCTGTTCAGCAGCCGGCTCTGGGCCATCAGCCACAGCACGGGCACGGCGATGGCGAGGTTCAGGATCGCCTTGACCGCGGCTCGGCGGTAGGTCCAGCGGTGGCGCAGATAGGCCCCCACGGCCACCGCCACCGACGCCACCATCAGCACGACCGCGCCGCCGGACCACCACGGCCAAAGGCTGGGGTGCAGGAACGAGTGCCATTCGCCGCCGAGCCGGACGAGTCCGAACGCCTGGTCCCAGACGATCACGCCGATGGTGATCGCCGCCAGCACCACGGCGGAGACAGCATCGGAGAGCCGGACGCGGTAAGCCTGCGGCTCGGGCAGTCGGTCCGGTGTCCACGGTGTGGTCAGGTCTTCCTTGCTCGTTGCCGTGCTGCGTTCGATGACGGCGAAGACGAGAGTCGTCCAGAACGAGACGAGCAGGAACGCGCCGACGGTGCTGGCCCAGGTCGTGGAGACGATCTCGCCCACCGGTGCACCGGCGAGGGTCTGACCCAGGGCGACGGCGAACGCGACGATGGGAGTGACGATCCAGAGCAGGAGCTTGAGCAGCCGCCACCAGAGGAGGAAGTAGCGCGGTCCGATCAGGTAGAGCGGTCGATCGGTGTAACTTGCGGCGAGCTTGTCCGGGTCGCCGAGATGCTCGAGCACGGCCCGTTCGGCTGCGGCCGGATCCTCACCGGCATCGGTGCGGGCTTCGATCTGGTCCTCGATCGAGGTGCGCAGCTCTGCGGCGAGGTCGGCCCGCTGGGCTTCTGGCACTGTGCGCATCGCCGCATCGAGGTAGCGCTCGGTGAGGGTGGTGGTGTCCATCTCAGGTCTCCTGGGGGAGTGCGGTGATCGCTTCGGCAATGGCGCCGAACTCGTGGGTCAGGGCCGCGGCCAGGCGCTCGCCTGCGGCAGTGGTGCGGTAAAACTTGCGGGGCCGGGATTCGTCGGTGTTCCACTCGCTGCTGAGGTGACCCTGCTTCTCCAGGCGGCGCAGCAGCGGGTAGAGCGTGTTCGCATCAGTCTCGAAACCGCGCGCCTGCAGCTCTTCGAGCAGCCCGTAGCCGTAGCCGGGCCGGACGAGCAGTCGCAGGCAGGCAAGGACCACGGTGCCGCGGCGCAGCTCCTGCACATGCGTCTCGATCACTGACGGCTCGACCATACTTCACACTATACTGTGTGACACACACTATAGGCAATGGCACAGGTTAAATCGGCTCGCTGCGGAGGGGAGCTGATGGCCGTGACGGCCGGGGCCGGCCGCGGATCAGCCCTGCACGCAGAGGTTCTGATCTCAGGACGCTTCCGCTGAAGCGCCCGAGCCCGGGGGAGTGGGGGAGTAGCGGCGCTCGATCAGGCCGGACGTACCGCGAGCTGGGTGCAGTCGAGCTCGAAGCCCAGCCGGGTCGCAACCGCGCGCGAGGCGCTGGTGGTGCTCAGCGTGCGCCAGCGCGCAATGCCGTGCCTCTCGACCGCGAACCGAGCTGCTGCAGCAGCCACAGCGGTGGCGTAGCCACAACGACGCGCGTCCGGCGCGACGAGCACGCCGACATCAGCGGGGACGTCGTCGAAGACGGCGAGGTTCGCAGCGGCAACAGCACGCCCGGTACCGTCCTCGAGCAACCAGGCATTGGCGACGTCGGAGTCGAAACCGCTCTCGGACCAGTCGGCAGCGACGACGCGTCCGAGCAGCGCGTCGCGGACCTCGGCACCGCTGGCCGGACGTGCGGCGACGATCTCGGGGAGGAGCGAGGTGTGGTCCAGGAACGAATGCTCGCTGGGCCCGAGCACCTGCCAACCCGGCAGTCGATCGGACCACCAGCACGGATCGAGCACTGTGTCGGCGTCTGGTGCCCACTGACGGACCTGTGACGTCAGCGCCGGGGGAGCGGAGACGAAGCACCGGCCGTCACCTCGGACCGCGTAGACCCCGGGATAGCCAGCCAGCCGGAGTCCGTGCGTGACGACTCGCCCCGCCTCGGTGCCCACGGCGGGACCGAACAACGCAGCCCAGAAGCCGTCGAGACGGTGGCGGGTGTGCGAGTGCATAGGGGGAGTGAATCACAGTGCTCGCTCAGGCTCCGGTCACGATCCGGTCCAGCGCGGCGTAGCCGGCGGGCTCCCAGGTCGGTTTGCCACCGGCCCGGCCGAGCCTGCCGTTCGCGCCGATCTGGATCAGCACCAGGGCACGCAGGATGGCCCAGCCGCGGGCGCGAGTGATGGTCGCTTCGTCGGCCGCTGCATAGGCGTCGAAGAACGCGCCGGCGGCGCCGGCAGGCAGCAGAAGCCAGGCGGCGGCCAGATCCCAAGCGGGATCGCCCGCGCACAGGTCACCGAAGTCGAGCACCCCGGCGAGCCGGCCGTCCTGGACGACGACGTTGGCCGGGTGCAGGTCGCCGTGCAGCCAGAGCGGTTCACCCGCCCAGGCCGGTGCGGCGACAGCCGCGCTCCACAGCTCTCGCAGTGTTCCGACCTGCGGTGCGTCGGTGATCGGCTCGAAATGGCCGTCGACCGGCCCGACCTGGTCCAGGGGGAGGCCCCGGGGCGGGTTGACCGGGGCCTCGGGTGGCGCTTGCTGATGGAGTGCGGTGAGGAATCCGGCGAGGAGCTGTGCCGAGTCGGGCTCGCTGATCGGCGCGCGGTCGGCCGGTTCGCCGTGCACCCAGCGCACGATGTTCCAGGTGTGTGCGAACAGGTCCGACGGCGTGCCGGCGTGCACCGGGACCGGCGTGGGTAGCGGGAGCCGGCCGGCGAATCGCAGCAGCCAGGTCTGCTCCCGGTGCAGCAGCTCCGGGGCCCGTTCGGTGCGGGGCAATCGCACCGCCAGGTGCTTGCCGAGCCGCCACTGCTGGTTGTCCCAGCCACCGTGCACCTCGCGCAGCTCGAGGCCGGCAAGATCGGGGTGTTGTTCCTGCAGGAGGGCGCGCACCAGGTCCGTCTCGAACCGTACTGCGTCCAGCATGGGCCTTCCGATCCTCGGTGGAGCAGTCAGCGTAGCGCTGTGGCACAGTAGCCGGGTGCAGCCGTCGACCGCTGGACCGATCCCGTGGGTGACGTGGCTGCGGATCGTCGCCGTCTACGCAGTCGTGCTGATCCACACTGCCGGTCCGACTGCCGCTGGTGGTGGCTCGACCACGACTGTCGACGGGTGGGTGGCGCGGGCTCTCGATCTGCCGTTCATGTGGGCGGTGCCCGTCTTCGTGATGATCTCCGGTGCGCTCTCGCTGGATCCGGGTCGGTTCCGGGGGACCGGTGACTACCTGCGCAAAAGGGTCGCGCGGCTGGTGCCCGCGATCGTGTTCTGGAACGCCGCGTATCTGGTTTACCTCCTGGCGACGGCGGACGACTGGGGCCAGGGATGGCGTGACGCTCTCGGGCTGGTGCTCGCCGGGGAAGTGGCCCCACATCTGTACTTCTTCTGGATCGTGCTGGGGCTTTCGATCCTTACCCCTGTGCTTGTTCCGTGGCTGGCGGGCACGCGCCGTCGCACCTGGTTTATCGCCGCCGTCGCAGCCTGGTCCGTGCCGGTCCTGTCCACCTGGCCGCTGCTCCCGGGCGGAGAGTCGCTGGGCGTCCATACGGCAGCCTGGTCCTGGTGGATCCCGTACCTCGGGGCCTATCTGATGGGCTGGGCGCTGCGCGGGGTGCTGCTGCCGCGCTGGGCGATAGTTCCCGCCGCCGCGCTGGCCGTTGCCCTGATGGGTCTGCTGACCTGGCAGTGGAAGAACCCCGCGGCGCCGGAGTGGCTCGACCTCTGGTTCCCGGCGACCTACTACGGGCTGACGGTGGCCGTCCTGTCCTGTCTGGTCCTGCTGCTGGCACAGACGCTCATTCGACCCGGTGGCATCGGGGGAGTGCTGACCGGGCCTGGGGTGATGCGCGTGGCGTCACCGGTGGGGTCAGCCACCTTGGGCATCTTCGCGCTGCACCTCCTGATCCTGAGCGCCGGAACGATGACCGGAATCCTCGGTGCGCCCGAGACCGCCTGGCCGATCTTGCTGCTGCGGTTCGCAGTCGTCAGCGTCGTCACGACGGCGGTGGTGCTGGTGGTGCGCAAGGTTCCGGTGGCGCGGCGGGTGCTGTGAGTCCGAGAACGACGTCGACGTCGCAGCGGATCTCCACTGTTCATCGATCGCGCCCGTGACCGCAGGCCTTCGTCGCATGTGACTGAGCAGACGCCTCGTCCCAGCCCGCTCTGTCAGTGGGTGCACTGTGCACCCATCTGTGCGATGCTGGTGTTATGCCAAAGGTCATCCACATCCGAGACGTTCCTGACGACGTCCACTATGCGCTCACCGAAGCCGCCAAAGAAGAGGGACTTTCGCTGACCCGCTACATGCAGCGCGAGCTGGACGGACTCGCCAGCCGACGCCGGATCGTGCAGGAAAACGCCGGTACGATTCGACGCACACAGGCCGCCGTCGACAGCAAGGTGGAGCGCAACACGATCCTGTCCGTTCTGCACGAGGGGCGCGGCGATTGAAGATCGTCGACGCCGGAGTCATAGTCGAACTGCTCGCCGGCAACCTTGATCCTGGTCGACTCGGCGAGGAAGAGCTCGCCGCACCACACTTGATCGACAGCGAAGTCACCCACGTGCTGCGGGGACTGGTACGCCGTCAGGTTCTCAGCGAAAACCAAGGGAGCCTGGCGCTGGAAGGATTCACCCAACTCACTCTGGCCAGGTACCCCGCCGATTGGCTCCGCGCACGGATATGGGCGCTGCGGCACAACCTCAGCGGCTACGACGCCACGTATGTGGCGCTGACCGAGATGATCGGTGCCACCGCGCTGATCACCACCGACGCCCGCTTGGCCGACGCGCCTGGACCCGCCTGTCGGATCGAGCTGCTGCGCTGAGGGCGTCCAATGGCCGCCGCACGGGAGTGGACCGATCGGCGTGGCATGCAACTCATGCTTGACGTCGTCGATGACGACAGTCCGGCGATCTCTCTCTACGAACGCTTGGGGTGGAGCTTGGTCGACAGGCGTGACGCCGACTGGGTGACCCCCGAGGGGCGTCGCCATCAGGTCCGCATCTACCTTGCGCCGTAGGAACGACCATCATCCCCGGACGGCCAAGATCCGGAGATCACCATCAGTCTCGCGCACATCGCCACGGAGGAGCCTCCTCATAGCCGATAATGTACATTATGTCATTTCATTGTCCGTGTACTCGATCCGACCATGCGTCGCCCTCCCCCCGGCGACCGGATTTGCCGCGGAGCCTGCGGTCACAATTGCAGGTGGAGGCGCAGCGCTTCTTCGACCGCAGCCATGACACGAGGCGAAACGCGGCCCACCGCGGAGCCGACCCGCTCAACAGCGACCGAGCGCACCTGCTCAGCTTGTGCTTTGGAATCCACTCTCAGGCCCGTCTCGTCCGCAGGCAGCAGCACCTGGAACGGGAAGATGCGCTCTACGTTGCTGGTGACGGCACAACGGTCACAGCCCCCGACCAAACCGCTGAGCCACCGTATTGGCCCGGTCATTGCTGACGAGCACAGCGGGTCGACGCTTATTGGCCTCACCCCCTCGCACGGGGTCCAGATCGACGAGGCAGATCTCGCCGCGCAGCATCGATGAGTCCGTCGGCGGATGCTGCACTCCATGCGTCTTCATCCCCCGCCATGGCCCACTCCTCCCAGGCGGAGGCATACGCCGCCTCCAACTGCGGGTCCTGCAGGCGGCGGATAGCCTGCTGGACGGCGGCTGACCTCGACCCGAGGCCGGCCTGTTCCACGTACTGGTCGAGGGTCGCGAGGTCCTCCTCGCGATGAGCCGGATCCACCGCGGCGGCGGGTAACGTCAACGGTAGACGTCCGAGCGGTGCTCAATCGCGATGATGGTGACCCGATCGTCGATCCGGTAGATGATTCGGTAATCGCCACGGCGTGCGCTGTGGAGACCTTCGAGGTCGAAGCGCAACGCTTTGCCGACGCGGTGCGGGTTACTCGCGAGTGGGCCGTAGATGAACTCGATGGCGGCCGTCGCGACCTTCTCTGGAGGTCGCTGCAGCACGCGCTTTGTCGTCGCCGTCCATGCGACCTCGTACTGCTCCGCCATCAGGAACGCAGTGCGGCGAGGATGTCTCCTTGTTGAGCACATCGACGTCGCCGGCAGCCATCTCGGCGATGCTGTCACGTACCTGGGCAATCAGCTTAGGCCGGCTCATGACTTTCAGCGTCTCCTCCAGCGAAGCGAGGTCCTCAGTGCTGATGACAACCGCTGCCGCCTTGCCGTGGCGAGTGATGACGACTCGGTCATGCTCGCGCTCGACCTGATCGACGACTTCGGACAGCCGGTTCTTCACATCCCGTAGGGCCATCGCCTCATCAACGCTCATAGCTACAAGTGTGGCCACACGCTGACAGCGGTCAAGCGATCTTCCGCTCGCTGGCAAGACCGGTCCCGCTCCCCCAGCCACCGAGCCGAATTGAAGCCTGTCCTCGACAAACGCGGGCCTGTACAACCGCGAGACAGCGCAATGACGTCCGGCCACGCCTCCAATCGCAGGACAACAAGGCGGCGGTTTGGGCCCGCATCATCCGGTCATCGTCCTACGGTGGATCGATGAGTAGCGACACAGGTGTCGACGCGACGTTCGACGTTAGCCCGCTCAGCACCGAGACCTGGCCGGCGTTCGAGGCCCTCGTCCAGCGGCACAACGGCATCTTCAGTGGGTGCTGGTGTACTAACTTCCACGACTGCGCCGAACGTGGGCCGGGCTACGAAGGCAGCCGCGCATTCAAGAGGCAGTTGGTGGAAGCTGACGTTGCGCACGCCGCACTGGTGCTGGCCGGCGACGAGGCGATCGCCTGGGCGGAGTTCGGCACGCCGGGCGAGTTGCCCAACCTGCACCATCGCAAACAGTACGACGCGGAGAAAGAGGGCGAACCCGACTACCGCATCACCTGTGTCTTCGTTGACCGCAGGTACCGCCGCCAAGGTGTCACCGAGACCGCGATCCGGGGTGCCCTCGACCTCATCGCGCAGGCGGGCGGCGGTGTGGTCGAGTCCTATCCACACGATCTGACGCAGCAGACGAAGAAGATGTCGTCGTCGTTCCTCTACAACGGCACCCGCCGGCTCTACGAACGACTCGGCTTCACCTACCTGCGGCCCAAGGGCTTGAAGAACTGCGTGATGTCGATCGAGGTGCCGGTGCAACCATGACTGCGGCTCACCACGAGAACGGAATCGGATCCATGGACATGTTGATGGGCGAACAGATCGCCGAGGCCAACCTGACCGACTGGCGCAAGCTGGCCCAGGGGTTGCACGCCCGCTACCTGGTCGATGATTTCGGCACTGCCGTGCGGTTCGTCGCCGCGGTCGGCGAAGCAGGCGATGCGCTCCGGCACCACCCGAGCGTGTCGATCGGCAACGGGTACGTCGACCTCAAGCTGATCACCGCCAACGCGATCTATCGCGATGACGAGGGCGACGAGTTCGCCGTCGAATGGCCGACCCAGCAGGACATCGACCTGGCGCGACGGATCACCGAGATCGCCACCGACCACAAGCTCGCCGCCGACCCGGCTTCGGTCAGCATGGTCGAGCTCGGCCTCGACACCGCCGACTCCTCGACCATCGCGCCGGTGTGGACCGCCATCCTGACTGGGAGCGCCGAGGCCCACGACGAGGTCCGAGATGCCACGGGCCGGGTACCGAACCTCTGGTTCGGGCCCCCCGGCGATCACGAGAGCACGCGTCAGCGGTTCCATGTCGAGGTCTACGTGGCGCCCGAGGTGGCCAAGCAGAGGATCACGGCGGCCGTCGCCGCTGGCGGGACCGTGGTCGATGACAGCGAGGCGCCCGCACTCACCGTGATCGCCGACCAGGACGGCAACGAGGGAATCGTCTGCGTCGACATCTCAGCGGCGCAGAAGGAGTGACCCATCGGCTCGGCTCAGGGCGGGTGGAGCCCGCCGTTACCAGCCCAGTCGCACCGACGCTGCCTGCACATCATCGAGCCGGATGTCATCGCGGCGCTCCCGCTGCCACACCGCACGCGTCAGCCGCCACCGCTGCATCGGTGCCCGCTGGCCGCGTCGGGTCTGCCACTCGATCCCGTCGGGTTCGTAGCCGAGTGCTCGAGAGACGGCGTTCGACCCGCTGTTGTCCGTGAACGCGCTGCTGGTGGCCTCGCTCGCTCCCAGCCCATCGAAGGCGAGGTGCAGGATCGCGTGCCGCATCTCCCGCCCTATTCCCCGGCCGCGAAAGGCGGCCGCGAGCCACGAGAACGTGGTCACCGTGCGATCATTCCCGTCCCGAGCGCCGAGCAGATCCTGCATGCCGACAGGCTCACCGTCGACCACTACCGCGAAGTACAGACGCCAGGAATCGGAGTCGAAGCGCACTCTCCCGCGGTTGATTCCTTGCCGCCACTTCTGCACCCGGAGCTCAGGATCGGCCTCATACAGTGAGATCGGATCGTCGAACGGCGGCGGCTCCGCGTCCGCCTGGCCGTTGCGCACGTGCGCCGCCAGCCGGTCGAGCAACTCCTCGGTAGCACCGCACAGTTGCAGGACCGGCGTCGTCACGGTGAGCGCCAGCAGCGGATCGGTCGACACCCGCACACAGTAGTTGACCGACTCCCCCGCTCCCCCGGGGCCAGCAGCTGAGCGTGCTCACCGATGCGCTGCCAGCACTGCCGCCAGACCATCTTGCAGATCGGTCACGAAGTACTCCGGTACCTCCAGCGACGGGAAGTGCCCCCCGGCCTCCGGCTCGCTCCATCGGACGATCTGGCGGTACCGTTCCTGCGCCCAGGTGCGAGGACACTTCTCGATGTCCCGGGGATAGACGCTGATCGCTGACGGGACATCGACCACGAGCTCGGGATCGACTGCATTCACACCGCCGTGGCTCTCGAAGTAGATGCGTGCCGCCGATGCACCCGTCCGCGTCAGCCAGTAGAGCGTGACATCGTCGAGCACTCTGTCGATCGAGACTGTCTCGAACGGGCCGTCGTCGGTATCGGTCCAGTCAGCGAACTTGTCCAGGATCCAGGCGAGGAGACCGATGGGTGAATCGACCAGCGAGTAGCCGATGGTCTGCGGCCGGGTGGCCTGCTGCTTCGCGTACGCCGCATGGTGGAGCCAGAAATCGCGGGTCTCCTCAGCCCAGCGGCGCTCGGCCGAGCTCAGCCCGTCCATCGTCAACCCGGGCGGTGGCTGCGCCAACGTGGTGTGGATGCCGAGAACCTGCTCCGGGAACCTCCCGCCGAGAACAGTGGTGACCACCCCTCCCCAGTCACCGCCGTGAGCGACGAAGGTGCCATAGCCCAACCGTTCCATCAACGTCACCCAGGCGGCCGCGATCCTGCCGGCTCCCCACCCCGTCGTCGCTGGCTTCTCGCTGAAACCGAATCCCGGCAACGATGGCACCACGACGTGGAACGCCGGCACATCCGGACGCTTCGGGTCCGCCAGTTCATCCACCACATCGATGAACTCGGCGATACTGCCTGGCCACCCATGCGTCATGATCAGCGGGGTGGCATCTGCGCGCGGGGATCGGCGGTGCAGAAAGTGGATGCCGAGACCATCGATGGTCGTGCGGAACTGGCCGATCCGGTTCAGGCGCTCTTCGAACGACCGCCAGCTGTACGCGGTCCGCCAGTAGGTCGCGAGATCCACAAGATCGGTCAGCGGAACGCCCTGGCCCCATCGGTCAGCCTTGGGCCCGGCACGGGCGACCGTTTCGGCTTCCGGAAGCCGCGCTGCAGCCAACCGTGCGCGCAGATCCTCGAGGTCGCCCTCCGGTTGGTGCGCGTCGAATGGTTCTACCTCGCCGGTGAGACCAAGCATGAGTTCTCCAGACTGTCGTGGAACCGCCCGCGCGATCTGCGAACCGGCTAAGCCGGTTCTACCAGGCTGGATGGTGCCGCGCAACCGGCTATGGTGGTTCCATGTCTGCTGCATACCCGGACTTCCGCCTTGGCAGCGTGTTGGCGACCAGCTTCACGGCGACGCTGACGGAGCGCCGGGGCGACGCCGTGGAGCGCATTCCCACGCCGGAACGGCTCGTCGACTGGCTGACGGTCAGTGGTCTCGCTGTGGCGTCCGGCACCTCGGCCCAGCTCGACCGCGCCAGGGAGCTGAGAGAGGCGATTCACGCCGCAGCGACGGCGGCCGCGCGCCAGGAGCCGCTCCCTCCCCCGGCTGTCCAGAGCATCAATGACTTCAGCGGTCAAGGTCGGGCAGCAGCGATCCTCACCCCGGAGGGCGAGCGGCACTGGCGCCTGCGTGCGGCGTCCGGCCTCGAGGATGCGCTCGGCGTGATCGCCGCCGACGCGATCAGCATCATTGCCGGCGAGCGGGACGGCAGGCTGGCGCTGTGCGCATCGCCGACCTGCCGAGCCGCCTTCTTCGACACCAGCCAGAGCCGCACCCGCAGGTGGTGCGACATGAACACCTGCGGGAATCGTCAGAAGAAGGCGCGCTTCAAGGCGAGCCAGGTCAAGACCACTGGCCCCGCCGCTATCTGAGGTAGCGACCGGAGAACGCCAGGAGCTCCTGACTGCGCTGATCGCTCCCGAACCAGGTGATCCGCGAGATGGCGGTGACCACCGCGTTGACCGCACTCCAGGCCAGCAGCCGGTCAGGGTCCACGCCGGTGAGCCCGGCGAGCCGTCGAGCGCGCGCTGCCATCTGCTCCGTATCGCCGGCCACGGCTACGAAGTCCACCATGTCGAAGCAGCGGTCCCCCACGCACAGCTTCGGATCCACTGCTACCAGCCCGTGCTGATCGCTGGTCAGCGCGTTGCCGAGGTGCAGATCACCATGGATCGCGGCCTGATCGCCCCCGCCCTCAAGCAGCCGGCGGCAGACCTCAATAGCACGCTCCCAGGTGGCATCGGGCACCTGTGCCCGGACTCCCTCCACGGCCTGACGGGCACCGATCCGCTCGAACATGTCCGCACAGCGATCATCCAGCCGGTCGACCACCGGTGCCGGCGCGGTGGAGTGGAGGTCGCGCAGCAGATCTGCCCACTCCTCCTCGCTCGGCGGCACCCGGCCGTCGGTTCCGGCCTCCTCCCCCGGCAGCACCCGCTCCATCAGCACGGCACCTACCGCCGCGTCATAGACCGCCGGCACTCGTCCCGTAGGCGCGAGGTGCTCCAGCATCCACACCTGACGCGCCAGCGCCTCGGCGTCGGGACTCACCTTGACCACTGCAGGCTCACCAGTAGCCAGCAGCGCCCCAAGCACCACGGCGCTTGCGCCGGAGTCGACGAGGGGGCCGACCTCGATCCCCCACTGGCTGGTCAGCACGCGCAGCCGGTCCGGCAGGTCCGCCCCGAACCGGGACGCCGCCTCAGTCCCGAACCTGTCATGCAGTCCCGCACCCGCCTGGATGAGCTCCTCGCTATCAATCACCCAGCAAGGCTATGTCCACGGCGCAAGAAGATTCAGGATCCCGGTGCCACACACCGCACGCCGGCCCGCCCGGCGACTTGCAGCAGTTCCCGGTCGTAGGTGAGCAGTTCGTCGGCCTGTACGCGTAGCGCTGTTGCCAGGTGCAGCGCATCAGCACTTCGCAGCCCCCACGCCGACGTGCCGGCTCGGATCATGTCCTCGCGTTCGAGATCGATCAACGCGAGCGCATCCAAGACGGCGTTCACCGACTCCGCCGCGATCCCCCGTCGGCGATATGCGGCGCAGTGGAGCTCTGTGTAGAGCAGCCAGGACGCGACCACGTCGTCCCCGCGCGCCATGGAGTCTTCGAGGCTGTCGGCAAGGAGATCGGCGAACGGCTCATCCACGAGGAGCTTCAGCGCTGCTGAGGTGTCGAGGTACCGGATCATCGATCGCCCCGCAGGTCCTCCAGCAGCTCGGCACTGGTGACGTTCTTGGTCCGCTGCAGATCGCGGAGTGAGCGTCGGTCCGGACGCGGCGGGCGGAGCCGCCCTGCCGCGGCGAGGTCGTCAAGGGGCCGCGCCCCCGGCGGCCCGATCACCGCGGCCGCTTCGCCGTGATTGGTGACCGTGAACGACTCGCCCTTGGCCACGCGGGCAAGCACCCGAGAACTCTCGTTCCTCAACTGCCGGTGCGGAATGCTTTCCATCGCCGCCACCTCCTTCTGTAGCAACTGTAGCAACCGCAGGCGAAGGGCGCTCTCGCTACACCACTCATCATCGACGGCGGAGCACCCGGGGGAACTCTTGCGTCGCCGTCCTCCGGTGGTTCAGTACGTCAGGCCGTGCCCGTAGCTGAACAGCTCACCATCCGCGGTGCCCTCGTACCCGGGAAGATCGCTCGCCTGCTCCTCGACGGCCGCCCGTGTACCGGCCAGGGCGAACGGCATCCGGCCCTGAGGAGAGAATCGACCGGTGAGCACGTCCAGCAGAGCTTCGTCCGAGATACCGAAGGTCGCCACGATCGCCCCTGCCTCGCGCAGGCCGCTCGCCTCGTCCAGCACGAACGGCTGACGGAAGTACACATCCAGCACCACCTTGGTCGCATCGCCCACCTCACCGATGACCTCCTGGATGGTCCGCAACGAGGGCCGCACCCGCCACGACTCGGCCTCCTCCATCCCAGAGAAGTCGATCACTGTGCTCTCCCAGGGCAACGGGCCACCGAACGGTAGCCCGTCATCGGTGCTCGCCTCGGCGCCGTAGGCCACGCCCGCGTCCGCCGCACCATAGGGGCTGCGCCCATCCAGCCCGCGCACTCCGGGGAACACGATCGGGTTGATCTTGTCCGGACGCATCCCGGAGGTGGCCTCCGCGCTCCGGTACTCCCCCGTACCCAGCGTCAGCGCGCTCAGCCGCACCACCACGTGATCCGCTCCCTGGGCGCTCGGCCGGTCCTCCGCATTGCCATCCACCACCTCGAACCCGGCGGCGGTGAGCACGTCAGTGTCCACCTCGCCCAGCACGTAGACCCTCGCCCCCGGCTGCAGCGGCAGCGCCCGACCAGCACCGTCGGCCCGGTCCCGGTTCTGCAGCAGCACCACGGAGCGGCGCTGCACCTGCAGAGCGGTCTCACCGTGCTCCGGGCTGGCGAGCACGGCATTCGCCGCCGTCTCATCCACGTACGGGTTCTCGAACAGTCCCATCAGGAACATCGGCACGAGCAGGCGCCGCGCGGCAAGGTCGATCCGCTCCTCGCTCACCAGACCGTCGGTGACCAGGCTGGTGATCACGTCGATGTCGTGGAAACCCGACAGCGTATCGGTACCGGAGTTGATGGCAGCGGCCACCCGCTGCGGCACACTCGCCTCTTCCAGTCCCCAGGCACGGTCGGTGACGATCCCGGTATCGGAGTTGACATAACCGGCGAAGCCGAGGCTCTCCCGCAACAAGCCGCCCACGATCTGGTCGCTGAACGCCATCCCGATCTCGTCATAGCGCACACCCTCGTAGGTCACCCCCATCGGCACCCCGTAGTAGGGCATGATCGCGGCCGCGCCGCCGGCCACCGCGGCCCGGAACGGCTGCAGATGCTGGCCGAAGTTCCCCCCGGGATACACCTGGGTCTTGCCGAAGGAGTAGTGCGGGTCGAGCCCTCGCTCCTGCGGTCCACCGCCGGGAAAATGCTTGATCGTCAGCGCGACGTCCGACGCCGGGCTCAGCGACGAACCATCGGTCACCTCCGGCCCCTGCAAGGTGCCCAGCAGCGCAGTGACGATGTCGCTGGTCAGGTCGGCACTCTCGCTGAAGCACTCGTGCGTGCGGTACCAGCGCGGTTCAGTGATCAGGTCGACCATGTACCCGTACATCCCGCGGAGCCCGATCGCGCGCCACTGGGCGCCCATCACCTTGGCGAAGGCCGAGATCGGCTCCATGCTGCCCGCGCCCAGAGCCGCGGCGGCCAGACCGGCCTCCTTCGGAAACCCGCTGAACGCGCCGTTGCTCTCGTTGATCCCGGCCCGGGCATCCGGATCGATGTGGTTCCGGGCATTCGATTTGGCCAGCACCGGGATTCCCAGCCGGCTCCCCTCGGCCAGCTCCTGCACCTCGTTCATGAACGAAGCGGCCTGCTCCGCTGTCACTGACGACCCCGCGACGAACGGGTGGGAATCGTCACCCTGGCGCTCCTGACCGGGGACTGCCACCACGTTCCGGAAGATGATCCGGCGCATGTGCTGTCCGCCGATGTACTCCGCGGCTACATCGGTGGGCCTGCCGCCCCACTGGGCGTTCACCGTGTCGATGAGCATCAGCCCGGCCTTCTCGGCCCATGTCATCCGGGCCACCAGGTCCTCGGCCCGCTCCTGGGCAGGCAGTCGCCAGTCCTCGTACGGCGCCAGCTGCCCGTCGCCGTCGAGGTCCCGGAAGTGCAGGCCGTCGACGGCGATGGTCGCCTTGGTCCGGACACCGAGAGTGGGCTGCTCAGGAGTGGGCATCGATTCCTCGCTTCTATCGGGCTGCCGTGCGCTGGCAGGTCAGGCGTTCAGGCGTTCGACGGCGGATTCGCGCCCGCCTCTGGGTACTTGCTGCGGTAGAAGCCGACGATCATGTCGACCACCTGCGCATAGGTCACCGTGCCGGTGTTGATCACCAGATCGTAGGACTCATCGGTGTGTGGGTCCCACTGGTACAGGTTGCGGGACATCTCGGCGCGCACACTGTCCTCGAAATCAATCCTCGCCTCGGCGCCGCGCTCGTCCAGTTCGGTCTTGGACATCACCCGCTGGATACGCATCGGCAGCGGAGCCGTCAACCGCACGTGCAGCGCTCCGACGGCACGGCCGAGCACGACCGCGCCGTTACGACCGGCGATCACGGCACCGTCCTCGGCGAACTTCAACAGTTCCAGGCGGTTGCGCTCGGCGACGGAATGGTCTTCGGCAGTCTCGATTGCCCGAGCCATGTCCGCGTCCTGGGTGCCGGTGTAGGAGACCGTACGCAGCCAGCGATCGAAGGCGCTGTCCGAGGTGAGCAACTGCGCATCGGCATCGGCGACCTGGTCGGAGCTGAACTTCTGCGGCACATACTTCACCCCCAGCTTCTTCGCGACCGCTGGCCCGATGTCCGAGGCGCCGGCACCTTCGCGTTCAAAGATCGTCACCACCGGCAGCGTTCCCCGGTCCCGAGGGCGCAGGAGGAGGTCCCGGGCATCGCCCAGACCGTCGACACGCACCCGCGAGGCATCAACCCCATAGTTGCTGCTCACCGCGCCCACCGAGCGACGGGCGTTCAGGTCCCGGACGAGCTCCTTGTGCTGATCGACGCTCAGGTTGTACCAGATCATCACCACAGTGGCTGCGACCGCGATCGCAGCGGGCACCAGACCGGTGGCCAGTCGGATGCCCTCTTGCGCCGTCGCATCCTGCACATCGGCCTGTGCCACGTATCCGTACGCGCCGATCAGGGCTGCGCCGGCCCAGCCGCCGACTCCCTGACCACACTTCCGGATGAAGGAGAGGATCGAGTAGGAGCCACCCTCGGAGCGCAACCCGGTCTTCCACTCACCGAAGTCCACCGTGTCCGCTTGCATCGAGAACATCAGCGCGTTGGTGCCGCCGGTGCCGAGGCCGAACAGGAACCAGGCCACGATCGCCAACGGCAGACTGCCCTCTGGCACGAGGTAGATCAGCACGAACGCCAGGATGGTGACCATCGCTGCACCGATATAGCCGTTGCGCTTTCCGAACCGCGAGGTGATCCCGGCCACCAGCGAGGCGATCAGCACGGTGCCCACGGTCTGGGCGATCGTCAGGAAGATGTACCAGGCCGCATTGCCCAGCACGTAGCGCGCGTAGTACATCGCCACGGCGTTCATCATGAACATCGCGGCGAGGAGGAAGAACGCACCCAGGCACAACACGATCAGCGGCCGGTTCTGTCGCAGCATTGTCAGTGTGCGCCGGAGCGAGATCTTGGTCGCGCTGCGCGGAACGACCTCCTTGGTGTTCCGGAAGCAGATCAGGTACAGGACCACGGCCACGAGCCCGAGTGCGACCGTCGTCAGGGTGAACTGCAGCCGCACACCATCGCTGGTGGTGTCCTGGAACTGCGGTGCGACGACAGCGGACAGTGCGACTGCTGTCAACGAGTTGGTGATCGACCGAGCGCCCGACAGCTTCGACCGGTCCACCGAGTCCTGCGTCATCGCGGCTGCCAAGGAGCCGTAGGGGATGTTGACGAAGGAGTAGGCCAGCTGGAACGCCGCGTCGAGCAGGAAGATCCACGCGATCGTCAGCGCGGGACTGAGACCGGCAGGCACGCTGAAGAGGAGGACGAACACGATCGCCAACGGCGTGCTGCCGAACAGCAGCCATGGGCGCAACCGGCCCCACCGGGTGTTCGTCCGGTCGACGACCTGGCCCGCGATCAGGTCCGCGGCACCCGCCCAGATCTTGGTGACACCGTAGATCGTGCCCGCCACCCCGGCCGAGAGCCCGGCGATGTCGGTCATGTAGACCATGAGGAACATCGACGTCATCATGAACGTCAAGTTGTTCGCGACGTCACCGAGGGAGTAGGAGAACACCTGGCCGCCGGAGAGCGTACCCCCGGTCCTCCCGGACTTCTCCGCCATCGCCCGCTCCCTCTCAACTCCGTCGGTGACAAGTTGACCTGACAACTAACTCTGACTATAGGTCAGGATGCCGTCGCGTGCGCCGCCGCTGTCCCTAGGTGACGGTGCGGCTGCCCGCGTGACATGCTGCCGGGATGGCGCGAAGCTGGTTGTCCGTCACCGTTGAGCTGCTGGGCGGCCGCGGTGAAGAATTCTGGCCATGGCCCGGCCGGATCTTCGCAGTCGGGCCCTCGCACACATTCGCCGACCTGGCACATGCGATCAACGGCGCCTTCGCCCGCTGGGACCTGTCCCACCTGTCGATGTTTACGCTCGCGGACGGCACCCTGGTCGCGGATAGTGAAACGGTCGGCGAGCTGACCGAGTCGCCCTTCGGGCCGATCACACTCGGCCTCGACATGGACTCGGCCAAAGTGGCAAAGACACTGCAGCCGGGCGCCGAGTTCCGGTTCGTCTTCGATCTGGGCGACGACTGGACCCATCGGTGTGTGATCGAGGAGGAGAAGGTCGATCCGGTGGAGGTGCTCGGCATTCGCCCCAGCGCTCCCCTGTCCTACTGGGGCTGGGGCGCGATGCCGGACCAGTACGGGCGCCGCTGGGCCGACGACGACGGGCAGGGACGCACCCCACGCCGCCCCAACGCACCGCACCCGATGCTCGATGGCGCATGGCCGCAGCAGAACCAGGCCGAACCGGTGGATATCGCTGAGGTCCGTGCGGCAGTCGAGGCCGAGGACGTCGGTCGCTATCTAGCCGCGATCACCGGGCGGGAGATCGACAACGATCTGCACGAGGTGGCCGCTGGCATCCGGATGGTCCTGGCTCAGCAGCGCGGGAGCATGGAAGCCGTCGCGCTCTCCATCGTCAACCGGCTCACCTTCCGCCGCGGCCCGGGAGACGAGGAGCTGGCCGAGACCCTCCTGGCGCAGCTTCGGCACTGATCGACAGCTGGTCGCTCAGCGATGTCGAGAAACCCGTCCCAGTTCCGTCTCCTGAATACCCGCAACCACTCCCGGTTGCCGCACATCGAAGGAGAGAGACGATGAAGTACCTGATGCTGAAGCACTACCGCGGCGCCCCCACCAGCGTGAATGACGTGCCGATGGACCAGTGGACGCCCGAGGAGGTCACCGCCCACGTCCAGTTCATGAACGACTTCGCCGCGCATCTGGAGCAGACCGGGGAGTTCGTCGACGCTCAGGCCCTCTCCCCCGACGGCACGTTCGTCCGGTTCGACGGCGCCGGTAAGCCGCCGGTCACCGACGGTCCGTTCGCGGAGACGAAGGACCTGATCGCCGGCTGGATGGTGATCGACGTGGACAGCTACGACCGCGCCGTCGAGCTGGCCGGTGAGCTTTCTGCCGCCCCCGGTGCCGGGGGTGCGCCGATCCACGAATGGCTCGAGCTGCGCCCGTTCCTCACCGAGACCCCCGACACGACGGCGTGATCGGGATCGACGAGGCACTCCTGCGGGGCCTCGTGCCCCGCGTGATCGGCGTCCTCGTCCGCCGCGGAGCAGACTTCGCTGCGGCCGAGGACGCCGTCCAGGAAGGGCTCATCGAAGCACTGCGCACGTGGCCGGACCGGCCGCCTCGGGATCCCCAGGCATGGCTCGTCACCGTCTCCTGGCGCAAGTTCCTCGACCTGGTCCGCTCCGAGGACGCCCGGGCGCGCCGCGAAGAGGTGACCGCTACCGAACCTGCCTCGCCAGTCAGCACGGCCACGGACGACACCCTGCAGCTGTACTTCCTCTGCGCCCATCCGAGGCTCACCCCCGCCTCCGCCGTCGCGCTGACCCTGCGCGCCGTCGGGGGCCTCACCACCCGGCAGATCGCCGCGGCCACCCTGGTGCCGGAAGCCACGATGGCCCAACGGATCAGCCGCGCCAAACGCACGATCGCCACCGAACCGCTGAACCGGCCCGGCGATATCGCCACCGTCTGCCGGGTGCTCTACCTGATCTTCAACGAGGGCTACTCCGGTCATGTCGACCTGGCCGCAGAGGCGATTCGGCTCGGCCGGCAGCTGCACCGGATGACCGCACACCCCGAGGTCGCCGGGCTGCTGGCACTGATGCTGCTGCACCACGCTCGCCGCGCAGCACGCACCACGGCCGACGGCGAGGTGGTCCCTCTCCCGGACCAGAACCGCGGGCAGTGGGACACCCACCTGATCGCCGAGGGCATCGCCATCCTGCAGGAGGCGTTGGCCACCGACCAGCTGGGCGAGTACCAGGCACAGGCCGCGATCGCCGCGCTGCACGCCGACGCCCGGGACGCTGCCGAGACCGACTGGGTCCAGATCACCGAGTGGTACGACGAACTCGTCGCCCTCACCGATAGCCCGATCCACCGGCTCAACCGGGCTGTTGCCCTCGGTGAAGCTGATGGCCCCCGCGCCGGACTCGCAGCGCTGGCCGCACTCGACCCTGCACTCCCCCGCTACACCGCGGTGTCCGCACATCTGCACGAGTCCGACGGCGATCACGCGCAGGCTGCGCGGCTGTACGCGGAGGCCGCCGGGCACGCGGCGAGCATTCCGGAACGTCACCACCTGCTTCGCCAGGCGGCACGGCTGAACGCCGATCGCTGAGAGCCCCCGCTCTCCCCTCGCCACTATCAGTTATACCAGTTCCGACAAGCCGTCATGAGGCGCGAATTTTTCCCCTACTGTGGCGCACTCCACCGATCGGAGTGACGTGCATGACTGACCTGACCACCAGCACCTTCGACCTTCCCCGTGACCTCACTGCCAAGGCCGATCCGGCCCTGATCGCTACCGACGACGCGCACTTCGCCGCGATCGCCGCACACCTGCGCCACACCACCACCGACCTGACCGAACGCCTCGCGATCGAGCGCAGGGCACCAGGCGGCGGTGGACAGGAGGCGATGGACCGCGATCTGCAGATCCACCGGCTCACTGCACGGCTGAACCTGCTCCGCCGGTTCAGTCTCGAGGTCTGCCTGGGCCGGATGGTCACAGCCGGCGCCGAGACCGTCTATGTCGGCCGGATCGGTCTGAGCGACGGTGACGGCAACCCGCTGCTGATCGACTGGCGCTCCCCCGCCGCCGCGCCATTCTTCGGCGCCACACATGCCCAGCCGATGGGCCTGACCAGCCGCCGCCGGTACCGCTGGACCGACGGCCGGATCACCGACTACTGGGACGAGGCGTTCACCACCGAGGGCCTCGCGCACGGCACCGCGTTGGATGACCAGTCCGCGTTCATCGCCAGCCTCGGCACCAGCCGCACCGAGCAGATGCGGGATGTGCTCGGCACCATCCAGGCCGATCAGGACGAGATCATCCGCGCCAGCTCCCAGGGCCCGCTCGTGGTCGACGGCGGTCCTGGCACCGGGAAGACGGTCGTTGCCTTGCACCGGACTGCTTTCCTGCTCTACTCCGACCCCCGCCTGGGTCACCGCCGCGGTGGGGTGCTGTTCGTCGGCCCGCACCAGCCCTATCTGAGCTACGTGGCCGATGTGCTGCCGAGCTTGGGTGAAGAAGGAGTGCTGACCACCACTGTGCGCAGCCTGGTACCGCAGGGAGCGACCGCGACCGCGGAGACCGACCCCGAGGTCGCCCGGCTGAAGGCGGATGCCCGGATGGTGGCCGCAGTGGAGCCCGCCGTGACGATGTACGAGGAGGCGCCCATCGAGCCACTACGGGTCCGCACCCCTTGGGCGGACGTCTGGGTGAGCGCACAGGACTGGGCCGAGGCCTTCGCCACCCCGGAGAGCGGCACACCACATAACGACGCACGGGAGGAGGTCTGGTCCGCCCTGGTGGACCTCCTCGTCGACAAGCTCGCCGAGGTCACTCCCGCTGTCGACGATGACCTCGACGAGGACTCGGGGAGCCTGACCGGCGCGCCACTCGCCCTGGCGGATCCGGACAGCTTCGACGCCTACGGTCTGGAGCAGCAGGACACCACGGAGCACCTCCGCCGCACGCTGACGACCCACGCGACCCTGCGGGAGGCCTTCGGACGGGCCTGGCCGGTGCTCGAGCCAACCGACGTGGTGGCCGACCTGTGGTCGGTGCCGGCCTACCTGCGCAGGTGTGCGCCGCATCTGAGCCGGGCGGAGATCGCTGCCCTGCAACGTCCGGCAGACTCCGCTTGGACGCTGGCGGACCTGCCCATCCTGGACGCTGCTCGGCTTCGCCTCGGTGACCCGGAGGCCTCCCGGCAGCGCCGGCGAGCACAGGCAGAGGCGAGCGCCGAGCGGAACCGGCTCTCCGCCGTCATGGATGATCTGATCGCGACAGACGACTCGGACATGCAGGTGATGTCGATGCTGCGCGGGCAGGACCTGCAGGCTGCGCTGGGCGAGGAGCGTCGCGTGCCGACCGACGACCTCGCCGGTCCGTTCGCTCACCTGGTGGTGGACGAGGCGCAGGAGCTCACCGACGCCGAGTGGCAGATGCTGCTCGCCCGGTGCCCGTCCCGCAGCCTGACCGTGGTCGGTGACCGGGCCCAGGCCCGGCGGCCGTTCACCGAGTCCTGGGCCGAGCGCCTGGACCGGGTGGGGTTCGGCGAGGCTCGCCTCGCCACGCTGACGATCAACTACCGGACCCCGCAGGAGGTGATGGCCGAGGCCGAGCCGGTGATCCGCGGTGTGCTGCCCGATGCGAACGTGCCCACCTCGGTGCGCAGTACCGGCGCAGGCGTCACGCGTGGTCCGGTCACGGACCTGACGCGCGTTCTCACCAGCTGGCTCCAGGAGCACAGCGAGGGCATCGCTGCCGTGATCGGGTCCGCTGCGGTCGCCGACCACCCGCGAGTCCACCACCTCAGCCCTGAGCTGGCCAAGGGCCTGGAGTTCGATCTCGTGGTGCTGGTGGATCCGGACTCCTTCGGCAGCGGCACCCAGGGGGCCGTGGACCGGTATGTGGCGATGACCCGGGCCACCCAGCAGCTGGTGGTGCTGACCAGCGACTGACGCCCAGTCGCTGCGACACCTCGCCCCAGCTCTGCGGGCCAGCCGGGCGCACCCGGATGGAGATCTCGTCGATCGGTGGGTCGTCCACGACCATTCTCCCGGTGCTGCCTTCACCGACCTGCAAGAATCGCCTGCGATGTCCTCACCACCGGATCCGCCGGCCACCGTCACGTTCGGGAACCCCACCGCCGAACGCACGGTACTGCTGCTCCCGGGCAGCGGCGACCGGCTGGCGGATCCCGATCCGGCGGTCACGGCCCGGCGGAACGTCACGGTACTGGGGTTCGCCACGGTCCCGGCGTCTGGGCAGCCGACCCCGTGGCCCGCGCAGCCCGCCCTCGATGGGCCCCTGCCCGCCGTCGACGACCGCGTCCCGCACGGATCGCTCGGCCTCATCGCGGTCGGCGACGCTGCCGCGTCGGGCGTTCTGCTCGCGCATCGGCTCGCCGACCGGGTGGACCGCCTCGTGCTGATCTCGGCCCCGGTGCCCGGTGTTGGCCCCGAACGCGAACGCCTCGAGGAGCTGCTCGGGACGCTGACCACGCGAACCCTGCTGATCAACGGCCAGCGCGATCCCGCGGCAGCGAATGCCGAGGCCAGCTGGCATCGTCAGCGCCTTCCTCGGGCGCGGATCGAGATGATCCCCGCGTCCCGGTTGCCGCACGGACGACTCGAGCTGCGCATCGTGTGGGCCCGTGCTCTCGCCCACGTAGCACCGGGTACCGCGGCTGACCCCTGACGCTCAGCCGCGCAGGGAGGCCAGGTGCCGGAGCAGCACCTCGTGTGCCCAGCCGGGATCGGCATCGCCGGCCTCGTAGATCAGGTGTGCGGCGAGCCCGTCGATGAGCGCATGCAGCCGACGTGCCTCCACCTCGTGGTCCGCCCCGCCGGCGAGGAGCCCACCAGCGTCGAGCTGCTCGATCATCCACCGGCAGCCGGCCAGCACGCTCTGGTGTGCCACATCGCGGGCCGGGCGCAGATCGGCATCGGCGTTCGCTGCGGTGAACAGCGCGAGGTAGACCTCCATCTCCGCGCGCCGCTGGGCGTCCAGCGGCAGCAGCTGTGCGGCCACGGCTTGCACGCGTTCGAACGGACCGGGCACCTCTCGGAGGGAATCCACCCGCTCCTCCGCGCGGTCCACCACGAGCTGCAGCGCGAAGACCAGCAGCTCACTCTGGCTGGCGAAGACGTGCCGGAGCGAGCCGGCCGAGTGACCGGCCTCGGCGGCGACCGTACGTACCGACACCTTCCCGACGCCGTCGCGCAGGATCACCCGCCAGGTCGCCTCCGCGAAGGCCTGCCGACGTTCATCGTGATCGATCAGCCGGGGCACGCTACCCCCTGCCGAGGTGCGGGCACAGCCCTCACCGGCCTTGCGCCGTCGATCGTTGCCGCTGGTGAGCAGAGAAGAACTCGCGAACGGACCGGGGCACCCAGAGCAGCACCAGCATCATCAGGTGCAGCGCATCGGTGGGAATCACTGCGATCAGGTAGGAGTCCCCCATCGCCGCGGAGTACAGGCTGCCGCCGGTGGCAATCACCAGGTAGACGGTCATCGCGATCCGGGCCCACTGCCGCCCCTTCCAGACCTTGACCATCAGCCAGATGGTCACCACGACGTCAACAGCGTGCAGCACCGCGGCGTAGAGGATCGAGGCCCAGACTGCAAACTCCAGCTGCTTCTCGGTCAGGCCCGGGTCCTGCGCCAGGATCGAGTCGGTGAGGAAACCGTCCCTGCCCAACCACATCGCGAGCGGCAGCCCGATGAGGAGCACCACTCCCCCGACCACACCGGCGAAGACCCACTTCAGTGGTGTCGGCGGTCGCAGAGCTGATGCCGTGTCGTCGCTCGCTCGGTGGTCAGACTTATGGTGGTACACCTGTGCTTCCATCACGTCTAAGGTGGCACACTCGTACTAGCACCGTCAAGGCTGAACGCTTCTGCAGAAGCGCGACGGCACGGTCCTCAAGCTCTTACTCGAACGGCTCCGGGTCGCCGGCGCCGTAGCGGGCGATCTCGGCATAACCGGCAGAGAGATCCACCACAGTGGTGGGTACGTCACCGCACTCCCCCGCATCGACTACCGCATCCAGCTGGTGGTCGAGCTCCTCCTTGATCTGCCAGCCGTCGGTCATCGGGACCTCCTCACCCGGCAACAACAACGTGCTGGACAGGATCGGCTCACCGAGCTCAGCGAGCAGAGTATGCACCACCGGATGATCGGGGATGCGCACGCCGACGGTCTTCTTCTTCGGGTGCAGCAGCCGGCGGGGCACCTCTTTGGTGGCCGGCAGGATGAAGGTGTAGGAGCCCGGAGTGGCGGCCTTCACCGCACGGAACACGGCGTTGTCCACGTGCACGAACTGCCCGAGCTGGGCGAAGTCGGCGCAGATCAGGGTGAAGTCGTGCCGTTCGTCCAGACCGCGCAGGCGCAGGATCCGGTCCTTGGCATCCTGGTTGCCCAGCTGAGCCCCGAGGGCATAGCAGGAGTCCGTGGGATAGGCGACCAGCCCGCCGTCCCGAATCAGATCCGCCACCTGACGGATCGATCGAGGCTGCGGGTTGACCGGGTGAACATCGAAGTAGCGAGCCATGGGCCCATCCTCCCCTCAGCCGACGACGAGCACCAGATCTCCGCCGTCGACCGCCCGTGCGGTCGGCGAGACCACCCGGCGGACCGTGCCGGCGACGGAGGACGTGATGGCCGCCTCCATCTTCATCGCCTCGATCGTCGCCACGGTCTGCCCGGCCGAGACCTCATCGCCTTCGCCGACCACCGGGGTGACCGAGCCGGCGAACGGTGCGCCGATGTGCCCGGGAACCGAGGGATCGGCGCGCTCGGCCTCGGCCACCGTCACCGCTGCGGACTCATCGCGCACCTGGACCGGGCGCAAATGGTTGTTCAGCGTGGCCATCACCGTGCGCACACCGCGCTCGTCTGGTTCGGAGATCGCCTCCAGCCCGATCAGCAGCCGGACACCACGCTCCAGCGTCACCGTCACCTCTTCCCCGGACTGCAGCCCGTAGAGGTAGTCGAGGGTGTCGATCACCGAGATGTCGCCGTACTCGCGGCGGAGCTCGGTGAACTCTTTCGCCGGGCCCGGGAAGAGCAGGGCGTTCAACCGTTCGCGGCGTCGGCTGCGGCCCGCCGCCAGCTCGGTCTGATCCTCTTCGGTGAGCGCGGTCATCTCCCGACGCGGACCGCGCCCGGCGAGTGCCTTGGTGCGGAACGGCTCCGGCCAGCCGGCCGGCGGCACGCCGAGCTCACCGTGCAAGAAGGCGATCACCGAGTCGGGGATATCGAACGAGCCGGGGTCGGCCTCGAACTCGGCAGGGTCGGCACCGGTGGCCACCAGCTGGAGGGCCAGGTCGCCGACCACCTTGGACGAGGGCGTCACCTTCACCAGGTGGCCGAGGATCCGGTCCGCGGCGGCATACATCGCTTCGATCTGCTCGAACTTCTCGCCCAGACCGAGGGCAATCGCCTGCTGGCGCAGGTTGGACAGCTGCCCGCCGGGGATCTCGTGGTGGTAGACCCGCCCGGTGGGCGCCCGCAGCCCGGTCTCGAACGGACCGTAGAGGCTGCGGACCGCCTCCCAGTACGGTTCCAGGTCGGTGACGGCGGACAGGCTCACCTCGGGAGCGCGGTCGGTGTGCTCCAGGGCCGCGACCAACGCCGAGGCCGGCACCTGGCTGGTGGTCCCGCCCAGCGGCGCACTGGCCACGTCGACGGCGTCCACCCCGGCTTCGATCGCCGCGATCAGCGTGGCCAGCTGGCCGCCCGCGGTGTCATGGGTGTGCAGGTGGACCGGCACATCGAACCGCTCCCGCAGCGCGGTCACCAGTGTGCGCGCTGCCGGTGGCCGGAGCAGCCCGGCCATGTCCTTGATAGCGAGCAGGTGCGCACCGGCAGCCACGATCTGCTCGGCCAGCCGCAGGTAGTAGTCCAGGGTGTACACCCGTTCACCCGGATCGGTGAGATTGCCGGTGTAGCACAGGGCCACCTCGGCGACGGCGTGCGTCCCGCGCACGGCGTCGATCGCCGGGCGCATCTGGTCCACATCGTTGAGTGCGTCGAAGATCCGGAACAGGTCCACCCCGGTGCGGGCCGCCTCGGCGACGAACGCGTCGGTCACCTGGGTCGGGTACGGCGTGTAGCCGACCGTGTTCCGGCCGCGCAGCAGCATCTGCAGGGCCAGGTTCGGGGCAGCCTCACGCAGCCGCTCCAGCCGCTGCCACGGGTCCTCGCCGAGGAACCGCAGTGCCACGTCGTAGGTGGCTCCGCCCCACGCCTCCAACGAGAGCAGCCCCGGTAGCGTCCGGGACACCTGGGGCGCCACGGCGAGCAGATCCGTGCTGCGCACCCGGGTGGCCAGCAAGGACTGGTGGGCGTCCCGGAACGTGGTGTCGGTCAGGGCCACCGGCGTCTGCTCGCGCAGCCGGCGGGCGAAGGCTTCCGCACCGAGCTCAGCGATCTGCTGGCGGGTGCCGGGAGCCGGCTCGGTGCCGCTCTCGGACTCGGTGAGCTTGGTCGCCGGGGCGATCAGGTGCTCGGGTCGTGGCCCGTAGGGGGCGTTCACGGTCACGTGCGCCAGGTAGGTGAGCAGCTTGGTGCCCCGGTCGGCGCTCTCCCGCGGGGTGAGCAGTTCGGGTCGCTCCTCGATGAAGGACGTCGCCACGTCGCCGCGCAGGAAATCCTCGTCCTCCAGTACCGCCTGCAAGAACGGGATATTGGTGCGCACTCCACGGATCCGGAACTCCGCCAGCGCCCGGCGCGCCCGGCGCACGGCGATCGGGAACTGCGAGCCGCGGCAGGTGAGCTTGACCAACATCGAGTCGAAGTGGCCGGTGATGTCTGCACCGGCGTGCGCCGTGGCCCCGTCCAGCCGCACCCCGGCTCCCCCGGGTGAGCGGTAGGCAGTGATCCGGCCGGTGTCCGGGCGGAACCCGTTCGCCGGGTCCTCAGTCGTGATCCGGCACTGCAGCGCGTACCCGTTCACCCGCAGCTCATCCTGGCGGATACCGAGCTCGGCCAGGCTCGCACCGGCAGCGATGCGCATCTGCGCCGAGACCAGATCGACGTCCGTGATCTCCTCGGTGACCGTGTGCTCGACCTGGATCCTCGGGTTCATCTCGATGAACACGTGCTGCCCGGCCCGCTCACCCTCGGTGTCCACGAGGAACTCGACCGTGCCGGCGTTCTGGTAGCCGATCGCCCGGGCGAACTTCACCGCGTCCGCACACAGAGCCGCCCGGGTCTGCGGGTCCAGATGTGGGGCCGGCGCCATCTCGATGACCTTCTGGTGCCGGCGCTGCAGGGAGCAGTCCCGCTCGAACAGGTGCACCACGTCGCCGTGGCTGTCGGCGAGGATCTGCACCTCGATGTGCCGCGGACGCAGCACGGCCCGCTCCAGGAACACGGTCGGGTCGCCGAAGGCGGTGTCCGCCTCGCGCATCGCCGCAGCCAGCGCATCGGCGAGGTCGTCCGGTCCGGCTACCCGGCGCATCCCCCGGCCGCCGCCCCCGGCCACCGCCTTGACGAACAGCGGGAAACCGACTTGATCGGCAGCCGCCAGCAGCTCGTCCGGATCGGCAGACGGCGCACTCGAGGGCAGCACCGGCAGGCCGGCCTCGCGGGCGGCCTGCAAGGCTGCCACTTTGTTGCCGGCCATCTCCAGCACCTCGGCCGGTGGACCGATGAAGGTGATCCCGGCCTCGGCCGCCGCGCGGGCCAGCTCGGGCTGTTCGGAGAGGAACCCGTACCCGGGGTAGATCGCGTCCGCGCCGGACTCCCGGGCGACGCGGAGGATCTCGTCGATGTCCAGGTAGGCCCGGACCGGGTGCCCGTCCTCACCGATGAGGTAAGCCTCGTCGGCCTTCAGCCGGTGCTCAGAGCTCCGGTCCTCGTGCGGGAACACCGCAACGGTCCGCCCGCCCAGCTCGTAGGCGGCCCGGAAGGCGCGCACCGCGATCTCGGCACGGTTAGCGACCAGTACTTTCGCGAACATGGCTCCCCTAGGGTCGGCGGCGAGACGCCGAGCAGCGTATCGGCCCTAGGTCACGGCCTGCAGCACCATCTCATCGCAGCGGTGACCGGGATCACAACTGCCGGGAACTACACCTCAGCCGGTCTGTCGGGCAGCGCGACGCTTGGCCAGCTCGTCACCGGCGACGTCCACGGGCCCGTCGTCACCAGCGCGCTCGGTCGGGAACTCGGCAAGGTTGTTCTCCACCTCGCGCCACACCCGCCCGACGGCGATGCCGAACACGCCCTGACCGCCCTGCACCAGGTCGAAGACCTCGTCGGCGGACGTGCACTCGTACACGCTGGCACCGTCGCTCATCAGCGTGATCTGGGCGAGGTCGTCCACTCCGCGCTCACGCAGGTGCAGGACCGCGGTACGGATCTGCTGCAGCGAGACGCCAGTGTCCAGCAGTCGCTTGACCACCTTGAGCACCAGCACATCCCGAAAGCTGTACAGCCGCTGGGTGCCCGAACCGGTGGCGGGCCGGATGCTCGGCTCCACCAGCCCGGTGCGGGCCCAGTAGTCGAGCTGCCGGTAGGTGATGCCTGCAGCACGGCAGGCGGTCGGTCCACGGTACCCAGTGTCCTCGTCCAGGTCCGGCAGAGTGTCACCGAACAGCAACCCCTGCGCCCGCTGCGGGGTCGAGGGGGTGGCGCCCGTCTGCGCGTCGATGCCGCTCACGCCTTCTCCGTTCTTCTACCACGTCTGAGCACACTGTACTCGTGGTGCCTTCCAGGCCGCTATCCGTCCGAACCATCTCGCCCCGGACACCCCTGACGTTAGAGGGGCCGGCGGGGTGGGTCAACGACATGCGGCCGAATGCGTGTCGGCGTGTCGCGGCTGGGCGAGTCTGAGTCTCAACCTCAGGTTGAGGTGAGCGAAGTTTTCCGCATGGTCTCCAGGATTCTTCAGGGCTGTCCTGGTTCGCCCTGGTCGGAGAAGTCCTCCGGCTCGACGGAGTCGAGGAACTCGCGAAATTCCGCCACCCGTTCCTCCGCCTCGGCCGCTCCCATCTCCGAGACCATCCGCACGTGTGCGTGATCGTCCTCGTCCACGTCCAGCACCACCGCGGCGGCCTGGAGCACCGGCTCGGCGCACCACACCCCCACCTGGGCGCGCAACGCCAGCGCGATCGCATCTGAGGCGCGCGCGTCCACGCGCTGACCGTTGGAGAGCACCAGCTCGGCGATGAACGTGCCCTCCCGGAGCTCGATGATGCTCACCTGGACCAGGTCCACCCCCGCTGCGCCCAGGCAGTTCAGCAGCAGATCGTGCGGACCCGGCCGGGGCAGACTCATCCCGGCCTGCGCCGTCGCGATGGCGACCCCCTCATGCGGTCCGATCACGATCGGCAGGGACAGCTCGCCGTCGGACTCGGTGAGCACGACGAGCACCTCGTGCTCCGGCGCGTTCAGCCGGACACGTACGCCAAGCACACCCATCCTTCGCACCCCTCCACGCTACGCCGCGCACGAGGAGAATGCGACGGGTGCACTACTCCAGCCGGTCGACCGCCGAACGCAGCAGCGCCGTGTGCAGAGCGGTGAAGGTCTTCGCCAGCTCACTGCCCAGCGCATGGGAACGAGCACGCGCTCCACTGGCCGACGGACCGCTGCGCTGGGACCGGACCGGGGCAACGATCTGCTCGATCAGGTCGACCTGCCGATCGGC
This sequence comes from Ruania zhangjianzhongii, assembly GCF_008000995.1. Taxonomy (NCBI): domain Bacteria; kingdom Bacillati; phylum Actinomycetota; class Actinomycetes; order Micrococcales; family Ruaniaceae; genus Ruania; species Ruania zhangjianzhongii. The sequence continues at coordinate 2,840,753 of NZ_CP042828.1, forward strand.
AGCAGTGCGCACCGTCCGCAGGTGCCGGTGGTCGATGCCGTGCTCGGCAAGCTGGCCGGCCAGGGTGGCGATCTCCACCGCGACCGGCGGATACTTCCCGCCGGCATCGGCAGTCAGCAGCCCGCCGCGGGTAAGCGCATCCACCGCCGAGGCCTCGCAGCCGGCACGTTCGGCCACCTGGTCGGCGGTGAGCCGGGAGGGCGTGTCTGTGGTGACCAGGTCGCCGTCCTCGGTGACCACCCGCGCACCGGGTGCCGGGACGTCCGGGCCGCCCTGGTCCAGCTCGGCGAGCCGCTCCCGGACCACTTTCCACGGCAGGAACGAGTCCCGCTGCGCCGCGAGGCAGAACCGCAGCCGTTCGACGTCGGCCTGGGAGTAGGTGCGGTACCCGGACGGGGTTCGGTGCGGGCTGACCAGGCCTTGGTCCTCCAGGAACCGGATCTTCGACACCCGGACCGCCGGGAACTCCCGTTGCAGGATGCTCAGTGCGGAGCCGATCGTCATCGTCGGGGTCCGGGAGACCCCGAACGGCCACGCGGACTCTTCTTCGTCCCCGGAGGGCTGCTCCCCTCGGGCGGCGGCTCCGGCCTGGCTCACTGTTCGGAGGATGGGGCCGAGGCCGCCGAGTCCTCACCACGGCGTGGACTGGGGTGGAACGTCAATCGATACTTGCCGATCTGTACCTCGTCGCCAGCGTGCAGCACGGCGTCGTCGATCCGGGACCTGTTCACGTAGGTGCCGTTCAGGCTGCCGATGTCCCGGACGGTGAACTGCCCGGCCTCGCCGACGAACTCGGCGTGCTTGCGGGAGACCGTGACGTCATCGAGGAAGATGTCGGCGGCCGGGTCGCGGCCGGAGGTCACCCGGGGGGCGTCCAGAAGGAACCGGGCTCCGGCGTTCGGCCCGTGCTGGACGATCAGTAGTGCCGAGTGCGGGGGCAGCGCCTCGACCGCAGTGCGGTCGCTGGCGTCGATCGAGCCCGGAGCCAGCTCCTCGTAGTCGGCTGGGGTGATCCGGCCCAGGGCTGCCGTGGTGTGGGGCGCTGGGCTGCCGGGGGTGGAGTCCGGACCCGTCGGGTTCGTCTCATCTTCCGGTGCTGTCATAGCGCGCCTCCCCGTATCTGTCTGCCTTGCGGCGTCTCGCCATCCGTGCCGGGCTTGGCGGATGGGTATGGATCGTTGACTCTACCGGGTCCACTCTAGTTCGCGACAACCACTGCGGACAGTCCAGGCCCGGAGCAGAAACGTCCGACGCCGCCGCCGGGTGCAGATCGAGGGTCGTTCCTGCTCACTCCTCAGGATCGGTCGGCGTTGCATACTCCGGGTCACTCACGTCACGCACAGCGGTGATCTGCACCAGATCGCGCTCGACCAGCTCGACGGTGGCACCGGCGGTGCGCATGCTCGCCAGCGCGCCGCCGGGGATGTCCAGCGCCACGGCGAGGGTCTCCGGGCTGCCGATCACTCGCCACTCCTGCGGTGAGCTGACCAGCTGTCCGTCCACCTCGACCCCGTCCACTGTGTCCACGAACGCCGACGAGGCGGTCAGCCGCTGCCCGGAGACCGCGATCGCTTCGGCGCCTGCGTTGCGCATCTCCTCCACCATGTGCACCATCCGCTGCGCATCCACGGAGTTCTCTCCTGCCTCCACGGTGACCACGATCCCGGACCCCTCCACCGGCACGGTGCCGGCCAGGATCGCCTGCAGGCGGGCATAGTCCTCCGCCACCTGGCGGTCCCCCGAGCCGGAGGAGAGCGCGGCAAGGTCGCGGCGCAGCTGGGTGCGTTCCTCGGTGAGCTGTTCGTTGCGCTCGGTCACCTCGTCCATCAGCCGCACCAGGTCGTCCTGCCGGAGGGCAGCGAACTCGTCGTCCTGGGTCTGGCGCACCTGCGCGACGATCCCGATTCCGAGCAGCACGCTCATCAGGGCGATCAGCAGCTGGGCCCGGAGCGAACGTCCGCTACCGCGCCGGTTGGCCGGCTGAGGCGGACCCGCCTCACCGTGCTCTGCACCGGGCGTGCGCGTCCTCTCGACCCCGCCGTCGTCAGCGGGTTCGGGAGTGCTCGAGGAGTGCCGGGCGTTCATGCCTTGAAGACATGCCGGCGGATCGAGGCCGCATTGGAGAAGATCCTGATCCCCAGCACCACCACCACGGCCGTGCTGAGCTGGGAGCCGACACCCAGCTGGTCACCGAGGAAGACCAACAGTGCGGCGATCACCACGTTGAACAGGAACGAGGTGACGAAGACCCGCTCGTCGAAGACGTCCTCCAGCCGAGCGCGTACGGCGCCGAACAACGCGTCCAGTGCTGCGACCACCGCGATCGGCAGGTAGGGCTGCAGGTCGACCGGGACGGAAGGCTGCAGGATGAGGCCGAGCACCACCCCCACGATCAGGCCGGCCACGGCGATCATCGCACTCTCCCTCCGCCGTCAGAGCACAGTCTTGCACGTCGGCACTGACGTGCTCGGCCCTCGATCATGACGATTCGGTCACATAGCGCAACGCCGCCCCCGACCCGCCGGGCAGCTGCAGATCCTCGGCGGTCTGGATCGTCGAGGCGATCGAGTACTGCGAAGCGAGCAGGTTCAGCGCAGCGGCCGCAGTGGTACGGGCGAACTCCGTGCGCATCTCGTCCGGATCACCGATCGCTGAGATCACGTACGGCGAGACCAGCGGCTGCAGGTCGACCAGGATCGCATCGCCCGCCGTGCGGATCGCCGTGCGGGAGGTGAGTCGGTGACCATTGACGGCGATCGCCTCGGCGCCGGCCGCCCAGAGCCCGTTCACCACGATCTGGACGTCACCGTCACGGACGCGTTCGTTCTCCGTGCCCGGTTCGCCCTGGGCCGCGCGTTCGGAGTCCTCCATGGTCACCTGCACACCGGGCCCGTGTACCGCCGCCGTCCCGGCCCAGATGGCCAGCGTCGCGGTCTCTTCCAGCAGTGCCTGCGCCTCCGGCCCGAGCAGCGCGCCCTGCAGCTCGGTGATCTCGGCCCGCAGCTGCTCGTTCTCGGCGAGCAGGTCATCACCCACAGCGGAGCGCTCCCGCAGCTCATCAGCGAGCACGCTGGAGGCACTGGTCACTCCCCCGGTGGGCACCCGCAGCTCACGAGCGGCCCACACGCAGACGAGCCCGAGCACCACCGCCAGAGCGAACTGCAGCGCCCGACCGGCCACCGTCGGTCGTTTGGCTCGGCCGGTTCGCCGGTCCTCGGCCGCGGCCGCGTACCCCGGGTCCAGGGGACGCTCGATCACCTCGTTCAGCAGGGTCATCGAGGCATCCACCCGCCGGCCGGTCGCGGTCCGGAGCGCGCCCGGCGCCTGCTGCGACCTCATGCGGTACTCCCGGTGCCCCCTGTGCCCAGCCGTCTCCTGTGCCACGCCACCACCTGGCGGAACTGGTTCAGGTAGATCAGCCCAGCGGCCCAGTACAGGTACACACCCCAGAGGGCGGCGGCCCAACCGGTGATCCAGGCGATCGTCCCCACCGCGCCGTCGATATGCGCAAGCAGCAACAACGGGAAGGCATACATCAGCGCGAACGTACCGGCCTTACCGGCCACGTGCACCGGAAACCCGGTATAACCGCGCCGCATCATGTACGGCAGGCTCGCCCCGACTGCCACCTCACGAGCCACGATCGCCGCCACCAGCCACCAGGGAATGATCTCCTGGTAGGCCAGTCCGACGATGGTCACGAAGATGAACAACCGGTCCGCGAACGGATCCAGGAGCCGGCCCAGCTTGGACGTCTGGTTGAACCGCCTCGCGATCACGCCATCGAGCCAGTCGCTGGCGCCGGCCCCGATCAGCACGACGAACGCCGCCACCAGATGACCCTGCACGATCAGCACGCCCACCACCGGCACCAGCAGGAGGCGGATCAGGGAGATGACGTTCGGGACGGTGAGCACACGATCGCTGACCGGTTCGGCGGCAGGGCCGTCTGGGTCGGGGTCAGGGCTCGAGCTCACGCCGCGACTCTATGCGATCGGGGTGGCACCGTCCCAGGCGATAACGCGATCTGGGACACTGGCACCATGCTGCTCGCCTTCTCCATCGCGCCGCTGGGTGCCGGGGAGTCCGTGACCGACGCTGTGGCGGACGCTGTCGCCATCGTGCGCGAGTCCGGTCTGCCCTACCGGCTCGACGCGATGTTCACCACGGTGGAAGGCGACTGGGACGAGGTCTTCGACCTCGTCCGCCGCGCCAGCGACACCCTCACCGCGCGCGGGCACCGGGTCTCGCTGGTGATGAAGGCCGACATTCGCCCGGGCCGCACCGGTGAGCTGACCGGCAAGGTCTCCCGCGTCGAGACCGAGCTGGACCGGCGCGGGGGCGAGCACTAAGCCGTGGAGCTGCTCACCGGAAGCGGGCTCGCGATCTCGGCTGGGCTGAACGCCTACGTCCCGCTGCTGCTGGTCGGGCTGCTCGGCCGGTTCACCGACCTGGTCGCCCTGCCGTCCCAGTGGGCCTGGCTCGGCACTGATGTGGCGCTGATCGTGCTCGGGGTCCTGCTGCTGGTGGAGGTCGTGGCGGACAAGGTCCCCTCGATCGACCATGTCAACGACCTGTTGCAGACCGTGGTGCGACCGACCGCGGGTGGCATCGTGTTCGCTGCGGGGAGCTCAGCGGGTGAGGCGGCGATCACCGCGACCGACCAGATCGTCAATGCCGACACGGTCCTGCCGGTGGTAGCCGGGGTGCTGCTGTCCCTGGTCACCCACCTGGCCAAGGCCGGCCTGCGGGCAGGGGTGAACCTCTCCACCGCCGGGGTGGGGGCTCCGGTGGCCTCCACAGTGGAGGACGTGTTCTCGGTCTCGCTCTCCCTCGTGGCCCTGCTGCTGCCGCTGCTCGTCCTGGTCGCGGTGGTGGGCGCCGTCGCGATGCTGGTCGGTGTGCGCAAGCGACGACGCCGACGAGATAGGTTGAGGACGTGATGTTCGCCGATGTTCCTCCTCCCCGATGGCGGTCGGACACGGCCATCGTGCCAGTCGACGATTGCCAGGAGGCGAGATGAGCCAGCCCGAGCGCAGCCGGATCGGCCGCGATCGCCGGCTCTGGCGGCTGGGGACGCGGCAGATGATCATCACCCTGGTGCTGATCCTGATCATCAACCTCGTCGCTCGCCGGATGGGCCTGGGCTTCGGCGGCAGCATCGTGCTGTGTGCGGCCGTGGCCTTCTCCTGGCCGTTCGTCGCCACCTGGTGGAGCCGGCGCCGACGCTGAGGTGGCGTCACCGGCCGGCAGGCTCTTGCGGGCCAGGTCGTTCGTCCGGGGGCGCCTCGTCCACCTCGCCGGTCAGATCCGGTAGCGCGATCCCGCCCGGGTCGGTCGGGTACTCGGGACGCTGGTAGTACGGGTCGGCGCTCTGCTCGTCCGGTCCGCTGGCCGGTGCCTCCGCCGGCGGGGGGCTGCTCGGATAGGCGCCGCCCAGGTAACCGCCGCGTGCTGTGTGCGCCTCCCAGTGCGGGACTGGCTCGCCGGGTTCGGGCGGTGTCTCCTGCTCTCCGGGCCGATCGGCATCCTCGTGCCGATCCCGGTGTTTGCCGTGACCCACGCCGCGCATCGTTCCTCCTCGGTCGGTGCTCTCCTCAGCATCGACCGCGGTACCGCCGCCGTCAACTGCACAGCGCCGGCGAATCCTTCGGCTACTCCCCTACCTGGGCGCTGATCGCCACCTGCCCGCCGGTACTGCGCACTGCGACCTGGTGGACCCGCAGCCCCCCGACCAGGTAGCCGCCGAGCTCGATCCGCCGCCCCTCCCAGGCCTGCAGGTGCCGAGCCACCATCGCCAGCCCCATCGACACCAGCCGGTTGGCACTGGAGACGCTCAGGTCGGTCAGGGTGAGCACCAGGGCTTCGTCCACCGTGGCCGTTCCGCGGCCCTCCACGGTCGCGCTGAGGATGCCGCGGCGCACCGATGCGCGCACGCGCACCTCGGCCCGGCTGGTGCCGGCCGCTTCCACCTGGAGCTGCACACCGGTCAGGGTGAACCCGCGCTCGGCGAGCATCGGCCCGCCGATGGCGAGCACTCCCGCCTCCAGGTCCGCTATCTGCGCAGCAACCGAGACCTCGCCATCGGGGCCACCGCCAGCTCCACCGCCGGGCTGCGGTACGAGCCACAGGATCCCCGCTCCGTCGCTCACCCACGCGGCCGGCACTCGGCGCAGCTCACCGCGCACCTGTGCGCGCACGCCACCCGCGGTCAGCGGGTCGGCGAGCACGCTCACCTGGTCCACTGTCACCGGGGTTCCGCCGGCCGCCGGTATCTCACTGGGTATCGGATCGATCTCGGCGCCGCTGAGGTCGATGCTCACGGCATCGATGTGCTCGGCGGTGGCACCGCTGGCAGAGACCGCCACCCCCGCAGCCGCCCGCGGACGCAACAGCTGGACGAGGCCCTCGGTCAGTCGCTGGGACAGCTCGGCATCGGTGGTGGGCACGGGGCCCGGCGAGAACGGGAGCATGGCACCTCAGTTGCGGTATGTGCGAACACGGAGCGGCCGGCGTCCGGCCCGCCGATAGCGTACGCAGGCTCAGGGCACGTTCGCCGCAGCCGCGCTGAGCAGCTCGACGTAGTCCTGCAGTCCCCAGGTGAGCGATAGCGCCGTCGGCGGGGACATCGCCGCGATCAACGGGTCTCCGGTCACGTTCGCCACCGCTCCGGTCGCGACGGCGGGGATCGCCTGTGCGTAGGACTGGTCCAGGAAGGCTTCGACTTCTTCGTCCGTGGAGGCGTAGTTCACCACGAGGTCCGCCTCCAGGCGGTCGGTCTGTTCGTAGGAGAGCCCGTAGAGGAACGTGTCCCCGCCGGTGTCCAGCTCTTCCACCGCCGGTGCGGAGACCAGGCCGAGGTCCAGCAGGAATCCCACCCGCGCATCGGCCGGCTTGTAGACGTAGAACGTCCCGCCCACGTCCCAGACTGCGGCCACAGTGAGCCCGTCCAGCTCCGGGTGGGCTTCGGCGGCCTCAGCGAGCTGGCCGTCCAGGTCTGAGACCAGTGCCTCGGCCTCCTCGGCCAGCCCGAGCGACTGTCCGACGATGTCGATCACGTCCCGCCACGGTGTGGTCCACGCCTGGTCCGGGTAGGCCACTGTCGGTGCGATCTCGGAGAGCAGCTCGTACTGGTCCTCGGTGATCCCCGAGTACGGGGCGAGGATCAGGTCCGGCTCCAGGGCGTCGATGTCCTCATAGGCAGGCTCCTCCACCGTGGCCGGGATCATCGTCGGGGCCACGCCCTGGGCGTCCAGCTCCTCGGCCACCCACGGCAGCAGACCCTCCTCGTCCACGGCGTAGGTCTGCGCCTCGATACCCACCGGCGCGACGCCGAGGGCCAGCGCCGCCTCCGTCGCCCCCCAGCCGAGGGTGACCACCTGGGTGGGTTCGGCGTCGATCGTCGTGCTCCCGAACGCGTGCTCGATCTCCACCGGTGTCCAGTCGCCCTGGCCGCCGGTGGGCTCCTCGTCCGAGCCGTCCTCGGCGCCGGCGCAACCGACCAGGAGGCCGGCGGAGGCCACCAGTGCGGTGCCTGCGGCGAAGGTGCGTCGGTTCACTTAGATCTCCTCTGTCGTGCGTCGGGTACGGCTGACCGGAACCACCATCGGTGTTCCGGTCACGGGGTCGTCGATCACCTGGGCGGTCAGGGTGAACGCCTCCTGCACGACGGCGGGAGTCACCACCTCTGCAGGGGTCCCCGGTGGCCAGCACGCGCCCGTGCTGCATCACCACCAGGTGGTCGGCGTAGCGTGCGGCCAGATTCAGGTCGTGCAGCACCATGACCACAGTGGTGCCGCGTTCGGCGTTCACCGCGCGGAGCAGATCGAGCACGTCCAACTGGTGGCTGACGTCCAGGAACGTGGTCGGCTCGTCCAGCAGCAGCACGCCGGTGTCCTGGGCCAGGGCCATCGCGACCCAGACCCGCTGCCGTTGCCCGCCGGAGAGGGAGTCGACCTCCCGGTCGGCCAGGTGCAGCGTGTCGGTGCGGGCCAGCGCGCTGGCGACGGCGGCCTCGTCCTTGGCGCTCCACTGCCGGAACCACTGCTGGTGCGGGTAGCGCCCCCGCGCCACCAGGTCGGCAACGGTGATCGACTCCGGTGCCACCGGTGACTGCGGCAGGATGCCCAGCAGCTGGGCCACCCGACGGGCCGGAAGTTGATGAATCGCCTCGCCGTCCAGCAACACCTGCCCGGAGACCGGCTTCAGCAGCCTGGCCATCCCGCGCAGCAGCGTGGACTTGCCGCAGCCGTTGGCACCAACGATCACGGTGATCTCACCCGGGGGCACGGTCAGGTCCAGGTCCGTCACCACGGCACGGGTGTCATAGGACAGGCTGATCTGCTGGACGCGCAGTTCGTGCTGGGTGCTCATCGAGGGCTCCTTCGCATCGTTCCGGTGGCCAGCAGCCAGAGCAGGTAGGGGGCACCGATCACGCCGGTGACGATCCCCACCGGGACCTCGAGCCCGGTGAGCAGGTGTTCGCAGACCAGTTCGGCACCGAGAACCACCACGGCGCCGACCAGCGCGGACGGCAGCAGCGTGGGGCCGGCGGCCGGCAGGAGACGGCGGGCGATCGGTGCGGACATGAACGCGACAAAGGCGATCGGGCCCACGAATGCGGTAGCCAGAGCAGCCAGCGCCACTCCGAGGGTGAGTATCAGCACGCGCGTGGGCCCCACTCGCAGGCCGAGACCTGCGGCGGTCTCGTCACCGAGCTGCATCGCGCGCAGCCGCCAGCCCGCGTAACCGGTCAGCGGGAGCAGCCCGAGCAGCCCGAGCGCGAGCACCGCGACCGAGCCCCATCCGGGGGTGCCGATCGAGCCGACCATCCAGACCAGCGCGGAACGCACATCCTCCACCTGGCTGCGGGTCACCAGGTAGCCGATACCGGACTGGCAGACGAATGCCAGCCCGACGCCGACCAGCACGAACCGGTAGCCGCTCAGCTCCCCGCGCCAGGAGAGCAGCAGGATCGCGGCCGCCACCACGGCGGCTCCGGCGAACGCTGCGACCGAGACCCAGGCGCCGGTCAGACCGGCGAACAGGATTGCCCATGCGCCGGCGAGCGAGGCTCCGCCGGTCACGCCGATGATGTCCGGGCTGGCCAACGGGTTCCGCAGCACTGTCTGGAACAGGGCGCCGGACAGCCCGAACGCCACCCCCACGCCGACTCCCATCACCAACCGGGGCAGCCGGAGCCGAACGGCGAAGGACCGATCAGCATCCGCGCCGAGCAGGTACGCCACGTGCTCGGTGACCTCGCCCAGGCCGACTCCCCAGAGCAGGGTGAGGGCCGCCACGGCGAACAGGATCGCCACCAGGGCGCCGGTCACCAGCCGGTAGCGGGACCTCGCCCCGGCCCGGAGCTGCTGCACCGGCGACGCGCCAGTGTCCACGGCAGTCATACCTGCACCAGCCGAACCCGGCGGATGATCGCGATCATCACCGGTGCTCCGACGGCGGCCACCACCAGCCCGGCCTCCAGCTCATCCCGTGGGATCACCACCCGGCCGATCACATCGGCGGTCAGCAGCAGCGTCGGACCGAAGAGCAGCGAGGTGCCCAGGATCCACCGGTAGTCCGGACCGACCAGCATCCGAGCCAGGTGCGGCACGACCAGGCCGACGAAGACGATCGGGCCGGCGAGCGCCGTCGCCGTGCCGGCCAACAGCACGACCGCAGCGGCACAGATCACCCGGGTCAGGCCGAGCCGCACGCCCAGTCCGCGGGCCAGCTCCGTGCCCATCGCGACCAGATTGAGCTGGCGAGTGGCCACCACGGCCAGCACCAGTCCGATCAGCAGGAACGGAGCCAGCGCCCAGGTGGTGGCCAGGTGGCCGGGGCCGTCGCGGCCCGCGAGAGACCCGACCGACCAGAACCGATAGGTGTTCACCGCGGACGTGCTGGACAGCAGGATCAGCGTGATCACCGAGGTGACCCCGGCGGTGACTGCGGTTCCGGCGAGGGCGAGCGTGACTGGGGTGGCCCCGTCCCGGGCAAACGAGCCGACCAGGTAGACCACCACAGTGGCGATAGCGGCGCCGCCGAGAGCGAACCAGATGAAGCCGCTCGGCCGGGTGATGCCGAAGAAGGTGATCGCCAGCACCACCGCCAGCGAGGCACCGGCGTTCACACCGAGCAGGCCGGGATCGGCGAGCGGGTTCCGGGTGATCCCCTGCATCACGGCGCCGGCTGCGGCCAGGCAGCCCCCGACGAGCAGGCCGAGCAGCGTGCGGGGCAGCCGCTGGTCGATCACGACGTCCTGGCCGTGGTCACCCACCTGGTGGTTGACCAGCGCCTGCCAGAGCGTGCCGAGGTCGATCTCCCGCGAACCGATCGCGAGGCTCGCCACTACGGCGAGCACGAGAACGGTGACCCCGAGCAGCACGGCGACCCTGCGCCGTCGGGCGTATCGGGAGGCTCGCACCGGACGCAGCAACGCCCCGGTCAGATCCGGGGCGGACCGCTCGGCCGGTGCGAGCGTCACTGCCCTTCGGCGCGCCCCTGGCGCCAGTAGCCCATGAACGCCACCCGGCGGCGGCACACGCCCACCTCGGCGACCAGGAACCGGCGCAGCGTCTTGATCATCGCGGCCTCACCGGCGAACCAGGCGTAGAACTCGCCACCGCAGCGCTCCCCGCGACCGCAGGCATCGGTCGGCTGCACCTGCAGCACCGGGGAGTCCCAGAGCAGCTGGGCATCGACGTCCACGTCCTCCAGGGACTGTGGCACCACCGCCTTCGCCGGAGCGATCGAGGTCAGGTGGCGGGCGGCCCACTTCCGCACCGCCGGCACCAGGGCGTGCCCGTGCCGGTGGTCTTCCCGAGCGAGCCAGGTGAGGTCGACGCCCTCGGGCAGATCGACGTCGAGGAAATCGGCGGGGGTGGGCACTTCGATGAAGGCGTGCGCGCGGCGGCCGGGCTCGAGGTCCTCCAGGATCGCGCAGATCGCCGGAGCGGCGGTCTCGTCGCCGGCGAGGAGCATCTCCTCGGCCGCACCGGGCGCCCAGTCCCGTCCCCCGGCAGAGTGGATGGACCGAGCGTCCGGGCCGACGACCACCAGTGGCTCGCCCGCTGTGGCGCGCTGCACCCACCGGGAGGCCGGACCGGCGTCTCCGTGGGCGACCATGTCCACATCCAGCTCCGCCAGCCACGGGCGCACGGCGCGCACGGTGTAGGTCCGCATCGGGCTGCGCTCCTGCTCGGGCAGTGCTCGCCAGTCCTCGTACCAGGTGCCGCGGCGGATCGCGTCCTCGTCATCGGCGCCGACGTCGGTGAGCCGACCCTGCGCACTGGGGAACAACAGCTTGATCCGCTGGTCGTCGCCATCGGTGCCGAAGAACTGCAGCTGCGGGCCGGTGAGGGTGATCCGGGTGAAGTGCGGACTGAGCTGCTGCACCGACCGCACCGTCGCCCCGAACGGGCGGTAGGCGGGGCGATCGTCCTTGGCCGGGGTACCGGGCTGCGCGTCTGCGGACGGCCCGGCCACGGACTGAGGGGTGGAGATGGCCATGGCTGTAGTGAACCACGCCGAGCGTAGATACGTCACGCCCGTGTTTCTTATATCGGCGCAGTTGTGAGGTGTGCCACGCTGTCGCAGCTTGAGACGAGGCTGCTCACTAGGCGGTCGAGGTTGTACCCTCGGGCGAGTCCCCGCGAAGAGAAAGACCAGCGATGAAGCGCACTCCCCTGACCCTGCTCGGCGCCACCGCGCTGGCCGTGACCCTCGGCCTGAGCGCCTGCAGTGGCGATGGCACCACCGATGACGCCGGCGGCGCTCAGAGTTACGACATCGGGATCACCCAGATCGTCGAGCACCCGTCCTTGGACGCCGCGCGCGAAGGTTTCAAGCAGGCACTGGCCGATGCCGGGCTCGAGGTCAGCTACGACGAGCAGAACGCCCAGGGCGATCAGTCCACTGCCACCTCGATCGCGACCACCTTCGCCGGCGATGACCTGGACCTGGTCCTGGCCATCGCAACACCGACCGCGCAGGCGAGTGTGCAGACCATCACCGACGTTCCGATCCTGATCACCGCGGTCACCGATCCGGTCGAGGCGGGACTGGTGGACAGCTGGGAGGCTCCCGGCGGCAACGTCACCGGCACCTCGGATATCAACCCGGTGGACGAGCAGCTCGGCCTGCTCGGCGACATCGCCCCGGACGCGCAGTCCGTGGGCATCGTCTACAGCGCCGGTGAGGTGAACTCCCAGATCCAGGTGGACCTGGCCCGCGAAGCCGCCGACGAGCTCGGTCTGGAGGTCCAGGAGGCCACGGTCACCAACTCCTCGGAGGTGCAGCAGGCGGCCGAGTCCCTGGATGTGGACGCGTACTACGTCCCGACGGACAATACGGTGGTCTCCGCTCTCGAGGCACTGCTGCAGGTGGCCGAGTCCCGGTCGCTGCCGGTGATCGCCTCCGAAGGGGACAGCGTCGAACGCGGTGCGCTGGCCACCTACGGACTGGACTACGAACAGCTGGGCTACCAGACCGGTGAGATGGCGGTGCAGGTGCTCACCGAGGGCGCCGACCCGGCCGAGATGCCGGTGGAGACGCTCAGCGAGCTCTCGCTGATCTTGAACTCCTCGGCCGCCGAACGGATCGGGATGGAGCTGCCCACCGAGCTGGTCGACTCCGCCGACACCGTCTTCGAGTGATGCGCCCGCGATGATCGGTGCGCTGGAGCTGGGCCTCCTCTATGCCCTGATGGCACTGGGGGTCTACCTGACCTTCCGGATCCTGGATTTCCCCGACCTGACGGTGGACGGCTCCTTCACCACCGGGGGTGGCACGGCCGCGATGCTGATCCTCGGCGGGACCTCTCCGTGGCTGGCCACGCTGGCCGGTGCGCTCGCCGGGCTGGCGGCCGGCACGATCACCGGGCTGCTGCACACCAAGGGTCGGATCAATCCGCTGCTGGCTGGGATCCTCACCCAGATCGGCCTGTACTCGATCAACTTGCGGATCATGGGTGCACCGAACCTTCCGCTGCTGCGGGAGGACACCCTGCTCACCCCGTTGCGGGACGCCGGACTGCTCGGCAGCATGGTCGCCGTCGCGATCTTCGGAGCGATCGCGCTGGTGGTCAAGCTGGTGCTGGACTGGTTCTTGCACACCGACCAGGGCCTCGCGCTGCAGGCCACCGGGGACAACGAGCGGATGATCCGCAGCTTCGGAGTGAACACCGACCGGACCAAGATCATCGGGCTGGCACTCTCCAACGCCCTGGTCGGTCTGTGTGGGGCACTGGTGGCCCAGTACCAGGGCTTCGCCGATATCTCGATGGGGATCGGGCTGATCATCGCCGGCCTTGCCTCGGTGATCGTCGGCCAGGCCCTGATCCCGTCCCGGCTGATCTTCTGGGCGACCACGGCCGTGCTGGCCGGCTCCGTGCTCTACCGAGTGGCGATCCAGGCGGCGCTGGAGCTGGGCCTGGACCCGAACGACATGAAGCTCATCTCCGCAGTACTGGTGATCATCGCGCTGCTCCTGCCCCGCTGGTCCCCGCTGCGGCGGATACCCACGCTCCGCTCGCTGGGCCGTTCGGCCGCAGTGGAGCACAGTGGAGGTGGCCGCTGATGCTCGAGCTGACCGACGTCTCGAAGACGTTCTTCGCCGGCACCGTGAATGAGCGGCTGGCGCTGCGGGAGATCTCCCTGCGGCTGGAACCTGCCGAGTTCGTCACGGTGATCGGCTCCAACGGCGCCGGGAAGTCGACGCTGCTGAACATCGTCGCCGGAGCGCTGAGCACAGATCGTGGCACCGTGCGCATCGACGGCGCCGATGTCACCCGGGCACCGGACTATCGCCGGGCCCGCACCATCGGGCGGGTGTTCCAGGACCCGATGGCCGGGAGCGCACCCTCGATGACCATCGAGGAGAACCTGGCGATCGCCTACGCGCGTGGCCGGCGGCGCGGCCTGCGCCGCGGGGTGACCACGCACAAGCGGGACCTGTTCCGCGCCGAGCTTGCCTCGCTCGAGCTCGGCCTCGAGGACCGGCTGAAGACCACTGTCGGTCTCCTCTCCGGCGGGCAGCGGCAGGCACTCTCGCTGCTGATGGCCACCTTCTCCCGGCCGAAGATCCTGCTCCTGGACGAGCACACGGCAGCCCTGGACCCCAAGCGCGCCGAGCTGGTCGCCGGTCTGACCACGGCGGCGGTGGAGCGGCACCACCTGACCACGTTGATGGTCACCCACAACATGGAGCAGGCGTTGCGGCTCGGCACCCGGCTGATCATGATGCACGAGGGTCGGATCGTCGTGGACATCGCCGGTGAGCGCAAGCAACGCGCGACTGTGGCCGATCTGCTCGGCGCCTTCGAGCAGGTCAAGGGTGCCGAGCTGGACGACCGCACGCTGTTGCAGTGAGAGCCGGCGTCTCCCCCGCAGGGTGGAAGACCAGACGGCGCGCCGGTGATTAGGCTGCCCGTCATGTCCACCGCTGCCGTACCCGACTCGCTCAACCGCAGGACCCGGTTGTTCCACTGGCTGAACGATCCGGAGGACCCGCACTGGGAACGCCCGGGGCCCACTCGTGCACAGCGGCGCAACGACGTGCTCGGGATGGTGCTGGCGCTGGCGGTCGGGCTGTTGATGGTGATGTTCGCGAAGTCGTTCGGGGCGCGGCTCGTGGACGAGGCCGCCTGGCGGGCCTACCTGGCCGTCGCCCTGATGGTGTTGCCACTGGCGATTCGGCGGGCGTTCCCGCTGATCACTCTGGTGGTTGCCTCCGTCCTCTTCCTGGCGCTGAGCTACCTCAGCCCGGAGGCGGCCGTCTCGCTGACGTTCCAGGTGGCCTACTTCACCGCCCTCTACTCCGCCGTCGCGTGGGCGCGGGACCGACGGGCGTTGTGGATCCTCAATGTCCTGGTCATCGCCGAGATGGCGGTCTGGTTGACCGTCTCCTTCACCCTGACGAACGCGTTCTCCGGTGAGGACCTGTTCGAGGACGCGGCAGGGCCGATGGCCGCCCTGCCGGCGTACCTGCTGCACACGGCGGTGATGAACTTCGCCTACTTCGTCGGCGCGATGCTGATCGGCCGGAACAGCTGGCGCGGGGCCTTGGAGCGCGGCCGTGCTGATGCTCATGCCCGTCAGCTCGCCGAGCAGGCTGAGGAGCTGGCCCGGCGTGCCGTGGTGGACGAACGGATCCGGATCGCGCGGGAGCTGCATGACGTGGTGGCCCACCACGTGTCCGTGATCGGGATCCAGGCCGGTGCGGCGCGGCGGGTGATGAACCACTCGGCCGAGCAGGCGGCCCTGGCGTTGCGCACGGTGGAGTCGGCCAGCCGGGAGGCGGTCACCGAGATGCGCTCGCTCCTGAAGGTGTTGCGCAGCGACGCCGGTGAGGACCACGGCGACGGCACCCGGCTCCCGGAGCCCAACCTGGCGGATGTCGAGGCCCTGGCCGGCTCGCACGCCGGCACCGGGCTGCAGGTGAGCGTGAACCGGGTCGAGCACTCCCCCGGCGCGTTGGCTCAGGTCCCGGCGCCGTTGGCCCTGTCCGCCTACCGGTGCATCCAGGAATCGCTGACGAACGTCAACCGGCACTCCACCGCCACCACCGCCCAGGTGACCATCCGCACCGGAGGCGAGGGTCCGAAGGGATGGCTGGAGGTAGAGATTCTGGATGCCGGTCGGCCGCGACCAGACACCTCTGGGACCGGGTACGGTCTACGCGGGATCACCGAACGTGCCACCCTGCACCAAGGGGTGGCCGAGGTGGGCCCGCGCGCCCATCACCAAGGGTGGCGGGTACGCGTGCGTTTCCCGGTGTCCCGTCAACAACCGGTGACCGGCGCAGCCGGCGAGAGGACCCTGGCATGACGATTCGTGTGGCACTGGTGGACGATCAGTCGCTGGTGCGCTCCGGCTTCGCGATGGTGCTCTCCGTCGAGGACGACATCGAGGTGATCGGTCAGGCTGCCGATGGCGCCGAGGCGGTGGCGCTGATCGGCAAGGAGCGCCCGGATGTGGTGCTGATGGATGTGCAGATGCCGGTGATGGACGGTATCGAGGCCACCCGGCAGATCGTCGATGCGGACCTGGCCAAGGTGATCATCCTGACCACCTTCGACCGGGACGACTACTTGTTCGCCGCACTGCAGGCCGGGGCGAGCGGGTTCCTGCTGAAGAACGCCGACCCGGACGAGCTGGTCGGTGCGATCCACGCGGTCGCCGACGGACATGCCCTGCTCGCCCCGGAGATGACTGTCAAGGTGATCGCCCGGCTGGCCGTGAGCGAGAACAGCGGCGCCGGATCCGCCTCGGACGGGGCGAGTGCGCCCGGCACCCCGGCACAGGTCCAGCCGCCGGTCGATCCGCTCACCGCCCGTGAGCTGGAAGTGCTCGCCCTGCTGGCTGAAGGCATGTCCAATGCGGAGATCGCCAGCACCCTCTTCGTGGGTGAGGCGACGGTGAAGACGCACGTCTCGCACGTGCTCGCCAAGATCGGAGCCCGGGACCGGGTACAGGCAGTGGTCTACGCCCACCGGGCCGGGCTCACTCGCCCAGCCGGCTGAGCCGACCACGGCCCCACGCCCGGCGACCCGGTCACCTGTGTCCCGGACCTCCGGCTACGCCGCTGGTGCCGCGCCGTCGAGTCGCCGGCCAGGTCGCCTCCGGTGCGCCGAGCAGGTCGCGCTCCACCTGCCAGGGCAGGATCGGAGTCGAGCAGCCAGGCTGGCAGCGTCGCGCTGACGGCGTGGTGGTGACGCGCCCCGTAGGTCAAACCGACACCGCAGTCGAGGACCGTCGCGATCAGAGGGGCACGCCGGTGAGCTGGCCCCGGCACTGATCTCCCCCGTGCGGCGGAGGGCCGCCCGCCCGCCCGCCTCTGCGGAGGTCAGAATCTCCCTCCGGCGGCCGACGCCCCGGGTGTGGCCGCACGCCTACTGTCGAGGCATCACACCACGCACGAGGGAGCAACGATGACCAGCCCGCCACGACTCGAGGTCCACCACCTCACCCGCCGGTTCGGTGACAAGGTGGCCGTTGACGATGTGTCCTTCGCGATCGAACCGGGCCAGATGACCGGATTCGTCGGTGCCAACGGCGCCGGGAAGACCTCCACGATGCGGATGATCATGGGCGTGCTGGCGATCCACGACGGCCAGGTGGAGTGGGACGGTCGCCCGATTACCCGGGAGGACCGCGCACGGTTCGGGTACATGCCCGAGGAACGCGGCCTCTACCCGAAGCAGGCTGTCCTGGACCAGCTGGCCTATCTGGGCCAGCTCCGCGGGATGAGCCGACGGGATGCGATCACGGAAGCCACCCGGCTGCTGGACAGGTTGGACCTGGGCGGACGGACCAAGGACAAGCTGGAGTCCCTCTCCCTGGGGAACCAGCAGCGCGTCCAGATCGCCGCCGCACTGCTGCACGGCCCGACCGCGCTGATCCTCGACGAACCGTTCTCCGGCCTGGACCCGGTCGCAGTGGACTCGCTCGTCGACCTGATCACCGAACGGCTCCGGGAGGGTGTGCCGGTGTTGTTCTCCAGCCACCAGCTGGACCTCGTGGACCGCCTCTGCGACTCCTTGGTGGTGCTCTCCGACGGCGTGGTGCAGGCCTATGGCACCGCTGACGAGCTCCGCTCCCGGGGCCCGCGCCGCTACCGGATCAGCACCGGTCGGGACGCCGGCTGGCTGCGGGACGAGCCGGAGGTCGAGGTGCTCGACGTCGACGGGCCCACCGCTCTGGTGCAGTTTCCCGGACAGGTTCCGGACGGGCTGCTGGCCCGGGCCGTGACCCATGACCTGGCCGAGTTCTCTCCGCTGGTGCCCACTCTGGCCGACATCTACCGTGAGGTGACCCGATGAGCACGCACACCCCGACACCTGTCGATGACCGCACCGGTGCCCAGAGCGTACCGAGCACGCCGACGCACCCGTGGCTGGTGGTGACGGTCCGTGAGGTCGTCGTCAAGATCACCGACAAGTCCTTCGTCCTCTCCACTGCGCTGATGGTCGTGCTGATCGTGGCCGGAGTGGGCATCTCCGCGTTCATGGCTGCGCGCACTACGACGTTCGAGGTGGGCACGCTGGACCAGGCGACCACCAGCATCGCCAGCGGTGCCGAGGAGGAGATCGCCGGCGGCGGCGATGACCTGCAGGTGACCGGCTACGACTCCGAGGACGCCCTCCGCGCGGCGGTCCTGGAGGGTGAGGTGAACGTGGGTCTGCTCGCCAGCCCTGACGGCTACACGCTGATCGGCGCCGACGAGATCGACGCGACGCTGCAACGTTCCCTGAGCACCGCCGTCGAGGAGCATGTGCTGAGCCAGAATGCCGAGGCGGCGGGCACCTCGCTCGCCGAACTACGCGAGGGCGCCACGGTGAGCACCGAGCTCCTTGGTGCGGACGCCGGAAGGGCGACCGCCGCACAGGTGGCCGGCTTCATCTTCGCGTTCCTGTTCTACATGGCAGCGATCATGTTCGGGATGACCATCGCGAACTCGGTGCTCGAGGAGAAACAGAACCGGGTGGTGGAGATCCTCGCGACCGCCATCCCGATCCGGCAGATCCTCTACGGCAAGGTGCTGGGCAACTCACTGTTGGCGTTCGGTCAGATCGCGCTGTTCGGCATCGTCGCCCTGATCGGGGTGAATGTCGCCGGGATGGCCACCGATGTGGGCTGGATCCTGGGAGCGTCGGGATGGTTCATCGCCTTCTTCGTGGCCGGCTTCATCGCCTTGGCTGCCGTCTGGGCGGTGCTCGGTTCGCTGGCCAGCCGCTCCGAGGATCTGCAGTCCAACACCGGTCCCATCATCGCGGTGATCATGGTGGCGCTGTTCGCGGGGCTGTTCGCCCAGGGCACCGTGCTCCAGGTGGCCAGTTTCATCCCGGTGGTCTCCTCCGTGGCGATGCCGGTGCGGCTGCTGGCCGAGCAGGTGCCACTGTGGCAGCCGATCGTCTCCCTGCTGGTGACAGTGGCCGCCGCCGGACTCCTGATCCGGCTCGGTGAACGGATCTACCAGCGTGCGGTGATGCACTCCGGCTCGGCGATCAGCTGGCGGCAGGCGTTCCGGCTGGAGTCCTGACCCGCCGGGCGCACGGCATCCGGAGACGGATCGGGCCGCGCCGACCGAGCATGGCTCGGCCGGCGCGGCCCGTGGTTCCTCCCGCGACCCGCTACTGCTGCTCGATCGTGATCGTGCCGTTGAACGCGTCGCCGCTGTACTCCTCGACCAACAACGCCAGGTCCCCCGCCTCGCTCACTGTCACCTCGAGGTAGGGGTCGAAGATGTTGTCCTGGTCTGGAGCATCCGACTCGCGGTCATCGTTCTCGGCCATCTCACCTCCGGGCGTGACCACCTGGAGAGTCGGGTCCTCATCGCTGACGATGTTCACGGTGTACGTACCCGGCTGCACACTGACCAGTCCGACGAACGCTCCGTCCTCGGCCACCTGAATCTGGCTCTCGCCCAGCTCGATCTGTGTGGTTTCGCCCACCGCTTCGGCTGCCACGGTGACCTGCGAGGGACTACCGGACCATTCCGCCAGCTCGATCGCGTACTCGCCCTGGGCGAGCGTGACCTGTACGGAGGCGTCGTAGCTGTTCGGAGACTCGTACTCGGTGTCGTCGTCCTCGGCCAGCACATTGCCGTCAGCATCGAGCACCTTCATCACCGGGTCGGTGTTGCCGTTGCTGCTGGTGTACACCCGCACCACCTGCGTCTGATCGACCGTCAGCGTGGCGGTCCCGGTCCCGTCCTCGGGGATATCCACGTGCACGCTGGCCCCGACTGCCAGCACACCGGCGTCAGCGGTTCCTCCGGACTGCTGGTCGGTGGGATCGTCCGTGGGATCCGCGGACGTCGGGTCGTCGGTGGCTGTCGGCGTCGGATCGGACGTCGGCGGCGGATCTTCGCCACCGGACATCAGGTTGACACCGAGCAGGACGAGTCCAACCACGACGACCAGACCAACGATCCCGCCGATGATCAGCGGAGTGCGGTTCGGCTTGCCGGCCGGCGGCATCGGACCGGGCGGGCCGTAGCCACCGCCCTGACCGGGGTTCGCGCCGTAGGCGGGGCTTGACGATGCCGGTCCGAAGCCGCCCTGCTGCGACGGGTCGTGCCCCGGGGCGGCGAAGCTCTGGGTGGCCGATTCCGAGCCGGAGAAGTTGCCATAGGGCGAGGTCTGGTCCGCAGTGCCGGGCGCCGGTGCCGCACCGTAACCAGCACTCGCGCCGGTGCGCGGGGCGGAGGTGTCCTGGGGCGCAGAGGCGCCGTAGCCATCGGTCTGCCCCTGGGGAGCAGAGGCGGCACCATAGCCATCGGTCTGCCCCTGGGGAGCAGAGGCGGCACCATAGCCATCGGTCTGCCCCTGCGGCGCGGGATCGGCAGCCTGCGCCGGCGTCTGGTGCTCGGTCCATACAGAGCCGTCCCAATAACGCAGCTGGTCCTGCTGCTGTGGGTCCGGGTACCAACCCGCCGGAATGCTCATCGTTGCCTCACCTCAGTTGTTCGTCCAGTGACCTGCCCGTACTTCCTGCATCACCGCCGGCGAGCCTACTCGCTGCTACCGGCTGACCGACGCCTGGAGAACGGGGAGTTCTCCCCGCCCCGGTGCGGACGATGACCGCCTCCAGTTGTGATCTTTACCACGTCCGGTAGCGTGCTTTGCCGACAGGGGCAGGCACGAGTGAGGGGTCGGCCCGCATCCGGACAATGGAGGTCTGAACATGGATGGCATCGACTGGGTGGACATTCTGACCAAGATCGGCATCGCCATCGTCATCGCGATCGTGACCTGGATTCTCGCCAAGGTGGTGAAGTGGGCGATCGGCAAGCTCGTCACCCGAATCCGATTCCTGCAACGGCCGGGGGCGGACGGGAAGTCCCTCGGCGAGTCACTCGGACGGGTCGGCTCGCTGCTGGTCTGGCTGTTCGGCCTGGTGGCGATCCTCCAGGTCTTCGCTCTCGATGCGGTGCTCTCACCCATCCAGGGGGCGCTGAACACGGTGATGGAGTACCTACCGAACGTCCTCGGTGCCGCGTTCGTGTTCTTCATCGGCTACATCATCGCCAAGATCGCCAAGCAGCTGATCGAGGCGGCGGTCGGGATGATCAACTTCAGCGGCATCGCGAACAAGGTGAAGAACGTCGATCCGACCGGCGACCGAGCCGCTGCATCGGCCGGCACCGCCCCACAGCCGGCTGCGCAGCCCGAGGTTTCCGGCCCTGTCTCGCCGGCTCCGGACGCCGCCTACCAGGCGCCGGAACAGCCGGGATATCAGGGGGCCGACCAGTATCAGGTGCCGCAGTATGGCGCGCCGGCCGCTGACGCAGGCTCGGCTCTGGACTCCCGCAAGATCGCCTCGATCGCCGGAAACCTGGTGTTCGCCGTGATCCTGATCATGGTCACCATCGCCGCCCTGCAGATCCTCGGGATCTCGGCGATCTCCGCCCCTGCTGAGCAGATGCTCACGCTGATCCTGAACGCCATCCCGGCGATCATCGCGGCGGTGCTCATCCTCGGTATCGGATACCTGATCGCCAAGTTCGTCGGCTCCATCCTGGAGAGCACGCTCAACGGTCTGGGCACCGACCGCGCGGTCGCCAGCCTGGGGGTGATGGGCCAGGAGAGGAGCGCGTCGACCATTCTCACCCGGATCGCGCAGGTGGCGATCATGGTGTTCTTCGCGATCATGGCGGCCCGTGCGCTGAACTTCCCGGAGGTCACCGCGATCCTCAACGAGGTGCTCGAGCTCGGCGGTCGGGTGCTGTTCGGCGGGGTGATCATCGCCGTCGGCTTCCTGGTGGCCAAGATCGTCTCGAACGCGATCGGTTCCGGAACCACGAGCACAGTGGTGCGGTACGCCACTCTCGCGCTCTTCGTGGCGATGGGCCTGAAGTACATGGGTATCGCCGACTCGATCATCACCCTCGCCTTCGGCGCCGTGGTGGTCGGTGGAGCGCTCGCTGCTGCGCTCGCGTTCGGACTGGGTGGCCGGGAGGCGGCCGCACGCACCCTGGCCGAGGTGCAGGCGAAGAAGGACACGCCTGCCTGACCGGCTGGGCACGGTGACGGCGGGACGCCCTGCGGGCTCCGCCGTCGCCGTGGTGTGCCAGAACGTGGACAGAGGGTAACGGGAGGACAAAAGAACGGTATGCTCTTCGATGGCCCACCGCCGTGACCGGCTCGACATCTCCGTGCGGCCTCGGTCCGGGCAGCGACCTCTTCCGGTCTACCATCCGCCCAGGGCGGGCCCCCAGCACCCTCGATTCTCTTGGAGACATTCGTGCCGCATTTGGACGAGCAGCTCGTCGACATCTTTGACGAGGTCATTGCCCGCAACCCTGGTGAGACCGAGTTCCACCAGGCAGTCCGTGAGGTCTTGGAGTCCCTCGGCCCGGTGGTAGCCAAGCACCCCGAGTACGCCCACGGTGAGGTGATCCGGCGGCTGTGCGAGCCGGAGCGCCAGATCATCTTCCGCGTGCCGTGGATGGACGACGACGCCCGGGTCCAGGTCAACCGCGGCTTCCGGGTGGAGTTCAACTCTGCCCTCGGTCCGTACAAGGGCGGCCTTCGCTTCCACCCGAGCGTGTACCTGGGCATCGTGAAGTTCCTCGGTTTCGAGCAGATCTTCAAGAACTCCCTGACCGGGCTGCCGATCGGTGGCGGTAAGGGCGGCAGCGACTTCGATCCCAAGGGGCGTACCGATGCCGAGGTGATGCGGTTCTGCCAGTCGTTCATGACCGAGCTCTACCGTCACCTCGGTGAGTACACCGACGTTCCTGCCGGTGACATCGGCGTGGGCGGTCGAGAGATCGGCTACCTGTTCGGCCAGTACAAGCGGATCACCAACCGGTACGAGTCCGGAGTGCTGACGGGTAAGGGCCTGGGCTGGGGCGGTTCTCAGGTACGCACCGAGGCCACCGGGTACGGCACGGTCTTCTTCGTCCGGGAGATGCTCGCCGCCTCCGGCTCCAGCTTCGAGGGGAAGAAGGTCGTCGTCTCCGGTTCGGGCAACGTAGCGATCTTCGCAATCGACAAGGTGCACGAGCTCGGTGGCACCGTGGTGGCCTGCTCGGACTCGAACGGGTACGTGGTGGACCCCGCCGGTATCGACCTGGAGCTGCTCAAGCAGATCAAGAACGGTCAGCGCGGCCGGATGACCGACTACGTGCAGCAGCGCGGCGGTCAGGCCAAGCACTTCGAGGAGGGCTCGATCTGGGACGTGCCCTGCGATATCGCCCTCCCCTGCGCCACCCAGAACGAGCTCAACGGAGCCGACGCCCAGACGCTGGCCAGCAACGGCTGCGAGATCGTCGCCGAGGGTGCGAACATGCCCAGCACCCCGGATGCCATCCGCATCTTCGGTGAGGCGGGGATGCGGTTCGCCCCCGGTAAGGCGGTGAACGCCGGTGGGGTGGCCACCAGCGCACTGGAGATGCAGCAGAACGCCTCCCGGGACACCTGGAGCTTCGAGTACACCGAGCAGCGGCTGTCCGAGATCATGACCTCGATCCACCACCGCTGCCTGGTCACCGCTGACACCTATGGCGCACCCGGCAACTATGTGGCCGGTGCGAATATCGCCGGGTTCACCCAGGTGGCCGAGGCGATGCTCTCCCAGGGTGTGATCTGAGCTCGACCACCTCCTGACTCGCCACGGAGCCGCAGCACCCCACGGTGCTGCGGCTCCGCCATGTCTGCGGCACCGTCACCGGGCAGGTCTACACTCACCACACGATGAGCGAGCGCCAATCGCCCCAGCCCTCCGGCTCGGGACCAACACCGCTCCGCACTCCCCCACACCCACCGCCGGCCACACCCGCGGGCAGCCCCTGGCCGGCGATGGCCGCGCTGGTGCTCGGCTTCTTCATGATCCTGGTGGACTCCACCATCGTCACCGTGGCGACGCCGGCGATCATGGCCGGCCTGGGCGCGGACGTGAACTCCGTGATCTGGGTGACCAGCGCCTACCTGCTCGCCTATGCCGTGCCGTTGCTGATCACCGGGCGGCTCGGCGACCGGGTAGGACCGAAGGTGCTCTACCAGGGCGGCCTGGTGCTGTTCACCCTCGCCTCCCTGTGGTGCGGACTGGCCGACGGGATCACCATGCTGATCGTCGCCCGGGTGTTCCAGGGACTGGGGGCATCGATGATGACGCCGCAGACGATGGCGGTAATTACCCGCACCTTCCCCGCCGAGCAGCGCGGCAAGGCGATGAGCCTGTGGGGCGCCGTGGCCGGGATCGCCAACATCGCTGGACCGATCGCCGGTGGGCTACTGATCGACGGTCCTGGCTGGGAATGGATCTTCTTCATCAATGTGCCGGTCGGGATCATCGCGTTCCTGCTCGCCTGGCGGCTGGTGCCCCGCCTGCCGACGCACCGGCACCAGTTCGACCTGCCCGGGGTGGCGCTCAGCGCGGTCGGGATGTTCTGCCTCGTGTTCGGTTTGCAGGAGGGCGAGAGCTACGCCTGGGGACCCTGGATCTGGTTGCTGATCGGTGCCGGGCTCCTGGTGATGGGTGCCTTCGTGCTCTGGCAGGCGAAGAACCCCGGTGAAGCACTGGTCCCGCTGTCCCTGTTCCGGGACCGGAACTTCTCCCTGGCGAACGTGGCGATCACCGCCGTCGGGTTCATGATCGTGGCGATGGCGCTGCCGCTGATGCTCTACGCGCAGATGGTGCGGGGATTCAGTCCGACCGAGGCGGCGCTGCTGATCCTGCCGATGGCCCTGGCGGGCATCGTGCTGGCGCCGATCGTAGGCAAGCTGGTGGACACCCACCACCCTCGCTACCTGGCCGGCTTCGGCATGGCCTGCGTGGCCGGAGCCCTGTTCTGGCTGGCGCTGATCCTCACCCCGGACACCCCGGTGGTCCAACTCCTCATCCCGATCACCGTGCTCGGTGTGGGCACCGCATTCACCTTCGGCCCGCTGGGCACCACCGCGAACCGGAACCTCCCGCTGCACCAGGCCGGCGCCGGGTCCGGAGTGTTCAACGCCACCCGACAGGTGGGCTCGGTCCTGGGCAGTGCGGCGATCGCCGCCCTGATGCAGTCCCGGCTGGCCACCCACCTCCCCGAAATGGCGGCCGGCGGCGGCCCCGGCCTCGGCGGCGGCCACCTGCCCGAGCCCTTGCAGGCGGGGTTCGCCTCGGCGATGGCGGAGTCGGTGCTGCTGCCGGCCGGGGTGATCCTGATCGGGTTCGTTGCCGCGCTGTTCTTCGTGGCGCCCCACCACCTCGCCGGCCGCGCGCTTGTCACGCCCGGTGGCGCACGCCAAGATGACGGGCATGAGCCCCGATGACGAAGGCCTCGCTCCCCGCCCGCCGAGCCCACTGAGTAGTGCTGGCGGTCAGGTCCGCCGGTGGCAGATCCTCGGGGTGTCGATCCTCGGCGGGCTGGCAGTGGTCGCCTTCCTGCTCTCACTGCTGCTGAGCGGCTCTCTCCCGCGGACACGCTGCGCACTGTCGCGACTGTCGCCGCAGGGAGCTGCGCCGTGATTGGTGTCAGCTTCGCGGTGATCGGCGGGAACCGGTGACCGGACTGCTGATGGCGCTGAGCATTGTCGGCGCGATCGCGGTGCTGACCTTCATCGCCTTCCTGGTGGTGGGTCTACGCAAAGGCTGGCAGGACCCGGTGAGTAGACGAGTGCTCACCGTGTTCTTCATCCTTGGCGGCGTCTGCGCCGTGCTGGGGATGCTGGTCGCGTTCACCTCGTAGCGCCGCTAGGCGTTGTCACCACCGGTGTCCCCCGCCATCACACCGTCGACCGCATCGCCGGCAGCCGGCCACTGCCAGTCGGCCACCACGGGGATGTCGGTGCCGTACTCGCGGGTGTAGCGGCGTGCGGCGAGCCGGGCGTCGGCCATTCGCTGCCGCAGGCCCGCGCAGCGAGACCCGAGCCCAGGGACCCGGTCGATCACGTCCATCACCAGGTGGTAGCGGTCCAGGTCGTTCAGCATCACCATGTCGAACGGCGTGGTGGTGGTGCCGTTCTCCTTGTACCCGCGTACGTGCAGGTGGCCGTGCCCGTTCCGGCGGTAGGTGAGCCGGTGGATCAGCCACGGGTAGCCGTGATAGGCGAAGATCACCGGCCGGTCGGAGGTGAAGATGGTGTCGTACTCGGAGTCGGTGAGCCCGTGCGGGTGCTCGCCGGGATCCTGCAGGCGCATCAGATCCACGACGTTGACCACCCGCACCTTCAGAGCCGGCAGGTGTTGGCGGAGCAGGTCGGCGGCAGCGAGCACCTCCACCGTGGGGACGTCTCCGGCGCAGACAAGGACGACGTCCGGCTGCTCGCCGTCGGTCTCGGTACCTGCCCACTCCCATATCCCCGCTCCTCGGTAGCAGTGGTCCTGCGCCTGCTCAAGGCTGAGGAAGTCCGGGCCGGGCTGCTTTCCGGCAACCACCACGTTGATGTATTGCCTGGTGCGCAGCACATGGTCGTAGGTGGCCAGCAGAGTGTTGGTGTCCGGCGGCAGGTAGACCCGGACCAGATTCGCCCCTTTGTTCACCACATGGTCGATGAAGCCGGGGTCCTGGTGGGAGAAGCCGTTGTGGTCCTGGCGCCACACATGGGAGCTGAGCAGATAGTTCAACGAGGCGATCGGACGCCGCCAGGAGAGCTCGTCGGTGACCTTGAGCCACTTGGCGTGCTGGTTCACCATCGAGTCGACGATGTGGATGAAGGCCTCGTAGGAGGTGAACAACCCGTGCCTGCCGGTGAGCAGGTATCCCTCCAACCAGCCCTGGCACTGGTGCTCGGAGAGCACCTCCATCACCCGGCCGACCCGCGCCAGGTGCTCGGTACGATCGGTCTCGGTCAGCTCGGCGTTCCACTGCTTGGCGGTGACGTCGTAGACGGCCTGCAGCCGGTTCGACGCCACCTCGTCCGGTCCGAACAGCCGGAAGTTGGTCGGGTTGCGTTCGATCACCTCAGCGAGCCACTGGCCGAGGATCTTCGTCGGTTCCGTCACCACCCCGCCCGGGGTCGGAACGTCGACGGCGTAGCTCGCCAGTTCCGGCAGGCGCAGGTCGCGCAGCAGCAGCCCGCCGTTGGTGTGTGGGTTGTCGCTCATCCGCAGCTGCCCGGGCGGAGCGAGACTCGCCACGTCCTCGACCAGGTGACCTTCGCCGTCGAACAGGTCCTCCGGACGGTAGGACTGCATCCAGTCCTGGAGCACCTGCAGGTGCTCGGGGGTGTCTCGTGCCGCGGAGAGCGGGACCTGGTGGGAGCGCCAGGAACCTTCGACCCGGTGGCCGTCGATCTCCCGCGGGCAGGTCCAGCCCTTGGGGGTGCGCAGCACGATCATCGGCCATCGGGGCCGCTGCACCTCCTCCGGTGCGGCGGCGGCCGCCACCTCCTTGATCTCGGCGATCTCGTCCAGCACCTCGTCCAGCAGCGCGGCGAACCGGGTGTGGATGGCGATCGGGTCCTCATCGTCGAACCCTGCGGTGAACACGTGCGGATGGTGGCCGTAGCCGCGCATCAGGTCGAGCAGCTCATCTTCCGGGATCCGGCCCAGCACCGTGGGGTTGGCGATCTTGAAGTCGTTGAGGTGCAGGATCGGCAGCACCACCCCGTCGGTGGCGGGATTGACGAACTTGGTGGAGTGCCAGCTGGTCGCCAGCGGCCCTGTCTCGGCCTCACCGTCACCGACCACGGCAAGCACCAGCAGGTCCGGGTTGTCGAACGCGGCTCCGTAGGCGTGGGAGAGCGCATAGCCCAGCTCGCCACCCTCGTGGATCGAGCCGGGCGTCTCCGGCGCGGCATGGGAGGGGATACCGCCGGGGAAGGAGAACTGCCGGAAGAACCGGCGCAGTCCCTCAGTGTCCTGGGTGATGTCGGAATAGATCTCCGAGTACGTACCCTCCAGGTAACTGTTCGCCACCACGGCCGGGCCGCCGTGCCCGGGCCCGGTGAGGTACATCGCCGACTGGGCGCGTTCGGCGATCACCCGGTTGGCGTGCGCATAGAGGAAGTTCAGACCGGGGGTGGTGCCCCAGTGTCCGAGCAGGCGCGGTTTGATGTGCTCGGCCCGCAGCGGTTCGCGCAGCAGCGGGTTGTCCAGCAGGTAGATCTGCCCGACGGACAGGTAGTTCGCTGCCCGCCACCAGGCATGGACCCGGGCGAGCGTCGCCTCGTCCGGTTCGGGTCGGCTGCGCCGCTGCCAGGCCTGCCGCGTCGCGGCCGAGGTACTCATACTCATCGGGTCCTCCGTGGAGTCGATGGTCCGCCTCCAGCCTGGACCGCCTGCGGTATCGGCGCCAGTGCTGGATGGGGAGCACTCCCCCGTCCGGGTGTTGGCGCTCCACAGCGACTACCCGGACAATGACGCTCTAGCGGGCCGGGCACACTCACCGGGACCTGAGAACAACGGGGGGAATGACCATGAGCCGAACAATCACTCGACTGGGCGCGGTCACGATGGCGGCGGGCGTGACTGCTGGGATGGTGGGCTGTGGCATGCTCGGCGGAGACGATTCCGGTCCACCGGACGAGGTGCTCCAACAGCAGATAGCGGCCGCCGTCGAGGCCCACGGCTCGGACGATGTCGCCGAGCTCACGATCGGCACGGACCGGCGGTCCGGGTGGCTGACACTCTGGGACGGGGCTGAACTGGTGCGGTACGACCTCGATGACGAGACCAGCGAGGTGCTCTCGTCCACCGAACCGCGGGGTTCTGTTCCTGCCGCTGACCTGGACCTGTCCGCGTTGGTTGGCTTCGCCGATGGTCTCACCTGCACAGACACCGACACCGCTCCGCTCATCGAGTCCATCTCCACGGTCGCGGGTACCAGCTACGTGGCAGCCTTCTGCGGTGAGGAAGCCGATCCGCTGAAGCAGGCCGTCGATGGCGAGGCGGTTCCCGACCTGGAGGACCTCCTGACGCACGAGGCACTCGAGAGTGTGCTCCGAGAGACAGAACAGGTCCTCGGCGAGGGACTGACCGAGCTGAGCGTCTATCCGGAGTTAGGTGAGGTGGTGGTGCACAGTGCACCGGTCCAGTTCGGTGAGTCCGAGGGCGAGGTGCGTCTGTCCCGGTTCCTCAGCGGAGAGGGCGAGATGACCGGTCTCGACGTTCCCGGCAGCAGCTACCGGGAGCCGAGCGGTGACCCGGTGTTCCTGCAGGCAGACGTGGCTGCGCAGGACCTGCTGACAGTGATCGAGACCGGGGTGCAGGAAGCCGGTGCGGACCCCGGCACGGTGCCGTTTCAGGTCAGCGTCGGACCGGACGAGGATGCCGCCAGCGTGATCGTCTGGGTGATCGTGGCCGAGGGCGACGAACCGATCCGGCTGTCCCTGGACGGCACCGTGCTCTCCTGAGCTCGTCGCCAGGGGCCTGATGCTGTGCTCAGTGTGGCCGGAACGCCCGCCAGGTGAGCAGCGCGGCGAGCAGCACCACCACGATCGCGGTGGCGGAGGCGTGCTGGACGCCCGCGTCGAACGCGGTCCGAGCCGCAGTGGCCAGCTGGTCGCCGACCGCCGGGTCCAGGCGCTCGGCGTAGTCCAGGGTGGCGCCGAGCGTCTCGAAGTGAGCGGGGTCGGCGCCCTGGACGGTGGCTGGTAGCTCGAGGCGGGACTGGTACGTGGCGGTGAGCACGCTTCCGAGTACAGCGGTCCCCAAGACGGCGCCCACCTCGTAGGCCGTCTCCGAGATGGCTGCGGCGGATCCAGCCTTCTGTGGCGGTGCGTTCGCTAGGATGAGGTCGTTGGTCAACGTCTCGGCGATGCCGATCCCGATGCCCATCGCGATGAACGCGATCATGACCACCGCTACCTGGGGGGCGCCGGACAGCGCAACGATCGCATACCCGGATCCGGTCAGCAGGAGGCTCCCTGGCACCAGGATCCGCACCGGGACCCGGACCACGAGCCGGACCGCGATGAAGCCGAGGCCCATCGAGACCACAGTGCCTGGTAGCAAGACCAGGGCCGACTGTAGTGGACCGAGGCCCAGGTCGAGCTGCAGCAGTTGCGCGGCGAAGAACAGAAACCCAGCCAGCCCCATCAGGCTGAGCATGTTCGCGCCGATGGCACCGGTGAACATCGGGTTCCGAAAGAGTGCCAGGTCGAGCATCGGACGGCTGCGCACCTGCTGGCGGCGGACGAAGGCGACGCCGCAGACCACGGCAAGACCCGCCGTCGCGAAGGCGAGCGGATCCAGCCCGGAGGTGACACCGCGCTTGAGCGCGAATACTGCCGGGCCCATCACCCCCAGGGAGAGCGCGATCGAGAGCGGGTCCAACGGGCCGGGATCCGGATCACGGGACTCTCGCAGCAGTGCCAGGGCGAGCGGCACGAAGACCACGATCAGTGGGACGTTGATGAGGAAGACCGAGCCCCAGGAGAAGTGTTCGAGGAGCCAGCCGCCGACCACCGGGCCGAGGGCGGCGCCGCCGCCAAAGAAGGCCGCCCAGGTAGCGATCGCCAGCCGGCGGTCCCGTTCATGCGGGAACAGGTTGCGGATCATCGACAGCGTCGACGGCATCAGGGTGGCACCGAAGATCCCTTGCAACGCGCGAGCAAGGATCAGGTGCTCGGCTGTGCCCGAGGTGGCCGCAAAGGCCGAGGCCAGGCCGAAACCGACGGAGCCGATCAGCAGCAGGCGGCGACGACCGAACCGGTCCCCGAGCGAGCCCATCGCGATCAGCAGCCCAGCGAGCATCAGGGAGTAGATGTCGACGATCCACATCAGCTGCGCGCCGCTGGGGCGCAGGTCGACACTGATGGCGGGAAGGGCGAAGCTGAGCACGGTGTTGTCGATGGCGACGAGGAGCACCGGGATCATCAGGGCGGCCAGGCCGAGCCATTCGCGACGACCGGCACGCGCCGGGGCGGAGTCGAGTATCGTCATGCACACTACTGTACCGGCTGGACGGTATAGTGAGAACGAGTGCTCTGGTGACCTCCCTCACCGCGTAGGCTCGCCGTCATGACCTCCCCGGAACGATCCACCCGTGACCGGCTGCTGGACGCCTTCGAAACCCTGCTGGTGGAGCAGGGCCCGCGCGCGGCCACCCTGGAGGCGGTCGCTGCCGAGGCCGGAGTGAGCAAGGGCGGCCTGCTCTATCACTTCGCCAGCAAGGACGACCTGGTCGACGGCGTACTGGAGCGCCTCTTGGAGCTGGCCCGCGCCGACACCGAGCAGATGCGCACCTCGCCGGTCGGTCCAGTGGAGTTCTACCTGCAGACATCAGTCTCCGAGGGATCGGAGCTGGACCGGGCGCTGGTAGCAGCAGCACGGCTGGCACAGGAAAATACCGACCCGGTGCGGGCGGCGCTGGCGCAGGTGCGGGAGGGCTGGCTCGAGGTGCTGCGCGCCGAGTTGGGCGATGAGTCGCTGGCCCGGACCATCCAGCTGGTCGGAGACGGCCTGTATTTCAATGACGTCTCCGGGATGCCGGATCCGGATGCGCTCGAGCATGTGCGGGCCGTACTGGGGCGGCTCGGGCGCTGATGCGCCGCCACAGCGGGTTGCGCACGCTCTAGACTCCAGCCATGACGCCGGAGGCTACCGAGGACTGGGACACCCCTGATCACCGCGTGCTGCGGGCCTACGCCTTTGGCGATGCCGATGCAGAGCCGAGCCGGCGGGTACTGATCGTGTGTGGCGCCTTCTTGCCGGCACTGGTGTACGCGCCCTTCGCCTCCGCGCTGGCGAGAGAGCTCGGTGATGGCTGGAGCGTGTACGTCTATGACCGTCGCGGCAAGGGACAGTCCTCCCCGGTGGAATCGGACTATTCGCTCGAGACAGAGAAGTCGGATGTCGCCACGGCCCTGCGCTTGTCCTCGGCAGCGCACCTGGTCGGGCACTCCCTCGGCGGTGCGATCGTCCTGCACGCCGTACGCATGCTCGCCGACAGTGAGGACGAGGAGCTCCGCGCACTGGTGCCGCAGACCACCACGGTCTACGACCCCGCGATCAATGTTGACGGGTCGTTCGACACATCCTGGCTACCGACGTTCCGCGAGCAGGTAGAGCGCGGCCAGCTGGGGCGGGCGCTGGCCCTGGTAGAACGCCACCTCGGGATGTCACCCACACTGTCGCACGCACCGAACTGGATGGTCGCCGGCATCCTGGCCCTGTCGCTGCGCACCGGCTTGCGCGGGTTCACCCGCTCGGTGTTTCCGGCCGCAGTGGCCGAGCTCACCGCAGCGTTCGCAGAGGAGGCCCGAGCCTCGGACTTCGCCGGGCTCCCCGCACGGACCTGCATCATGACCGGTGAGCACAGTGCCGAGTATTTCCAGGCGACGGCGAGAACCCTGGCGGACGCTGTTCCCGACGCCCGGCTAGTTGTCTCCCCGAAGGGCGTGCACGGCTCGGTCCCCGCGGTGCGGCACTACATCGTCGACTCGTTGGCGCTCTGGTTACGGGATCGACCCCTCGGTGGCCTCGATCTCGGGCCCGATGCGCTGCAGAAGCTGGTGTAGCGAGCGGTTTGGCCTGGTGCCGGGTCACGTCCGTCGAGACCCTGGAGGACCTGCAAATCCGTCGCAGGTGCACCTGACAGGGGCAGGCACCCTCGGCTCACACAGGGCATCCTGGGCCCATGGCGTCGACACGGACTGAGCTGGGTGAGTTCCTCAGAAGTCGCAGGGAGCGACTGACACCGGAGCGAGCTGGCTTGCCCGCGGGCCTGACGATCCGTCGCGTGCCCGGCCTTCGACGAGAAGAGCTCGCCCAGTTGGCCGGCGTGAGCGCGGGCTACTACACCCGCCTCGAGCAGGGAGTGAGCCATGGCGCATCTCCAGCAGTCATCGATGCACTCGCCACCGCATTGCAACTCGATGAGGCAGAGCACCAGCACCTCCGCACCCTGGCGACACCACGTCGGCCGATACGCCATCGCCCGAGACGTCACGTCCTTCGACCAGCCGTCCGAGACCTCCTCGACGCGCTCGACCTAGTAGCGGCGGTGGTCATCGACCACCGTACCGAGGTGATCGGCTGGAACCGACTCGGGCATGCAATGCTGGCTAGTCACCTGGACTGGGAGGCTCCAGAGACTCGGAGCCGCCCGAACATCGCCCGGATGCTCTTCCTCGATCCACACCATCGTGCCCTCTACCGGGACTGGCGCGGCAAAGCGCTCGCCACGGTAGCGGCCCTGCACCAGCAAACGCCCCGGCACCCAGGCGATATCGGCCTGGAACGCCTAGTCGGCGAGCTGACCGTCGCGAGCGGCGAATTCGCTCTCATGTGGTCGCAGCGGCCCGTCCGGACCTGTGCGTCCTCGCTCCGCGAGCTCGATCACCCAGTCGTCGGTCGGATGACCCTCACGAACGAGACACTCTCGCTTCCTGACGACGACCAACAGCTTGGCCTGTTCCACGCACGCCCAGGAACACCAGATCAGGAAGCGCTCACCCTCCTCGCGGCCCTAGAACACCCCACCACGACCCCGCCGAGCGCCGCGGTGGAAGCGCAGGCGCACCGATGAAAGTGCTCGTCGTCGGCGGGACGGGAACTATCGGGCGCCGCCTCGTACCCGAACTCCGCGGCCTTGGCCACGAGGTTCTCGCTGCTGGCCGTACCTCCGGTGATGTCCATGTGGATCTGTCCTCGCCAACGTCGATCACCACGATGTATCGGCAGCTGGGGGCAATCGATGCGGTGGTCAGCGTGGCCGCTCACGGCGTCCTGGACGAGTTCACGACGTTGACTCGCGACTCCCTGATCGCGAACATGCAGGCCAAGCTGTTCGGGCAGGTCGATCTCGTGCTTATCGGGCAACGGCATCTGGCCGACGGCGGGTCATTCACCTTGACGTCCGGCATTTTTGCCGACCAGGCCTGGCCGACCGTGACCGGTGGAGCGATGATCAGCGGCGCTCTGCACGCTTTCGTTCTCTCCGCCGCCCTCGAGTTGCCGCGACGGCTGCGCATCAATGCCGTGAGTCCGACGATGATCGGCGATTCTGTCGAGGTGTTCTCCGAGCACTTCCCCGGGATGCGGCCGGTGCCGATGGACACTCTCATCACCGAGTATCTCGCCTGTATCGAGGGAGCCCGTACAGGTCAGGTCATCCGTGCCTACGGCTGAGGTCCTCTGTGGGCTGACAGGAACCGTCCCTCCGCTCCTCCCAAATCCCGCGACCACACACGTGAGGCCTGTTGGCCACCCTCGTTCCTCGGGTACCCAACAGGCCTCAAAGTCGGGCTGACAGGATTTGAACCTGCGACCCCTTGACCCCCAGTCAAGTGCGCTACCAAGCTGCGCCACAGCCCGTGATCTGAAATTGTCACCGGCCTGCCGCCTCCTCCACTGGGCTGACAAAGAGCACTGTGGTGGACGCGTGCCGTCCGGCAGGTTCGGATGCGAACCGGATGCGATGCTACCGCAGGCAGACCGGTTGCTCACAATCGCCTCGACCGTACCGACGGGGCCGCCCGGATCGCTCCGAACGGCCCCGCGGGCGAAGAGCGCGCCAGCCCGCTACCACTCGATCATCGTGCCGTTGGCGATGTTGTAGTACATGCCGATGTGGGTGTAGAAGTTCATCGCACCGAAGAGGGTGAACCCGATACCGCCGAGCACCCAAGCCCACACAGCCCAGCGGAGCAGGTTCAGCCGATCGGTCCACAGTGCGATGGCGAACAGGATCGCCCCCACCGCCACCACCCCCCACAGTCCGCCGAGGAACACTGCCTCGATCAGTGGAATATGACCGACCCGGCCCGAGATCGGCTCCTCCGGCGGAGCGGCACCGAGCTGGAATCGAACGAAGGTGATCGCGAGCACGGCCATCCCCAGGCCGAGCACACCAACGAAGATGCTGACCGGCTTGAACGACGCAAGCGTCTTCTCGCTCGCCAGCTCGACCTCGCCGTCATAAAGCGTGCGATGCCGCCAGAGGTAGACCGCCGCGAGCAGCAACAGCGCGCCGAAGCCTGCGGCAGGCTGACCGAAGGCGATGTTCGCGTATTCGAACCCATCTGCGCCGAACGGCCAGGTCACCGTGGTGTGCAGTCCGAGCGCGAACAGCAGGATACCTGCGACTCCGAAGAACCCGGCCCACCCCTCACTCTCGATCCGCCGCTTTCGCAGCACATCGGAGAGGAACTTGGCGAACCCCAGAAGCCCCGCCCCCGCCGTGATGGCGACGAGCTCGTTGTACACGACCACGACTACCGCTCCCCTCTCTCCATCACTCCATGTACTTGAGTATTCAACTACCAAGGAGAAGGTCTTCGCGGCCGGATCTATTCCCCGGCGGTCGAAGCACTAGTGCTCGGCGCTGCAGGGGAGCTCGACCAGCGACCGGGTGACCTTGGCCAGTCGCGCGGCGCTGGCAGGATCGAGGGTCGTGAGCGTGAGCGGGAGCTGCGTGCCACGGTCGTTCGCGGTCAGTGCCGCTGCCGGCGGACTGTCGATGAACTCGTGGACCGGCGCGATGGCACGCGCCACCGGGCGTGCGGCGACCGCTGCCGCAGCGCGAATGAACACGCGCGCCGCTGCGGGCAACGGGGAGAGGTCGCCGCTCTTGGTGAACCCAGGGTGGTAGAGCACGTAGCGGGCCGGGCTGTCGGTCCGCGCCGCATAGGCGACGCCGAGGAGGTCATTGGCACGACCCGCCTGGAGCTGGGCGGTGATCGCGCTGTAGCCGCGCTCCAGCTGAAGGTCGTCCCAGTGGATCTTTCCTTTGCTGGTTCCGACGCCTGCGACGTTGATGATCACCGGTGTCCGGCTGCGGCGGAGCAGGGGCGCCAGCTCATGACTGAGCAGGTACCGGCTGAGGTAGTACAGCGCGAAGGTGTGCTCCAGTCCCTCCGCCGTCGTTCTGCGCTGCGTTGCTTGCCTGTTCGCAAAAAGACCCAGCGCGTCCACCACCGGGTATTGCGCCTCGATATCGGCGATGGCTCTGCGCGTGTCGCTGACGCTGGAGAGGTCGGCCTGGATGAAGTCGATCGGCTCGCCGGCGGCCAACGCCTCCGACTCTGCCACGACCCGTCGCCCCTTCTCCGGGTTGCTGCCGAGGACTAGAACCCGGTCGCCTCGCTGTGCGCGGGCGAGGGCCAACGAACGGCCCATACCGTCCGTCCCGCCACTGACCACGATGACGCGCGGCGCCGGTGATGTGAGTTGGGGTTCTGAACCGGGCACGAGGACCGCT
Organism: Ruania zhangjianzhongii; assembly: GCF_008000995.1. Lineage (NCBI taxonomy): Bacteria > Bacillati > Actinomycetota > Actinomycetes > Micrococcales > Ruaniaceae > Ruania > Ruania zhangjianzhongii. The sequence continues at coordinate 2,876,837 of NZ_CP042828.1, forward strand.
CCTAGGTAGTTACCGATTGTTCGCACTACCATCATTGGCAACTATCGACACCCTGGGAAGAAGGCACTTTGATGTCCGCTACGAACAGTTCCGTGCCTGCCATGGTGCGTGCGGATCTGCCCAGTCCCGTCCCGGTCGAGGAGTACGAGCAATGCCCGGTCACCGACGTGCTCCGTCGCATCGGTGACAAGTGGTCGATCCTGGTGATCGTGCTACTCGGCAAGCGCCCGCATCGCTTCAACGAGCTCCACCGAGGCATCGAGACGATCAGTCAACGGATGCTGACGCGCACGCTGCGCGGATTGGAGACCGACGGACTCGTGCACCGTCAGGTGTTCCCCACCAAGCCTCCGGCCGTCGAGTACAGCCTCACCCCGCTCGGCCGCTCGCTCCTGGTGCCGCTCTCCTCACTCGCCGACTGGGCGGTCGAGCACCGGCCGCAGATCGCTACCGCCCGCGACTCCCAGCACTGACGGCACCGACCTCGGCCCGGGTGGGATCCTAGGTCCGCCAGCAGAGGCAGAACGGGTGACCGGACGGGTCGGAGTAGACCTGGTAGGCCGAACGTGTCTCACGTGTGGTCGGTTTGAGCACTTCGGCGCCGAGCGCGGTCACATGTTCGTGCGCTGCCTCGAAGTCGTCCACCCACAGGTCCAGGTGGATCTGCTGGGGAGTCCCATCCGGCCAGCCTGGCCGCATATGCTCCGGGTCGAGCTGTACGGCGATCCGGGGCTCACCGTCCACCAGTACCCGGTGCCAGTCGTCGTCGCGGTCCACAGTGCCGCCGAGCACACCGGCCCAGAAGGCGCTCTCCCCCTCCAGATCGGCACTGTCGAAGACCACCACCTGGTAGTTGATCTGCATCGCCTGCTCCTCCTCCTGATCCAATGCCCGGCTCGGTCATGGCACCGTCGAGCCGGCCGCGAGACCCTTCTGCGCTGCTGCGGTCCGCACCGCCTCGATCACCAGCTCCAACGACTGTCGTGGTGTGGCCGCCGACCGGTGCACGATCGAGACCGTACGCACCACCGGTTCCGGAATGGCCACGATGTCCACCCCGGCCGGGAGCAGTGCGAGCGCGAGGTCCGAGACGAGCGTCACACCCAGCCCGCCAGCCACCATCGCCAGCGCAGTCGCCTGTTCCTCCACCTGGTGGTGGATCCGCGGTTCAAACCCGTGCCGCCGGCAGGCGATCCGCACCGCGCGGCCGAAGTGCGAACGGGGGCCGGACAGGATCCATGGGTGCTCGGCCAGGTCTGCGAGGGAGACCGTCGCGGCCGGCACGATGCCGGCCGGTACAGCCGCATGGAGGCGCTCGACGGCGATCACTCGCCTTTCCAGTGCCGGATCCTTGGGAATCGCGTAGTCGGAGTAGTCGATCACGAACGAGAAGTCCAGAGATCCGTCGCGGACCGCCTCGGCTGTGTCCTCAGGCGGCAGCTCCGAGGTGCGGACTTCGATCCCAGGGTGGTCCACCGCCAACGTAGCCAGCGCCTCCGGCAGCAGACCGGAGGCCACCGATGCCCACACCCCCGCCTCCAGTCGGGCCGTGACCCCGCCCTGCGCGGACTCCAGAGCCACAGTCGCGCGTTCGGCAGAGGCAAGGATGTCCTCGGCATGCTCGTTCAGCAACAAGCCCAGCTCGGTCAGTCGCACCCGCCGCCCGAGCTTCTCGATCAGCTGCACTCCTACCTCGCGCTCCAACTGTGCCAGCTGCTGGGAGACCGCGGAAGGACTGTAGTGCAGTGCTGCCGCCGCAGCGGTCACCGTGCCGCGCCGGTGCAGTTCGCGCAGCATCCGCAACCGACGCAGCGAGAGCTCCATAACGGTCAGAGTACGCACCATGAAGCAACAGTGAAGGTGAACGTGCACGAATCATCGATGGACGGCCCACCGACACGCGGCGCACCCTGGGATCACAGACCCGATAGGGGTGCCACTGTGGTGCTCCCAACAGATGCACAGCATGGACGCAGGAGGTGGTGGAAATGACGACCCTGGACAACATCCCCCGGGCAGGGAACGGACACGAGAAGGATGTGGCCGCGGCCACTGCCAGCCCGATCGACCAGGAGCCATACCAGCGGCTCACCTGGACCGATCCGGAGACGGGAGCCACCGGCTACCTGGTGATCCACACGCTGACCTGCGGGCTCGCCACCGGCGGGCTGCGGATGCGGCCGGGCTGCACCATGCACGAGGTGGAGGACCTCGCCCGTGGGATGGCCACCAAGACCGCCACGTTCGGTCTGCCCGTGGGCGGCGCCAAGGGTGGCATCGACTTCGACCCGAAGGACGAACGGGCCTTCGGCGTGCTGGTCCGCTACTGCCTGGCGATGCGGCCGTGGCTGGACAGCCACTGGGTCACCGCTGAGGACCTGGGTGTCACCCAGCAGCTGATCGACGAGGTGTTCGCCGAGGTGGACCTCGGTCAGTCGTTCCACGCCGCGATCCAGCGCTCGGCGAACCCGGAGGCCACCTTGGAGCGGGTGCACGCGGGCTTGTCCGCGCTGACCGCGGATGGCCTTCTCCTCGGTGACATCATCGGCGGTTACGGAGTGGCGCAGGCCTGCCTGGCCGTGGTGAACGCCCGCGGCTGGGACGAACGGCGCACCACGGCCGCGATCCAGGGCGTGGGCACGATGGGCGGGGGCACCGCCTGGTACCTGCATGAGGCCGGCGTCCCGGTGGTGGCCCTCGCCGATGCGATCGGCACGCTGTACTCCCCCACTGGCCTGGACGTGCCCGCCCTGCTCGATCTGCGTAACACCTACGGCGAGATCGACCGCTCCCGCGTGCCGGACGACGTCGCCCAACTCCCCCGCGATGCGGTGCTGTCCATGGAAGCGGACATCCTCGTGCCAGCGGCCATCTCCTACGCCATCCGTGCCGACAACGTCGACACCATCTCGGCGCGTGTGGTGGTCGAGGCCGCGAACAACGGCGTGCTGCCCGAAGCAGAGGCCGTGCTGACCGCACGAGAGATCCTGGTGATCCCGGACTTCGTGGCCAACGCCGGTGCCGCCGTGTGGGCCTGGTGGCTGCTGCTCGGCGAGGTCGGGCTGGACCCGTACGAGTCCTTCGACCGGCTGCGACTGGAGATGTACGCCCGGGTCAACCAGATGATGGCCGAGTGGAACACCATCGGCGCCCCGCCACGGACCACAGGCCTGGGGATCGCCGCCGCGAACCTCAAGTCGCTGGCCGGGGTACACGAGCTGACCATTCCCTGACGGTCCAACCGTTGGGCCCCGCCCACCCCCGCTCTCGTACCGGGCCGGCTAGAACGGGGGTGGGGTGTCGGGGTGGTGGCTCAGTGGGGTGGTGCTGCCGTCGGGGTTGCGGCGGTAGCGGTGCCCGGTCGGGGTGGTCCATTCGAAGACCCCGGGAGCGGTCTGCTCGAGCTCGAAATCGCCGTGGGTCTTGGCCTGGTGGTCCCGCTGGCACAACGGGCCCAGATTCGCCGGAGCCGTCGACCCACCCTCGCCCGGGTCGGTGTGGTCCCACGCCAGGGTGTGATCGAGCTGGCACTCGGTCGCCGGGGTGGAGCACCCGGGCCGCACACAAGAGACATCTCGGGCCCGGACATGGTCGGCCAACGCACTCGAGGGCCGATACCGGGTATGACCCAGGTCCAGCAACTGATCGGTGACCGGGTCGGTCACCAACCGACGCCAAATCCCACCCGCAGCCAACGCACGAGCAGTAGCAGGAGTGATCGGCCCATACCCACTCAGGAACGGCACCGCCTCGCCGCTGATGCTAGGACCCACGTCGATCACAGTCTCACTCGGCACATACCACGGCGCCTCCAGACCAGCCGACACACCCGACCCGGTCGAGTCTGCAGGTTCTGCCGACCCGATCCGGCGGCCACCACAGGTGCAGGCCGATGTACCTGCGGGTGCGGGTGCCGGTGGTGCGGTCAGCATCCGGCGCAGCACACCCGCCTCATCACCACAATCAACCCCCACACCTGGATCGAGACCGGGATCGGGGTTGGGGTGGGCTCCGGTACCGGTGCTGGCCCCGGTACCGGCGTTGGCCTGTGCCGGGGCGTCCGGGATCAGGTGGCCGATCGGGACCGTGACATGAACCTCCGGCTTGCGCCCCTCGCTCTGAGCCAGTGGCAGGCCCAAGTGCTTCGGACCCAGATGCCCACTCACCAAAGCCTGAGAACCCACCCCCGCGAGAGCATCGAAGCGCAGCTGGCCCATGGTGCGCGAGTCCCCTTCACTTTTGGCGGCTTTCGCGTGAGCATGCAACGCCTGATCCAACGCAAGCACATCAGCAGCCGGACCCTCGATCGTCATCGCCGCCACCTCATCAGCCAACACCCGGGGCCGGCTCACCCGCCGCCGCGCCCGCCGCCGCTGCGCACGAGCCTCAGCCTCAGCCGGATCCACAGCGATCAACGCCCGAGCAATATCACGACGCAACTGCCCCGCACTACGCCCCGAAGCCCCCGGCAACACCTCATCCTCCACCGCCATCGCCACCTGCCAAGACGAATCCGCCAACCCATCAGCAATCACCCGCCCACGCTCAGCATCGATCCACCCCCATCGCAGCGCCTCACCCGTATTCACCAGATGAGTACCCCACGCCCGGCCCCGCCGCACCAGATCCCGGCACTGCCCCCGCGTCCACCCCAACCGCACCGCCAACTCCTCCGGAGCAGTACACCCCTTCTCCGCATCCGTGGCAGTAACCCGACCGGTATCGGCATCAACACTCTCGACCGCCAACGCCGGCGGATTCATCGACGCCCGCTCCGCAAGCACCCCCGCCGCCTGCGCCCTCACCGCCTCCGCACACGCCGAGATCCGGTTCGCCGCAGCCACCGCCTCCACCAGCCCCCCATCCCCGGTCGCGTCCAGATCCAACGCCAGCAACCGCTCCAACAACGCACCACCAGTACCCATCCGCACCAGCTGCTCATCCACGCCCAAACCCTCGAACTCAGTCAACAACCGAGCCATCACCCCCACAGCACCACCCCGCCCGCAGCCCCCAGCACCGGAGCCCCCATCACCGGAACCCTCCGAGAAGATATCAACGTCGCCGCCCATAGAACTAGTGTACTATTTCGAACACCCGTTCGCTAGACTCTCCAGGGTATTTCTACGAAATTCTCGCCCCATCCGCGATGACCCGTCCCGGTCCAGCCACCACACCGCCGTCGGCGTACCGCTCGCCACCCACGCACGGCGACACCCAGGGCCCGGCGTCCACCCACGGCACGACAACCACCCAACGAACGACAATCACCCAAGCCACAGCGACCACCCAAGACACAGCGACCACCGCCCCCGCCCCCGCCAACCGGTCAGCCCCGGGTGACCCTCCGCACTCCAGCCAACACTTCGCCGTCGGCGTATGACGTCCTGTCCAGCGCGCGATGGATCGTGAGGCCTTCGATCAGCGCGTCCAGGACCCGCGCGGTGACCGGGTCGAAGTGTCGCTCCAGCGCCGCTCGGCTTCGCGCCATCCACTGCTCGGTCAGCCTGCGAAACTCGGGATCGCGGGCAGCAAGGGTGTACAGCTCATGGGTGAGCACCACGTCCCGTTGAGTGCGGAACACATCCGTGGTGATCAGGGTCGCGACAGCGAGCTCGGCCTCCGCACGGTCGGCAGCGGCAGCAAGCCGGCGGTCGAACTGGTCCGCCACCGAGTCGGCGAACCGGGCGAATGCCGCCTGCAGCAGGCCCTCCATCCCGTCGAAGTGGTAGGTCATCGACCCGAGTGGAACGTCCGCCGCTGCCGCTACCTTGCGGTGCGAGGTCCCGGCCACGGCGTGGGCGGCGATCACGTCGAGACAGGCATCGATGATCCGATCCCTGCGCTGCGGGTCAACCCGCCGGACCTGGCGGGCCCTGTCGTCGGGCGTGGGGGAACTCACGTACCGCATCGTAAAGGAGATGCGTACGATCGTACATATGCCGATCGAGACCGGCCGCTCTCCCGCCCGCTCGCACCAGCGTGCCCGGGCCGCAGTAGCGGCACTGTTCCTCACGAACGGCGCCCTGTTCGCCAACCTCCTCCCCCGCTTCCCGGAGATCAAGGCCAGTCTCGGACTTGAGAACGCGACCTACGGGGTCGCCGTCGCGGCCTTTCCCGCCGGTGCGATCGCAGCCGGCCTCTTCGCCGCCGCCCTGATCCGCCGGTTCGGCTCCGCACCGGTGGCGGTGGTCGGCACCCTCGGCACCAGTATCGGCATCCTGCTCGCGGGCGTCTCCCCCTCTGTCGGACTATTCGCGGCGGCCCTGTTCCTCGGCGGTGCGATGGATGCGATCACCGATGTCGCCCAGAACGCGCACGCGCTCCGGGTCCAGCGCGGGTATGGGCGGTCGATCCTCAACTCCTTCCATGCCGTGTGGTCGATCGGTGCAGTGATCGGTGGGTCGATGGCTGCCGGGGCGATCGCTCTGGACTTGCCCCTGGGACTGCACCTGGGCATCTCGGCCGTCCTGTTCGCGGTCGTCTCCCTGATCGCCCTGCGGTACTGCCTCCCCGGCGCAGACCGCCCCGAGGATGCCGTCGCCGCCGATGGCGCCGAACTGTCCAACAGCATCCGCATCCGAGTCGGTTCCCGCACGATCGGTGTCCTCGCTGCCCTGGTCCTGATCGCGATCGCGGGCACGCTGGTGGAAGACGCCGGCAACTCCTGGGCCACCCTGTACCTGGGCTCCGGACTGGGTGCGCCGGCCGCTCTCGCCGCCACCGGCTACATTGCGATGGTCGGTGCGCAGTTCATCGGCCGGATGCTCGGCGACCGGTTGGTGGACCGGTTCGGTCAGCGCGCCGTCGCCCGCGCCGGTGGCGTGGTCGTCGCCCTCGGCATGGGTGTGGCGCTGGCCCTGCCCACAGTGCCGGGAACGGTCGTGGGCTTCGCTCTGGCCGGGCTCGGGGTGGCGACTCTGGTACCGGCTGCGATGAGCGAGGCGGACAACCTCCCCGGGCTGCGGCACGGTACCGGTCTCACGGTGGTGTCCTGGCTGATGCGGCTCAGCTTCCTACTCTCTCCGCCGCTGGTCGGCCTGGTCGCGGACGCCACCTCGCTGCGTCTTGGCCTTCTGGTGATCCCCCTCGCGGGCCTGGCCGTGGTCGTGCTTGCCCGAGTGCTGCCGACCCGGCGCACGGCGGGCTGACGCTCAGCCCTGCTGACTGACCTGGAGCGGCCCGGCGAGCGCGCCGCCGTCCACCGGCATCGTGATCCCGGTGATCCACGCGGCGTCGGTCGAGGCCAGGAACGCGATCGCGGCGGCCAGATCCTCCGGTTCGCCGACCCGGCCGAGCGGGCTGAACCGGGCCAGTCGGTCCAGCTGCCCCGGTTGGTGGTCCCAGTTCCGGGTACGGACTGTGCCCGGTGCCACCACGTTGAACCGGACACCGTCCGGTCCGTAGCGCACGGCAAGGTTGCGCACCAGGTTGCTCAGGCCCGCTTTGGCGGCACCATAGGCCTCCTCCCCGAACGCCGTCAGACCGTTCACGGAGGACACCAGCACCACCGCCGGGTGCGCACTGCGCTGCAGCAGCGGCAACGCGGCTCGGATGCAGCGCATCGTGCCGGTCAGGTTCAGCTCGATCAGATCGGACCAGAGCTCGTCGGTCTGCTCGTCGAAGATCGGCATGGCACAGGACCCACCGGCCACCGTGACCAGCTGGTCCAGCCTGCCATAGCGCTCCTCGGTGGCGGCAACGGCAGTGTCGACGGACTCTCGGTCGGTCACTTCGCATTCCACCGCACTCGCCCGCTCACCCAGCTCGCCCGCCAGTTGCTCTGCCGCGACCAGGTCACGGTCGCCGATCACCACTGATGCACCCTCCTGGTGCAGCCGCCGGGCGGTCGCCGCCCCGATACCGTGTGCCGCACCGCTGAGGAAGACCACCTGGCCGTCGAATCGCATGCCGGAAAGTGTAGGTGCCTCTCCCGTCACCGATCCGCTTCGGCCGGGAGCCCGCGCGAGAACGCCGGCGTCAGCCGGTGGGTCGGCGCACCACTATCCGTCGACGCGATCAGCCACATAGAGCAGTTCGCGCGCGACGTTCTGATAGCTCAGGTGCTCGATGAACTGGTACGTCGCCCCTGCGCTGATGCACATGACGTGCTGCCCGGCCAGCTCCGCTATCTCCGGGAACAGGTATCCCTGCTTCACGACGATCACCGAGTAGTCTGCAGGATCCAATCCGGCGGCCCGGAAATGGTCGAGCGTCACGAACGATCCCGGCCGATCGGTCACCACCACATCCACATTGCCAACGGTGACCGTGCAGGTGTTCCCTACTTTGTCCTTGGCCGAGCTCATGTAGCCGAGGAGATCACCCCTCGCCTTCAGCACACCCTCGACCTCGATCGGACGGCTGTACTCGTCATGGTCCATCCCCACCGAAACTCGGACCCGATCGTTCAGGCTGTGCCCGCGCAGCGCCAGGAAGGAGTCTGGAGACCAGATCGTGCTCACACACACCCGCTCCTTGTGTTCCCGGCCGAGAACCTCCTTCAGGACGACGGTGCTGTACCCGGCGCCGCCACCGGTGGTGTTGTCTCCCGAGTCCGAGACGACTAGCGGAGCTCGTCCAATTCGGGTGAACGCGTCGACTGTCGCGGTGACCTCGAGGGTAGGGGTCTCGAACTGGAACTCCCGGTATCGCTCCAACACGAGGTCGCGAATCTTGTCCGCTTGTTCTCGAGCGAGTCCAGCACACTCGGGACGCTCCGGTACTACCACCACCGACGCTCCACATTGACTGACGTCCGCCCAGGCGAAGCCTACGAAGAACGACGCATCCATGATCCCCGGGAGCGCCTCCACCTCATCGAGCGCAGCCAGGATGTCGGACAGTGGACTGCTGGCCGACAGTGGAATGTCCCCGCTGATCACAAAGGGCACCTGGCTGTGGGCCACTGCACCGCCTTGCACTTTTCCGCTGAGAATCTCCAGCAGATGGTGTGCCGTCCTGCGTTCGATCTCTGGCTGATCCACATGCGGAATCGTGCGGTAGGAACGCAGCACCGTAGCCAGCTCGGGGACGCGAGGGTCGAGGTTTCCGTGCGGATCGAGCGCGACTGAGATCGGCATCTCAGCCCCGACTCGCTCGCGAACCGCCTGAAGGAGGTCGACCTCTGCTGCCCCCACCCCGTCGATCAACATCGCGCCATGGAGATGCAGCCAGATGCCATCGAGGTCTGAATGCTGTTCAACTGCCCGGAGCAGGCGGGCCTTGAGGTATTCATACGCTTCGCGGGTCACCGGTCCGGACGAGAACGCTGTGGCATAGACGGACGGCACCACGTCGGCTCCCGCCTGACGGAAGACCGCCGTGCTGGCGAAGCGGTCAAGGATCTCCTCACCCTCGCGCACCACAAACTGGTCAAGGCCGGTGAGAAAGGGGTTGAACGTGTTGGACTCGTGATAGATGAGCCCGGACAAAATCTTCATCGCTGTGGTTCTCCATTACCTTCTGGGAGTAGTGCGGGCCGGAGTGCTTGCCCGCTGTGCTGTTCCGCCTGCTGGGTTTGCGGTCTCCTACCGCTTTCGCTTGGACCGCACCATGAGGTCGAACCACACCGCCGCGAGGAGGATGGACCCCTTGATCACCATCTGCAGGAAGGCGGACACATTCATCAGGCTCATGGCGTTGTCGATGCCGGTAAGCAGCAGGGCACCCAGGAGAGCCCCCGGGATCGCCCCGCGGCCGCCCGCAAAGCTGGTTCCTCCGATGACCGCTGCAGCGATGGCATCCAGCTCCAACAGTTCGCCTGCAGTGGGGGCTGCTCCGCCCAGACGCGCCGTCATCAACACCCCGGCGATCCCGTAGATGGCGCCCATCACCAGGAAAGACTTGAACAGGTACCAGGGCACCCGCAGCCCGGCCAGGTGGGCGGCCTGCGGATTTCCGCCAACCGCATACACACCCCGGCCAAATGCCGTCGAGGACAGCAGCAGGCTCACCCCGACCACGGTGATCCCCGCGATCACCACTGCCATCGGGAGTCCGTTGTAGCCGAGCGCCACCCACACACCGAGAGCGCCGACGCAGGCCACGATCGCGACCTTCTTGACCGTGTCGGAACGCCTCTTCTCCCACCGGACCAGGCGGACGCCCCGCCGCACGGTCGTCCAGATCACCAGGGCTGCCGCCGCGCCGATCACCACCGCAGACACGACCGGTGGGATATAACCCTCACTGAGCCAGATCAGGCTTTGCGGTGCCGGGCCAATAGCCGTGGCGTTGGTCCACACGTAACCGATGCCCTTGAAGATCATGCTCCCCGCCAGGGTGACCACGAAGGCAGGAATCGCGAACTTGGCGACCATCAGGCCCTGGAACGCTCCAAGCAGGAGCCCGACCAGCACGCCCGCCGCAACCGACACCGGCAGCGAGAATCCGTGCGTGACGGACAGTTGGGCGACAACGACGCTGACAAGATACACAGCCATTCCGGCGCTGAGATCGATCTGCCGAGCAATGATCAGCATCACCATGCCGGCGCTCACCACGCCGAGGATCGCTGATTGCTTCAGCAGCAACGTCAGGTTGCGTTGCGACAGAAAGACGCCGTTGGTCTCGTTGTTGAAGTAGAACAGCGCAAAGATCGCGAGGGCAGCAAGAGCAAGGTGATACCAACGCACGTCTCGGAGCCGCGACTTTCGCGGTCCTGATGGAGAGGATTTCTGAACGAGATGCTGATCGTCACTGACAGTACTAGAAGACATGGTCAACCTCCTGAGAATGTGGAACCAGGGTCGCGGCTTCGAGAATTTCCTGGGAGCTGGCTTCGCCAGCATCGAACTCACCGGTAATGCGCCCTCTTTGCATCGCGAGGATGCGGTCGGCCATACCCATGACCTCGGGGAGGTCAGACGAGATCATGATGATTCCCGTCCCACGGGCAGCGGCTTCGTTGAGGATGCGGTAGATCTCTGCCTTGGCGCCGACGTCCACTCCCTGGGTCGGTTCGTCCAGGATCAGTACGTCGAGCTCCTGAGCCATGAGGCGAGCGAGCATCACTTTCTGCTGATTTCCGCCGCTCAGGTTGACGACCTCAGTCAAGAGGTCGCGTGTCTTGATGCGGAAGTGGCTGCTGTACTCCTCCGCGAGCTCGTACTCGGCCTTCCGGTCCAACCACCCAGCCCTGGAGAGGCGGCGCAGGCTGCTCACCGAGATGCTCCGGGTGATGTCGAGATTGGGGATCACCGCAGTTGACTTGCGATCCTCGGGCAGGTAGCCGTACCCGAGCTCAAGGGCCTCACCGGAGTGCGCAACGCTTGTCACCGTGCGGTCCCCGATCCGGAGCTCTTGAAAGCTGCCGCCGGGTGCGTGGCCGATCAGCGCCGTCGCCAACTCTGTGCGCCCGGCTCCGACGAGGCCGAAGATCCCGAGAACCTCCCCCCGGCGCACCTCGAACGAGACGTCGTCGACGACATTGATGGCGGGAACCATCGGGTGCGGTACGGTCGCCCCCTTGACCGCGAGCACGGCGTCCCCGACGCTCGCCTGCCGCTCCGGGAAGAAGGAGTCCATCTCCCGGCCGATCATCATCTTGACAATGTGCTTCTCGGACAGCTCGGACGCCAGGTCGGTATCGACCAGCCGGCCGTCGCGCAGCACCGTCACCGAGTCCGAGATACGAAGGACTTCCTCGAGGCGGTGGGAGATGTACAAGCACGCGATTCCGCGGGCGGCCACCTTCGCAACCTGTTCGAAGAGCAGCTCGCTCTCATGCCCGGACAGGGTGGCAGTCGGCTCGTCGAGGATCAGTACCTTCACATCCTTGGACAGCGCTGAGGCAATGGCCACCATCTGCTTCTGCGCTGTGCCCAGCTCACCGACCAGCGTGGTGGGCGAGGCACCGATATTCACCGGTTCCAGGTATTCCTCAGCCAGGCTGAGCATCTTCTTCTCGTCAACGAGGCCGATTCTCTTCGGAACCCGATTGAGAAACAGATTCTCCGCAATCGAGCGGTCATCGACCATATTCATCTCTTGCGGGATCATCACGATCCCGTTCCGCTCGGCGTCTGCGACACCGGAAAAATTCTTCTCCCGGCCCTCGAGCTGTATCAGCCCCCGATACTCACCCCGCGGATATACGCCGGCCAGCACTTTCATCAGTGTTGACTTTCCCGCGCCGTTCTCCCCCACAATCGACCGGACTTCACCCGGTTCGACTGCGATGGAGACGTGGTCGACCGCAAGAACACCCGGGAACTCGACCGAAATATCTTGTGTTTCCAGAAGCATCGATTCATCCGCCCTCATTGTCGGAGATTGAGTATCTGCTGCTCAGCCCTGTTCGCCACAGTCCTCGGGCACTTCCGTCGTCGCGAACACCTCTTCCTCAGTGATCCAGCCTTCGGGTGCGATCTCGTGGATGAAGCGGCACAGATCCTCCCGATAGATCGGCACCACCTGGGCGAGCCCGGTGGGAACCTCAGGTCCCCCGTTACTGGTCGTGTCGTCCGCTTCCGGCACCTCACCGCGAGCCAACTGGATCGCTGCGTTGATCGCCGTCTCGGCATGATCATCGAGGTCGGTCCAGATCGACATGGTTTGGACTCCCTCCGCGATCAGCTGGGCGTTGGCAGGTTCCACATCCAGGCCGGAGACGAACACCTCGCCCTCGAGCCCGCGGCCCCGGACCGCCTGGACCACGCCCATGGCCAGCCCGTCGGTGCCAGCGATGAAGGCCGTCACATCATCGTTGTGCGCCGAGAGAGTGTTCTCGGCCAGGGAAAGGGCTCCCTCCGTGGACCAGGACGGAATCCACTGGTCAGCCACCACGGTGAGGTTGGTCGCGTCAGCGAGCACGTCGTCGTAGCCGGCCGCGATGCCCTGCGCCACCATGTTCGCAGCGTCTCCCTTGAGCAGGGCGATGTTCGCGGTGTCGTCGCCAATGTATTCCAGGGCCGCGCGGGCCTGCTCGACGCCGACCGCCCGGTTATCGCGGGTTACGAAATAGTCGACCTCGAGGTCCTGAGGCAGAAGATCGTAGGCAACGATCGGAATACCCTCGTCCCTGAGCGTCTGCAGGTAGGAGCCTCCGACGCGGTCATTGACAGGCACGGTAATCAGCGCGTCGACCCCCTGCGACATCAGATTCTCGTACTGGTTTCCCTGCCGGGTGATGTCATCATTGGCCCACTGGACGATCACCTCGGCCCCCTGCTCGGCGGCGATGCGTTCCATCACGGCGACTTCATGGTGCCAACGGGCCTGCTCGGCGGTCTTCATCGCGATACCGATCAACGGGACATCGTCGTCCGATCCCCCTATCTCTGTGGTGTTCCCTGTTCCACATGCACCCAGAGCCAAAGCACACGAGGCGGCAACAGCGGCCAGCACGACGTGTTGGCGTTTCATGGCACCCTCCTTCTCCTGTTCGGCAACCTCTACTGCGCGACCAACACACGATCCGGAGCGAGGAAGGCCGGAGCAAAGTATCCCGGGGTATTGGAAAGGGGCAGCACCGAGTCATCGATGGCGATGCCGAGCTCCTGCTTCATGAACGTGCGGCGCGCCTCGATCCGGGACCAGACCGCCGGATAGGTGGTGGCCAGCTCAGCACGCAGTCCAGCGTCGGCAAGAGCGACCCCGTCCTCACAGTTCAGCTGCATTCCATCGGGGAGCCCAGCGGGGATGACGTCGCACTGTAGTGCCATCCCCGAGGCTAGGGATGTGTCGTTACCGGGTTGCACGTTCGTGCTGACCCACTCCTCGGTAGCGGTGAGATGTCCCGGGTTGAGCGCAGGATGCATCCCACCGACAGCCAACCGCTCGGACACCGCCTCATGCAGGTCACCACCGGAGATCCCGGGCCGAACGGTCTCGTACCACGTGACCAGGGCCTCGAAGTAGGGCGCGGCCCACCGGTTCACGAAGTCGTCGTCGGCTTCGGCCACGACGCCGGCCCGGCAGGAGAGGCCTCCCCAGTACCCCACGGCGGCAAAGATCGGATCATCGTGCTGAACGATGCGCGCTCCCGGGCTGCGCAAAGCTGCGCCCCCGCCGCGTCCGGTCGCGAACATCGGATGGCAGGTCATCGGTTCCCCCGCGTACCCCATCGCGGACATCGTCTGCAGCTCGGTCAGCCCGGGCCGCACTGCGCGAACGATGCGCGCTACCGCATCCGAGGCACGGGATGCTCCCCATTCGAGCAGGGCGATGTTCTCAGCCTCGTTGTCGGCCCTCATCCCGCCGACTGGGTCGATCAGCAGGCGCGTGTGCTCCACCAACTCGGCCTGGCCTGCCACTGCGGTCAGGGCGCTCAGGACGTAGGCCGGTACGAAGTGGTTCTGCCCCGGCACTTCCTCGAACACTTCCGGGTACTTCCATCCCACCACCGAGATCGAGCGCGCTGAGGACAGGCCAGCATCCCGGAACACCGCATCCAGCGTCCTGGACTGCTGCCGCTTCTGCCCCATCAGTGAGAACGTCTGGCACAGCACCACCTCATGGTCACCGCGGACCACGTGGGAGTACATCTCGCCCTCGTTTCCGACCACCAGGGCGCTTCGACCGTCAGGACCGAGGAGGAGGACCGCTTCCTCAAACCGGGGATCGAAATTGCTGAGGTAGTGAATGTTCCCGAAGTGCTCGCGATCGCCCCAGACCAGCACCCAGTCGGAACCTGCTGCGGCGTAGAGCTGGCGACAACGGTTCTGGAACACTTCGTCGGAGAGCGCGACTCTCTCCACCGCGGTCTCGACGGTCAGCGGACGCAATTCCCGCAGAGCAACAGCCATTCGGCTTCCCTTCGTCCAAGCGGACGCATCCTCACTTGATGCGCTTCCGCGTGCCGGTCGTCGTGAGTCTCACGCCGCGCCGGGCGAACTGTTAGCGGTAACGGTACCGGTAACAGTTCATTCGGGCAAGGGTGCTGCTCTGCGCGAGCGCCGCCACCGGCGGGGGCGAGCCAGCTCGGCTGACTGGCACTAACCGCGGCCCACTGGGCTACCGGCGTCGACACCTCACCAGACTCGGGACGGCCTCATCCTTCGCCTGCCGGCACCGGGCCGGTGGTTCCCCGGACCACCAGCTCGCCCCTCATCGAGACCACTCGTGACCTCACCCCCAGCTGGCGGAACAGCCGTTGGATGATGTTGCGGCCGAACGCACGGTTGTCCACCGACACAGTCGTCAACGGGGGGAGGTAGTAGGCGCCGTCCGGTAGGTCATCGAATCCGAGCACGCTCACCTCCTGCGGGACCCGCAACCCCGCGCCGGCCAGCCAGTTGAGGGCGCCCAACGCCATGTGGTCGTTGGCACAGACGATCGCTGTAGCTCCGAGCCGCGGATCGAACGCAGCGGCCATGGCCTGATAACCACCCTCGGCAGACCAATCGCCTTCGGCTTCGGCAACCACCTCTCCCCCGTGCTCTTGGGCGACGGCGTGCAGTGCCTTCCGCCGAGCGCGGGATGCTGGCCAGTCCAACGGGCCCGCGATGTGGAAGAACCGGCGGTGTCCGAGATCCACCAGGTGCTCCACACCGATGGCGAAGTCCGGTTCGGGATGCCGCCCCGGGTTCTTGCGCGCCGAGCGTTCCACGATCACGGGGCAGGACACCTGGCTGGCATCGATCACCTGGAGCATGGAGTCCGACGCGGCCAGGACGACAGCACCGGCCAACGAGCTTTCCGCCATGATCTCCACCGCCTGCGAGACACTGGCAGGATCTTCCGGGTCCACACTGACCAAGTCCAGGACATACCCGGCTTTTCGTGCCTCTGCGGCAGCACCGTCCATGATCGCCAGGAGCGCCCACTGGGCCTGCGCGTGGACGAACGCGCCGATCCGGTACGAGCGATTCGTCGCCAACGCCTTGGCCAACTGGTTCGGCCGGTAATTGAGCGCAACGAGTGCAGCCTCGACCTGGGTCCGCGTGTGCTCCCGCACCCCTTCCCCCCGGAGGAATCTCGCGACAGTCTGGTGGGAGACTCCCGCCATCCGCGCGACGTCATAGATGGTGGCGGGTCGACGCTTGTCGCGGGGCGAGGCGGACACGGCGCTCAGTATATGTCCAGGAAATCGCCCGGGGGGCGAGTGTGAGGGGAGGCTCGCGGGAGAGTGCGGCCTGCCAGCGCCGCCGGGTCAGCGAACCTGACACCGCCGCAGCGCAGCGGCAGAACCCGCATCCGCTCAGCTCCCGAGTACCAGCCGCAGCACCGCGTCGGCGTTCGCCCGACCCACCCCGTGGGCGAGCACCAGCCGGTCCGCCGCCGGTGCGCCGTCCGCTGTTCCGCCGTGGATCACGACGGCGTCCGGTCGCCGGGCCAGCAACAGGCTCAGGTCCTGCTGCTCCCGCACATCCGCGAGCGGCTCGCGAGTGAGCGCGAGCACCGGTCCCTCGCCCAAGCCGGTCAGCACCTCCGCCAACGGTGGCGCATCGACCGCACCGGCGAGCACCACCTGAGCATCGGGCGCCCGGTCCGCCAGTGCGTTCGCGAACCCGGGGGCCACCCTGCCGGTGGCCTGGTTGTACCGGCGCCGTAGGTCCACCAGCACGGGCGGGCCGCCGCCGGCGAGCCGCACGTCCCCCCGCGCCACCCGGACGGCGGCGCGCGCGGCCTGCAGACCGACTTCGGCCACCGCGGCCTCTGCCTCCGCCGGACCGAGCTCAGGCGCCGCGGCCCGATAGCCGGCGATCCGCTGCTGCAGCGTGCGGACCCGGGCGATGCTTCGCTCGAGCGCCTCAGCCGCCAGCTCGCCGCGGGCTAGCCCGCCCACGATCGCCTCGGCGGCCGCCTCGAAGATTGCCACATCGTCCCGCCCGCCGGTGGTGCCCAGGCAGAGCAGATCGGCCCCGGCTTGCAGCGCCCGCACGCAGGCCGCGCCGATCCCGTCAGCATCGGCCAAGCTCACCGCCTGCATATCCAGTGCATCGGTGACGATCACCCGGTCCTCCCCGCCAGGCAGGCGGCGGGCCAGCGCGGTGACCGCCGGTTCCAGGCTCGCTGGCTTCGGTCCGAGGGCGGGGATGTGCAAGTGCCCGGTCATCACCGCATCCAGTCCCGCCGCGGCCGCTGCTTCGAACGGTGGCAGGTCACGATCAGCGAGCACCTGCTCGCTGATGTCCAGCCGCGGCAGCTCCAGGTGGGAGTCGGTGGTGGTGGCGCCGTGGCCCGGGAAGTGCTTGGCGCAGCCGGCCACTCCCCCGGCATGCAGTCCGGCCAGGAACGCCACACCGTGCCGGGAGACCTGGTCAGCATCGGAGCCGTACGAGCGCACTCCGATCACCGGGTTGGTCGGCTCGCTCGCCACGTCCAGCACCGGCGCGAGGTCCAGGTCGATGCCGGCGGCCCAGACCAGGGCACCGAGCGCCGCGCCGGCGCGCTCGGTCAGGTCCAGATCGTCGGCCGCTCCGAGTGCTCCGGCGCCGGGCAGCGCCGAGCCCGAGGCGGCCTGCAGCCGGGACACGTCCCCGCCCTCCTCGTCCACGGTGATCAACACCGGGCCCGCGGCGTGCACGGCATCAGTGAGCGCCCGGGTGGTGGCGATGTCGGGGGCGTTCTGCGCCACCAGCATCACGCTGCCCAGGCCTTCAGCGGCAGCGTCGAGCAGCCAGTCCGGTGCGGTGGCGCCGTTGAAGCCCGGCATCAGCACCCCGAGGGCCAACTGCCGGGGCGAGCGGGGTGATCCAGCGGACGACGGCGGCGTGGTGGTTCTGTGCATAGCACCCATCATGCTAGGTTCGGTAACTCATTGACCAGCCGGGGACGCATTCCGTAATCTGCTTACGTCCCAAGGGGGAAGACACTGTGGGGAGAAGTCAGTGACGCACCCGTCGCCACGGACCGGACTGAGCCGCGTGCTGGAGAACCCGAGCCTGATCGGAACCGGCCCGATCGCGCTGTGCGGCAACTACACCGCGGTCACCGAGGACCTGCGTCGCGGTGTGGACGCCCTCGTCGACGCCGGACTCCCGGTGCGCTGTCTGCTCACCCCGGAGCACGGCTACTGGGGCGCGGTCCAGGCCGGGGAGAGCGAGGGGGATGGCCGGGACGAGCCGACCGGACTGCCGGTGCTGGACACCTACCAGGTCAGCAGCCCGGAGCTGGACGCGATGCTCCAGCGCACCGGTACCGAGCAGATCGTTCTCGACCTGCAGGACATTGGCACCCGGTTCTACACCTACACCTGGACGCTGTTCGACCTGCTCTGCTCCGCCGCCCGCACCGGCCACCGGGTGGTGGTCCTGGACCGGCCGAACCCGCTCGAAGGCCGGGTGGCCGGGCCCGGGCTCGCGCCGAGCTGCGCGAGCTTCGTCGGCCGGGTCTCCATCCCGCTCCAGCACGGCCTGACCATCGGGGAGCTTGCCCGCTGGTTCAACGCCGTGCACGTACCCGAACACACCGGCACCTCGGCCGACCTGGACGTCATCACCACCGGGGGCCACCGGGACGCACGCGGGGATCAGCCGTGGGTGCTGCCCTCACCCAACATGCCCGCCCCGGATACTGCCGTGCTCTACCCGGCGACCGGACTGCTGGAGGGCACCACGCTGTCCGAGGGCCGGGGCACCACCAAACCGTTCGAGCTGTTCGGTGCCGGCTGGACCGACGCCCGGCTCGCCGCCGCCCTGGCCGAGCAGGAGCTGCCTGGCGTGCTGGTGCGCGAGGCGGTCTTCGCGCCGATGTTCTCCACGTGCGCCGGCCAGCGAGTGCATGGCGCGCAGCTGCACCTGATCGACCGCGAGACGTTCGACCCGGTCCGCACCGGCCACACTCTGCTGGCCACCATCGCCGATCTCTACCCCGACCAGCAGCTCTGGCGGGAGGCCAACGCCGGGCGGCCGCCGTTCCTCGATCTGCTCTGGGGCAGCCCGGCGCTGCGCGAGGGCATCGACGCCGGCCACTCGCTGGCCCAGATCCTCGCCGTCAGCCCGGCCACGCCCACGCCCCCTGCCGACGCTCTGCTCTACTCCCCCGACACCCGAGACCCGGAGGCACCTGCGTGACATCCAGAACCATCCTCGCCGTCGGCGGGCACATCGGCGATATGGACCTCGCCGCCGGTCCGCTGCTCGCCCAGAACGCGCTCGACGGCGGACGGTCCGTGCTCCTCGCCCTCACGCCGGGCGAGCGGGGCCACCCACGCCTGAGCGTGGCCGAGTACAAGGAGCAAAAGATCGCCGAAGCGCACGCCTTCGCTGCCGGAATCGGCGCCGAGGTGATCGTCTACGACGACCTCTCCGACGGGTTCCTGCACTGCACCGACGAGCTGGCCGCCCGGCTCGCCCGGGACATCCGCACCATCGGCCCGGACCTGCTGCTCGCACACTGGGGCCGCAGCATGCACACCGACCACGAACAGGCCAGCCTGCTCGCCGAACGGGCCCGGTTCCTCGCCGGACTGCCCGGGTGGGAGGAGGACCCCGACGCCACTGACGGCCCCGGCCGCCGGCACGGGGTAGGCCAGCTGCTCTACACCGAGAACTGGGAGGACGCCGAGGGTTTCGTCGCCACCCGGTACGCCCCGGTCTCGGAGCAGGCCCGGAACCTCTGGCACGAGGCGATCAGCGGCCAGGCCTTCGCCCGCGGGGAGACCTACGGCTTCCGCTACATCGACTACTACGGCGCGCAGCTGATCACCCGGGGCTGCCTGACCCGGGCGAGCTACGCCGTCGCCCTGGCCGATTCCGGCCACCGGCTGCGGGAGGTGTGAGCCGATGACCACCACCTACCGCAGCCACCGCAGCGGCGATGCAGCAGCACTGGCCGCACTCACCACCGTCGCGATGCCGCAGGATGCGGTCGATACCGACTGGTTCACCGAGAACGTGCTCCTGGACGCGGGCTTCCAGCCCGAGGGGCTGATCATCGCAGAGCACGACGGCGCACCGATCGGTTTCGTCTACGCGGTCACCACCGCGGGAGCTGCTCCGCGCGAGGACGCCCCCGGCGGCTGGCTCACCATCGGCTGCGTACACCCCGACCACCGCGGCCGCGGCGTGGGCACCGAGCTGCTCGAACGCGCCGGCCGGTACCTGCACGATCGAGGTGCCGCCTGGGTGAACGTGGCCGCCTATGCCCCCGCCTACTTCGTGCCCGGACTGGACGCTGTCGCCTACCCGGAGGCAGCCCGGCTGCTGGACCGGCACGGCTTCACTCGTCTCTACACCGCAGCGGCGATGTCGATGGAACTGAGCACCTACCGCACACCCACCGAGGTGCTCGACCTGGCCGAGCAGCGCGAGGCCGAGGGCTACCAGCTCGGCCCGGCCGCCCCGGACGACCTGCCCGAGGTGCTCCAGTTCGCCGGTGACCACTTCGCCCCGGACTGGGCCCAGGCGGTGCGCGACGCTGTGCTCCGGCACGGCCACCTGGAGCGGCTGCGGATCGTCCGTGGCCCGCAGGGGATCGCTGCCTTCGCCATCTACGGCGCCTATCGGGGGCTGCGGGAGCGGTTCGGGCCGTTCGGGGTGGACGAGTCCCTGCGCGGCACCGGACTGGGCAAGATCCTGCTGCACCACACGCTGACCGCGATGCGCGCCGAAGGGGCGCAGAGCGCGTGGTTCCTCTGGACCGGAGAGGAATCCCCTGCCGGTCACCTGTACCGGCGCACCGGGTTCACCGTGACACGTCGCTTCGACGTGCTGCGGCGCGAACCTGCCCATCTACCCACCCAGACCACGAGGGAGAGGTCCGTATGAGAGTCCGACGACTCACCACCGCGGCCGCCGCACTCACCGGCGCCGCACTGATCCTCACCGCCTGCTCCGGCGGCGGGGACGGTTCCGGCGGTTCCGGCGGCGAAGGAGGTGAGGTCCAGCCGCTGACCATCCACGCCAACTCCTCGAACAGCTACCAGCGCAACTTCAACCCGTTCTCCACCAGCGTGCTGCACGGGGCACGCGGGATGATCTACGAGCCGTTGGTTGCCTCCAGCCCACAGTTCGAGGAGCCGGTGCCCTGGCTGGCCGAGAGCGTGGAGTTCAACGACGACGGCACGGTGATGACGTACACGCTGCGCGACGGAGTCACCTGGTCCGACGGTGAGGAGTTCAACGCCGAGGACGTGGAGTTCACCTTCACCATGTTCGTGGACCAGCCGGCCACGAACCTGTCCGCGCTGGACGTGGTCGGGGCCACCGCCACCGATGACCTCACCGTGGAGATCGAGTTCTCCGAGCCGATGTTCGCCTTCGAGCACGCGGTGGGAAACTCACTGATCGTACCGGAGCACATCTGGTCCGAGATCGAGGACCCGATAGAGACCACGAACGAGGAGCCGGTCGGCACCGGCCCGTTCCTGCTGGAGGACTTCGAGCAGCAGCTGTACACGATGACCAAGAACGAGGACTACTGGGCCGCGGACGAGGTCGAGGTGGAGCAGCTGCGCTACCCGGCGAACACCGACCAGACGTTCACCACCAGCCTGCAGGCCGGGGAGATCGACTGGTCCGGCGGCTTCGTGGCGAACATCGACGACATCTTCGTGGCCCAGGACCCGGAGAACCGCGGCTACTGGTACCCGGGCGGCGGGCTGGTCAGCCTCACCCCGAACACCCAGGAGGCACCGTTCGACGACCCGGAGCTGCGCGAGGCGCTCAGCCTGGCGATGGACCGGGACCAGATCTCCGAGGTGGCGATGCAGGGGTACACCCCCGCCGCCCACCCGACCGGTCTGCCGCAACCGGCCTACCAGGACTCGCTCAGCGCCGACTACGCCGACGCGGCCTTCGCTCGGGACGTGGAGGCTGCCAACCAGATCCTCGATGACGCCGGCTATGAGAGGGGTGCGGACGGGGTGCGCACCACCCCCGACGGCGAGGCGATGTCCTACCCGCTGGAGATCCCCTCGGACTGGGTGGACTGGGTCACGATCAGCCAGCTGCTGGTGGAGCAGTACGCCGAGGTCGGTATCGAGATCGTGCCGCAGGGTGTCTCCTTCGAGGCCTGGGTAGAGACCCGGAACTCGGGCAACTTCGCCCTGACCATCTCCGCGACCGCGATCGGGCAGAGCCCGTTCGACATGTACCGGTCGATGATGAGCTCGGAGTACGCCAGCGACGGTGCGGTACGGCAGAACTTCAGCCGCTTCTACAACGACGACGCCGACGCAGCGCTGGACGCGTACGCCGGTACCGACGACGAGGCGGAGCAGCAGGCCGCACTGGACTCGCTGGAGCAGATCATGGTGGAGCAGCTCCCGCTGGTCCCGATGATCCAGTCGCCGAACTGGTTCCAGTACACCAGCGAGCGCTGGGAGGGCTGGCCCACCGAGGAGAACCCGTACGCCTTCGGGGCTCCGTTCCAGAACCCGGACATCATGCTGGTGGTCCGGAACCTCACCCCGGCGCAGTGACCGCCGGCGCGGGTGCCGGCCCACACCGCCGGTCGGCACCCGCGCTCAACCCAGAGAGAGCCTCCGCGTGAAGTATCTGCTGCGCAAGATCGCGCTGTACGCGTTCATCGCCTGGGCGGCGGTGACGCTGAACTTCCTCATCCCCCGGCTGATGCCCGGGGACCCGGTGACGCTGCTGATCGAACGCACCGAGGGGCGAATCAGCCCCGAGGCGATGGCGGCGATCGCCGAGAGCTACGGCATCACCGACGCTCCGTTGCACGAGCAGTACTGGACGTACCTGCAGAACCTGTTCGCCGGTGACCTGGGGCTCTCGATCGGGTTCCACCCCACTCCGGTGGCCGAGATCGTCATGGGTGCGCTGCCGTGGACCCTCGGCCTGGTGGGCGTCACCACCATCATCAGCTTCTTCGTCGGCACCGGGCTGGGGGTGGTGCTCGCCTGGCGTCGCGGCTCCTGGACCGACCACGCGCTGCCCACGCTGACCTTCCTGAACGCGGTGCCGTACTTCTGGATGGCGCTCATCCTGGTGCTGCTGCTCTCGGTGAACGCAGACATCTTCCCGGTCGCCGGCGCCTACGACGTGTCCGTCGACCGCGCCTGGAGCTGGGAGTTCATCTCCTCGGTGCTGTACTACGGCACGCTGCCGGCGATCACCATCGTGATCGCCTCGTTCGCCGGCTGGGTGCTGAGCATGCGGAACATGACCGTCACCGTGCTCGGCGAGGACTTCGTCACGATGGCCGAGGCCAAGGGGCTGCCGAAGCGGATGGTGCTGGTCAACTACGCCGCTCGGAACGCAATCCTGCCGTCGGTGACCGGGTTCGCGCTGGCGCTCGGCGCCGTCGTCGGCGGCTCGATGCTCACCGAGGTGATCTTCAACTACCCCGGAGTTGGCTACACGCTGTTCCAAGCAGTGCAGAACCAGGACTTCCCGCTGATGCAGGGCCTGTTCCTGATCATCTCCCTGGCGGTGATCGTGGCGAACCTGCTCGCCGACATCGTCTACATCTTCCTCGACCCGCGCACCCGTCAGGAGGCCTGAGGTATGCGACTGCGATCCTGGCTGCCCACGTCCGGCAAGGTGCTCGCCGGACTGATCATCGTGATCTTCTTCGCCCTGGTGGCGATCGTCGGGCCGATGCTCACCCCGTACGGGCCGCGCGCCAGCGGCGGGGAGATCCTCGCGCCGCCCTCGGCCGAGCACTGGCTCGGTACCACCCAGACCGGACAGGACGTGTTCGCCCAGTTCGTCTACGGCTCCCGGGTATCCCTCGCGGTCGGTGTGTTCGCGGGTGTGGTCTCCCAGGTGGTGTCCATCCTCATCGGGGTGGTCGGCGGGTACTTCCGCGGCCTGGTGGACGATCTGATGTACATCCTCACCGCGGTGTTCCTGGTGATGCCAGGAATGCCGCTGCTGATCGTGCTCACCGGCTACCTGCCCTCCCGCGGAATGGTCTCGGTGGCAGTGGTCATCGCGATCACCTCCTGGGCTGGATCGGCACGGGTGCTGCGCGCGCAGACCATGTCGCTGCGCCGGCGCGACTTCGTCGAAGCGGCCCGCGCCACCGGCGAGTCCCGGGTGCGGATCATCGTCAGCGAGATCATGCCGAACGCGCTACCGCTGATCGCCTCGGGCTTCCTGTTCTCGGTGATCGCCGGCATCCTCTCCGAGGCCGGCCTGTCCTTCCTCGGTCTCGGTTCGCTGACGTCCACCAGCTGGGGCTCGATGCTCTACTTCGCCCAGAACGCCCAGGCGTTCCTGATCGGGGCGTGGTGGTGGTTCGTCCCACCAGGTCTGGCGATCGCGGTGATCGGCGCCGGACTGGCGCTGATCAACTTCGGCATCGACGAGTACGCCAACCCGCGGCTGCGCACCGGGAAGAGCCGCGCCAAGGCTGCTCCCGTCCCGCTCGCCGGTGCGACCGCCGGTGAGGCCGCCACCGCCAAGACGGCCGCCGAGGCGATCACGTCCCCCGATGCCCCCTCCGACGTGCTCCCGGTACCCGAGGCCCAGCCGCAGATCCGCACCGGGGGCAGCGAGGGGGAACCGGTGATCGAGGTGCAGCACCTGGTGGTGGACTACGCGACCGCAGAAGGGCGCGTGCACGCGGTCCAGGACGTCTCCCTGACGCTGCGCCGCGGAGAGCTGCTCGGCCTGGCCGGAGAGTCCGGGAGCGGCAAGTCCACGCTCACCAACGCGATCACCCAGCTGCTACGCCCACCGGCGGAGGTGACCAGCGGTTCGATCACCTACCACCGGGAGATTCGGGCCACCGGCAAAGCGCCGAAGCGGCAGGAGGTGGACCTGCTGCACCTGCCTGCCGAGGAACTGCGCCAGTTCCGCTGGACCGAGCTCTCGATCGTGTTCCAGAGCGCGATGAACGCCCTGAACCCGGTGATGCGCGTCTCCGCCCAGTTCGACGATGTGCTCCGGGTGCACCGGCCACAGATGCGACCGGCGGCCAGGGCGGAGCTGGCCCGCACGATGCTCACCAAGGTGGGCGTCGATCCCGACCGGATCACCGCTTACCCGCACGAGCTCTCCGGCGGGATGAAGCAGCGGGTCGCGATCGCGATCGCGCTGGTCTGCGACCCGGACGTGATCGTGATGGACGAGCCGACCACAGCACTGGACCTGCTGGTACAGCGGGAGGTGCTGGACCAGGTGATGGCGCTGCGGGACGAGTTCGGCTTCGCGATCATCTTCACCACTCACGATCTCGCCCTGCTGCTGGAAGTCTCCGACACGATCGCGGTGATGCAGCGCGGGCGGCTGGTGGAGTACGGCGCCGCGACCGACGTCTACACCGACCCGCGGCACCCGTACACGCAGGCACTGCTGCGTTCACTCTCTGACCTTGGAGCGCTGGTATGACGGGTAGAAGCGATACCGCCGAGGAGACCACGACGGCCGGGACCGGCGCCGAGGTCGTGCTCGAGGCACGAGAGCTGGTGAAAGACTTCGCCGGGCGGCGGCGTGGGCTGCGGCGCGAGCAGATGCGCGCCGTCGACCGGGTCTCGCTCCAGCTCCGGCGGGGCGAGGTCACCTCGCTCGTCGGCCAGAGCGGCTCGGGGAAGAGCACCGTCGGCCGCATCCTCGCCCAGCTGATCCCGCCGACCTCGGGGGAGATCCTGCTGCACGGTGAGCCGGTGGCGGCTACCGGCGGCCGGGCGTTCATCCGGTACACCGGCACCGTGCAGATGACGCTGCAGGATCCGTTCGCCTCGCTCAACCCGGTGCACCGGGTCAGCCACGTGCTCGGCCGCGCCCTGGCGATCCACCACGGTGCCCGGCGCAAGGACGAGGTGGAGGCGAAGAGCCTGGAGCTGCTCCGCAAAGTGGAGCTGAACCCCGCCGAGCAGTACCTGCACCGGTTCCCGCACGAGCTCTCCGGCGGTGAGCGCCAGCGGGTGTCCTTCGCCCGGGCACTGGCCGCCGAGCCCCAGGTGCTGCTGGCCGACGAACCGGTGTCCATGCTGGACGTGACCATCCGCAAGGAGATGCTCGACCTGCTCGACGCTTTACGCCGCAGCGAGAACCTCGCAGTGCTGTACATCACACACGATCTGGGCTCGGCACGTGCCTACTCCAGCCAGACCCTGGTGATGTACCACGGCGTGGTGGTCGAGCGCGGCAGCAGCGCAGCGGTGATCGACGAGCCACAGCACGAGTACACCCGGCGGCTGCTCGCCGCAGCCCCGAACCCCCAACGGCGTCTGGCCGGCTGAGAGGCGCAAGGACATGACGCACAGCAAGCAGCAGAAGCTCCGGTTGGCCACGCTGGCCACCGAGCGGGTGGACGAGCAGTACCGGGACCTGGACCGGCGGACCGCCCGGGAGGTGCTGACGGCACTCAACGACGCCGAGGCGCAGGTGCCGATCGCGGTGAGCGCGGTCCTCGACGAGCTGGCGCTCCTGGTGGAGGCGGTGGCCGAGGGGATCCGCAGCGGCGGGCGGCTGGTGTATGTGGGAGCGGGCACCTCCGGTCGGCTCGGGGTGCTGGATGCCGCCGAGTGCCCACCCACGTTCCACGTCTCTCCGGAGACGGTGCAGGGCCTGATCGCCGGCGGCCGGGGGGCGGTCTTCACCGCGGTGGAGGGGGCGGAGGATTCCACCGAGCAGGGTGTCGCGGACATCGAGCGACTCGGCATCCAGCCAGAGGACACGGTGGTCGGGATCGCGGCGAGCGGTCGCACCCCGTACGTGCTGGCCGCAGTGGCCGCGGCCCGGAAGGCCGGTGCGCGCACGGCCGGGATCGCCTGCAACACCAATTCTGCGCTGGGCGCCGCGGTGGACCACCCGTTGGAGGTGGAGGTCGGTGCCGAGGTGATCGCCGGTTCCACCCGGTTGAAGGCGGGCTCGGCCACGAAACAGCTGCTGAACATGCTGTCCACAGCGGTGATGGTGCGGATCGGCAAGACGTACCAGAACCTGATGGTCGATCTGGCGGTCACCAACGCCAAGCTGCGGGACCGGGGGGAACGGCTGCTGGTGCGGATCACCGGCTGCGAGCGGGCCGAGGCGGCGCGTGCACTGCGCGCCGCCGGTGACCGGATCCCGGTGGCCGCCGTGATGATCGCCCGGCAGGTCGACCGGGAGGCCGCGGAGGTGCTGCTCGCCAGCCACGGCGGCCGGCTCGCTCCGATCCTGGACGGCGACTGATCCTCAGCCGGTGCGGGCCAGGCCGGCGAGCTCGGCGCGCAGCCGCTCGACGGTGAACGACTCCCGGCGCGGGTGCACCCGGTTGGACAGCAGCACACTGACCAGCTCGCGGCCCGGGTCGATCACCACAGCGGTGCCGGTGAAGCCGCTGTGGCCGAGCGGGCCGGCCTCGGTGCTACCGGTCAGCGACTCCTGCCCGAGCCGGAACCCGATCGCCTGGTCGTAGCCGATCCGCGCCGTCTCGGCAGCGGTGAGCGTACCGGTGCGCAACAGGGTGCGGCTGGTGTCCCCGAGCAGGCCGTGGGCACCGGTGCGTACCTCCTCCGCGAACCGCAGCAGGTCGGCAGGTGTGGAGAAGATCCCGGCGTTCCCGGCCCCGCCGAGTGCCCATGCGGTCTCGTCGTGCACCTGGCCGCGGACCAGACCGCGCGCTGGGTCGTGCTGGTACTCCGTGGCCGCTACCGGACGGCCGGGCGGTGGTGTGTACCCGGTATCGGCCATCCCGAGCGGGCCGGTGACGCAGGTCTGCACCAGTTCGGGCAGCGGGCGGCCGGTGCGGCGCTCCAGCAGCAGCCCGAGGGTCAGGTAGCCGACGCAGGAGTACTCGTGCTGCTCCCCCGGTGCCCGGAGCAGCGGGGTCCGCAGGATCTGCCCTGCGAGCTGGTCACGGCTGCCGCGGCGTCGCCACAACGGCAGCACCGACGGCAGGCCGGCGGTATGGGTGAGCAGGTGCCGCGGCAGTACCCGGGCACGATCCGGATCGCTGGCGGCGAACTCGGGCAGGTCCTCGGCCACCGGGCGGTCCAGGTCGAGCACTCCTGCCTCGGCGTGGGCCAGCACGCAGACGGCGGTGAACAGCTTGGTCACCGAGGCCACGTCCCAGAGCTGGTCCGGCCGCACCGGCTCACGCTCGGGCTCGGGGAGCAACCGGCCATCCGCGGCGAACGCCACCGCCCAGCCCGAGTGCGCCTGGGCGAGCACCTCGCCCCGGTGGGCGATCAGCGCCGCTGCCCCCGGCGCGCCGTCGACCGGTTCGGCCTGCCCGGGTGGGGTGGCTATCGCCGCTGAGGTGGCGCCGTCGAGCAGGTCCTGCAGGCGAGCCTGCAGCGGTGTCCCGGTACTCACTCTGTCCGCTGGTGCACGGCGTCGTAGGTGCCGCGCAGGGCGTCCGCGGTCTCGGCCATCCGGCGTTGCGCAACGGCGACGAAGATGCAGTCCACCACGAGCAGCTGGGCGGTGCGCGAGGCCATCGCCCCGGACCGGAAGGTGGCCTCCCGGACTGTGGTCTGCAGGACCAGATCGGCGGTCCTGGCCACCGGCGAGGAACCGACGTTGGTCACCGCCACGGTGGTCACGCCTCGTTCCCGGGCGGCAGCCAGGAACGTGACCACCTCGGCGGTGCTGCCCCGGTGGGAGAAGCCCACGGCCACGTCTCCCGGTCCCATCAGGGCGATCGAGGTGAGCGCGTCGTGCCCGTCGGAGAAGCTGTAGGCGGTGCGACCGATCCGGAACAACTTGCGGTGCAGGTCGGCGGCGCTCCACCCGGAGCCACTCACCCCGTACAGCGAGATCCGGGAGGCGCCCTCGATCGCGTCCACCACCCGGCCGAGCTCGCCGAGGTCCAGGCTCTCGATGGTCTCCTCGATGCACAGGCTCTCGGTGTAGCGGATGCTGTCCACGAGCTCCTCCAGGGTGGAGGAGGCGGAGATGTCGGCGACGTAGTTCCCCTTCGTCGACCGGTGCGCCCCGTCCCGCCCGATCTCGGTGGCCAGCTGCACCCTCAGCTGCACGAACCCGTTCAGGCCGAGCGCGCGGCAGAACCGGACCACAGTGGTCTCCGAGGTCTGGCAGCGGCGGGCCAGGTCGGTGATGGTGCCATCCAGTACCCGCTGCGGATCGGCGAGCACCTCCTGGGCCACTCTGCCGATCGACGGCGGAAAGGTCGCCAGCGTCGCCTGGATCCGGGACTGGATGCTCATCGTTGTCGCCCTCCTGCAGCTGCCGGTCCTCGTCCGGCCAGCGTATCGGCTAGCGGGTCAGAGCAGGTCTGCTCTCAGCTCCGCTGCCGAACGGGGCGAGAGCAGCCCGGGCGGGACGTCGAACAAGGTGAGCGCCCCGTGCCGGCCGGAGGCGGCGAGCCGGTGGGTGGCGCGGGCATAGGCGACCAGCACACTGGCGGTGAAGCCGGGGTTGTCCCCCAGGGTGAGGCCGAACTCGATCAGCTGCCGATTGCTCTCGCCGGTCTCACCGCTGCGCAGCACGAACCCACCGTGCGGCATCCCGGTGTGGTCCCGGGCGAGCTCCTCGCCGGTGATGAAGTGCACGGTGACGTCATACGGCTCAAAGTAGTGCGGCATGGTCACGATCGCCTCGTGCACCTCATCGGCGTCGGCGCCCTCGGCGAGCACGACGAAGCACTCCCGGGTGTGCGCCTCCCGGGTGGGCAGGTCCGGGTTCTCGCCGCGGCGCACCGCGTCCACCGCCTCGGCCGCCGGCAGGGTGTACTGCACGCCGGCCGCGACCCCGGGCACGCGGCGCAGGGCGTCCGAGTGGCCCTGGCTCACCCCCCGACCCCAGAACGTGTAGGTCTGCCCAGCCGGCAGGATCGCCTCGCCGAACATCCGGTTCAGGGAGAACAGGCCCGGGTCCCAACCGGTGGAGATCAGCGCGGTGGTGCCAGCCGCCTGGGCGCGGGCGTCGACGGCGGCGAAGTACTCCGGGATCTGCGCGTGCGTGTCGTAGGAGTCCACGGTGTTGAACGAGCCGGCCAGCTCCGGTCCCTGCACCGGCAGGTCCTCCTTGGAGCCCCCGCAGAGGATGAGGACGTCGATGTCCTCGGTACGCGAGCTCAGGGTGTCCCAGGCGAATACCTGGGTCTGGGATCGCTGCGCGCGCACAGTGGCCGGATCGCGGCGGGTGAAAACCCCCACCAAGGACATATCCGGGTTCTGCGCGAGCGCGGCCTCCACGCCGCGGCCGAGGTTGCCGTATCCCGCGATGCCGATGCGGATGGTCTCGCTCACCTATTGCCTCTTCCTGACGTTCTGTGCGTGACTGGTACCCCGCCGTCGGCAACGTACACCACACCGGCAGCGAATGAACGAGGCGACCACACGTTGGAGGAACGATGAGCGAGGACATCCTGAGCACGCTGCCGGCACCGGTGCAGCAGTTCGTGACGGCGATCAACACCGGGGATACCGAGGCGTTCGTGGCGGTGTTCACCGCCGACGGCTACGTGGACGACTGGGGCCGGGTACTCAGCGGTCCGGACGGTGTGCGCTCCTGGGCGGGGTCGGACGCGATCGGCGCCGGCGCGCAGATGACGATCCTTACCGCCGAGGTCGAGGGCGACACGGTCAGCACGCACTTCTCCTGGTCCAGCAACGTGTTCAACGGTGAGTCGGACGGGATCTTCACCCTGGCCGGGGACAAGATCGCCGGGTTCCGCATCCCGCCGGCACACTGAGGCCGGTCGCCCGGTCACGACCGTCGGTCAGGGGTTGGCCCACTCGGTGACCAGACCGGCGATCTCCGAACCGACCTCGTCCCGCTCGCAGCCCTCCACCTGGAGCATGTGCTGGCCGGCGTCGGTGGTGTACTCCACGTTCACGGTGATCCCGCCCGGGCACATCTCCCCGCTCTGCACATCACCGCTGATTTCGTGGGAATCCAGGATCGCGGCCAGTTCGGCGAGCTGGTCGGCGTCGGTGACCGTGTGCTCACTGGTGTCGAAATCCTCCACCGCCTGGTACCGCCAGTAGGTCGCCTCGGTGATGACGGTCGGCTCATCGTCGCCGCTCTGGCAGCCGGTGACGAGCAGGGCAGCTGCGGCGGCAGTGGCCGCGAGGGCGAGGTACCGACGAGAACGCATGTACCGAGCCTCACATGTGACCGAGCGGGCGTCGATGGGGAGAACTGCCGAGGCTTCGCGGTTAGCGCCGGCGCTTCTCCCGCACTCGCACGCTGATCTCGATCGGCGTGCCCTCGAAGGAGAACGTCTCTCGTAGCCGGCGTTCGATGAACCGCCGGTAGGCGGGCTCGAGGAACCCGCTGCTGAACAGCACGAACCGGGGTGGACGGGTGTCCGCCTGGGTGCCGAACAGGATACGGGGCTGCTTCCCGCCGCGGACCGGGTGCGGATGAGCGGCGGTGATCTCGCCGAGGAAAGCGTTCAGCTTCCCGGTGGGGATCCGCCGGTCCCAGGACTCCAGCGCGGTGTCGAGCGAGCGCACCAGCCGGTTGGTGTGCCAGCCGGTGGTGGCAGCCAGGTTCACTCGGGGAGCCCAGGTGACCTGGACGAGCTGCTGTTCGATCTCCCGTTCCAGGAAGCGGCGCCGGTCCTCGTCCACCAGGTCCCACTTGTTGTAGGCGATCACCAGCGCGCGGCCGGCGTCGATGACCTGCTGCACCACCCGCACGTCCTGCTCGGTCATCGGGGTGCCGGCGTCGATGAGCACCACTCCCACCTCGGCCTTCTCCAACGCACCCTGGGTGCGCAGCGAGGCATAGAAGTCGGCACCGGAGCTCTGGTGCACCCGGCGGCGGATCCCGGCGGTGTCCACGAACCACCAGGGCCGACCCTCGAGCATCACCAGCTCATCCACCGGATCGCGAGTGGTGCCGGCGACATCGTCGACCACGACCCGGTCGCTGCGGGTGAGCGTGTTCAGCAGCGAGGACTTGCCCACGTTCGGCCGGCCTACCAGCGCCACCCGGCGGGGCCCGCCCTCGGGAATCTCCCCGACCACTCCGGAGACCTCCGGCAGCATCGCCAGCGCTGCGTCGAGCAGGTCACCGGAGCCGCGCCCGTGCAACGCGGAGACCGCGAACGGCTCCCCCAGGCCGAGCGACCAGAGCATCGCCGCATCGGACTCACCGCGCCGGTCGTCCACCTTGTTCGCCACCAGCATGGTGGGTTTGCCCGCCCGACGCAGCATCCGCACCACCCGCTCGTCCTCGTCGGTGGGGCCGACAGTGGCATCCACCACGAACAGCACGGCATCGGCGAGGTCGATCGCGATCTCCGCCTGGTCGGCCACCCGGCCGCCGAGGCCTTTCGCGCTGCGCTCCCAGCCACCGGTGTCCACCACGGTGAAATCCCGCCCGGCCCATTCCGCCGGATAGCTCACCCGGTCCCGGGTGACGCCCGGGGTGTCCTGCACCACGGCGACCCGGCGGCCGAGGAACCTGTTCACCAGGGTCGACTTGCCCACGTTCGGGCGGCCGATCACCGCGAGCACCGGAGGCGGCCCGGCCGCCTCGCCGGCCTCAGCACCGCTGGCCTGGTCCTCGAGCAGGCGCAGGTCCGCCTCGTCCAGGGCGTAGTCGGCCAGGCCCGCGCGCAGCGATTCGGCCCGCTGGGCTTCCTCCGCGGTCTCCGGGAGGTCGCCCGGCAGAGCCGGGTCGTGGTCGGGGCGGGAGTCCGCGGGCTCGTCAGTCACGCCCGCTATTGTCCCCGGTCCGCATCGATGCTGTCGAACGCGGTACGCGGCGCGGCAACGTGGCTCAGATCTCGGTGCTGTCCGGTAGCGGGATGCCGTACTCGGCGGCCGAACCGTGCACATGGTCGCTGAGCCGGGTCTGGATCCGGCCCATCGCCTCCGACACGGCAGCGCGCCCGATCCCGGCCTCGGGGTCCACCGCGGCGAACGGCTCGCCGAACACCACGGTGAGCCGTTCCCGCGGGTGCGGGATGTGACCAGGCTTCTTCCCGCTCGGCCGGGTGCCGAGGATCGCCGCCGGCAGCACCGGCGCACCGGAGCGCACCGCGAGCCAGGCAATCCCCGCCTTCGTCGCTTTCACGTCTCCGCGCCCGCGTGATCCTTCCGGGAACACCCCCACCAGCCGGTCCTCGTTCAGCATCGCCAGTGCGGTCTGCAGAGCAGCCCGGCCATTGCGGCGATCCACCGGGATCTGCCCGGCGTTACGCATCAGGAAGCCGATCACCCCGGAGAACATCTCTTCTTTGATGATGATGTGCGACTCGCGGGGAATCACCCCGTGCAGCAGCGGGCCGTCGATGATCCCGGTGTGGTTCGCAGCGATCAGCAACCGACCGGTCCGCGGTACGTGCTCCCCGCCGATCACGCGAGTGTTCCAGAGCCCGTGGGCGAGCAGCCAGCCCACCCGGCGGGACCAGGTGGGACCCCACCGCTTGATCTGGTCGGGTGTGATGGCCTGGCCCGGGGAGGCCTTGGCGTCGGGTGCGTTCACAGCGTCTCCTGCGTTCCGGCGAGCTCGGTGCGGGCAGCGACGATCACGGCCCGCACCGTGTCCACTGCCTGTTCCAGGGTCAGGGCGGAGGTGTCCACGGTGACCACACCGTCGGCCGCCGTGGAGAAGTTGGACACGGTGGAGTCGTCCGCGTCCCGGCGCACCACCTGGTCCCGAGTGGCGTCGAGTGCCCCGGCGTCGGCGGTGCCGTGCAGCTCACGCGCCCGCCGCTCCAGCCGGGCCTGCTCGTCGGCGAGCAGCAGGATCCGCACCGGGGCCCGGGGCGCCACCACGGTGGTGATGTCCCGGCCTTCGGCGATCACCCCGCGGCCGCCGCTGAACGAGCCGGCAGTGAGCTCGGCGGCGATCGCCTCCCGCTGGCGGCGTTGCAGCTCCGCGCGCACAGCCAGGTTGGTGGCCACGGCGCTGACCGCTGTGGAGATCCGGGTGCTGCGGATCTCCCCCGCCACATCGTGGCCGTCGACGGCGAAGGTCGGCTCGGCAGGGTCGGTCCCGATCTGCATCGGGATCCGCTGCACTGCTTCGGCCACGGCGCCGGAGTCGGTGAGGTCGATGCCGCGGTGCAGGCACCACCAGGTCGACACCCGGTACATCGCCCCGGTGTCCAGGTAGGCCAGTCCGAGCTCTGCGGCCAGGCGACGGCTGATCGTGGACTTACCGGTACCGCTCGGCCCGTCGATGGCCACTACCAGGCCGGTCACTGCACCACCACCCGCCAGCCACGCTCCTCGAGGGCGGTCTCCAGCCTCGCTGCCGCCGTCGGCACCACGGACACGATCGCCATCCCCACCTTCTGCTTCGGCGAGTGCTCCATCTGGAAGTCCTCGATGTTCACACCGATCTCTCCGACCTCGGAGAACAGCCGGCCCAGCTCACCCGCCTCGTCCGGCACCAGCACGCTCACCTCGGCGTACCGCTTCCGGGTGCCGCCATGCTTACCGGGTACCTTCGCCACACCCTCGTTCCCGGCTCCGATCACCGCAGAGATCCCGGACACTGCCCCCGGGGCGAGCGGCCCGTGCTCGGCGGCCGCACCGAGGGAGGCGATCAGCTCGTCCAGACCGGTGCGCACCCCGCGCAGCACCGGCAGCACCGCCGGGGCGTTCCCGGTCAGGATCGCCGACCACAGCCGGGGGTCGGACGCGGCGATCCGGGTGACATCCCGCAGCCCCTGGCCGGCCAGGGCGAGGGAGGCTTCCGGGGCGTCGACCAGCCGGGCCGCCGTGAGCGAGGCCATCAGCTGCGGCAGGTGGGAGACCACGGCGACCGCACCGTCATGTTCGGCCGGATCCATCGAGACCGTCGCGGCGCCGAGGTCGGCGACCAGGTTGCGCATGGCAAGGACCGCCTCCGCACTGGTGCGTTCGTGCGGTGCGATCACCCAGGGGCGGCCGAGGAACAGGTCGGCCGAAGCGGCGCCCGCCCCGGACCGTTCCCGCCCGGCCATCGGGTGCGAACCGATGTAGCGGCTCAGGTCCAGCTCCGGGTCGGCTGCGGCGTGGCCGGTGAGCTCGGCGAGCACGATCGCCTTCACGCTCGCCACGTCCGTCACGACGGCGGACGGCCGGCTGCGTAGTTCGGCGGCGACCAGGTCGGCGGTCACGTCCGGCGGGGCGGCGACCACGACCAGCGCCGGTGGCGGGTCGTCGGGGCCGGCGATGCTGCCGGCGCCGAGGTCTCGGGAGAGAGCGAGGGCCGAGGGTGAGGTGTCGGTCAGCGTGACCGGCACTCCCCGGGCGGTCAGCGCGAGTGCGATCGACGTCCCGAGCAGACCGGTGCCGACGATATGCACCGGGCCGGTGGTGGCCGTGGGGTCGCTCACCTCGCCGGTCACTGCTGCTCCTGCCTGGTCACGAGGGCCTACTGTACCGGCGCGGTCCCGGTCTGGTCCGCACCGGCGAGCCAGCGCAGATCCCGGCCGTGCGGGTGGGCACTGCCGAGTGCGCGGCCGTCCAGGCTGAGCACGAACCGTCCCTCCGCGCTGGCCGGTACCCCCTGCACGCCCAGGTCCGCACTCACCTGCGGGCCCTCCAGACCGAGCCGGTGCACGCCGAGCTCGTCCAGCGTGGTGGCGAGCTCGCGCCGACCGGCGGGGTCCAGATAGGCGGCTGCGGCGCTGTGCATCACCACTACGGTCGCCTCGGGCTCGAACCGGCGCAGTGTGGCCACCGCTGCCGGTACGTCCTGCGGGAACAGGCCCTGCTGCACCGGCGGCGGGGTGGCGGCAGCGCGGTCCAGGGCGTGGCGCAGCCGCTCGGCG
This sequence comes from Ruania zhangjianzhongii, assembly GCF_008000995.1. NCBI lineage: Bacteria > Bacillati > Actinomycetota > Actinomycetes > Micrococcales > Ruaniaceae > Ruania > Ruania zhangjianzhongii. Next base: position 2,912,312 of record NZ_CP042828.1, read on the forward strand.
CGGTCGGTGTGCTCGGGCCAGACCAGGCACTCCAGCCAGCGCCGCTCGTCGGGATCGGTGACGTCCACCGGATGGGCGTCCAGACCCAGCCGGGCGGCGATCGCCGGCACCGCCGCCGGTAGCGGTACCCCACCGCTCACCTGGGCGCTGAGCCGCACCGCTCCGCTCCCGACGCGCCGCACCGTGCCGCTCTCGTCGGTCCACTGATAGGACCAGGCATCCAGCAGCAGGCACAGACCCGCGCTCGCACCGAGCTCAAGCACGACGAGCGGTTCGCGCAGCAGCGCCAGAGCGGGGAGCAGCACCGCGCACCGTGCCGCTTCGTTGGTCTGGGTGGCCCGGCGCAGCATCAGGTCCCGGACCTGGTCGGTGTGGGAGGCCAGGAATGCCAGCGCCGCGGCGGGGTCGGCGACCGGTGCCTCGAACCAGCGCAGCGCACCGAGCAGGAGATTGGGTTGGCGTTGGGTCCGCGGCAGCGTGTGCAGGAAGGCGAGCGTGGCCGGCGAGTCGGCCACGGCATGACAGAGCCGCTCGTAGGTCGGTGAGCTGCCGTGCGCCTCGTGGTCGGCCCAGCGGCGGTAGAACGCGGCAGTATCGGCGGCCTGGGTCTCCACGCTGCTACCTCACAGACCGACGGCAGACATCAGGGCACCGAGCTCCTTGCCGCCGATCACCCGGGTGCGGCCGGGTTTGAGCGTGCCGAGGCGGATCGGGCCGATCTGGGTGCGGCTGAGCCGGGTGACCGGGTGGCCGACGTGCTCCAGCAGCCGGCGCACGATCCGGTTCCGGCCCTCGTGCAGCACCAGCTCCACGATCGAGGCCTGCGGGCCGGCTTCCAGCACGGTCAGCGCATCCGCTGCGACCGGCCCGTCGTCCAGCTCGACACCGTCCAGCAGGGTGCGCCGCAGTCCGCGCGGCACCCGGCCCTGCACCTCAGCGATGTAGGTCTTGGCCACCTGGTAGGAGGGGTGGGTGAGCCGGTTGGCGAGCTCACCGTCGTTGCTGAGCAGGATCAGCCCGGTGGTCTCGGCGTCCAGCCGGCCGACGTGGAAGAGTCGCTCCGTGCGGTTGGCCACGTACTGGGACAGGTCCGGGCGGCCCTGCTCGTCAGCCATCGTGGAGTACACCCCGGCCGGTTTGTGCAGGGCCAGGGTGACCACGGTCTCGTCCAGCTGCAGGCGCAGCCCGTCCACATGGATGACGGCGGTGCGCGGGTCCACCCGCACGCCCAGCTCGCGGATCTGCACCCCGTCCACGCTCACCTTGCCGGCGGCGATCAGCTGCTCGCAGGCGCGGCGGGAGCCGAGCCCGGCGCCGGCGAGCACCTTCTGCAGCCGGATCCCGTCGGGATCGTGCACATCTTTCGTTGTCATGGCCTACCTTCCTGATCCGACCGGCGCGTCCCGACCCGGGCGGCCCTCCCCCATGGGGCGCGTGCTCACTCCGAGCTCCCGTCGATGTCCTCGAGCGTGTCGATATCCGGCAGGTACGGCGCCAGCGGCGGCAGGTCGTCCAGATCCCGCAGTCCGAGGCGCTCGAGGAAGTAGCTGGTGGTGCGGTACAGGGTGGCGCCGCCCTCGAGGTCCTGGCCCGCCTCCTCGATCAGCCCACGGGTCAGCAGCGTGCGCACCACCGAGTCGACGTTCACCCCGCGGATCGCGGAGATCCGGCCGCGGGAGACCGGCTGCCGGTAGGAGATCACCGCGAGCGTCTCCAGAGCGGCCTGGGTCAGACGCGCCGTCTGCCCGTCGATCACGAACTTCTCCACCGCGGGGGCGAACGCGGGTGCGGAGTAGAACCGCCACCCACCCCCGGCCTCGCGCAGCTGCACCCCGCGCGGGCGTTCGCAGCGGTCCAGCTCGGCAGCGAGCTCGGCCAGGGCGTCGGCCACGGCCGGTATCGGCACGCCGAGCACGGTGGCGAGCTGGTCGGTGGGCACCGGGGTCTCGGTGACCATCAGGATCGCTTCCACGGCACCGAGCAGCTGGTCACCGGTCCACACCGGGGTGTCCTCCTCGATGGCCGCGGCGCCGTCGGCGGCCTCGGTCGGTGTCGGTTCGCTCACTGGTCCTCCCCGCTCCTCTCGGCGGTCTCCGGTTCACCCGCACTGTCGTTGTAGTCGTCGTACTCCTCGCCCACGTCCACGTCGCTGGCCTCGCCGCCGGTCCAGTGCACGCTCAGGTCGCCGAGCGGTCCGGCCTGGTCGAAGCCCACCAGGCCCTCGCGGAACAGCTCGAGCAGGGCGAGGAACCGCGCCACCACCACCGCGGTGGAGCCGGCGTCGTCGGTGAGGGTGCGGAACGAGGCGGACCGGGTGCGGCGCAGGCGCCCGGCGATCTGTGCGGCCTGTTCCCGCACGCTGACCACTGGGGCGTGCAGGTGGGAGACGTCCACTCCGGCCGGTTCCGGGCGGGGGGTGAGCGCCTTCGCGGCGAGCTGGGCGAGCTCGTCCGGGCCGATCTTCATCACCAGCTCCGGCAGCAGGGCCGCCAGCCGGGGCTCCAGCGCCACCTGCCGTGGGAAGGAGCGTCCGGCGAGCTGCCAGGCGGCGTCCAGATCGGCTGCTGCCTTCTTGAACGCGCGATACTGCAGCAACCGCGCGAACAGCAGGTCGCGCGCTTCGAGGAGTTCCAGGTCCTCTGCGTCCTCCACGTCCCCGCGGGGCAGCAGCCGGGCAGCCTTCAGGTCCAGCAGAGTGGCGGCGATCACCAGGAACTCGCTCGCCTGGGACAGGTCCCAGCTTTCCTGACCGCGAATATGGGCGATGAAGTCGTCGGTGACTACTGCCAACGCCACCTCGGTGACGTCCATCTTGTGCTTGGCGATCAGGGAGAGCAGCAGGTCGAACGGGCCGGTGAAGTTCTCCAGCCGGACCTCGAAGACCGGCCGGCCGGAGGCCGGTGCACTGTCCTCACCCCCGACCCGGGTGACGTCAGCGTCCGGGCAGGGCTCCGCCGTCGCCGGTTCGCCCCCGGTGACCGGGGCGTCAGGCGACGTCACCACGGTAGACGAGCTCCCGGGCGAGCTTGCGGTAGTGGTACGCACCCGGGTGGTTCGGGGCAAAGCTGGTGATCGGCTCCGTGGCCACCGAAGCGTCCGGGAACTTCACCGACCGGGTGATCACCGTGTCGAAGACCACGTCACCGAAGTGGTCACGCACCCGGGCGAGAACTTCACGGGAGTGCAGGGTCCGGGTGTCCACCATGGTGGCCAGGATGCCGTCGGTGTGCAGACGCGGGTTGAGTCGCGAGCGCACCTTGTCGATCGTCTCCACCAGCAGCGCCACACCCCGCAGTGCGAAGAACTCGGTCTCCAGGGGCACGATCACCCCGTGCGAGGCGGTCAGCGCGTTGATCGTGAGCAGCCCGAGCGAGGGCTGGCAGTCGATGATGATCGCGTCGTAGTCGTCGGTGATCGGGCGCAACACCCGGGACAGGGCCTGCTCCCGGGCCACCTCGTTCACCAGCTGCACCTCGGCAGCGGACAGGTCGATGTTCGCCGGGATCAGGTCCAGCCCCTGCACGCCGGTGGGATGGATCACCCGGTGCACGTCCGGTTCCGCGGACATCAGCTCGGTGTAGATGGTGTCGTCCAGCTCATGCGCGGCCACGCCCAAGCCGGCCGAGGCTGCACCTTGGGGATCGAAGTCCACGATCAGCACCTTGCGGCCGTACTCGGCGAGCGCGGCGCCCAGGTTGATCGTGGTGGTGGTCTTGCCGACCCCGCCCTTCTGGTTGCACATGGCGATGATCCGCGCCGGACCGTGACCGCTCAGCGGTGCCGGGACGGGGAAGTCGCGGTCGGTGCGGATCTCGGATGCTTCGCTACTCACCCCGCCCACACTACTGGTCACCAGAGGCGGTGGACGGCCCAACACCCGCTGTACGGCCGTAGTCTGGCCGTTATGGCTTACCGCACCCGTGCGCTGACCCCCGCGGATACCGACGCCGCCCGCCATCTCGGCCGGGAGGCGTTCGGCATGCCGGACGCGGACCGGCCGGACCAGGACCCACCCGACGGCAGCCCGTGGCCCGGGCCGGGTTCTCATGCCCTCGGCACGTTCGCCGGTGCGGAGCTGGCCGCCCGAGCGGTGGCGCTGGAGCTGGGCACCTGGTTCGCCGGCCGGGAGCTGCGCACCTGCGGGATCGCGGGGATGACGGTGGCGGCCGAACACCGCGGGCGGGGCCTGACCCACCCGCTACTCACCGAGCTGCTGCTCGCCGCCCGGGACCGGGGGGAGGTGATCGCCACGTTGTTCGCCACCGCACCGGGGATCTACCGCAGGCTCGGTTTCGAGATGATCACCACAGTGGACCAGGTGCAGCTGCCGGTCTCCTCGGCCGCGGCGGTGCCCCCCGGCGATCCGGTGCGACTGCGCCGGGCCACCGCCGCCGATGCCCCGGCCCTGCGGGACTGCTACCGGGACTGGGCCCGGGTACGGCAGGGACCGCTCACTCGCACCGGAGCGGCCGAGCAGGTCAGCGACGAGGACCTGATCGGTGACCAGGACGCCGTCACCCTGGCGGTCTCCGAGGCCGGGGAGATCCTCGGCTACGCCTGTTGGGACCGCGGCACCCTGTCCGAGCGGACGCTCACCGTGACCGAGCTGGTGGCCCACACTCCGCAGGCGTACCGGTCGCTGTGGCGGATGGCCGGCGCCTTCGCGATGAAGGTGGACCGGGTGCTGCTGCACGCCCCGGCCGGCGATGTCGCCCGGACCTTCCTGCCCGCCAAGCACTGGCAGGTGGTGGCGCAGGAACCGTACATGCTGCGGGTGCTGGACCTGCCGGCGGCGTTGGCTGCGCGGGGCAGCCGCGGCAGCGGGCAGGTGCGGATCACGGTCGCCGGGGACGAGCTGGGCCTGGTCAACGGCACGTTCCAGATCACTGCCGACGGCGGAGAGCTCAGCTGCGAGCCGAGCGCACCTGCCGAGGGCCCTCCGGTGCTCACCGCCGGTGGCCTCTCCCTCGCGGTGTCCGGGGCGTTCAGCTGCGCGGACCTGCGGGCGAGCGGGCACCTCACCGGTGGGGACGCCCGCACCGACCGGACCCTGGAGGACCTGCTGCACGCGCCGCCGTGGCAGATCCGGGACACGTTCTGAACCGGGCGCCCGCACTCCATCCTCCGACTCATCGGCCGGCCGGCAGCTTCACACTTTCGACTGACGATCACCCGCACGCACGCGCCCTAGCGTGCCGGGCATGACGTTACGCCCTGCCCACTCCACCTTGACCGCCGCGCTGCTGGCACTCCCGGCACTGGTGGCGCTCTGTCTGCCCACACCGGCGGCCGCGAGCCCGCCGGAGACCAGCACGCCCGACCTGCGCGATGTCGGGGCGGTGGTGGACCAGGTGCTGCCGGACCAGCTCGCCGACGGGGACATCCCCGGTGCGGTGGTGACCGTGGTGGCCGGCGGCGAGACCGTGTTCAGCAGCGGGTACGGGGTGGCCGACCCTGCCACCGGTGCACCGATGGATCCCGCCACTACCGGTCTGTACACCGCCTCGGAGGGCAAGCTGTTCACCGCGACCGCGGTCATGCAGCTGGTCGAGGAGGGCACGCTCGACCTGCGCGCGGATGTGAACGAGTACCTGGATACTCCGATCCCGGACACCTACCCGGGCCGGCCGGTCACGCTGGAACACCTGCTCACCTTCACCTCCGGCTTCGACTACGACATCTACGGCTGGTCCCAGTGGGAGTACAGCGAGCTGCCGACGCTGGCGGAGTTCGCCACCGAGGTCCGGCCGGACCGGGTCCGCCCGCCCGGTGAGCTGGTCGCCTACAACAACTTCGACTACGTCCTCGCTGGGCGGATCGTGGAGATCGCCTCCGGGCAGAGCTACGCCGACTACCTCGCCGAGCACGTCTTCGCCCCGGCAGGGATGTCCAGCACGACGGCTCAGCAGCCACACCCGGCGGAGCTGCAAGCGCGGACCAGCCCGGGTTACCGGCCGGCCGACGGTCGGCAGGAACCGGCCGGCGGGCAGGTCAGCCCAGCAACACCGGCCGGTACCGACACGCTGACCACCGCCGCGGATATGGGCCGGTTCATGATCGCCCAGCTCCGTGCCGACTCCCCGCTGGGCACCGAGGCGACGGGCGAGATGCAGGCCGAACAGTTCCGCGCCGATCCCGAGGTACCGGGAATGGGGTACGCGTTCGAACAGCGTCCGATGAACGGCCAGCAGGTGATCACCAAGGACGGCGACCAGCCCGGCACGCACCACAACCTGGCCCTGCTGCCGGAGCACGACATCGGCATCCATGTGGCCTACAACGGCGATGGCAGCAACGGGGCGGCATTCTGGGGCGGAAAGGAACTGGTCCGGGCGATCCTGGACGCCTACTTCCCCACCGATGGGCAGGACACCGCGGACGCGGCGAGCGCGGGCGCAGACGTCGAACCGCTGGCCGGTAGCTACCGGGCGGCACGCACCTCGCAAGGGACGTTCACCACGGTCACCAGCCTGACCGGGCCGGTCACCGTCGAGGCCACCCGGCCCGGGCACGATCAGCACCACCGGACTGTCCGAGAACCCCGACGCCGGCGCCCAGGTCTGGCACCAGACCTCACCCGGGCACTTCGTCCTCGACGGCGGTCAGGCCACGCTGGCGGTGACCGAGTCCGGGGCGCTGGTCACCAGCCAGATGCCGAACAACTCCTTCGTGCCACTGCCGTGGTTCGAGGCGCCGACGCTGCACCTGATCCTGCTCGGGCTCACCGCGCTGGTCCTGCTGGCCGCGTTCGTCACCATTCCGGTGCGAGCAGTCGTCTCCCGGGTGCGCGAGCGCGAGCCTGGGCCGCTCGGGGGCAAGATGGCCCAGGGCCTGACCTGGCTGAACGGGCTGTGTCTGGTGATCTTCGCGGTCGGGTTCGCCCTGGTCTCCGCCGATCCGAACCTGCTCGTCCAGATCCCGCTGACCGGCTCGCCGGCGCTCTCGCTCGCGCTGAACACGATGACCGTGATGGTCGCGGTGACCGTGGCCACGATCGTGCTCACCGTGGTGGCCTGGGCCCGGCGGTGGTGGAGCGTGACCGGCCGGATCGCGCTGACCGTGACCACCCTGGCGGCCACCGGCTTCGTCACCGTCGCGATCTTCTACCGGCTGATCGGTCTGCCGTTCATGCTCACCGTATGACTGCCGGAGCCCTCGCCCGGAACACGACTAGGCTGCCGATACCGCCCAGGCCGACCGGAGGCCCCGATGACCGACCTACCCGCCCTGCCGGACGCCGTCGCGCGCTATACCCGCCACAGTACGTACACCGATCCGGGTGAGCATGCCGCGCTGCTCCGCGCGGTGACGCCGAGTACGGAAGGAGTCAGCGCCGTCGCCCGGAATCTGATCGCGCACTACCGTGGCGAGGCGGCGGTGCTGCCCGCCGCCACCCGGGAGGACGTGAACCTGCGCTGGCTGGCCGACCAGCTCGCCACCGACCAGGAACGGCACGGCGTACCGCTCGCCGAGCCACGCGCACTGGCTGACCGGCTGCAGGGCTGTTGCCGGGACCACTCGCTGCTGTGCGTGGGCACCTTGCGCGAGCACGGCGTGCCGGCCCGGACCCGGATCGGTTTCGCGGGCTACTTCCGGCCCGAGTTCAGCCACGACCACGTGGTGGTCGAACGGTTCGAGGGCGAGCGGTGGGTCCGGTTCGACCCGGAGCTGACCGACGGGTTCGACTTCGACGTGAGGGATATGCCCACCGGGACGGGCTCCCCGTTCGAGACTGCCGCCGAGGTGTGGCGCGGCCACCGGGCCGGCACTCTCGATGTGTCCCGCTACGGCGTGGACCCGAGCCTGGATGCGCCGCTGCGCGGCGAGCAGATCGTGGCGGCCTACGTGATCAGCGAGGTGGCGCACCGCCAGGGTGACGAGCTGTTGCTCTGGGACGTCTGGGGCGCGGCAGTGCCCGACCCGACGGCCGATCCGGCTCTGATCGACGAGGTGGCCGCCCTGCTGGTAGCGGCCGACGAGGAGGAGCGGGCCGGCGTTCTGGCCGGGCCGGCCGCCGGAGAGCTGGCCGCCTGGTACGCCGCCGACGAGCGGCTGCATCCGGGCGACACGGTCACTCTGCTCAGCCCGCTGCCGCCGGCCCGGGTGCCGGTGCCGGTGCAGGTGCCGTTGCGCTGAGCCTGGCGTTCAGGGCCGACGGCTCCACACCTCGGCCTCGGCGAGGAAGGCCGAGGAGGAGGGCCGCTGCGTAGTGCCGCTGCGCCGTACCTGACCACCGAGCTGCCGGCCGGCGATGCTCAGCTGACCCTGCTGGCACGGTCCGAGTACCAGCCGTAGCGTGTGCGGAACCCCGCCGAGCGGGAAGTCACCGGTGGCCACCGAGCGCACGTCGAGCACCTGGGCGAGCCGCACCTCGACATCACCGGCCCGGGCGGATAGCCCCTGCGCCAGGTCGATCGTGGTCTCGACCGGTGTCTGTTCGTACTGCGGCTGGGGCCAGTCCAGTCCGTCCAGCTCCGGGAAGTGCCGGGTGAAGTCCTCGGTGAGCCAGCGGGCCAGGGGCAGGGTGCTGCTCAGCACCCGGACACCGGTCGGCTGCCAGAGCACCAGTGCCGTCCCGGTGCCGTGGCTGCGGGACCAGTCCACCCGCCACACCGAGACGTAGCCGGTGCACTCCCCCTGTGCATCGAAGAGCTGCAGGCCGGGATTGGCACCGACCAGGACGGGCCGGTGCGGCCGGTCCGGGGGCGGGGTCTCGGTGCTCATCCGCGCGCCCTCGGGTGGCTGGCGGCGTACACCTCACGCAGCGTGTCCGGGGTGACCATCGTGTAGATCTGGGTGGTGGTGACCGAGGCGTGCCCGAGCAGCTCCTGCACCACCCGCACATCGGCACCGCCGGCGAGCAGGTGGGTGGCGTAGGAGTGGCGCAGCGTGTGCGGTGAGATGTGCCCGGCCACCTCTCCGCGTTCGGCCGCCAGCTGGAGCACCGCCCAGGCGCTCTGCCTGCTCAACGGGTTGCCGCGCTGGTTCAGGAAGACGGCGGAGTTCCCGCGACCGGACTGGGCGAGCACCGGGCGGGAGCGGATCAGGTAGGCGTCCATCGCGTCCACCGCGTACCGGCCCACCGGGACGATCCGTTCCTTGCGTCCCTTGCCGAACAGCCGGATGCTCGGATGCTCCGCGTGCAGCTCCAGGTCGTCGGCGGACAGCCCGACCACCTCGGAGATACGGGCGCCGGTGCCGTACAGCACCTCCACCAGCGCCCGGTCGCGCAGGCCGAGCACCCCTTCGGCCATCGAGGCTCCGGCCAGCAGCTTGTCCACCTCTTCGACGGCGATCGCCTTCGGTAGCCGCTTCGTGGCCCCGGGTGGACGCACTGCCGCGGCCGGATCGTTGTTCGTATGTCCCTCGACGGTCGCGAAGCGGTGCCACCCCCGCACGGCGACCACCGCCCGCGAGGTGGAGGACGCAGACAGCGGATGACCGCCATCGGCTCCGGTGCGGACCGCCTCCACATAGCCGGCCACATCCGCCTCGGTGACCTGGTCGAACCCGGAGCGGCCCCGCACGGCGAGGAACGCCGCGTACCGGCGCAGATCGCGCCGGTAGGCGGCCAGGGTGTGCTCGGACAGGCCGCGCTCCACCCCCAGGTGCGCCAGGTACTCGGTCAGCTGTGCCCGGAACGGCGCCTCCTGCTCTGCAGGCGTCGACTCAGCCATCGATCACCAGGGCAGGAACGGATCGATCGAGATCGCTACGAACACGACGGTCAGGTACGTGATGGAGGCGTGGAACACCTTCATCGCGCCGAGCTTGCGCGTGGTACCGGTCACCGCGCGCCGGTACAGCTGGATGCAGGCGAATCCGAACCATGCTCCGGCGGCGATCGCCACCGCCGTGTAGAACCAGCCCATCTGCGCCACCGGGATGAGCACCAGGGAGCAGGCGACCATCGCCACGGTGTAGGCGATCATCTGCCGGGCCACCTTGGTGTCGGCAGCGACCACCGGAAGCATCGGCACCCCGGCGGCGGCGTAGTCCTTCTTGAACTTCATCGACAACGGCCAGTAGTGCGGCGGGGTCCACAAGAAGATGATCCCGAAGAGCAGGAACGGGGCCAGGTCCAGGGACCCGGTCACCGCGGCCCAGCCGATCAGCACCGGCATGCACCCGGCCGCACCACCCCAGACGATGTTCTGCCGGGTGTGCCGCTTCAGCAGGACCGTGTAGCCGTAGGAGTACATGACGTTCGCCGCCGCAGCCAGCGCGGCGGCCACCCAGTTCACGGTGAGCCACAGCCAGGCCACCGAGAACGCCCCGAGCAGCAGCCCGAATACCAGGGCGGCCCGCGGCGTCACCGCACCGGTCACCAGTGGGCGCTTGCGGGTGCGCGCCATCACCGCGTCGATGTCCCGGTCGTAGTACATGTTCAGGGTGTTCGCCGAACCAGCGGCGGCCGCGCCGCCGATCAGCGTGGCGATGATCAGCCACCAGGACGGGAACCCGTTCTGGGCGAGGATCATCGTCGGCACCGTGGTGATCAGCAGCAGTTCGATGATCCGCGGTTTGGTCAGCGCCACATACGGGCCCACCACCTGTTTCAGCGACCTCCGCGGCGATGCCGTGGTGGCGCGCGCGGAAGCCTCCGCCTCGGACAGGGGTGCGTCAGGCACTGTCACTTCACTCTCTCGACTACTGATCGCGCCACTGCGGACACGATCGACGGGGCTGGCCCGTCCTGGCCAGTGTAGGCCGTGCCCGGCGGCGATCCCACCTGATCCGACCGGGCGGCGTCCACCCTGCGACTACCCGCGCGCCGGTGGCACCTGCATTGAGTAGGGTCGGATCAGCAGCTGCCACGAAAGTACGCGAGGAAGAAGGACCTGTGAACGCACCTGACCCCAAGGCCGACGCCGTCGGTTGGACCGCACTCGATGTCAAGGCCGTCAACACCATTCGCACCCTCGCCGCGGACGCGGTGGAGAACACCGGTAACGGCCACCCCGGCGCGGCGATCTCGCTCGCACCGGCCGCCTACCTGCTCTACCAGCAGGTGATGCGGCACGACCCGAAGGATGCCGACTGGCTCGGCCGGGACCGGTTCGTCCTCTCCGCCGGGCACTCCTCCCTGACCCAGTACATCCAGCTCTACCTGTCCGGCTACGGCCTCGAGCTCAGTGACCTGCAGGCGTTGCGGCAGTGGGGCTCGCTCACCCCGGGGCACCCCGAGGTGGGGCACACCACGGGGGGTGGAGACCACCACCGGTCCGCTCGGCCAGGGCCTGGCCACCGCCGTCGGGATGGCCTTCGCCCAGCGCCGGGTACGCGGTCTGCTCGACCCGGACGCGGCAGCCGGCACGACGTCTCCGTTTGACCACCACGTGTACGTGATCGCCTCCGACGGGGACCTGCAGGAGGGCATCTCCTCCGAGGCGTCCTCGCTCGCCGGCACCCAGGAGCTGGGCAACCTGGTGGTGATCTGGGACGACAACGAGATCTCCATCGAGGGCGACACCGATGTGGCGTTCACCGAGGACGTTGTCGCCCGGTACGCGGCCTACGGCTGGCACACGCAGAGTGTGGACTGGACCGCCGGCGGTGAGTACCGCGAGGACGTGGACGCCCTCGCTGCGGCGATCGAGGCGGCCAAGAAGGCCACCGACAAGCCGTCGTTCATCGCCCTGCGCACCATCATCGCCTGGCCGTCGCCCGGGAAGCAGAACACCGGTGCGGCGCACGGCGCCAAGCTCGGGGCCGAGGAGGTCGCCGGCCTGAAGAAGGCGATCGGGTTCGACCCGGAGGAGAGCTTCGCGGTGGACCCCGAGGTGCTCGACCGCGCACGCGAGGTGGTCACCCGCGGCAGCGCCGCGCACCGGGAGTGGGACGAGGCCTTCGCCGCCTGGGAGCAGGCGAACCCGGAGCGGGCGGCTTTGCTCAAGCGCCTGCGCGCCGGCCGGCTGCCCGAAGGCTGGACCGATTCGCTGCCCACCTTCCCCGCCGGTGAGTCTCTCGCCACCCGTGCCGCTTCCGGGAAGGTGCTGAACGCCGTCGCCGAGGTGCTGCCCGAACTCTGGGGCGGGTCCGCTGACCTGGCCGGCTCGAACAACACCACGATGGACGGTGTGCCGTCCTTCCTGCCCGAGGCCCGGTCCACGGACGACTTCTCCGGGAACATCTACGGCCGGACGATGCACTTCGGCATCCGCGAGCACGCGATGGGCGCGATCCTCAACGGCATCGCGCTGAACGGGCTCACCCGCCCCTACGGCGGCACCTTCCTCACCTTCAGCGACTACATGCGCGGCGCGGTTCGCCTCGGCGCGCTGATGAAGGCGCCGTCGATCTTCGTCTGGACGCACGACTCGATCGGGCTCGGCGAGGACGGCCCCACCCACCAGCCGGTGGAGCACCTGGCTGCGCTGCGCGCCATCCCTGGGCTGGCCGTGGTCCGCCCGGCGGATGCGAACGAGACGGCTGCCGCGTGGCAGACCGTGCTGGAGCGGCGTGACGGGGCGGCAGGTCTGGTGCTCACCCGGCAGGGTCTGCCCACCGTGCCCCGTGGGGCAGAGGGCTTCGCAGGGGTCGACGGCGTTGCTCGCGGTGCGTACGTGCTGCTGGAGTCCTCGACCGGCGCTCCGCAGGTGATCCTGATCGCCACCGGGTCCGAGGTGCAGCTCGCCGTCGAGGCCCGGAGCCAGCTCGAGGCTGACGGTATCGGCACCCGGGTGGTCTCCGCACCGTGCCTGGAGTGGTTCGAGGACCAGGATGCCGACTACCGCGAGTCCGTCCTGCCCGCCGGCGTGCGTGCCCGCGTGAGCGTGGAAGCCGGTGTGGCGATGCCGTGGTACCGCTACCTCGGTGACGCCGGCCGCGCCGTGTCCCTGGAGCACTACGGTGCCTCCGCCGACTACAAGAGGCTGTTCGAAGAGTTCGGCATCACCGCCGAGGCCACAGTGGCTGCGGCGAAGGAATCGATCGCGGCCGCGTCGGCCGCCGGCAGCGAAGGGAACTGATCATGACCAACCCCACCCATGCCCTGCAGCGGATCAGCGACGCCGGGGTCTCCGTCTGGCTGGACGACCTGTCCCGGGAAGCGCTCACTTCCGGTGAGCTGGCGCAGCTGGTCGCCGAGCGGAACGTCGTCGGGGTGACCACGAACCCGACGATCTTCGCCAAGGCGCTGTCCGAGGGCACCTCCTACGATGCCCAGCTGGCCCAGCTCGCCGCCGACGGTGCGGATCTGGACCAGGCTGTGCTCACCCTGACCACCGATGACGTGCGGGACGCCTGCGACCTGTTCGCCGACACGTTCCGCGCCACCGACGGTAAGGACGGCCGGGTGTCCATCGAGGTGGACCCCCGCCTGGCTCGGGACACCGAGGCCACGATCGAGTCGGCGCACAAACTCTGGAACACGGTGGACCGGCCGAACCTGTGCGTGAAGATTCCGGCCACCCTCGAAGGCCTGCCGGCGATCACCGCTGCCACCGCGGCGGGGATCAGCGTGAACGTCACGTTGATCTTCAGCCTGGACCGCTACCGGGCCGTCACCCAGGCCTACGTGGACGGACTGGAGAAGGCACAGCAGGCCGGTATCGACCTGACCACGATCCGTTCGGTGGCCTCGGTCTTCCTCTCCCGGATCGATGCGAAGGTGGACGACTCACTGGATCAGATCGGTTCCGAGGAGGCGCTCGCGCTGCGCGGGAAGACGGCGATCGCCGGTGCACGGCTGTGCTACCAGGTGTTCGAGGAAGTGTTCTCCACGCCACGGTTCGCTGCTCTGGCTGCTGAGGGTGCGCACCGGCAGCGTCCGCTCTGGGCCTCCACCGGGACGAAGAACCCGGAGTACCCGGACACGATGTACGTGGACGAGCTGGTTGCCGCGGATGTGGTGAACACGATGCCGCACAAGACCCTGGACGCCGTGTACGACCACTCGCCGGCCACCGGCGCAGACCAGGTGCAGGGCACCTTCGACGCGTCTCGCGCCGTCCTGGACGACGTGGTGCGCGTGGGCGTGCCGTACGAGAGGATCCTCGCCGAGCTGGAGACCGGCGGTGTGGACTCCTTCGAGAAGAGCTGGGCCGAGCTGTTGCAGACCGTCACCGAAGGCCTGCAGGCCGCCACCGAGAAAGGCTGACCCAGCCGCATGCCGTCCGCTGCACGAGGTAATCCCCTGCGCGACCCGGCGGACCGCCGTCTCCCCCGCATCGCCGGCCCCGGTGGCCTGGTGCTGTTCGGGGTGACCGGCGATCTGTCCCGGAAGAAGTTGCTGCCCGCCGTCTACGACCTGGCCAACCGGGGCCTGCTGCCGCCCGGCTTCGGGCTGACCGGTTTCGGACGTCGCGACTGGGACGACGACGACTTCCGGGACATCGCCCACGAAGCGATCCAGTCCTACTGCCGCACCCCGTTCGATGAGCGGGTGTGGGAACAGCTCGCCAAGGGTTTCCGGTTCGTCCAGGGCACGTTCGACGACAAGGAGTCCTTCGCCCGACTGGCCCAGACCGTGGAGGAGCTGGACAACGAACGCGGCACCGGCGGGAACCACGCGTTCTACCTGTCCATCCCCCCGGCCCAGTTCCCGGTGGTGTGTCAGCAGCTGTCCGAGTCCGGGCTGTCCACCTCGACGCCGGGCAGCTGGCGTCGGGTGGTGATCGAGAAGCCGTTCGGTGACGACCTCGACTCCGCTCGGGCACTGAACGATGTGGTGGAGAAGGTGTTTCCACCCGACGCGGTGTTCCGCATCGACCACTACCTCGGCAAGGAGACGGTGCAGAACCTGCTCGCCCTCCGGTTCGCGAACCAGCTGTTCGAGCCGATCTGGAACGCCCACTACGTGGACCATGTGCAGATCACGATGGCCGAGGACATCGGCATCGGCTCGCGCGCCGGCTACTACGACGGGATCGGCGCCGCCCGGGACGTGATCCAGAACCACCTGCTCCAGCTGCTCGCCCTGACCGCGATGGAGGAGCCGGTCTCGTTCGAGGCCGGTGCGCTGCGCACGGAGAAGGAGAAGGTCCTCTCCGCGGTGCGGGTGCCCGCCGATATCGGCCGGCACACCGCCCGGGGGCAGTACGCGGGTGGTTGGCAGGGCGGCTCGGAGGTCCAGGGGTATCTGGACGAGGACGGTGTGCCCCAGGACTCGGTGACCGAGACCTACGCGGCGATCCGGTTGGACGTGGACACCCGCCGCTGGGCGGGGGTGCCGTTCTACCTCCGGGCCGGTAAGCGGCTCGGCCGCCGGGTCACCGAGATCGCGGTGGTGTTCACCCGTGCCCCGC
This sequence comes from Ruania zhangjianzhongii, assembly GCF_008000995.1. NCBI lineage: Bacteria > Bacillati > Actinomycetota > Actinomycetes > Micrococcales > Ruaniaceae > Ruania > Ruania zhangjianzhongii. The sequence continues at coordinate 2,927,560 of NZ_CP042828.1, forward strand.
ACCTGCCCTTCGGCCTGAACGAGACCGAGGAGCTGGGCCAGAACGCCCTGGTGATCCGCGTCCAACCGGACGAGGGCGTCACCATCCGGTTCGGGTCCAAGGTGCCCGGTACCGCGATGGAGGTCCGGGACGTGACGATGGACTTCGGGTACGGCCATGCCTTCACCGAGTCCTCTCCGGAGGCTTACGAGCGGCTGCTCCTGGATGTGCTGCTCGGCGACCCGCCACTCTTCCCGCACCAGCCCGAGGTCGAGCTGTCCTGGCAGATCCTGGACCCGATCATCGAGCACTGGTATAGCACCGGGCGACCGGAGCCCTACCGCGCCGGCACGTGGGGTCCGCCGTCGGCGGACGCCATGCTGGCTCGGGACGGACGAACCTGGAGGCGACCGTGATCATCACACTCGAGGACACCAGCACGGCCGAGATCGGTGCCCGACTGGTCGACCTGCGCGAAGAGGGCGGGGTGGTGGCGCTCGGCCGGGTGCTCACCCTGGTGATCATCGCCACCGGGGACGAGGCGGAGACCGCCGTGGAGGCCGCGAACCGGGCCAGCCGCGAACACCCCTGCCGGGTGATCGTGGTGGACCAGGCGAACGGCAGAGCCGACGTCGCCCTCGATGCGGAGATCCGGATCGGTGCCGACGCCGGTGCCTCCGATGTGGTGGTGCTGCGTCCGTTCGGCGGAGCGCGGGCCGAGGTCGACACACTGGTGATGCCGCTGCTGCTGCCCGATGCACCGATCGTGGTGTGGTGGCCCAGCCGCCCGCCGGCGGTGCTCGGCGCCGAGCCGCTGGGTGCGATGGCCCATCGCCGGATCAGTGACGTGGGCGAGTGCGAGGGTGCGATCGAGCTGCTTGCCGATCTGGGCGCCGGCTACACCGCTGGGGACACCGACCTGTCCTGGGCCCGCACGACGCTGTGGCGCGGGATCACCGCGGCAGCACTGGACCAGACCACGGCCCGGGTGGACCGGGTGACGGTCTACGGGTCATCGGTACGGCCCTCCACCCATCTGTTCGCTGCCTGGTTGGCCACGTACTTGGAGGTGCCCACGGTGCTGCAGGGCGATCCGGACGCGACGGCGATCACCGGTGTGGAGCTGCAGCTGGGCAGCGACACCATCTCGATGCACCGCCCGGAAGGTTCGAGTGTGGTGACGCTCAACCAGCCGGGCCACCCGGAGCACCAGATCGCGATGCCGAAACGACCCCTGGAGGACTGCCTGATGGAGGACCTGCGCCGGCTCGACCCGGACGAGGTGTACCGCCGGACTCTGGTGGACGGCCTGCCGAAGGTTCAGGTCGCGACCGCGGAGGTGGCCCGATGACCGGGAGCAGCGGCGAACGCGCTGTGGTGGTGCACCCGGACGCCGATACGCTGGCCCGCGCAGCGGCGGCCCGGTTCCTGCTCGCCCTGGCGGACGCCCAGTCCCTTCGCCACCCGGTACATGTGGCGATCACCGGCGGCACGATCGGCACCCAGGTGCTCGCCGAGATCGGTCACTCCGACCTGCTCGGGGTGGTGGACTTCTCCGGAGTGCACATCTGGTGGATCGACGAACGGTTCGTTCCGGGCGGGGACCCCGACCGGAACGAGGGGCAGGCCGGTGAGGCGCTGCTCGCGCGGTTGCCGATCCCGGACGAGAACGTGCACCGGATGCCGTCCTCGGACGAGGCGAAGGATGTGGACGCCGCGGCCCGCGCCTACGCCGAGGAGCTGGCCGCGTTCGCACCGGAGGGTGCTGTGACGCCCGATCTCGACCTGGTGCTGCTCGGGATGGGGCCGGATGGACACATCGCCTCGCTGTTCCCCGGTCACGGCACAGTGGCGGTCACCGACCGTACGGTGATCGGAGTGCCGGACTCCCCCAAACCGCCGCCGGAACGCATCTCGCTGACGCTGCCGGTGCTGAACAGTGCCCGGCAGGTGTGGATCATCGTCTCCGGTGCGGCGAAGGCCGACCAGGTCAGCCGTGCGCTCGAAGGTGCTGAGCCGGACGAGCTGCCGGTGGCGGCGGCTGCCGGCCGGGACCTGACGCTCTGGCTGGTGGACGCAGAGGCCGCTGGGCAGTAGCCACCCGGCAGTCTGGTGCCACGGGCGGTCTGGAGTCACCGGTGGCGCGGGGCTGAAAATCTGCTTGTAGTTTCGTCTGGTCTTTGCCAGGCTCGGCACTGATGACTCCGCCCGACGGTCCGTCCACGCTCCGGCTGCGCCCGCCACAGCATCGCTATGACCCGCGGGTGGTGGCGTGGTGGCGGTGGACGATCCTCGGCTGGACGGCCGCCGGTGTCCTGGTGCTGGTGGTGCTCGGGATCCTGATTGCCCCCGCCCGGTTCTGGCTGTTCCTGCCGGCGGTGCTGATCGCGGTGGGTGGCGGCGTGCTCGGCGTGCTGCTACCGCTATGGTGGTACGCCAAGCACCGGTGGGAGGTCACCGACGAGGCGGTCTACACCCGCACCGGCTACTTCTGGCAGACCTGGCGGATCGCCCCGATGTCGAGGATCCAGACCGTGGACAGCACCCGAGGTCCACTGCAGCGCGCCCTCGGCCTGGCCACAGTGGTGGTCACCACTGCGTCCTCGGCCGGACCGGTGACGATCGCTGGGATGGAGCACGAACAGGCCGCCGAGCTGGCCCACGAGCTCAGCCTGATCACCAACGCCACCCCAGGTGACGCCACGTGAGAGGCGCCCCGCCTGCGGAGCCCGACCCCACGCCGTCGGCCAGCACCGGGGCCGACAGCCCCACGTGGCTCACCCTGGCCCCCTCCACGGTGGCGGTCACCGCGCTGCTGCTGTTCGCCTTCTGCCTGGGCACGTCGGTACTGATCGTGGTCCCGGTCTGGCTCGGCGGCGATCACGGGCCACTGGCGCTGGTGCTGTGCCTGGCTGGCACCGTCCTGGTGACCGGTGGCAGTGCTGTGGCCGATCGACTGCGGTGGCGCACCACCCGCTACCGGCTCACCGGGCAGCGTCTGGAGATGCACAGCGGCATCCTCTTCAAACGCCGGCGTTCGCTGGCCCGGGGGCGGATTCGCAACGTCGACCTGACCGCCCACCTGCTGCTGCGGATGTTCGGCTTGGTGCGGTTGAGCCTCGGCACCGGGGAGAAGGTGACCGAGGGGACCGGGCAGTCGATCGTGCTCGACCCCATCCCCCGCGCCGATGGTGAGCGACTGCGCAGCGAACTGCTGCGCCGGGAGCAGGCCGAACCGGCTACCGAGGGTCCGGAGCTGCTGGCCCAGTGGTCACCGGCCTGGATCCGGTATGCGCCGGTTTCTGTGTTCACGTTGTTGTTCTCTGTGGGTGCTGCCGGCGGTATCTTCCAGGTTGCGGAGTGGGCCGGCGTGCCGGCACTCCCGGTGGAGTGGGCCGGCGAGATCACCGACCGGATCGGGGCCTGGCCGGCACTGCTGGCCGCCATCGTGGTGTTCGTCGTGGTCGGAGCCGTGGCGATGACGGCACTCTGGGTGGAGTCCTGGTGGGGATACCGGCTGGAGCGCTCCGAGCAGGCGCTGCGGGTGCACCGCGGTTTGCTCACCTCGCGGTCGGTCAGCTTCGAGGCCTCCCGGATCCGGGGTGTGGAGCTGGTCGAGCCGCTCGGTGTCCGGCTGGCCGGAGCCGCCCGTCTGGACGTCGTCGCCACCGGCCTGCGCGCCGACGCAGAACAGCAGGACAGCGCGACCCTCGTGCCCGGGGCGCCTCGCGCGGTCCCGCTCCAGGTGGCCGAGGAGATCACCGGCCGGGCACTACCGGACGAGCTGCGTCCGCACCCGCCGGTGGCCCGGACCCGGCGCCTGGTCCGCGCGGGCGCTCTGATCGTCGGGCTCCTGGTGGTGGCCGTGATGCTGGTGGCACTGCTGCGCCCGACGGCGTTCTGGACCTCGGTCATCGTGGCCGCCGTGCTCGGCTCTTCGGTGCTGGCGGTGGCTGTCGCGGTGGACTCGGCACGGAACCTGGGGCACGAGTTGACCGCCGCCCACCTGCTCGCCCGCCGCGGCAGCATCCGGCGCACCACAGTGGCGCTCGACCGGCCAGGGATCATCGGTTGGCGGGTGCGGCAGTCCCTCTTCCAGCGCCGCGTGGGAGTGCTCACGGTGACCGCCACGACGGCTGCCGGACGTGGGCGTTACTCCGTGGTGGACGTGGCCACGGGCCCGGGGCTGGCCGTCGCCGAGGAGGCGGTACCCGGGCTGCTCACCCCGTTCCTCGAGCGCGAGGACCTCCCCAGCCACGAGCCGGCCGGAACCTGAGCCGTCACGCGGCGCGCCGTTCCTCGGCTTCGAGCCGCGCGCGTCGGTTCATCAACAGCGTGGAGACGGCGTAGCCCAGGTCGAACGGGCGAGCATCGGTGGCGGTGAGCTGGTCGGTGACGCCGCTCAGCGCCGGCCTCTCGGCCGCTGAGCGGGCCGCGGATGCTGGCACCGGCTCCACCACTGTGCCATCCGGGCTGTACGTGTGCAGGGTGCCGTCCGGGCCCCGGCGGAGTTCGAAGCCACCTTCGTGGTGCCGACGGTGGTGCTGACCACACAGCAACGCCATGTTCTGCAGGGTCGTCGGTCCGCCGAGAGCCCAGTGCCGGAGATGGCGAGCGTGCAGGTAGCGGCGCCGACCGCAGCCCGGAAACACGCAACCTTGGTCACGGTCCCACAGCGCCCGGAACAAGGCGGCGTTCGGGCGCCGATGCCTGCGCCCGAGGTCGATCGTGCGTCCCGACCGCCCGTTCGCGCTGATCAGGACCTCGCGCCGCGCTCCCGCGGGAGCGTCCTCGTGCAGCTGCAGCACCACCCCGGTGTCACAGGACAGACGTCTCGCAGTCTCGGGGTGCAGGGCCGGCCCGAGCTCCAGATGTGGCCCCGTGATTCCGCTGCCGGCAGCGTCGGCCAGATCGTTGAGGGTCGCGTGCAGCACGGTCTCGCTGCGCCGTGAGGCCCGGACACAGTCACCCGGACCCTTCGGAGCGGGCAGCGCCTCGGGTGTGCGGACCGGACCGACGCTACTCTGCTCACAAATGAGCACCAGAGCGTCCAGCAGTGTGTGCTCGGTGTGGGCGAGATCGTCCGCCAACGAACTCGCCGTAGCGTGGTCCGCCGCCGTCTCCGTGTGCTCCAGATAGTCCTGGGCCCGGCGCAGTGCCTCCACGATGACCGCACCGTCCTCGGGTGCGCTTCTGATCGAGAGGCACACCGACCCGTCGTCGTCGACCCGATAGCTCAGTCGGCGGCGACGATGCTGGGCGTTGATCTCTTCCAGCGAAGCCCCGGTACGGATGCCGGCACACAGCCGGTCCAGCTGGACAGCGCTGGCCGCCTTGGCCGCCTGGACCAGCTCGTCCTCGTTCGCCGCTGTGCCTACCCGCGTGATCGCGCGCACCTTGGAGTAGCTCAGCCGGCCCGCAGCGAACTCCGTGTCGGTCAACGGCAGCGCGCTCAGGGCGCGCGCGATGCGGACATGCTCGCGTGCGGTCGAGGCAGATATGCCGCAGCGCCACGACAACCAGTGCGCAGACGAGCACATCCCGGCGTACTGCTGCCACCCCTGCTGGGCATCGAACTCCGCCAGGACATGCAGAAACCGAGCGGTGTGCGCCGCGATCTCGGCAGCCAGCGATCCCAGCTCATCGGCAAGCTCGGCTACCGGCCGCGGCGGCTCGGTGGGCGACTCCGTCCACTCATTCATCCCTATCCCTCACCCTCTCCTCGAACAACTGTTCCAGGATAGGGAGCGGGTGTGACACTCTGGTCGGCGGGGCCGCCGTTCGAGCCCGCTGGGCGCTCCCGCGGGAGCGTCCTGCGGTCCTTCGGTGGTGCTCCACTAGTCACGGCAACCGCCACCTGCAAACGGCAGCACCGCCGTCGCCCAGGACTTGCTCTGCGAGTGCAGTGGCGCTGCGGTCAGCCGCCGCGGCGGGCGCGCAGCGCGGCGAGGGCCTCGTCCAGCAGGGCTTCGCCCTCGGCGTCGCTGCGCCGTTCCTTCACGTAGGCCAGATGGGTCTTGTACGGCTCGTTCCGCGGCGCCGACGGCGGGTTCTCCCGGTCCTGGCCGGCGGGCAGGCCGCAGCGCGGACAATCCCAGGTCTCCGGCACCGACAGGCCCTGCTCCTCGGCGAAGCTCGGACGGGTCTCGTGGCCGCCGGCACACCAGTAGGACACCCAGACCCGAGGGGCCGCCTCTCCGCGCTCGGCCTCACCCATCGGCCCCGCACCGACGCGGGATCCTCGGATCGCACTACCGCCTGCCATGTTGCTCCCTGCTTCAGAATGCGAAGCGCTGCACGAGACCGAGCAGCACGATGACGACGCCCCAGACGATGGCCGAACCGACCGTGATCCGGTTCAGGTTCCGCTCCGCCACCCCGGAGGAGCCGAGGCTGGAGGACAGGCCGCCACCGAACATGTCGGACAGCCCTCCGCCCTTGCCCTTGTGCATGAGGATGGTCAACACCAGCATCGCGCTGGTCAGCACCAGCAGGACCTCAAGAACGATGGTCAGGATCGTCACGGTTGCGCGTACTTCCTCATCTGGACTGCGCGTGCGCGGCATCTGCGCACGGGGGACGCACAGAGTCTACGCGATATGCGCACCGGGTCAGAGCCCCACCTGGTGAGACTGGTACCGGACGATCGATGCGAACTCCTCGGCCTGCAGGCTTGCGCCGCCGATCAGACCGCCGTCGATGTCGTGCTGCGCCATCAGCGAGGCGCAGTTGCCCGACTTCATCGAGCCGCCGTAGAGCACTCGCACCGCTTCGGCTACCTCGGTGGAGTACAGCTCCGCGAGCCGGGCGCGGATGGCAGCGCACACTTCCTGCGCGTCCTCCGGGGTCGCCACCTCACCAGTGCCGATCGCCCAGACCGGTTCGTAGGCGATCACAGTACGGGCAGCGTCCTCGGCGGAGATGCCGTCGTACGCGCCGTCGACCTGGGCGAGGGTGTAGGCGACCTGCTCCCCCGCCTGACGCACCTCGAGCCCCTCACCCACGCACACGATCGGGGTGAGCGTGGCGGCCAGGGCCGCCTTGGCCTTCGCGCCGACCAGCGTGTCGTCCTCACCGTGGTACTGACGTCGCTCGGAATGGCCCACGACGACGTAGCTCACGCCGAGCTTGGCCAGCATCGTCGCGGAGATCTCACCGGTGTAGGCGCCCTTCTCCTGCGCGGAGACGTCCTGCGCGCCGTAGCCGATCTCGAGCTTGTCGGCGTCCACCAGGGTCTGCACCGAGCGAAGGTCGGTGAACGGTGGGCAGACCACCACCTCGACCGAGGAGTAGTCGTGCTTGGCGTCCTTGAGGGTCCAGGCCAGCTTCTGCACCAGGTGGGTCGCCTCGTGGTGGTCGAGGTTCATCTTCCAGTTCCCCGCCATCAGCGGGGTGCGGGTGGTTGCCATCGATCGTTGCCTTTCCGGGCCGTGGGTCGTCAGTTCAGAACGTCGATACCGGGCAGGGTCTTGCCCTCGAGGAACTCCAGAGAGGCACCGCCGCCGGTGGAGATGTGGCTGAAACCGCCCTCGTCGAAGCCGAGGGTGCGCACCGCCGCAGCCGAGTCGCCGCCGCCGACGATGGTGAAGGCACCCTCAGCGGTCGCGTCGACCATCGCCTCGGCGACCGCCTTGGTGCCGTCAGCGAAGGCGTCGAACTCGAACACGCCCATCGGGCCGTTCCAGACGACGGTTTTCGCCTCGCGGATCGCCGCACCGAACGCGGCACCCGAGTCCGGACCGATGTCCAGACCGATCTGGTCGGCGGGCATATCGGCTGCGGGCACCACGGTGGCCGGCGAGTCGGCCTTGAACTCCGGGGCCACCACGATGTCGGTGGGCAAGAGGATCTCCACACCACGGTCAGCCGCGGTGTCCAGGTAACCCTTCACCACCTCGATCTGGTCCTCCTCGAGCAGCGAGCTGCCGACCCGGTAGCCCTGCGCGGCGAGGAAGGTGAACACCATTCCGCCACCGATCAGCAGCCGGTCGGCCTTGGTGAGCAGGTTGGCGATCACTCCGAGCTTGTCGGAGACCTTCGAGCCGCCGAGCACCACCACGTATGGGCGACCGGGGTCGACGGTCGCACGGCGCAGGGCTTCGACCTCGGTCTGCACCAGCGAGCCGACGGCGCTCGGCAGCTCCTTGGCGATGTCGTAGACGCTGGCCTGCTTGCGGTGCACCACACCGAACCCGTCGGAGACGAACACCTCAGCCAGGCCCGCCAGGTCCTTGGCCAGCTCGGCCCGCTCGGCATCGTTCTTGGACGTCTCGCGCGCATCGAAGCGGATGTTCTCCAGCAGCAGGACCTGCCCCTCGGCCAGCTCTGCGGCGGCCGCCTTGGCCCCCTCGCCGACGGTGTCCGGAGCCAACGTCACCGGCGCCTCGAGCAGCTCGCCGAGCCGGCTGGCCACCGGGCCCAGGGAGAAGGCCGGGTCCACAGCACCCTTCGGCCGGCCCAGGTGCGCGGTGACGATGACCTTGGCACCGGCGTCGACCAGCCGGCGCAGCGTGGGCAGTGCGGCGCGGATCCGCCCGTCGTCGGTGATCGTGCTGCCGTCCAGCGGGACGTTGAAATCAGACCGGACCAGGACCCGCTTGCCGCGCAGGTCGCCGAGATCGTCGATGGTCAACATATGCAAGTCTTTCCCTTGTTCTGATGGTCGCTCAGGTGCCGCGGGGGCTGGTCCTCAGGTGCGGACATGACTCGCGCCCGTGCGCACTGGCACACGGGCGCGAGCTGGCAGCAGCGATAGTTCAGAGCCGCTCGCCGACGTAGCTGGTCAGGTCGACCATCCGCTGGGCGAAGCCCCACTCGTTGTCGTACCAGGAGACGACCTTGACCTGGTCGCCGATCACCTTGGTGAGACCGGAGTCGAAGATGCTCGACGCCGGGTCCCCGGCGATGTCGGAGGAGACCAGCGGGTCCTCGGAGTACACGAGGATGCCCTTGAGCGCGTCCGTGGCGGCTGCCTCCTTGACGGCGGCGTTCACCTCGTCGACGGTCACCTCACGGGAGGCGGTGAAGGTCAGGTCGGTGGCCGAACCGGTCGGCACCGGCACCCGCAGCGCGTAGCCGTCCATCTTGCCCGCCAGCTGCGGCAGCACCAGGGAGACCGCCTTGGCGGCACCGGTGGAGGTGGGGATGATGTTCAGCGCGGCGGCGCGGGCGCGGCGCGGGTCCTTGTGCGGGCCGTCCTGCAGGTTCTGGTCCGCGGTGTAGGCGTGAATCGTGGTCATCAGGCCACGCACGATCCCGAACTTCTCGTCCATCACCTTGGCCAACGGCGCCAGGCAGTTGGTGGTGCAGGAGGCGTTGGAGATGATGTGGTGGTTCGCCGGGTCGTAGTCGGTGTGGTTCACACCCACCACGAACGTGGCGTCCTCGTTCTTCGCCGGGGCGGAGATGATCACCTTCTTGGCGCCTGCGTCCAGGTGCGCCTTGGCCTTGGTGGCGTCGGTGAAGATGCCGGTGGACTCGACCACGATGTCAGCGCCGAGCTCACCCCAGGGCAGGTTCGCGGGGTCGCGCTCCTCGAACGCCTTGAAGGTCTGGCTACCGACCGTGATGGAGGTCTCGTCGTGGGAGACCTCCTGGTCCAGCTTGCCGAGGATCGAGTCAAACTTCAGCAGGTGGGCGAGCGAGGCGTTGTCGGTGAGGTCGTTGACACCGACGATCTCGATGTCGGCGCCGCTGGCCAGCACGGCGCGCAAGAAGTTCCGTCCGATGCGGCCGAAGCCGTTAATGCCGACGCGGATGGTCACGTTTTCCTCCTGGCGCGCTCACTGCGCGCATAGCGTCTGGGTTCAGGTTGCGCCGGTGGCGCGTATCCCACGGGATCCGGGGGTTCGATGACACCGGCCGCCGGGTTCTCGGCGTGGGTGTTCACCGCAGGTTCTACGGTACACCCGGCGGGCACCACGGTCAGTTCAGGAGCAAGTCAAGAGTGAGCGTGATCACATGTCGAGCATGTCCTGGGTGAGGTTGCTCTCCGTGTCCGGGACGCCGAGCTCGTGGGCGCGCTTGTCCGCCATCGCCAGCAGACGCCGGATCCGCCCGGCGATCGCATCTTTGGTCAGCTGCGGTTCGGACAGCTGGCCGAGCTCCTCCAGACTGGCCTGCTTGTTCTCCAGCCGCAGCCGGCCAGCTTGTTGCAGGTGATCCGGGACGTCCTCACCGAGCAGCTCGAAGGCGCGCTCCACTCGGGCACCTGCGGCTACGGCCGCCTGTGCGGAGCGGCGCAGATTGGCGTCGTCGAAGTTCGCCAGCCGGTTCGCGGTCCCGCGCACCTCGCGCCGGATCCGCCGCTCCTCCCAGGCGATCACCGCGTCGTGCGCACCCATCCGGGTGAGCAGGGCGCTGATCGCGTCTCCGTCGCGGATCACCACCCGGTCCACACCGCGCACCTCGCGGGCTTTGGCGGGAACGTCGAGCCGGCGGGCCGCGCCGACCAGGGCGAGTGCCGCCTCCGGTCCTGGGCAGGTCACTTCAAGAGCGGAGGACCGGCCCGGTTCGGTCAGCGACCCGCGGGAGAGGAACGCCCCCCGCCAGGCGGCGACGGCGTCCCCGGTGCTGGCGTTCACCACATGCGGGGGCAGCCCGCGCACCGGGCGACCGCGAGAGTCGAGCAGACCGGTCTGCCGCGCCAGCGCCTCTCCCCCGGTGACCACCCGGACCACGTACCGGTTGCCCCGGCGCAGTGCACCCCCGGAGACCACGATCACCTCGCTGGTGTGGCCGTACACCTCGTGGATCGCCTGGCGCAGCCGGCGTGCGGCCACCCCGGTATCCAGCTCGGCCTCCACGACGATCCGCCCGGAGATGATGTGCAGGCCCCCGGCGAACCGCAGCGTGGCGGCGACCTCGGCCTTGCGGGCGGACATCTTGTCCACCCGCAGTCGGGCCAGCTCGTCCTTCACGTCGGCGGTCAATGACATGAGCGCCATCCTGCCATTCATCCTGACCTCTCTCCGACGTCGCCCAAGAAGCGTTCGAACGCATCCGAGTAGGCGGCAGCCAACCGCAGCATGTCGTGCTGCGGCCTGCCGTCGCCCTCGCTGACCTGACGTAAGAGTAACCGGGCACCGAGGGCCCGTGCGCTTTGGGTCAGGTCGTCCAGGTCCTCCACCGAGGATGGATCGGCGACCACCACGTCCAAGCGCAGGTCCGGTGCATACTCGGTGAGCGAGCGCACGTGGTCGGCGGCGCTGTAGCCGGTGGTCTCCCCGTCCTGCGCCGACAGGTTCAAGGTGAGTGCCCGGCGCGCCCGGGTCTCGTTCAGGGCGGTGGCGATCTCGGGGACCAGCAGGTGCGGCATCACCGAGGTGAACCAGGAGCCGGGGCCGAGGATCACCCAGTCGGCGGCCCGGATCGCCTCGACCGCCTCGGCACACGCCGGCGGTTCGGACGGGATCAGCCGAACCCGCTCCACCCGGCCGGAGGTGACCGCCAGCCGGCTCTGGCCACGCACCAGAGAGCGGGTCGCACCGGGCCCCTCCCCCAGGGCGACGTCCGCCTCGATGTCCAGCGGCACCGAGGCCATCGGTAGCACCCGGCCCTTCGCGCCGAGCAGCTGCCCGATCAGGTCCAGCCCGGCCACCGGGTCCTCGAGCAGCTCCCAGACGGTGGCGATCAGCAGGTTGCCCAGCGCGTGTCCGTCCAGCGGCCCCGGTGAGCTGAATCGGTGCTGCAGCACGTCCCGCCACACGTGCCCCCAGTCCGAGGAGTCGCACAGCGCGGACAGAGCCATCCGCAGGTCCCCCGGCGGCAGCACGCCCAGCTCTTGGCGCAGCCGCCCGGAGGAGCCGCCGTCGTCGGCCACGGTCACCACTGCGGTGACCTGGGTGGTCACGTGCCGGAGCGCCCCGAGGGTGGCGGACAGCCCGTGGCCACCACCGAGGGCGACGGCGCGCAGCTGATCCTCACGCCGGTAGGCGCGTACCGGGGGCATGCCGATCCTCATTCGCGCCCCAGGTCCCGGTGCACCGTGCGCACTGTTCGTCCCTGCGCCCGCAGGCGGCTGGCGATCGCCTCGGAGATCGCCACCGACCGGTGTTTGCCGCCGGTGCAGCCGACGGCGATCGTCACGTACGGTTTCTGCTCCTCCAGATAGCCGTCCAGCACCGGGTTGATCGCGGCGACGTACCGGTCGACGAAGTCATCGGCACCCTGGAGGCCGAGCACGTAGTCCCGCACCGGTTCGTCCTTCCCGGTCAGGTGCCGCAGCTCGGTCACCCAGTACGGGTTCTTCAGGAACCGCACGTCCACCACATGGTCGGCGTCCAGCGGCAGTCCGTACTTGAAACCGAACGAGACCGTCGTGACCCGCAGCTTGGTCTCGGTCTCGGTAGCCACCACGTCCCGGACGGCGCGAGCCAGGTCGTGCACGGACAGCTCACTGGTATCGATGGTCACGTCGGCACGTGAGCGCAGGTGCGCAAGCAGGCGTCGCTCCTCGGCAATCCCGTCGAGCATGCGACCATCCCCCTGCAGCGGGTGCGGACGCCGCACCTGCTCGAACCGGCGCACCAGCGCCTCGTCCGAGGCGTCCAGGAACACGATCCGGTAGTCCAGGCGGGCGCTGCGCAGATCGGCGAGCACCTGCACCAGGTCGGCGAAGAACTCCCGGGACCGCACATCCACCACAGCGGCCAGCCGCCGCACACCACCGTCGGTCTGGGTCATCATCCCAGCCAGTGCGAGCAACATCCGCGGTGGCAGATTGTCCACCACGTACCACTCCAGGTCCTCCAGCACGGCCGCGGTGCGGGTCCGGCCCGCCCCGGACATCCCGGTGATGATGAGCACCTCGGGGCGGTCGTCCTCCGGCGGCGGGGCGGTCTCGTCGAGCAGTGGGATCCCCTGCGGAACGGTCGGTGGCGGCTCGGGCCGGCTCGGGTCGCTCATGGGTTCAGGATGGCACGTCGGATGCATCCCGCGCGCTGGATGCACTCGATTCTCCGGCACCGGAACTAGCGCGCAGCGCGGCGGAGATCGTGGCGGCCAGGGCCGGGCCGATCCCGGGCACCGTGGCGATGTCGGCCACCTCCGCCTCGGTGAGCGAGCGCACCGAGCCGAACTGCCGCAGCAGCGCAGCCTGGCGCTTCGGCCCGAGGCCGGGCACGGCATCCAGGGACGAGCGGGTCATCCCCTTGCCACGGCGCTTGCGGTGATGGGTGATGGCGAACCGGTGCGCCTCGTCCCGCAGCCGCTGCAGCAGGAACAGCCCGTCGCTGGTACGCGGCAGCACCACTGGGAAATCCTCCCCGGGCAGCCATACCTCCTCGAGCCGCTTGGCCAGGCCGACCACTGCCACGTCGGTGATGCCCAGCTCGCCCAGCGCCAGGTGAGCCGCTGCGACCTGGGGAGCTCCGCCGTCGACCACCACCAGCTGCGGCGGATACGCGAACCGGCGCTTCTCCGCGACGGCGGTCCTCAGCTCGCCGCCGGCCACCTGCTCCCCGTCCTCGGCAGCGTCCACCTCACCACTGGCCACCCCTTGCTGCTCGGCCAGGTAGCGCCGGAACCGGCGGGTGAGCACCTCGTTCATCGCCTCGGTGTCGTCCCGCGCGCCGGTCCCGTCCGGCCCGCGGACCACGAAGTGCCGGTACTCGCTCTTGCGGGGCAGCCCGTCCTCGAACACCACCATCGAGCCGACCTGCTCCGAGCCCTGAGTGTGCGAGATGTCGTAGCACTCGATCCGCAGCGGGGACTCGGCCAGGCCCAGGTACTCGGTCAGCTCGGCGAGCGCCTGGGACCGGGCGGTCAGGTCACCGGCCCGCCGGGTCTTGTGCAGCGCGAGCGCGTGCACGGCGTTCTGCCGCACCGTCTGGGCCAGGGCACGCTTGTCCCCGCGCTGGGCCACGTGGATCCGCACCCCGGCACCGCGGATGCCCCGCAGCCAGGCGGTCACCTGCTCGAGGTTCGCCGGCAGCACCGGCACCACGATTTCCCGGGGCACCGAATGCGCGGCCTCCTCCCCGTCGGTCAGATCGCCGTAGACCTGCTCCAGCAGCCGCTCCACCAGCTCGGCCTCGGTGACGTCCTCGACTCGCTCGGTCACCCAGCCGCGCTGTCCGCGGATGCGCCCGTCCCGCACGTGGAACACCTGCATCGAGGCTTCGAGCTCGTCGGCAGCCATCGCGAACACATCCGCGTTCGTGCCGTCCGGAAGCACCACCGCGTTCTTCTCCACCACTTTGGTCAGTGCCGCCAGGTCGTCGCGCAACCGCGCCGCCCGTTCGAAGTCCAGCTCGGCGGAGGCCTGCTTCATCTCCTGCTCCAGCCGGCGCACGTACGGCCCGGTCTGACCGGCCATGAAGTCGCAGAACTCCTCGGCGAGGTCCCGGTGGTCGGGGATACTGATTCGTTCCACGCACGGCGCCGCACACTTGTCGATGTAGCCGAGCAGACAGGGTCGCCCGGTCTGCTGAGCACGCTTGTACACCCCCTGGGAGCAGGACCGGATCGGGAACACCCGGAGCAGCAGGTCGACCGTCTCCCGGATCGCCCACGCGTGCGAGTACGGCCCGAAGTAGCGGTTGCCCTTGCGCTTGGCGCCGCGGGTGACCAGCACCCGCGGCACGTCCTCGCTCATCGTCACCGCCAGGTACGGGTAGGACTTGTCGTCGCGGTATTTGACGTTGAACCGGGGGTCGTACTGCTTGATCCAGGAGTACTCCAGGGCGAGGGACTCCACCTCGGTGCCCACGACGGTCCACTCCACGCTCGCCGCGGTGGTGACCATCTGCTGCGTGCGCGGGTGCAGTCCGGACACGTTCTGGAAGTAGTTGCTCAGCCGGGCGCGCAGGTTCTTCGCCTTGCCCACGTAGATCACCCGCCGGTGGCTGTCCCGGAACCGGTACACCCCGGGATCTGTGGGGATCTCCCCCGGGCGGGGACGGTAGGTGGAGGGGTCGGCCATGCCCTCCAGAGTAGTTCGCGCTAGCGTGTGGTGATGGGACCCCTTCACTCATATTCAGTCGTCGTGGACTGGTCCGGAGCCGGTGAGCGCGGCACCGAGTCCTACACCTCCTACGGGCGTGACCACGTGGTGCGGATCGAGGGCAAGCCGCCGCTGCCCGGCTCGGCGGACGTCGCCTTCCGCGGTGATCCGGACCGGTACTCCCCCGAGGACCTGTTCGTGGCGGCGCTCGCGCAGTGCCACATGCTCTGGTTCCTGCACAAGGCTGCAATGGGTGGCGTGGTGGTCACCGGGTACACCGACCGGGCCGCCGGAACGATGCGGGTGGAGACTGCCGGCGCCGGGCAGTTCACCGAAGTGGTGCTGCACCCGCGGGTGAGTGTGGCCGAGCCGGTCGGCGAGGATGTGATCGCCGCACTGCACCAGCAGGCGCACGACCACTGCTTCATCGCCCGCTCGGTGAACTTCCCGGTGCGGCACTCCCCGCTGACCACGGAGGTCGTGGCCCGCGCCTAGCCGGCCCGGCCACCCGCGGCCGGGGGCGCAGCAGCTGGCCCGCAGCGGCGCTCAGGCGGTCGCCGCGGACTTCGTCCGCCGTGCCTTCCCCTTGGCGGCAGCCTCCTTGCGGCGTGCGGACCGAGCCTTGGGGCGGGTCAGCGCGGCCACTGTGGTCACCGGGCGCAGATCTGCCTGGGCATCGGTGCCGAGGATCTCGGCGAGGAAGTGGCCGGTGTGCGAGGTCTCCACCTTGGCGAGGTCCTCCGGGGTGCCCTCGGCCACCACCAGTCCACCACCGGAGCCCCCTTCCGGGCCCATGTCGACCACCCAGTCGGCGTTCTTGATCACATCCAGGTTGTGCTCGATCACGATCACCGTGTTGCCCTTCTCCACCAGACCCTGGAGCACGTCCAGGAGCTTGCGGATGTCATCGAAGTGCAGCCCGGTGGTGGGTTCGTCCAGCACGTACACCGTGCGCCCGGTGGACCGCTTCTGCAGCTCGGAGGCCAGCTTCACCCGCTGCGCCTCACCGCCGGAGAGGGTGGGGGCCGGCTGCCCGAGACGCACGTAGCCCAGGCCGACGTCCACCAGGGTGCGCAGGTGCCGCGAGATCGCCGGCACTGCGGCGAAGAACTCGGCAGCCTCCGCGATCGGCATGTCCAGCACGTCCGCCACGGTCTTGCCCTTGTAGTGCACCTCGAGGGTCTCCCGGTTGTACCGGGCCCCGTGGCACACCTCGCACGGCACGTACACGTCCGGCAGGAAGTTCATCTCGATCTTCAGCGTGCCGTCACCGTTGCAGGACTCGCAGCGGCCACCCTTGACGTTGAAGGAGAACCGGCCGGGGGTATAGCCGCGTACCTTCGCCTCGGTGGTCTCGGCGAACAGCTTGCGCATGTGGTCCCATACCCCGGTGTAGGTGGCGGCATTGGACCGTGGGGTGCGCCCGATCGGGCTCTGGTCCACGTGCACCACCTTGTCCAGGTCGTCCAGACCGGTGACCCGCTTGTGCCGGCCGGGCACGTGCTTGGCGCCGTTCAGCTCGTTGGCGAGCACGTTGTACAGGATCGCGTTCACGACGGTGGACTTGCCCGAGCCGGACACTCCGGTCACCGCAGTGAAGGTGCCGAGGGGGAAGGCCACGTCGATACTGCGCAAGTTGTTCTCGTGCGCGCCCTGCACGGTGAGCCACCGCCCGGAGTCCGGCTCGCGCCGCTGCGCGGGAATCGGAATGCTGCTACGGCCGGCCAGATACGCACCGGTGATCGAACCAGGAGCTTCGAGCAGGCCCGGGTAGTCGCCGGAGTGCACGATGTGCCCACCCTGCTCCCCCGCGCCCGGGCCGATGTCCACGATCCAGTCCGCGGTGCGGATGGTGTCCTCGTCATGTTCGACGACGATCAGCGTGTTGCCCAGGTCCCGCAACCGGGTCAGGGTGTCGATCAGGCGACGGTTGTCCCGCTGGTGCAGTCCGATGCTCGGTTCGTCGAGCACGTACAGCACTCCCACCAGACCGGAGCCGATCTGGGTGGCGAGCCGGATCCGCTGGGCCTCGCCGCCGGAGAGCGTGGCGGCCGGCCGGGACATGCTCAGGTAGTCCAGGCCGACGTCGAGCAGGAAGCCGAGCCGGGCGTGGATCTCCTTGAGCACCTGGCCGGCGATCGCCGCTTCCCGCTGGCCCAGCTGCAGACCGTCGAGGAAGGACTTCGACTCCCGGATGGACAGGTCGCACACCTGGGCGATCGACTTCCCGCCGACGGTCACCGCGAGCACCTCGGGCTTGAGCCGGGCGCCCTGGCAAACCGGGCACGGCACCTCGCGCATGTACTCCTCGTACTTGTCCCGCGACCATTCCGACTCGGTCTCGGTGTGCCGGCGCTGGAGGAAGGCGATGGCACCCTCGAAGCCGGTGGAGTAGGACCGCTCCCGGCCCCACCGGTTCCGGTACCGCACGTGCACCTTGTGGTCCTTGCCGTAGAGCACCGCTTCCTTGGCGCGCTTGGGCAGCGCGCGCCACGGCACGTCCACGGAGAAGCCGAGATCGTCGCCGAGCGCGGTCAGGATCCGGTCGAAGTACTGCGAGCTGCCGCTCGCCCACGGCGCCACCGCGCCTTCGGCGAGGCTGAGCTCCTCGTCCGGCACCACCAGCCCCGGGTCTACCTCCAGGCGGGTGCCGATCCCGGTGCACTCCGGGCAGGCGCCGTAGGGGGCGTTGAAGGAGAAGGTGCGTGGTTCCATCTCCTCCAGGGTCAGCGGGTGGTCGTTCGGGCAGGCCCGGTTCTGCGAGAACCGCCGCTGCCGATCCGGGTCGTCGGCGTCGAGATCAACGAAGTCGGCGATCACCAGGCCCTCGGCCAGACCCAGCGCGGTCTCCACCGAGTCGGTCAGCCGTTGGCGGATGTTCTCCCGGACCACGAGCCGGTCGATCACCACATCGATGGTGTGCTTGAGCTTCTTCTCCAGTGTGGGCGGCTCGGCGAGCTGGATCAGCTCACCGTCCACCACGGCGCGGGCGAACCCACGGGACTGCAGGTCCCGGAATAGCTCGGAGTACTCCCCCTTGCGCCCGCGGACCACCGGGGCGAGCACCTGGAACCGGGTACCGTCGGGCATCTCGCGCAGCCGGTCGACGATCTGCTGCGGGCTCTGCGCGACGACGCGCTCGCCACATACCGGGCAGTGCTGAGTACCGGCCCGGGAGAACAGCAGCCGCAGATAGTCGTAGACCTCGGTGATGGTGCCCACGGTCGAGCGCGGGTTGCGGTTCGTCGACTTCTGGTCGATCGAGACCGCCGGGGACAGTCCCTCGATGAAGTCCACATCCGGCTTGTCCATCTGGCCGAGGAACTGCCGGGCATAGGCGGACAGGGACTCGACGTAGCGGCGCTGCCCCTCGGCGAAGATCGTGTCGAACGCCAGAGAGGACTTCCCGGATCCGGACAGACCGGTGAAGACGATCAGCCGGTCCCGGGGAAGCTCGAGATCGACGTTCTGGAGGTTGTGCTCGCGCGCGCCGCGAATCAGGAGGGAGTCACTCACGGATGCCATGGTAGGACGAGCCACCGACATCGTACAACCGTTCGAGATGCTGGGTTGGTCACAGTTGCTCATTTCCGGGTGGGGTCCTGGAGGGGGTGCCTGAGCGTGTGCGCAGGTCAGCGCCCGTCGTGGTGGTGCACTGCACCATCACGTGGGAGGACACCCACCCGGGGGTCGTGATGAAGCGAGTGCGGGCCGGATAAGTGCTCGTGCGGCGCTCCTTGCCTGTGGTGTGGGTGTGACGTACTGGGCACGTCAATCCAACACCGCAACGGCCCGTCCGGCAGGTACGGGCTCCGGCCACACCCCAGCCCTGACCGACACCCCCACCGTCGCTCGCCCCGGTCGTTGTCGGCGCGCCGTGGCAGGCTGCCGACATGGACCAACGCCTCAGCCTCATCACCCTCGTCGTCGACGACCTCAGCCGAACCCGCGCGTTCTATCTCGACGGGCTGGGCTGGACTGCCGACGTGGACGTGCCCGGGGAGGTGCTGATGATCCGGATCGGGCAGCGCCTGCTCCTGTCCCTGTGGCAACGCGATCATGCCGAGGCCGAGATCGGCCCGGTGACCCGCGACGGCACCCCACCGATCACACTCGCGCACAACCTCGCCACCCCGGACGAGGTGGATACCGTCCTGGTCGAAGCCCGCGCTGCCGGGGGTGCAGCGGAGGCCGCGACCCAGCGCGAATGGGGCGGCTACTCCGGATATTTCACCGACCCCGACGGCTTCCGGTGGGAGATCGCGGTGAACCCGACGCCGCTGGGTGAGAGCCTGCTGCCATGACCACCACCGAACTTTCCGGATCTAACCCGATCGTCCCGGGACACGTGCAGCGTGGCGGGCCCACCGCCGTCTGGCGTACCGCCAATGCCGAGGTGCACAAGGCGAGCGTGTCCGCGATGGACAACAACGCCTACCTGATCGTGGACCGGCGCACCGGCGACCACCTGCTGATCGACGCCGCCGACGATGCCACGCGGCTGCAGGAGCTGCTGGCAGCCGAGGCGGCCACCGGGTCGCTGGTCGGGATCCTCACCACGCACCGGCATCCCGATCATCACGGCGCTCTCGCCGAGCTCGTCGCCAGCACGGGCGCGCCGGTCCTGGCCGGAGGTCCCGATGCCGACCAGCTGCGAGCAACGGTCGATCACCGCCTGGGTCACGGCGACCAGGTCACCGTGGGCTCCCTCGGTCTGCACGTGGTCGCCCTTCGCGGACACACGCCCGGTTCCGTGGCGCTCGTTCTTGCCGACGACGGCGCCCCGCCCCTGGTCTTCACCGGTGACAGCTTGTTCCCGGGTGGGGTGGGCAAGACGGGGTCGGCTGCGGACTTCCAGCAGTTGATCGCCGATGTCACCGAGCGGGTCTTCGCTGTCCTGCCCGACGGGACGGTGGTGCTGCCCGGGCACGGGGACAACACCACCCTCGGCGCGCAGCGACCGGCCCTGCCCGAGTGGCGAGCACGGGGCTGGTGACCGGCCGACCACGGGTACAGTCGACGGCCATGAGCACCTTCGCCGTCGAGTACAGCTACGACCCGGACCGCGCCACTGACATGGAGCGGATCCGCCCCGGGCACCGTGCATTCCTGCGCAGCCTGTTGGAGGAGGGTCGGCTGCTCGCCTCCGGTCCCTGGGTCGGCGAAAGCCCGGGGGCCTTGCTGCTGATCATTGCCGAGGACGCCGCCGGCGTCGAGCAGATGCTCGACGCCGACCCGTTCCAGCAAGCCGGGCTGATCACCGAGCGCCGCGTGCGCGGCTGGAATCCGGTGATCGGCCCGTTCGCCGACGAGGCGAACTAGTGCTCTAGCCCCGCTCCTGCTCCTCGGCCTCAACCTCAGACTCAGACTCAGACTCAGCCGGCAGCTTCCGCCGACCGAAGGTGAGCGAGGCGATCGTCGTGATCGCCAGGATGCCGACGATCACGACCAGCGAGGTGATCGTGCCCGGTTCCGGGATCACCGTCCACGGCTCGCCACCGTTGATGAACGACACCTCGTTCTTGTGCAGGGCGTGGATCACCAGCTTGGCGCCGATGAACCCGAGGATGCCGGCCAGGCCGTAGTTCAGGTAGACGAGGCGGTCCAGCAGCCCGTCGATGAGGAAGTACAGCTGCAGCAGGCCGAGCAGGGAGAAGGCGTTCGCCGCGAACACCAGGAACGGTTCCTGGGTCAGGCCGAAGATCGCCGGGATGGAGTCCACTGCGAACAGCACGTCGGCGCTGCCGATGGCGATGATCACCACCAGCATGGGGGTGACGTGCCAGCGGCCGTCGTGCTTGTGCAGCAGCTTGTCGCCGACGTAGTCGCCCGTGGTCGGGAAGATCCGCCGCACCACCCGGACGGCGATGTTCTCCTTACCGTCGTCCTCGTCGTCGTTGCTCTTCAGCTGCGTGATCGCGGTGTAGATGAGGAAGGCGCCGAACAGGTAGAACACCGCCGCGAACTCGTTCACCGCTGCTGCGCCGACGAAGATGAAGACGGTCCGCAGCACCAGCGCGATGATGATGCCGATCAGCAGCACCTTCTGCTGGTACTGCCGGGGCACTCGGAAGCTGGTGAAGATCAGCACGAAGACGAACAGGTTGTCCACCGACAACGACTTCTCCGTGACATAGCCGGAGAAGTACTGCACGCCGAAGTCCGATCCCCACTCCCACCAGACGAATCCGCCGAACACCAGGGCTATCACTACGTAGGCGAGCGACCACAGCGCCGCCTCCCGCAGCGACGGCTCATGCGCCTTGCGGGCATGGCCGAAGAAGTCGATCGCGAGCATGAGCACGATCACACCGATCGTGACGCCCCAGACCCAGGGCTGTACATCCATCAAGAAACCTCCGGTGAGTTGAACTGGCACCGGAGGTCTCCCCCACCCGAGAATCGGGCCGCTGGCACCGAGTCGACCTCGAGGTCGACTGTGATGACGACACCAGCGCTTATGGGGTACTCCCCTCCACGATCACTGAGTGTACCGGTCGCCCACCGGCGATGCGCCCCGACCCTCCACGGGCGGGGGATCCGGCTTCTCTAGGCGCTTGCGCCCGAACGTCAGCGAGGTGACGGTCGTGACCACCAGAATTCCGATGATCACCACCAGCGAGACCAGGGTGGTCGGCTCCGGGATCACCTCCCACGGCTGACCCCCGTTGATGAAGCTCCGGTCGTTGGTGTGCAGCGCGTGCAGCACCAGCTTGCCGCCGATGAACGCCAGGATCGCCGCCAACCCGTAGTTCAGATAGACCAGCCGGTCGAGCAGCCCATCGATCACGAAGAACAGCTGGCGCAGCCCCATCAGCGAGAAGGCATTGGCGGCGAAGATCAGGTACACCTCCTGGGTGAGGCCGAAGATCGCCGGGATCGAGTCGACTGCGAACAACAGATCGGCGCTGCCGATCGCGATCATCACGATGAGCAGCGGGGTGATGTGCCGCTTGCCATCGATATGGGTGGTCAGCTTGCCACCGACGTAGCCGTCCGTGGTGGGGAACACCCGCCGGGTGAGCCGGAGCAGGAGGTTCTCCTTGAACTCCTCGTCGTCGTTGCTCTTCAGCTGGGTGATCGCGGTGTAGATGAGGAAGGCACCGAAGATGTAGAACACCCAGGAGAAGTTGCTCACTACCGTAGCGCCGAGCAGGATGAAAACGGTACGTAGGGCCAGCGCGATGATGATCCCGACGAGCAGCACTTTCTGCTGGTACTTCCGGGGCACTGCGAAGCTGGACATGATCAGGACGAACACGAACAGGTTGTCCACCGAGAGCGACTCCTCGGTGATGTACCCGGAGTAGTACTGGACCGCGAAGCCGCTGCCCCACTGCCAGAGCACGAAGAGCCCGAAGAGCAGCGCCACGCTGATGTAGCAGGCGGACCAGATCGAGGCTTCTTTGAGGCTCGGTTCGTGTGCCTTGCGCACGTGGCCGAAGAAGTCGATCGCCATCATCGCTGCGATCACCAGGATCAGGGCAGCCCAGGCCCACGGTTCTACGTGCATTCGTTACCTCCGGTGAGTACGTCGAGCACCGGAGGTCTCCCCCGCCCAACATCGGGTCGATGGCACCGAGCCTGCTACCTAGCCGGCCGTGGTGACGACGCCATCGCTTATGGGGTACTCCCCTCCACCGCGATGAGTCTAGACCTCAACTGCCGGCCGCGCGGGTGGTATCCATCACATCGCCCACCGCAGCGGTGCGGTCGGATTCGACAGCCGGGGCGGGAACCGCCGCAGCCAAGCCGGCTCCGATCAGGGCAACCAGGCGCACACCGCCGCGGCGGAGCAGGCCTGGGGCCGGCAGCCGGTCGGTCATCTCCTCGTACTCGGCGGTCACGGCCGCGCTCGGCGCGGCGGTGAGTCGGCTGACCAGGACCGCGACCAGCAGGTTCATGGCGAATGCGGGGAGCAGCTCGTGCAGCGTGTCGTCCAGTCCCGCTTGGGTCCAGACGAACACCACGACGGCGCCGCTCGCCAGGCCGGCAAGCGCACCCCAGGAGGTGAGCCGCCGCCAGAACAGGCTGAGTAGCACCAGGGGGGCGAACGTGGCGCCGAACCCGGCCCAGGCGAAGGCGAACAGATCAACTGCACCGGTGCGGCCGCTGTAGGCGAGCATCGCTGCCACCGCGGCCACCACCAGCACGGCCAGCCGGGCCAGACCGGCATGGCGCCGCCTGGGCTGCTCGGTGCGCACGATCAGCCGGTACAGGTCCTCCACCAGGGCCGAGGAGCAGAGCAGCAGCTGGCTGGCAGCGGTGCTCATGACGGCCGCGAGCACCACGGTCAGCAGCAGTCCGCCGACGAACGGCGAGAACAGGAGTTCCGCCAGCCGCGGGTACGCGTCCTCGGGGCGATTCAGGGGCCGCCAGCTCTGCTCGAAGTAGGCGAGGGTGGCCAGTCCGACCACGATCGCGGCACCAAGGCTGATCACCAGCCAGCCGATCAGCACTCGCCGCGCGGACCGGGCCGCACGGGGTGAGCGCAGCGCCATCATCCGCACCAGGGCTTGCGGCTGACCGAGGTAGCCCAGCCCCCAGGCCAGTGCGGTGAACAGGCCCGCCCCGACCCCGCCGGCCAGCAGCGACGTCGACTCCGGCGCTACCGACTCGACGACCGCCCGGGTGGCGTCCCAGCCGCCGAGCTCGCGCACCGCGGTGACCGCCACCAGCACCAGTCCACCGGCCATCAGCAGGGCTTGGACCACATGTGCGTTCGCCACCCCACGCATCCCCCCGAACAGCACGTAGACCGTGGTGACTGCGCCGACCACGACTAGCCCGACCAGCTCGCTGGTGCCGAAAGCGGAGGCGAAGAAACTGCCGCCGATCCGCATCCCGGCGGCCAGGTAGAAGGTGAAGAACACCAGGATCAACAGTGCGGACGCGATCCGGAGCAGATGCGACGAATCGTGGGTACGGCGGTCAAAGAAGGTCGGCACTGTGATGGCATCACCGGCGATCGGTGCGTAGCTGCGCAGCCGCGGGGCAACGACCGTCCAGGCGAACCAGGCCCCGAGGATCAGACCGATCGGGATCCACGCTGCGTGCATCCCGGTGCTGTAGGCGGCTGCCGGCAGGAGGAGGATCAGCCACCAGGAGGCATCCGAGGCACCGGCACTCAACCCCGCCTGGCTACCGCGCAGCCGCCGATCGGCGAGCAGATAGCCGCCGAGCGTGCGGCTCTGCTCGTGCCCGGAGTAGCCCAGAGCGAGCATGCCGATGAGAAAGAGGGCGATGGCCATCCATAGAGAGGTCTCGTCGCTCATCCGGCCATCATGCCGTGCCCGGGCGCTCGATGTGCACGCGTCCACCCGGGCACGGCCGCTCCGTGCGGGAGTACCACTGACTCCCCCGTTACTTCATGGTTCCTTGGGTGACCGATCCTTGGAGCTGTCGTTGGAAGATGATGTAGACCACCAGCACCGGGACGACGGTGATGACCACGGCGGCGAACATGGCGCCGAAGTCGACCTGGTAGGTCATCGCGGAGGCGAATGCGTTCAGCCGCTGGGACAGCACCCAGTTGGCCTCGTTGGTGTTCAGCGCCACCGGCAGGATGAACTGGTTCCACAGACCGAGGAAGTTGAAGATCGCAATCGATGCCATCCCCGGTTTGGCCATCGGGAGCATCACCTGGAAGAACGTGCGCCACTCCCCTGCGCCGTCGATCGCTGCCGCTTCGGAGATCTCCTCCGGTAGCCCGCGGAAGAAGGCGTAGAGGAAGAAGACCGTGAACGGCAGCGCGAAGGCGATATAGGTGATCGTCAACCCGAGCAGGGTGCCGAGCAGGCCGATGTTCTTCAGGACGAAGAACAGCGGCACGATCGCCAGGAACACCGGGAAGGTGAGTCCGGCCAGCATCAGGTAGTAGATCGCGCGCCGGCCGGGGAAGGAGAATCGGGCAAGTACGTAGGAACACATCGCCCCGAGGAGCATTACCGCGACCAGCGCGAAGCCGACCACGATGATCGTGTTCAGGAATGCTCGGCCGATCTCGGAGGAGACCCAGGCGTTGATGAAGTTCTCGAAGCTCCACTCGGCGGGCAGCCCGAACGGGTTACCGAAGATCTCCCGGCTGGTCTTGAACGAGCTGAGCAAGGTCCACAGCATCGGGCCGATGACCAGGATGCACCAGACCACGAGCACAAAGTGGGACAGACCAGAGACCAGGCGGTCACCCTTGGCACGGCTCGCGGGCCGGGTCGCGGTCGCGGTCGAGGCACTCATGAGACCCCCTTCTCGTCCTTACCTCCGGTGAGGCGGTTCACGGTGAACACGATTGCTGCGAACACCAGCGTCACCACAGCCATCGCGACCCCCATCGCGCTGGCGTAGCCGGCCTTGCCCTCGGTGAACGCGGTGCGGATCAGCTGCTGGCTCATCACCAGCGTGCTGGAGTCCGGGCCGCCGGTGGGAGTCATCGCCTGGACGTAGACGAACAGGTCCAGTGCCATGATCCCGATATAGATGTAGGCGGTCTGGACGTTGTCCCGGATCAGGGGCACCGTGACCGAGACCGTCATCCGCCACCGACCGGCGCCATCAATCCGGGCGGCCTCATAGATCTCAGCCGGCACACCCTTGATCGCGGCGATGAACAACAGCATGTAGAACCCGATCAGCCCCCAGACCACCACCAGGATGACCACCGGCATGGCCGTGGACACGTTCCCGAGCCAGGCGAAGGACTGGAACTGGTCCAGGCCGACCGCGGTGAGGATGCCGTTGACCAGGCCGCTGCTCGGATCCAGGATCAGTCGCCACATCAAGCCGATCGCAATACCGGGGATCACGTAGGGGAACAGCGACACCACCCGGTACATCCCGGCGTTCTTCACCCCCCGGACCTGCCCCTTACCGGAGCCGCCGATAGTGAGCAGCACCGCGAAGGTGAGAGCGATTCCGAGGGTCACCGCCGGGATCACGATCGCGAACACCATCGAGTTGCCCACCGCGTTGATAAACCGGGGGTCTTGGGCCAGCTGGGTGAAGTTGTCCAGCCCGACGATGTTGAACTCCGCGGAGTACCCGGACCAGTCGGTCAGCGCGTAGAACCCCGCCTGCAGGAACGGCCAGATCACGAACAGCAGGAACAACGCCAGCGGGAGACCGAGAAACACCACGAAGAAGCTGACCACGTCGAAGGACAGCTTGCGGCGGGGACCCCGGCGGGGCGCACCGCGCCCCGCCGGAGCTTCCGCTGGGTTGACGACCGCGGTCACGAAACCTCGATCTTCTCGATCGAGTCGTCGTTCGCGATCCGGTCAGTGATCGCCTGCAAATCGCTGGTCAACGACTCCACCGTCTTGTCCCCGGAGAGGAACGAGTTCCAGATCGGCAGCTGCTCCGGGTTCATCCCGTACGTGTTCACGAAGTTGAAGGTGAAGATGTCTTCACCCGCAGCATCGAGCATGTCGGTCTGGGACACCAGAGCGGTGGAGCCGAACCCGTCCTCGGGAACCAGGTCCTTGATGACCGTGGGGGCGAGCTTCTCCTGGGAGAAGTTGCTCGCGGACTCCTCGGAGAGCATGATCCGCAGCAGCTCCTTACCGTTGGCGACATTACCGTCGGAGGGGACGATGAACGGTTCACCGGCAGTGGAGTGCAGTGCGGTCTGCGGCATCGACGGACTCGCCGTGAGCGAGAACGATGCCACACCCTTCATCTCGAAGCCGTCTGCCGTCTGGTCCTTCATCTCGTTCTCGATCCAGGAACCGGACGGGTACAGCAGCGCCTCCTGCGCGTCGCTCCACTGCGCCTGCGCCTGGGTGAACTGGGTGCCGGCGCCGCCGGGCTTGAAGTAGCCGGCGTCGACGATCTCCTTCATCGCGGTGAACACACCCTGGATCGGCTCCAGCGACCAGCAGTCCGGCTGCAGGTTCTCCAGCGCCAGCCGCACCTCGTCGCCACCCTCCTTGATCGCCGACTCGATCGCCAGCGACTGGTAGTAGGTGGCCGCCTCGGTGCCCCAGCAGAACAGGAACAGCCCCTCCTCCTTGGCGGCGGCGCCGAGTTCCTTGGCTTCCTCCCAGTTCGTCGGCGGGGTCCAGCCGTGCTCCTCGAACAGACTGCCGGAGTACCAGACGGCGTAGACGGTGAGTACGTAGTTGATCGCCGCGAGCTTGTCCCCGTAGGTGCCCGGCTCGAGCACGCCGCCATACAGCGTGTCCCGGATCGTGGTGCCCTCGAGGTTCGGCGCATCGATCACGTCGGTGAGGTCCTCGAGCTGCTCCAAGATGGTGTTGAAGCCGATCGAGTTCGCACCGGAGTTGTCGATCAGGTCCGGCGGGTTGCCGGAGACGAACCGGGGCTGCATCTCCTGGGCGATCTGGGTGGACGGTGCCACCGTCACCGTGGTGCCGTCGTGCTGGGTCTGGAAGATGTCGGCGGCGAACTCCACATAGTCCACGCCATAGCCACCGTCGAAGATCACCGCGTCGACCTCAGCGTCGGCCTCGACGCCGAACGGGTTCTCCGGGTCGCCGGCGGGCTCGTCGCCACCGTCACCGTCGTCGGTCTCGTCCTCGTCGCCGCCACCGCCGGTGGCGCAGGAGGCGAGGGTGACACCGAGCGGAACAGCCGCCGCGGTATACAGGCCGCCCCGGAGTACGGTGCGACGGTCGGGAGCGGAGATTCGTGAATCAGTCATCGTCCTCGATGCCCTTTCTGTGCTGGTAGTGAAACTGGGTTGGAATGCTCACCTGACCCGCTGGGCGGTGAGGGTGGGGCGTTCGCCCCGATCGGTGCGCTCGGCGCTGGTGCAGGTCAAGCCAGACGGCGAAGTCGGCCGCTGTAGACGTCTTCTAGTGCGCGGTTGTGCTCATCACCTCCTGGCCGGTTCGCCGAGATGTACAACGGCGGTTCCTTGTCCGCGGCAAGCATCCGTTCCACCACACCCAGGGTGAGCACCTGAGCGATGTAGGCGGCCGTCAGGGAGGAGACGGCGCCGGCGCCGTACTCGTCACCGAGGGTCAGGGTGGAGTCGCCATAGGGGGCAAGGTTGTCGATCACCACATCTGCCACGTCCACCAGCCGCTTGCCGCTGGGGTGCTTGGGGGTGACGGCGTGGGTGTGTTCGAGGCTGGTGACCGCGATGATCTTGTGTCCACGTTCGGCCACCGCGAGCGCCATACCGACGATCGAGCCGTTCACCCCGGAGTTGGAGGCGATCACGAACACATCCTCCGGGGCGATCTGGGCGGTGCCGAGCAGATCGTCGGCCACGGCTGGGTTGCGCTCCAGTTCGGAGCCGCGAAGGTCGTCGACCTCCCATCCACCGAGGAGTGCCAGATCGGCCAGTGCGAGCTTGCTGGTGGGGATCAGCCCGCCGGCGCGCCCTGCGACCTCCATAGCAAAGGCCTGCGAGTGTCCGGTGCCGAAGGCCTGGATCACGCCACCGGACTCGATCGCGGCAGTGAGCAGATCGACAGCCTCGTCGTACTCACCGGCGGCGGCACGCTCGGCGAGGGTACTCAGCCGAGAGGTGGTCTCGGTGAGGAAGTCGGCGGCAGAGGTGATCATCAGGCGATCGGTTCCTTTCAGTCGGGGCGGCGATGGCTGGCGACGGCGGCATCGGTGGCCGCGATCCGAGCAACCGTCTCGGTGTAGTCGTGCTGGGCCACGAGCAGGTACAGCAGGTCCAGGACGAACAGCTGGGCGTGTTTGGCGGACAGGTCCGCCGGGTGCAGGTAACGGTCCGGCACGGAGGCGAGCAGGACGTCGTCGGCCACCTGCGCCAACGGGGAGGCGCTCTGGCTGGTGATCGCGACCGTGTAGGCGCCGGAGGACTTGGCCCGGCCAAGCATCTCGATCGTCTCTTTGGTCCGCCCGCTGTGCGAGATACCGATCGCCACGGACTTCTGCGGCAAGATCGATCCGCTCGCCAGGCCAGCGTGCACATCCCCCCAGGCGTGGGCGTTGACGCCGATCCGGTACAGCCGGGTCATCATCTCCTCGGCCATGGCCGAGCTGCCGCCGGTGCCGTAGATGTCCACATGCGCCACAGTGGCCATCCGCTCCGCCACCCGGGCGCTCACCTGCGGGTCCAGCACACTGGCCGTGGCCCGGAGCGACCGGATGTGTGCGTTCAGCAGCGTGCGGGAGACGTCGTCAGCGGTGTCGTTCGGATCGAGCGTGCGGCTCATCGCGGCGCGCCAGCGGTTGTCGTCCGCCTCGCCGTGCCCGGAATCGGTGGCCACACCGACCCGGAACTGCACGTATCCGGGGTAGCCGAGCTGCCGGCAGAACCGGGTGACCGTGGCCGCAGAGGTGCCCGCCCGGTCCGCGAGCTCGGTGATCGACATCTCGATAGGTGCGGACGGATCATCGAGGAGCAGCTCGGCGATCTTGACCATCGCCGAGGACATCAGCGGGAGGTTGGCGTGGATACGCTCAGTAACCCGGAGAGCCCCTTCGGACTCGGGCGGCGCACCCACCATGGTGAAAATCCCTCTCACGTCGTTGTCGATCTGTCTGAAAGGTATTCTCACGATAGGTTCTCGTCAAGCCACCTGAAGGAATTGTGATGTTGCGTTATCTCGGCGTCGACGCCGGCGGCACCTCTACCCGCGCTGTTCTGGTGTCCGCAGACGGCACCTGTCTCGGTCTGGGGCGTGCCGGAAGTGGAAATCCGGTCTCCTCCGGGACTGAGCACGCCGCCGCGCAGGTGCTCGCCGCTTCGCTGCAGGCGGTGACAGCGGCGGGAACTGATCCGGCGTCGGTGGCCGGTGCCGTCGCGGCGATGGCCGGTGCCCGGGTGGTGGGTGGACCGGACTGGTTGAATCAGGCCGCTCATACCGGTGGGCTCCCGGTGACGTTCCGGTTGGAGGCAGACCTGCACGCAACGTTCTGCTCGGCCTCACCGGAGCCCGCCGGGTACGCACTCGTAGCGGGGACCGGAGCAATTGCCCTGCGGGTGCGCGATGACGAGGTAGACCAGGTCAGCGACGGTATCGGCTGGCTGCTCGGTGACGTCGGCTCCGGGTTCTGGATCGGCCAGCAGGTGGCTCGGGCGGGTCTGGCGGCCCTGGACGGTCGTGGACCGGCCACGGCGCTCAGCCGCGCCCTGCTGGAACAGCTCGGTCTGGACCCGGACCCGGCAGACCTGATCGAGGGGCGTTCGCGCAGTGTGCAGGATGCCGTGGACCTGCTCTACAGCTGGCGACCGGTGGACCTCGCCCACCTGGCACCGTTGGCGTTCGCCGTCGGCGTGGACGAGGTGGCAGATCAGATTGTCTCCGCGGCGGCCTCAGCGCTGGCGACGACGATCACCGCTGTGCGTCAGCCCGGGCTGAGGGGGCCGATGGTGTTCGGTGGCAGTGTGCTCAGCCGTCAGCCGGAGTTCGCCGCGCAGGTGCGCCGGCTCGCCGGTGATTTCGACGATCCGGTGTTCACCCATGACGGTCTGGTCGGTGCGGCGAGCCTCGCGCTACGCCGGCATGGTGTCCCGGTAGACCGGCAGATCTTCGACCGGTTGACCACCACGATCGCCGCCGCCCGCGCTGCAGCCTAATACTGACCACCGAGCTCAGGCGGTCGCCTCGGTCATCTGCCGGAGCTCCTTCTTCAGGTCGGCGATCTCGTCCCGCAGCCGCGCGGCGAGCTCGAACTGGAGCTCCTCGGCGGCCACGTGCATCTGGTCGGACAGCTCCTGGATGAGGTCGGCCAGATCGCTGGCGGCGGCACCGGCCAGCTTCGCCCGGGCCGTCGTGGGCGTCGGAGCCTTCTGCCCCTTCTTTCCCGGCTGCCGGTACCCGCCGGCGAGGAGCTCCTTGGTGTCGACATCCTCCCGGCTGAGCATGTCGGTGATGTCGCCGATCCGCTTGCGCAGTGGAGTCGGGTCGATGCCGTGCTCGGCGTTGTAGGCGAGCTGGGCGTCCCGGCGCCGGTTGGTCTCCTCGATCGCGTGCTGCATCGAAGCGGTGACAGAGTCGGCGTACATGTGCACCTGTCCGGAGACATTCCGTGCCGCCCGACCGATGGTCTGGATCAGCGAGGTACCGGACCGCAGGAATCCCTCCTTGTCCGCGTCCAAGATGCTCACCAGGGACACCTCCGGAAGATCGAGACCTTCCCGGAGCAGGTTGATCCCGACCAGCACGTCGAAGCTACCGCTGCGTAGCTCACGGAGCAGCTCGACCCGGCGCAGCGTATCCACTTCGGAGTGCAGGTAGCGCACCTGGACGCCACGTTCGAGCAGGTAGTCGGTGAGGTCCTCGGCCATCTTCTTGGTGAGGGTGGTCACCAGCACCCGCTCGGAGCGTTCGGCGCGCTCGTTGATCTCGGCGAGCAGGTCGTCGATCTGGCCCTCGGTCTGCTTGACCACCACCTCCGGGTCCACGAGTCCGGTGGGGCGGATGATCTGCTCGACCACGCCGTCGGACTGGGACAGCTCGTAATCGCCCGGGGTGGCGGACAGGTACACAGTCTGCCCGATGCGTTCGAGGAACTCCTCCCAGCGCAGCGGCCGGTTGTCCATCGCGCTGGGCAGCCGGAAGCCGTGATCCACCAACGTGCGCTTGCGGGACATGTCCCCCTCGTACATGGCGCCGATCTGCGGCACGGTGACATGCGACTCGTCGATCACCAGCAGGAAGTCCTCGGGGAAGTAGTCCAGCAGGGTGTTCGGGGCCGAACCGGCGTCACGGCCGTCGATATGCCGGGAGTAGTTCTCGATCCCGGAGCAGGAACCGATCTCGCGCATCATTTCGATGTCATAGGTGGTGCGCATCCGTAGCCGCTGGGCCTCAAGAAGCTTGTTCTGCCGCTCCAGCTCCTCCAGGCGTTCAGCGAGCTCGGCTTCGATCGTGCCGATCGCGCGCTCCATCCGTTCCGGGCCGGCCACGTAATGGGTGGCGGGGAAAAGGAAGATCTCCTCCTCGGAGCGGACCACGTCCCCGGTGAGCGGGTTCAGGGTGGCCAGGCTCTCGATCTCGTCGCCGAACATCTCGATCCGGACGGCGAGCTCCTCGTAGACCGGAATGATCTCCACCGTGTCGCCGCGCACCCGGAAGGTGCCGCGGGTGAAGGCCATGTCGTTGCGGGTGTACTGCATGGTGACGAACTGGCGGAGCAGGTCGTCCCGGTCGAGCTGGTCTCCTACCCGCAGCGGCACCATTCGATCGACGTACTCCTGCGGGGTACCCAGACCGTAGATGCAGGAGACCGAGGCGACCACCACTACATCCCGCCGGGTGAGCAGGTTGTTGGTGGCGGAGTGCCGCAGGCGTTCCACCTCGTCGTTGATCGAGGAGTCCTTCTCGATGTAGGTGTCCGTCTGCGGGACGTAGGCCTCAGGCTGGTAGTAGTCGTAGTAGGAGACGAAGTACTCGACGGCGTTGTTCGGCAGCAGCTCACGGAACTCGGTGGCCAGCTGGGCGGCGAGGGTCTTGTTCGGGGCCATCACTAGCGTGGGCCGCTGCACCTGTTCGATCAGCCAGGCGGTGGTGGCGGACTTACCGGTGCCGGTGGCGCCGAGCAGGACGATGTCCTTCTCCCCCGCCTGCAGCCGGCTGGTGAGATCGGCGATGGCGGTCGGCTGGTCGCCGGCCGGCTGGTACTCGGAGATCACCTCGAGCGGCGCGACGCTCCGCTGCAGATCTGTGACTGGACGCATGGAGTCAACGGTACGCCGGACCACCGACAGTCGAGGAGTGAGCGCAGCGAGCCCCGCAAGACTGGCGCCACCAACCCCCACAGTCGAGGAGTGAGCCCGGCGAGCCTCCCCACCGCGAGTGGCCAAACTCCGTTGCCTCGCCGCGACCCGGACAACAGATCTTGTCCACTCGCGAAACTGGTACAACTCAGCTATGACCTCGATCCGGCCGCTGGAGCTACCCGTCGACCCCGCTGCCACCGTCTGGTCCGTACCGGAATCGGAGCTCCCCGGGGCACTCGAGAGCCGCCCCCTGCTGGTCCTGATGCACGGTTACGGCTCGCACGAGCACGATCTGGCCGCCCTTGCCGCCCACCTCGACCCTGGCCACCCCGGTACCGGCCCGGTGGTCGCCAGCCTGCGCGCACCGCTACCCGCCGGGCCCGGGTACGCCTGGTTCCCGATCACCGACCCCACCCGAGCCGGGAACCCGGACATCGATCTGGCGAATGCGGCCACCGTCGGGGTGATGCGCTGGCTGGAGGAGGTGCAGGCACTGGCCCGCACCCCCGGCCCGGTCGCCTTGCTCGGCTTCTCCCAGGGCGGTGCGATGGTCACCCACCTGCTCCGCCACCATCCGGAGCAGTTCTCCTGTGGGGTGGTGCTGTCCGGGTTCACCGTGCCCGGTCTGGTGGGTGGGGACCAGGCTCTCGCCGAGATCTCACCGCCGGTGTACTGGGGCCGCGGACTGGCGGATCCGCTGATCGGCGCCGACGCGGTCGCCCGCACCGAGCGGTTCCTCACCGCTCACACCGACCTGACCGCGAGCACTTTCGCCGGCCTGGGGCACGGGGTGGCCGGGGAGGAGATCGAGGAGGTCGCAGCGTTCCTGGCTACCCACCTGACCGCCCCTTCCAGGTGAGCCGATATCTCCTGGCGACCTGCGCCGTCGCCGGCTCGAACCGAAAGGCGCCGATTCGAACTCCGCACAGCGGCGAGCGCCGATGCACTCTGGTGTCGTACCGGGCAGGATGGAGGGGTACGCAGTTCCCGACACGGTTGGAGACCACTATGCCCACGCCCGTCACCAGCAGCGCCAACGGATCCTGGAACGGTGACCTCACCTCCGGCTCCGGCCAGACCACCCTGTCCACCTCCGGACTCGGCACCTTCGATGTGAACTGGAAGGCCCGCACCGAACCGAACGCCGGCACCACGAATCCGGAAGAGCTGATCGCCGCAGCGCACGCCGCCTGCTACTCGATGGCGCTGTCCAACGAGCTGGACGGCAACGGCACCACGCCCACGTCGGTGCGCACCCAGGCCGATGTCACCTTCGTGGCCGGTACCGGCATCACGGGCATCCACCTGACCACCGTCGCCAACGTGCCGGGCATCTCCGAGGCGGACTTCGCCCGCATCGCCGACGGCGCCAAGGACGGGTGCCCGGTCTCGGTCGCCCTGAAGGCCACCCCGATCACCCTGGACGCCACTCTGGAGCAGTAGGCCTCAGCGCGTCGGGCCGGCTGCTACCAGGGAGAGTTCCACCACGGTGAGCAGCCGGTCCAGCGCCGCCTCGAAGTCGTCGGTGGCATCGAATCCGCCGTCGGCGTAGATCCGCGCCATGGTCGGATAGCGGGAGTAGTCGAAGTAGTCCGTCCAGAAGCTGCTCACCGATTCCCAGTAGCGGTCGAACTCGATCCCGGAGACCCGCCGATCGGCGTCCTCGGCGATGTCGGCGCGGGCGGTCCCCTGGACGACGGTGTCCACCAGCGCGAGCGTGCGGACCACCTCGGGCGCGGTCAACCCGGTGCCAGCAAGCGTGCGCAGGCCCGCCTCCTGAGCGTCCAGCACATGCGGGGCCAATGGGCCGCGCCACATGTTCAGCTGCAGCAGCCAGGGATGGCGGCAGTACAGCCGCCAGGTCTGGCGCGCATACGTCCCGAGCCCCTCCCGCCAGCCGAGACCGGCCGCGGGCAGCTCCAGCTCGCCGAAGACCTGGTCCACCATCAGCTCGACCAGCTCGGCTCGTCCCGGTACGTAGGTGTACAGGGACATCGCACCGACCACGAGCTCACCGGCTACCCGACGCATGGAGAGTGCCTCCATCCCATCCCGGTCGGCGACCGCCACCCCGGCGGCGACCACGTCCGCGAGGGCGATCCTCGCCTTCCGGCCGCGGGTCGGCGGCTCGCTGATGCCCCAGAGCAACTCCAGCCGGCGGGTGACCTCTGGGCTGCGCACCACGGGGTACCCCTGGTCCGCGGCATGAGCCAGTGCGTCCTGACGCAGCCGATCCAGCTCAGCCTCTCCCGGCTCCCACTCCTGCTGCACTCCCGGTCCACCTCCTTCTTCCGTTCCCGTACACCGTATGCTATCGTCGCTCCGCCATTTCGGTACACCGTACGAGAGGACTCGACACTCACGTGATCCGAGCGAGTGGTCTGACCAAGACCTTCCACCGCAACAACGAAACGATCGAAGCCGTCAAAGGCATCGACGTGACCGTCTCCGAAGGTGAGCTGGTCGCCTTCCTCGGCCCGAACGGGGCCGGCAAGTCCACCACCCTGCGGATGCTCACCTCCCTGCTGCCACCCACCGCAGGCACCGCCCACGTGGCCGGCTGGGACGTGGCCACCCACCCGGCGCAGGTGCGCAGCCAGATCGGCTACATCGGCCAGGGCAACGGGGGCGGGTACTCCTACCGGGTGCTCGACGAACTGCACAACCAGGGCCGGTTCTACGGGCTCCGCCCGGCCGAGTACCGGCGCCGGGCAGCCGCACTGGTCGAGGCGCTCGAGCTCGGCGGCCTGGACAAGCGCACCGTGCAGAGCCTGTCCGGCGGGCAGCGCCGGCGCCTGGATGTGGCGATGGGTCTGATGAACCACCCGCCGCTGCTCTTCCTGGACGAGCCGAGCACCGGGCTGGACCCGCACAGCCGGGCGAACCTGTGGGAGCACATCACCTCGATGCGCCGTGAGCTCGGGATGACGCTGGTGCTCACCACGCACTACCTGGACGAGGCGGACCACATGGCCGAGCGGGTGGTGGTGATCGACCACGGCGAGATCATTGCCGACGCTCCCCCGGGAGTGCTCAAGCGCGAGTTCGCCGATGACACGGTCACCCTGACCGTCGCCGGCCGCGGCGAGACCCTGGCCGACCTGCTCCGGCCCACCTGGCCGCAGGTCGTCCACCGGGTGCAGGCAGGCGCGGAACAGGTGGTGGTCACCACCAGCAATGGCCCCGAGTCCGTGCCGGCAATCCTGGACACCGCCCGCGGCGGGGAGCACGCCGTGACCGCCGTGGACGTGCGCCAAGCCAGTCTGGACGACGTATTCCTCAATCTCACCGGACGCAGCCTGCGCGAGGAGGCCCAGTCATGACCAGCACCGACCTCACCCCCGAGCACCGCGCCGACCCGCGGTCCACGCCAGCCAAGTTCCTCGGCGACACCCGGGCGGTCTTCACCCGGGAGATCCTGCTGGTGCTGCGGGACCCGTTCACGCTGATCTTCTCGCTGCTGCAGCCCCTGGTGTTCCTCGGCCTGTTCGCGCCGCTGCTGGCCGGTTCACTGGGCGGCTTCGGGCCGATCGGTGGCTCCACTGCGGACACCTTGCAGTGGTTCGTCCCCGGCGTGATCGTGATGATCTCGCTGTTCGGCACCTCGATGACCGGCTCGAACCTGCTGTACGAGATGATGACCGGCTCCTACGAACGGGTGCTGGCCACCCCGCTGGACCGGTCGGCCATCCTGGTCGGCCGGTCGCTGAAGGAGTTCGCTCCGCTGGTGGTGCAAGGCCTGATCATCGTCGGCCTGTGCGTGCCGTTCGGGTTCACCTTCTACCCGCTGCACGTGCTCGCCGGCCTGGCCCTGCTCGGTCTGTTCGGGGTCGGGGTCGGTGCCCTCTCGATGGCACTGGCACTGGCGGCGAAGGGCCGGGAGTGGCTGTTCTGGGGGGTGCAGCAGGCGCTGATCTTCCCGCTGCTGATCCTGTCCGGGATGATGCTGCCGCTGGAGTCCGGACCGGGCTGGATGCAGACGGCCGCCCGGTTCAACCCGCTGACCTACATCGTCGACGCGGAGCGGGCGCTGCTCGGTGGCTCGTTCACCGATCCGGTGGTCGGGTGGGGCCTGCTCGCCGGGGCGATCACCTGTGCGCTCGGCCTGGTGGTGGGCATCCGGAAAACGGCGAAGACGATCTGATCACCCGGGGCACCGGCTGGACCTCCGCTCAGAACGGCGGTGGAGCCCAGCCGGTGCGCTCGGCCCAGGCGCGGATCTGCGGCCAGGTCTGGTCGAACCACGGCTCCTTCGCCGCGGCGTACTCCTGGGTGCTGGCTGTGGTGGCCGCGAGCTCCTGCTTGAGCCGCTGATACCGGCTGCGGGCGTCGTCATCCGCGCGCAGCCAGTCCCGGCAGAGCAGGGCGTACCGCCAGCCGGGCCCGCCGGCCACCCGCACGTGCAGGTTCACCGCCCGGCCCGGATCGGCATTGGCATGAAACCGCTTGTCCCAGGCCGTACCCGGGCCGGCCAGGCCGTCTTTCGGGCTGTCGTACCAGTGCCCGTCCAGCCGCGGAAAGCCGGCCCGGGCGAAGGCGCCGGCGAGCTGGTCCGCGGCCGCCAGGTCCGTCACGCCGATCTGTAGGTCGAGGACGTCCTTGGCGGCGAGTCCGGGCACAGCGGTGGAGCCGATGTGGTCGGCGCTGCGCACCAGGTCACCGCCGGCGCGGCGCAGCCGGTCCAGCACCGCCTCGGCCTGCACCGCCCAGGTGCGTGGCGGGTCCGGTGGCGCCGCGAGCTCGGGCCGCTCCGGCCGCTCGGCCCCGCGCTGGGCGGCAATGTTGCCGGCGTACGGGGCGATCCGCTCCCGCCAGAGCGCGGCGACCTCGGCTACGGCACGCTCGCGTGCGCCGTCGTTGTCTATCCACACATCGGCCACCCGGGCACGGGCGGCATCATCGGCCTGCGCGGTCATTCGGGCGCGGATCTGTTCAACGCTCATCCCCCGGTCCCGCTGCAGCCGCGCGGTGCGCGTGGCCGCACTCGCCCCGACCACGAGCACCAGGTGGTACTCGGGGGCCAGCTCGTTCTCCACGATCAGTGGCACATCGTGGATCACGACGGCGCTGGCTGGCAGATCTGCCAGGCGCGCCTTGGTCTCGGCTCGCACGAGCGGATGCACGACGGCGTTCAGTCGCCGGAGCGCTTCGTCGTCACCGAAGACGGTGCGGGCAAGAGCGGGCCGGTCCAGGCTGGAGTCGGCGGACAGGATCCCGGGCCCGAACTCCTCGATGACGGCGGCCAGCCCGGCTGTTCCGGGCTCGAGGACGTCGCGGGAGATCTGGTCGGCATCGATCAGGTGCGCGCCGCACTCGATCAGCGCGGCGGCCACTGTCGACTTGCCCGCGCCGATCCCGCCGGTGAGGCCGATGTGCAGCATGGGACTCAGCGTAGTGATCCGAGCGTCAGGACACGGCGCCGACCGGGCGGCGCAGGTCCGTCGTGTGGTCCAGGGCAGTGCGTAGGCCTGCCGCCAGGCCGGCCGTAGTCTGCGCCACGGGTAAGGTCTGCGGGTCCGGGACGTGCGCGAACCCTGCACCGCGGTCATCCGCAGCGGCCCAGCGCGCCAGGTGGTAGAAGACCGCATTGCACACGTAGGTTCCCGCGGTCATGGACAGCTCGGCCGGACAGCCGGCCGCCTCGGCGGCGGTGACCATCCGCTTCACCGGCAGGTTCGACCACAGGGCGGTCGGCCCGCCGGGGACCACCGGCGCGGCGTCCGGCTGGTAGCCATCATTGTCCGGGATCCGGGCGTCGCAGAGATTGACCGCGAGCCGCTCGAGGCTGAGCCGGGTGCGTCCGGCGGCCAGGCCCACACCGAGGGCGACGGCTGGGTCCGTGGCCTCCAGGAGCTCGGCAAGGCACTCACCGGCGCGCGTGTAGGCCACCGGCAGCTCGGCGACCACGAGGCGCTCCGGACCGGCCCAGTCCCGGGCGAGTGCGCGCACTACCTCGATCGAGGGGTTCCCGGCACGGCCGTCGAAGGGTTCGAACCCGGTGAGCAGAACGGTGGCGGCCACACCCAGGAGCCTAGCGGGCGGCGAGGGTGGCCTGGTGGTTGTCCTCGGGCCGGATCGCCACCATCAGCCCACCTTCGCGCGCGATCGCGCCCAGGAACGAGCAGCGGCCCGCCACCAGTGGTGACGGGCCGCTGCCTGCGACTACTGGACTCAGTTGCCGGTGAGCTTCTCCCGCAGTGCGGCGAGCGCCTCGTCCGAGGCGAGCGTGCCGCCCGCGTCGGCCGGGGCCGAGGAGTAGGAGGAGTCGGCGACCTCGCCGCCGCCGCCGCCACTACCGCTGCTGCTGCTGCCGCCCGCCGGCGCGCTGCCGGTGGTCTCGGCGTCAGCCTCGATCGCACGGGCGACCTGCGCCTTGTGCGCCTCCCAGCGCTGGTGGGCGGCAGCGTACTCCGCCTCCCAGGCCTCACGCTGGGTCTCGTAGCCCTCAAGCCACTCGTTGGTCTCCGGGTCGAAGCCCTCGGGGTACTTGTAGTTCCCCTGCTCGTCGTACTCGGCGGCCATCCCGTACAGCGACGGGTCGAAGTCGTCTCCGGTGGGGTCCAGACCCTCGTTCGCCTGCTTCAGCGACAGCGAGATCCGGCGCCGCTCCAGGTCGATGTCGATGACCTTGACGAACACCTCGTCGTCGACCTTCGCGACCTGCTCGGGCACCTCGACGTGGCGCTGGGCCAGCTCGGAGATGTGCACCAGGCCCTCGATCCCGTCCTCGACGCGGACGAACGCACCGAACGGCACCAGCTTGGTGACCTTACCCGGGACGACCTGACCGATGGCGTGGGTGCGGGCGAAGGCCTGCCACGGGTCTTCCTGGGTGGCCTTCAGCGAGAGGGAGACCCGCTCGCGGTCGAAGTCCACGTCGAGCACCTCGACGGTGACCTCCTGGCCCACCTCGACGATCTCGTTCGGGTGGTCGATGTGCTTCCAGGACAGCTCGGAGACGTGCACCAGACCGTCGACACCGCCGAGGTCCACGAACGCACCGAAGTTGACGATCGAGGAGACCACACCGGGACGCACCTGGCCCTTCTGCAGGGTCTGCAGGAAGGTGGAGCGCACCTCGGACTGGGTCTGCTCCAGCCAGGCGCGGCGGGACAGCACCACGTTGTTGCGGTTCTTGTCCAGCTCGATGATCTTGGCCTCGAGCTCCTGGCCGATGTAGGGCTGGAGGTCGCGGACGCGACGCATCTCCACCAGCGAGGCGGGCAGGAAGCCACGCAGGCCGATGTCGAGGATCAGGCCGCCCTTGACGACCTCGATGACGGTGCCGGTGACGACGCCGTCCTCTTCCTTGATCTTCTCGATGGTGCCCCAGGCGCGCTCGTACTGGGCGCGCTTCTTGGACAGCAGCAGGCGACCCTCCTTGTCCTCCTTCTGGAGGACGAGAGCCTCGACTTGGTCTCCCACGGTGACGACCTCGTCCGGGTCGACGTCGTGCTTGATGGAGAGCTCGCGGGAAAGAATGACGCCTTCGGTCTTGTAACCGATGTCGAGGAGAACCTCGTCACGGTCGACCTTGACGACCGTGCCCTCGACGATGTCACCGTCATTGAAGTACTTGATGGTCGCGTCGATGGCTGCGAGGAATTCCTCTTCCGAGCCGATGTCGTTGATCGCGACCTGCGGGACGTTCGTCGGGGCCGGGCTAGTGATAGTCATACGGTGTTGGACTCCGTTGCGGACATGGATAGAAGGGACTGACGGACAGGCACGCGCAACGCCGACGGACCATTGCAGCAGCAGGCACCGGATCCGCGTCGGCTTCAGCCGCACCGAACCGCTACACCTTGCCGCCACCGTCTGGGCACAGGAGCGCACGAGTAACCGCATCTACCCTACCGCGCCCGGAGAGTAGATCACAATGCGGACGCCTGGATCGCTGTGGGATCCCTCACCCCGTCGGAGCGCGGGTGATACTGGCCCGATGCAGGAGCGCGATGACGCCGGCCGGAGTGAGCCCATGGCCGAGGCCGGCTACCGGGAGGTGGACGGTCAGCAGGCGGCTGAGGCGACGATCAGCTGGTGGAGCCGGAGCGCGGCGGAGTACCTCGCCGAGCATGGCCAGTTCCTCGGTCCGGCGGACTTCTGCTGGTGCCCGGAGGGGCTCCGGGAGTCCGAGGCCCAGCTGCTCGGCGACCTGGGCGAGCTGCGCACGGCGCGGGTGCTCGAGGTCGGCGCCGGAGCGGCCCAGTGCTCGCGCTGGCTGCGCGACCAAGGTGTCGATGTGCTGGCCAGTGAACCGGCCGCGGGAATGGTGACCGCCGCCGCAGAGCTGGACACTGCCACCGGCGTGAGCGTGCCGATGGTGCAGGCCGATGCCCGGGCGCTGCCGCTGGCCGGCGACAGCGTGGATGTGGCGTTCACCGCGTTCGGGGCGATCAGCTTCGTGCCCGACCCGGCGCAGGTCCATGCCGAGGTGGCGCGAGTGCTGCGACCGGGCGGACGGTGGGTGTTCTCGGTGACGCACCCGCTGCGGTGGGCGTTCCCGGACGATGCGACCGTGACCGGGCTGACCGCGAACCGCTCCTACTTCGACCGGCGCCCCTACGTGGAGTCCGACAGTGCCGGCCGCCCGCTGTACGCGGAGTATCACCGCACGCTCGGTGACCACGTGGCCGACGTCGTCGGCGCCGGCTTCACCATCACGGACCTGATCGAGCCGGAGTGGCCGGTCGGGAACAACAACGTCTGGGGCGGCTGGGGTCCGGAGCGCGGCGCGTTCCTGCCGGGAACGCTGATCGTGCGCACCGAGCTGCGCTGAACCTCCCGGGGCGCTGCTGGGCGGTCAGTGGCCGGCGTCGCGCCAGTTGGTGCCGGTGCCCACCGAGACGTCCAACGGCACGGCCAGCTCGGCCGCACTGCCCATCTGCTCGCGCAGCACCTGCTCGACGGCCTCGGCCTCCCCGGCGGTGACCTCCACCACCAGCTCGTCGTGCACCTGCAGCAACAGCCGGGAACGCAGCTGCTGTGCGGTCAGCTCTCGGTCCACCCCGATCATCGCCAGCTTGATGATGTCCGCGGCGCTGCCCTGGATCGGGGCGTTCAGCGCCATCCGCTCGGCCATGTCGCGCCGCTGGCGGTTGTCGCTGTTCAGGTCCGGCAAGTACCGGCGGCGGCCGAGGATCGTCTCGGTGTACCCGGACTTGCGGGCTTCCTCCACCACAGAGGCGAGGTAGTCCCGCACTCCCCCGAACCGGACGAAGTACTCCTCCATCAGGGACCGGGCCTCGGCGGTCTCGATCTTCAGCTGCCGGGACAGACCGAACGCGCTCAGCCCGTAGGCGAGCCCGTAGCTCATCGCCTTGATCTTCGAGCGCATCGCAGCAGTGACCTCCTCCGGGGCCACGTCGAACACCCGGGAGCCGACGAACGAGTGCAGGTCCTCACCGGAGCGGAAGGCTTCGATCAGCCCCTCGTCACCGGACAGGTGCGCCATGATCCGCATCTCGATCTGGGAGTAGTCGGCGGTGAGCAGCTGCTCGTACCCGTCGCCGACGACGAACGCGGCCCGGATCCGCATCCCCTCCTCGGTGCGGATCGGGATGTTCTGCAGGTTCGGGTCCGCTGAGGACAGCCGTCCGGTCGCCGCGATCGTCTGGGAGTAGGTGGTGTGGATGCGCTGGTCCGGTGCGACCGTGCGGAGCAGGCCCTCGACCGTCTGCCGCAGCCGGATCTGGTCCCGGTGGGTGAGCAGGTGCTCCAGGAACGGGTGCTCCGTCTTGACGAACAGGTCCGCCAACGCGTCCGCGTCGGTGGTGTACCCGGTCTTGGTCTTGCGGGTCTTCGGCATCTCCAGGTCGGTGAAGAGCACCTCCTGCAGCTGCTTCGGTGAGGACAGGTTCACCTCCCGGCCGATCACGGCGTAGGCCTGCTCGGCGGCCGAGCGCACCGCCGCGTCGAACTGCTGCTCCAGCTCGCGCAGGTAGTCGGTATCGGCAGCGATCCCGGCCTTCTCCATCCCGGCGAGCACACCGGCGACCGGCAGCTCCAGATCGGTCAGTAGGTCGGCAGCGTGCCGCTCGTCGAGCTGTTCGCGCAGGGCGGTGGTCAGCTCGAGCACCGCGGCGGCCCGGATCGCTCCGAGCTCGGCCTCCCCCGGGCCGTCCAGCACCAGCATCTGCTGGCCGCCGGTGTCGGTCTCGGTGCGCAGCTCCCGTCCGATGAACCGCACGGAGAGGTCGGCGAGGCTGTAGGAGCGTTGGTCCGGGTGGCACAGGTAGGCGGCGATCGCGGTGTCGAAGGCGACGCCGTCCAGTGCGAGCCCGCGCCCGTCCAGGGCGTGCCAGGCACCTTTCGCCTCGTGCAGGACCTTGATCGCCAGCGGGTCGGCCAGCCACGCGGCCAGAGCGTGCTCGTCCTCGGGCGCGATGTCGGTGAGGTCGACGCTGAGCACCGCTCCGCCGT
The DNA here is from genome assembly GCF_008000995.1 of Ruania zhangjianzhongii. NCBI lineage: Bacteria > Bacillati > Actinomycetota > Actinomycetes > Micrococcales > Ruaniaceae > Ruania > Ruania zhangjianzhongii. The sequence continues at coordinate 2,970,570 of NZ_CP042828.1, forward strand.
CAGCAGCCAGCGCCAGCGCCCACGCGTCTCCACCACCCTGAGTGGCGGTGCCGGTCACGTCCAGGCCGATCTGGGCGCCGGCGTGGGCGTCCAGCCACGGCTGCGCACCGCCGGCGGCGAGGGTGGTGATGTCCAGGTCGAAGGCGGCGGCGTCGGCCGCTTCGGTGTCCTGGGGGTCCATCGCGAACAGCCGCTCGCGCAGCACCCGGAACTCCAGAGCGTCGAAGACCTGGTGCACGAGCTCGCGCTCGTACGGGCGACGGGCCAGGTCCTCCAGGGTGACCGGCAGCGTCATATCGGTGACCAGCCGGTTCAGCTGCCGGTTCAGCAGCACCTGGTCCAGGTGCTCACGCAGTGAGGCACCTGCCTTCCCGGCGATCGAGGGGGCGTCGGCGACGATGCCCTCCAGGCCGCCGTGCGCGTGGATCCACTTGGCCGCAGTCTTCGGGCCGACGCCCGGCACTCCAGGCAGGTTGTCGCTGCTCTCCCCCACGAGTGCGGCCAGGTCGCTGTACTGCTGGGGCCCGACGCCGTACTTGTCAGTGATCGCGTCCGGCGTCATCCGGCTCAGCTCGGAGACACCCTTGCGCGGGTAGAGCACGGTGACCGCTTCGTCCACCAGCTGGAAGGTGTCCCGGTCCCCGGAGCAGACCAGCACCTCGAACCCGTCGGAGCGCCCGCTGGCGGCGAGGGTGGCGAGGATGTCGTCGGCCTCGAAGCCCTCTTGGCCGAGGGTCGTGATCCCGAGGGCGGCGAGCACCTCTTCGATCAGCGGGATCTGCCCGCGAAACTCTTCCGGCGTCTCCTCCCGGGTGCCCTTGTAGTCGGCGTAGGTCTCCTTCCGGAACGTCTGGCTGGAGACGTCGAAGGCGACCGCCACGTGGGTGGGGTCCTCGTCGCGGAGCAGGTTGATCAGCATCGAGGTGAACCCGTACACCGCATTGGTGGTCTGCCCGGTGGTCGTGGAGAAATTCTCCGCGGGCAGGGCGAAGAACGCCCGGTAGGCCATCGAGTGGCCGTCGATGATCAGGAGCCGAGGTCGCGCTGTATCGGTCACAGGTGACAGCCTAGGTGCCATGACCGACATTCCTGAGCCAGACGTGGCCCTGCCGTTCCCTGCCGAGCTGATGCGGGACACTCTCCCCGACCGGATGGGCATCGAGATCCTGGAGATCTCCGCGCAGCGGGCGGTGGGCAGGATGCCGGTGGCGGGGAACACCCAGCCCGCCGGACTGCTGCACGGCGGCGCGTCGGCGGCCCTGGCCGAGACCCTGGCCTCGCTCGCCGGCACGGTCCAGGCGGGTCCGGGCCGGATCGCCGTGGGGATGGATCTGAATGCCACTCACCACCGGTCGGCCCAAGAAGGGTGGGTGACCGGGACGGCCACAGCGTTGCACCTGGGGCGTCGGACCGCCGCCTACGAGATCGTGGTGGAGGACGAGTCCGGGCGCCGGCTGTGCACGTCCCGGTTGACCTGCATGCTGGTGGACTCGCGCTGAGAGACCCGTTCGGCGAGCCGGCTGAGGTCCACCCCGCCGGGGGGTGTCTCCGGAAGGCCGCGGCTGCGGCGGCGGCGGGCGATCAGCTCATCGAGGGCGCGCGGACGGCGCTCGCGCACCCCAGCACTGGCCAGGTCCAGTCGGCGCAGCAGCGACGCCGTCTCGGCGACCCGGCGCGACCCGGCCGGGGAGAAGCCCAGGCCGGAGAGGAACCGCTGCTCGCTGCGTGCACCGGTGAGCGGCATCGTCACCACGCGTTCGGCGTTCTGCCGGGCAGCAGCCAGGGCCACCTCGTGCACCATCAGCCGCCCGGCACCGCGGCGGCGGCGCGCCTGCGCCACGTACATCGCCTCGAGCTGGACGTAGCTGACGTCGGAGAACAGGTTCGGCGGCACCACCTGAGCGAGCGCGAAGCCCACCACGCGGTCCTCGCTCTCGGCGATCACCGGGGTGCTGCCAGGCATGCCGTACCAGGTGCGAAGCTGCTCCGCGAGCGTGTCGCTCGCGGGGGCAACGAACTGCGGGCCGAGCGGTGAGTCCGCCCGAGCCGCCTGGATCACCGGCACTACGGCGTCCAGATCGTCCTCAGTGGCCGGGCGCGCCGTCATCGCACTACGCACAGCCGACACGGCGCACCTCCACGAAATCGATCCTGCCCACCATACGCCCGCTGTCCAGACCGGACGCCTGACGTCGCTACTACTTGGAGCCGACCTGGTCGATGACCGCGTCGGCCACCTCACGCATGGTCAGGCGGCGGTCCATCGAGGTCTTCTGGATCCACCGGAACGCCTCCGGCTCGGTCAGACCCATCTTGGTCATCAGCAGGCCCTTGGCCCGGTCTACTCGCTTCCGGGTCTCGAACCGGTCGGCCAGGTCGGCCACCTCGGACTCCAGGGCGGCGATCTCGGTGTGCCGGGAGAGCGCGATCTCCAGGGCGGGGAGCAGGTCCGCCGGGGTGAACGGCTTGACCACGTAGGCCATCGCACCGGCGTCCCGGGCTCGCTCCACCAGCTCGGTCTGGGAGAAGGCGGTGAGCAGCACCACCGGCGCGATGCGGTCCTTGGTGATGCGCTCCGCGGCGGAGATCCCGTCCAACACCGGCATCTTCACGTCCATCACCACGATGTCCGGCTCAAGCTCGGTCGCCAGCTTGACCGCGGTCTCACCGTCACCGGCCTCACCGACGACCTCGTACCCGGCCTCCGCCAGCGTCTCGACCACGTCGAGGCGGATCAGTGCCTCGTCCTCGGCCACCACCACTCGGCGGGTACGTCCCGGCTTGGCCTTGGTCGGCTCCTGCGCGGTCGGCATCTGCAGGTCGAGCAGGCTCGAGTCAGTGCTGTTCGTCTCCGGCGCATCGCCGGTGTTCTCGTCCGTGGTCACGGTGTCTGATCCTAATCCCCTGGGCGTCGTCGTGGGGCATGCGCGACGGCGCAACTTTCCGAATGTGCCTAGTGTCACCACCCGCAGGTGGTCGCAGGCGGCGTCGCCGTCGGCCTGCTGTGCCCCGCCCCGGACTCGAACCGGGACGCCCGAGGGCAGCCGGTTTTGAGCCGACCGCGTCTGCCAATTCCGCCAGCGGGGCGCGCCGCTGTGCACACCCATGGCGCCCACAGCGGGTCCATCCTAACGTGCGGCCGCGGTGGCACAGACCCCACCGCGTTCCACTGCCCCTCGGTGTCAGTAGGTCACCGGGTCACGTTCGATCGGACAGGTCATACAGTGTCCGCCGCCACGGCCCCGGCTCAGCTCACCGCCGCGGATCTCCAGCACCTCGATGCCGGCGGCGCGCAAGCTCGCGTTCGTGGCCGTGTTCCGGTCGTAGGTCATCACCAGGCCAGGTTCCAGGGCGACGGCGTTGTTCCCGCTGTCCCACTGCTGGCGCTCGGAGTCGTAGTCGTCCCCGCCGGTGGCGATCACCCGCAGCTCACTCAGCCCCAGCGCGGCGGCGACCTCGGAGACGAACGTGCCCCGCCCGGCGTCGCGGACCTGCACGCCGGGCGCCTTGTCGCTCGGGAAGAGGTTGATGGTATGGATCCCGTCCACGATCGCCGGGTAGAGGGTGACGGCATCGACGTCGGCGAACGTGAAGACCGTGTCCAGGTGCATCGCCGCCCGCAGCTGCGGCATCCCGGCCACCACCACCTGCTCGGCGGCGCCCGCGTCGAAGAGCGACTTGGCCACCTGGGTGATCGCCTGCCGGGAGGTCCGCTCCCCCATCCCCATCAGCACGACGCCGTTGCCCACCGGCATCACATCGCCACCTTCCAGCGTGGCTTGGCCCCAGTCCTGCTCCGGATCACCCCACCAGATCCGGGCGGAGGCGAATCGCGGGTGGAAGGAGTAGATCGCCTTCATCAGCAGCGTCTCGTCCCGCCGAGCCGGCCAGTACAGCGGGTTCAGGGTGAGCCCGGAGTACAACCAGCTGGTGGTGTCCCGGGTGTAGAGCATGTTCGGCAGTGGCGGCAGCAGGTACTCCCGAGCTCCGGCCGATTCACGTGCCAACGCCAGGTACGGCGGCCGGTACTCGCCGGGCAGATCAGAGGTGGCCAGGCCCCCGACGAGCATCTCGGCCAGCCGCGCCGGGCTCAGCGACTGCAGGAACGCCGTCGTGGCCTCGACCAGGCCCAGACCCACCTTGTTCGCGGTGACCTTCCGGGCGAGCACCCACTCCCGGGCTGCTGGCACAGCCAGCGTCTCGGTGAGCAGGTCGGCCAGCTCGAGCACCTCCACGCCCTGAGAACGCATCGTCGCCACGAAATCGGCATGATCGCGCTGTGCGCTCTCCACCCAGAGCACTTCATCGAAGAGCAGATCGTCGGCGGTGGACGGGGTCAGCCGGCGGTGTGCCAGGCCGGGTGCACACACGATGACGCTGCGCAGCCGGCCGACCTCGGAGTGCACGCCCAGTGCCATCAGCCCACGCTCACGCTGTCCACCAGCGGCTCGCAGGCCGGTTCGATCACCTCGCGCGCGGACTCGTCGGTCCACTGGCAGTAGGCGTGCAGCAGCTGGGTCTCGGAGAACAGCCAGTACCCGACGTAGCGGTACTCGGCCAGGCCGATGCGCTGGGTGACGGCGGGCATCCCGGCTACCTCGGTCATCTCCGCCTCGTCCAGCGGCTCGGCGCCGATCTGCTCCCGGTACCGGCCGAGCTGTTCCTCCACGGCGTCCAGCGGGACGCGGCCGCAGGAGTCGGCAAGACCCTCCCAGTCCAGTCCGGTGTACACGACGACGTTCAGCACGTTCAGCGTCGGCAGCTCCGGGTCGGTGGGGACGGCGTACCAGGTGGTGTCGATCGTCTCGACCGGGTTGTCCTCGACGTAGGAGAAGCTCTCCTCGAATCCGTCCGGCAGCGACCAGGTCGCCGTGGTCAGGTCGACGTCGGCGAGCTGCAGCTCGTCGTCGGCAGGCCGGTCCTGCCCACACTCCAGCAGCTGCGGCGGCACGGTGGGACGGTCACCGGAGGCGTCCGGTCCGCCGGCCTCGCTACTGCCGTCGGTCGAACCAGGCGGCGGAGTCTCCTCGTCGCCGCCGAAGGCGCCGCAGCCGGTGAGTGCCAGTACGACGGTCACCGCGCTGGCCCACGCCACCGAGCGGGCGCGCCGGCCACACCAGCCCCCTGCGCGTGTGGTCATCTCCCGGTCCTCCTCGTCACCGTGGCCGCCGGTGGCGGTTCCTGCGTCATGCTAAGCCATCTCGTTGGGCGGATTCAGTCCCTTACCCGACCTGTACGGTGCCCACCAGCTGCGAGCAGGCGGACTCGATCTCACTCCGCACGCTCTCCTGGGTCCACTGGCAGCCGATGAACAACAGCTCGCTCTGGGAGAACAGCCAGTAGCCGCGGAAGTCGTAGCTCTCGATGCTCATCGCCTGGGTCACCGCAGGCAGGCCACCCACCTCGATCAGCTCCGCTTCGTCAAGGGGATCGGCGCCGAGCAGTCCCTGATACTCACCGACCCGTTCCAGCATCGCCTCCAGCGGCACCCGGCCGCACTCCTCGGCGAGCTCGCCCCAGTCCAGTCCGGTGTAGCCGAGCACGCCGACCAGGTCGAGGGTGTCGTATCCGCCGGCCGAGGGCACGTAGGTGTGCAGGAAGGACAGCTCTTCGTAGTCGAGGTCGTCGTAGTAGCCGTCGGCCGAGTAGTAGCCGTCCGGGGTTCCCCAGGTGGCATCGGTCGCCACGCGGGCGTCGCTGAGCTCGACCTGCTCGCCGCCTTCGGCGTCCGCGTCGTCGCCGGGTTTGGCGTTCGGGTCACCGCACTCCAACAGCTGCGGTGGGATGGTGCGGTCCTCCGGCGGCACGGCACCCGGCGTGCTCGGCGGCCCGTCCGAGGGGACATCGGGGGCATCGTCGGAGCCGATCAGCGAACAGCCGCTCAGCCCGACCAGCAGCGCTGCCGCCGCCCCCAGTGCCACTGCTCCCCTGCTCCGCACGAGGTTCCTCCCGCTGATCCGTCTCGACCGCTCCGGCTCTCGGTGGCGGTGCTGGCAACCTACCCGCTGGGCGGGCGTCCGGGCGCCTTGCGGACCGGGGAGAAGTCCCCGTCGAACGGCTCAGCCGCCGGAGACCGAGGTGAGCAGTTCCTCGCATCCGGCGCCGATGACGTCCTGCTGACCGGTCCACTGGCAGGAGATCATCATCAGCTCACCGGACCCGATGAGGATGGTGGAGTCCACGATGAAGTCCCGTCCCTGGTATCGCTCGCGCTCGCTGACCGCGGGCACGCCGGCCACCTCGGTCCACTGCACTGCGGTGGCGGTGACACCCGCCTCCTCGTGCCACTGCGCCAGATACGCATCCACCTGCTTGCGGTCGACCTCACCGCAGTCGTCGGTCAGCTCGGCCGGCACCTGCGGGTAGTGCACCACGACCAACACCTCCACCCCGGTGCCAGGCTGCTGCGGCACGAGGTAGGTGGCGGAGTAGTCCGGTTCCAGCGGCGCGATCTGGGTCAGGCCACCGGCATCCTCGAACCCGTCCGGGGTGGTCCAGGTCAGGTCCGCGAGCGCGGGAGCCGCCTCCTGGTCACCGCACTCTCGCAGTTGCGGCGGGACCGTCCCCGGTGGTGCAGCCGGTCCATCCGCAGCGCTGGGCGGCGGGCCGGACCCGGAGGGATCGACCGGCTCCCCGCTGCCGCCAGGTCCGGTGCTGGTGCACCCGGCGCAGAGCAGCGCCACCGCCACGGCAACGGACCTACACAGCCGCACCCCCGCCGTCGACCGCGGACCAGAAGAGGTCACCGGTCCGGGTAGCCCAGCTCCTCACCGACCGTGTGCACCCGGATCGAGTTGGTGGAGCCGGACACGCCGGGCGGCATCCCGGCGACCACGACGACCGTGTCACCTTCGGAGCCGTGGCCGGAGCCCTTCAGCACCACGTCCACCTGGTTGATCATGTCGTCGGTGTGCTGCACCTGCGGCACGGTGAAGGTCTGGATGCCCCAGCTGAGCGCGAGCTGGTTGCGGACCCCCGGCACCGGGGTGAAGGCGAGCAGCGGGATTGCCGACCGCAGCCGGGACATCCGCCGGGCGGAGTCTCCGGACTGGGTGAAGCAGGTCAGGTACTTCACGCCGAGGGTCTCCCCGATCTGGGCGGCTGCCTTGGTAATCACCCCACCGCGGGTGTGCGGGGTGGCGCGCAGCTTGGCGATCCGCTCCAGGCCGTGCTCCTCGGTGTTCTCGATGATCCGGGCCATCGTGCGCACGCACTCGATCGGGTACTCACCCACGCTGGTCTCACCGGAGAGCATCACCGCGTCAGCACCGTCCAGCACGGCGTTCGCGCAGTCCGAGGCTTCCGCACGGGTGGGCCGCGGTGCGCTGATCATCGATTCCAGCACCTGGGTGGCCACGATCACCGGTTTGGCGTTGCGCAGACACATCTCGGTGGCGCGCTTCTGCACCATCGGCACCTGCTCCAGCGGGAGCTCCACGCCCAGGTCGCCGCGAGCGACCATGATGCCGTCGAAGGCGTCGACGATCTCGGCGAGGTTCTCCACCGCCTGCGGCTTCTCGATCTTCGCGATCACCGGGACCGTGATGCCCTCCTCGGCCATGATCGCGGCGACGTCGTCGTAGTCGGCCGCCGAACGGACGAAGGAGAGCGCGATGAAATCGGCACCCTGGTGCAGTCCCCAGCGCAGGTCCTCGGTGTCCTTGCCGGACAGGGCCGGGACGTTCACCGCCACCCCCGGCAGGTTCAGCCCCTTGTTGTTCGAGACCGGTCCGGGCACCTCCACCCGGGTAGTCACCCGCGGGCCGGTCACGTCGACGACCCGTACCGCCACCCGGCCGTCGTCGATGAGGATGGCATCACCGGGCTTCACGTCCCCCGGCAGCCCCTTGAACGTGGTCGACACCAGCTCCTTCGTGCCGGGGACGTCTTCCGTGGTGATCGTGAACGTGTCCCCTTCGGCCAGCTCGTGCTTGCCCTCGACGAACCGGCCGAGCCGGATCTTCGGGCCCTGCAGGTCGACCAGGATCGCGACCGCACGCCCGGAGGCCTCAGCAGCCTCCCGGACCCTTGTGATCACCCTGGCATGGTCGTCGGCATTGCCGTGGCTGCGGTTGATCCGCGCTACGTCCATCCCGGCGTCGACCAACGCCTGGACCATTTCAGGGGACTCGGTGGCGGGCCCCAACGTGCACACAATCTTGGCTCTACGCATACCCCGAACCCTATGCCCTCGGGGCGGGCGCTCGTACCGCCCGGTCATACCGTGAGCGAGGCCGTGTCGGAGGCGATCGGCGCCGGCAGGTCGCTGCTGCCGCGCAAGTAGGTATCCACTGCTGCGGCCGCTGACCGACCCTCGGCGATCGCCCAGACGATCAGCGATTGTCCGCGCCCAGCGTCACCAGCGACGAACACCCGCTCCTGGGTGGTACCGAAGCTCTCGGTGCGCATGATCCGGCCGCGTTCGTCCACCTGCAGACCGAGCTGGTCCACCAGTCCCTCGGCGGGCACGCCGGTGAAACCCATCGCAAGCAGCACCAGCTGGGCCGGGATCAGCTGCTCGGTGCCCGGCACCTGCTCAAGCCTGCCGTCGGTGAAGGTCACCTCCACCACCCGCAGGTGGCTGACGTTTCCCCGGTCGTCGCCGACGAACTCCACAGTGGAGGTGGCGTAGACCCGCTCGCCGCCCTCTTCGTGCGCGGAGGAGACCCGGTAGAGCATCGGGTAGGTCGGCCACGGCTGACCGGGAGGACGTTCCTCGGTGGGCCGGGGCATGATCTCCAGCTGGATCACATTCTTTGCGCCCTGGCGTAGTGCGGTGCCGAGGCAGTCCGCCCCGGTGTCGCCGCCGCCGATGATCACCACGTCCTTGCCCGCAGCGGTGACCTGCCCCGGGACGTACTCGCCGTGGCAGGCCCGGTTGGACTGCGGCAAGTAGTCCATCGCCTGGTGGATCCCGGCCAGCTCCCGACCGGGCACCGGCAGCTCTCGGCGCACCGTGGCACCCACAGCCAGCACCACGGCGTCGTAGCGCTCCAGCAGGTCGTTGCCGGTCAAGGCATCGGAGCCCACAGCCACTCCGGGGCGGAACCGGGTGCCCTCGGCCTCCATCTGCTCCAGCCGCCGGTCCAGGTGCTGCTTCTCCATCTTGAACTCCGGGATGCCGTAGCGCAGCAGCCCGCCGACCTTGTCGTCCCGCTCGTAGACGGCCACGGTGTGCCCGGTCCGGGTGAGCTGCTGGGCAGCGGCCAGCCCAGCCGGTCCGGAACCGATCACGGCGACCGTGTGCCCGGTCAACCGGTCCGGAATCTGCGGGGCGACCAGACCACGGGCGAAGGCTTCGTCGATGATCGACTGTTCGATGTTCTTGATCGTCACCGCGGGCTGGTTGATGCCGAGCACGCAGGCGGTCTCGCACGGTGCGGGGCACAGCCGGCCGGTGAAGTCCGGGAAATTGTTCGTCGCGTGCAATCGGTCGATGGCCTCCTGCCAGCGGCCGGTGCGGGTGAGGTCGTTCCACTCCGGGATCAGGTTGCCCAGCGGGCAGCCGTTGTGGCAGAACGGGATCCCGCAGTCCATGCACCGTCCGGCCTGGCGAGTCAGGGCGGCGGCGTCCTCCTCCCGGCGGGCATACACCTCTTTCCAGTCCAGCAGCCGGACCGGGACCGGCCGGCGGGCGGGCAGTTCACGGTCGCGTACGTTCAAGAATCCACGTGGGTCAGCCATGGGTCGCCTCCAGTACTCGGTTCCAGACCTCGGGTTCGCCCGGCTCCGCCCCTTCCGCGCGGGCGGCAGCCAGCACGGCGTTCACCCGGGCGTAGGCCGGGGGCAGGACGCGGGTGAATCGGCGGGCCACTGCTTCGGGATCGGCGGCCAGCTCTGCGGCCAGTGGTGATCCGGTGTGCTCGGCGTGCTGGGTGAGTAGACCGGTCACGATCGCCACGTCTTCCGGATCGAGCTCGTCGAGGGAGAGGTCTCCCGCGGCGAGGGCCGGGCCGTTCACCCGGCTCGGGACCAGATCGAGCACGTACGCGGTGCCGCCGGACATGCCGGCACCGAAGTTCCGTCCGGTGGGGCCGAGCACCAGCACCGTGCCGCCGGTCATGTACTCGCAGCCATGGTCGCCGACCCCCTCCACCACAGCCGTGGCACCGGAGTTACGGACGGCGAACCGCTCGCCGACCAGTCCGCGCAGGAACAGCTGCCCTCGGGTGGCGCCGTAGCCGATGACGTTGCCGGCGATCACGTTGGCACCCGCTGTGAAACCGGCGTTCTCCTCCGGGCGGACGATGATCGTGCCGCCGGACAGGCCCTTGCCGACGTAGTCGTTGGCGTCCCCGGACAGCCGCAGGGTGATCCCGGGGGGCAGAAAGGCGCCCAGGGACTGCCCGGCCGAGCCGCGCAGGGTGACGTCGATCGTGCCAGGCGGCAGACCGCCGTCGCCGTAGCTCTTGGTGACGGCGTTGCCGAGCATGGTCCCGACCGTGCGGTTGACGTTGCGCACGCGGGCGTCCAGCCGGACCTGCTCGCCCCGGGCGAGCGCCGGTTCGGCGGCTGCGATCAGGGCGTTGTCCAGCGCCCGGTCCAGGCCGTGGTCCTGCCCGCGGACCTGCCGGGGCGCCGAACCGGCCGGGAGTTCGGGGCGGAGCAGGATCGGGGACAGATCCAGGCCGCTGGCCTTCCAGTGCTCGACGGCGTCACTCACGTCGAGCAGGTCGACCATCCCGATCGCTTCGTCCAGGTTGCGTAGGCCGAGCTCGGCGAGCAGCTCGCGTACTTCTTCGGCGATGTATTCGAAGAAGGTGACGACGAACTCTGGTTTCCCGTTGAACCGCGCTCGGAGCTCGGGGTTCTGGGTGGCGACGCCGACCGGGCAGGTGTCCAGGTGGCAGACCCGCATCATCACGCAGCCGGAGACCACCAGCGGTGCCGTGGCGAAGCCGTACTCCTCGGCACCGAGCAGTGCGGCGATCAGCACGTCCCGGCCGGTCTTCAGCTGCCCGTCGGTCTGCACCACGATCCGGTCCCGGAGGTTGTTCGCCACCAGGGTCTGCTGGGTCTCGGCCAGGCCGAGCTCCCACGGAAGCCCGGCGTGCTTGAGCGAGGTCAGCGGCGAGGCGCCAGTTCCGCCGTCATGCCCGGAGATGAGCACGACGTCGGCATGCGCCTTGGACACGCCGGCGGCGACGGTGCCCACGCCCACCTCGGCGACGAGCTTGACGTGCACCCGGGCCGCCGGGTTGGCGTTCTTCAGGTCGTGGATCAGCTGGGCGATGTCTTCGATCGAATAGATGTCGTGGTGCGGGGGCGGGGAGATCAGGCCGACGCCGGGGGTGGCGTGCCGGGTACCGGCCACCCAGGGGTACACCTTCCCGCCGGGAAGCTGACCGCCCTCCCCGGGCTTGGCTCCCTGGGCCATCTTGATCTGGATGTCGTCGGAGTGGGTGAGGTAGTCCGAAGTGACCCCGAACCGGCCGGAGGCGACCTGTTTGATCGCGCTGCGCCGGCGCGGGTCGTGCAGCCGGTCGGTGTCCTCCCCACCTTCGCCGGTGTTCGACTTGCCGCCGAGGCTGTTCATCGCGATCGCGAGGGTCTCGTGCGCCTCGGCAGAGATGGAGCCGTAGCTCATTGCCCCGGTGGAGAAACGCTTGACGATCTCGCTGACCGGTTCCACCTCCTCGATCGGCACCGGAGCCCGGCCGGCGGTACGCAGCCGGAACAACCCACGCAGGGTCATCAGCCGGCGGGACTGGTCGTCCACGCGGCGGGTGTAGTCACCGAAGATCTGGTAGTTGCGGGTGCGGGTGGAGTGCTGCAGCCGGAACACGGTATCCGGGTCGAACAGGTGCGGCTCTCCCTCGCGGCGCCACTGGTACTCCCCGCCGACGTCGAGGTTGCGGTGCGCTGGGCTGATCCCGCTGGGCGGGTAGGCGGTGGCGTGCCGGGCGGCCACCTCGGCGGCGATCACGTCCAGGCCCACGCCACCGAGTGGGGAGGCGGTGGCGGTGAAATAGGTGTCGATGAGTTCCTCGGCCAGACCGAGTGCCTGAAACACCTGGGCGCCACGGTAGGAGTGAACGGTGGAGATGCCCATCTTGCTCATCACCTTCAGCACACCCTTGCCCAGGCCGCGGATCAGGTTCTGCACCGCACGGTCCGGGGTGACGCCCTCGACGACGCCGGAATGGACCAGCTCCTCGACGCTCTCCATCGCCAGGTACGGGTTCACTGCTGCGGCGCCGTAGCCGATCAACAGGGCGACATGGTGCACCTCGCGGACGTCCCCGGCCTCGGCCAGCAGGGAGATCCGGGTGCGGGTCTGGGTCCGGATCGTGTGGTGGTGCACGGCGGCGGTGAGCAGCAGGGACGGGATCGGTGCCCACTCGGTGTCGGACTCGCGGTCGGAGAGCACGATGAAGCTCACGCCCCGGTCGATCGCCTCGTCCACCTCCTGGTAGATCTCCACCAGCCGCTGCTCCAGTGCCTGCTCACCACCCCGCACCCGGTACAGCCCGGAGACGGTGATCGAGGAGAAGTGGTGGCCGGCCGCCGGGGTGCGGTGGATGTGCTTGACCTTGGCGAGCTCGTCGTTGTCGATCACTGGGAAGCCGAGGGCGAGCTTGCGGGCGTGCTCGGGAATGTCGGCGAGCAGGTTCGGCTCCGGGCCGATCGCACCGCCGAGCGAGGTGACCAGCTCCTCCCGGATCGCGTCCAAGGGTGGGTTGGTGACCTGCGCGAACAGCTGGCTGAAGTAGTCGAAGAGCAGCCGGGGACGAGCCGACAGCACGGCGACCGGGGTATCGGTGCCCATCGAGCCGAGCCCTTCGCCGCCGGTGGCGGCGAGCGGGCGCAACAGGATCCGCAGCTCCTCCTCGGTGTAGCCGAAGGTCTGCTGGCGGCGCAGCACCGAGGAGCGGGAGTGGGCCACGTGCTCCCGGTCGGGGAGGTCGCCGAGGCGGACCAGCTGCTCCTGGAGCCACTCGGCGTAGGGGTGGCCGGCGGCGAGCTCGTCCTTGATCTCGGCGTCGTCGACGATTCGGCCCTCGGCGGTGTCCACCAAGAACATCCGGCCCGGGGCCAGGCGGCCCTTCTCCACCACGCTGGCCGGGTCCAGGTCGAGTACCCCGGACTCGCTGGCGAGCACCACCAGGCCGTCGTCGGTGACCCAGTAGCGGCCGGGGCGCAGACCGTTCCGGTCCAGCACAGCACCGATGTAGCGGCCGTCGGTGAAGCACATCGCGGCCGGGCCGTCCCACGGTTCCATGATGGTGGCGTTGTACTCGTAGAACGCCCGCCGCCGGCGGTCCATCGTGGCGTGGTTCTCCCACGCCTCCGGAATCATCATCAGCACGGCATGCGGTAGTGAGCGGCCACCGAGGTGGAGGAGCTCGAGCACCTCGTCGAAGCTGGCCGAGTCGCTCTGCGCCTCGTCGCAGACTGGCAGCAGATCGGCCACCTCACCGAGCAGCTCGGACTCCAGGGTGCCCTGGCGGGCCGCCATCCAGTTCCGGTTCCCACGCACCGTGTTGATCTCGCCGTTGTGGGCGACCAGGCGGAACGGGTGCGCCAGTGGCCAGGACGGGAACGTGTTCGTGGAGAACCGGGAGTGCACGAGCGCCAGCTCGGTGGCCAGCCCCGGGTGGGACAGGTCGGTGAAGAATCCTTGGAGCTGCCCGGTGGTGAGCATGCCCTTGTACACCAGCGTGCGGGCGGACAGCGAGGCCGCGTACACCCCGAGCGTGCGCTCGGCGCGCTTGCGGACCCGATACGCACGCCGGTCCAGCTCGATCCCGGCGAGTGCCCGGTCCGGGGCGGCGAGGACGAGCTGGCGGAAGGTCGGCATACAGGAGCGAGCTGTGGGGCCGACCAGTCCCGCATCCACCGGAACGTCTCGCCAGCCGAGCACGTCCAGACCCTCCTCGGCCGCGATCTGTTCCACCCCGGCAGCGGCGGCCTGCGCCTCGGCCTGGTCGGCGGGAAGGAACAGTGTGCCGACGGCGTAGTGCCCCGGGGCGGGCAGGCTCACCTCGAGCACCTCCCGGAAGAAGGCGTCCGGGATCTGCAGGAGGATGCCGGCGCCGTCACCGGAGTTCGCCTCGGCGCCGACGGCGCCGCGGTGGTCCAGGTTCGCCAGTGCCGTCAGCGCGGCGTCGACGATGTCCCGGCCGGGCGTCCCGCGCAGCGTGGCGACGAAGGCCACCCCACACGCGTCGTGATCGCGCGCGGGGTCGTACAGGCCGTGCGCCGCCGGAGCGGTGCTGAAGGCGGTGTACGGCGAGGTCGCCGACGCGGGCTGGTTCATCCGATCATCCTCACGGCCGCGGATCTGACATCCTCCGGCAAATTTTCATTGACTCATTTGGGACATCGTCGACCCACTGGCGACACCATTTTACCTACCCATGGGGTCCCATGTGCCTAGAGCCATGTAAATTTTATGTTACGTGGAAGTGCGCAGCGTCCGGTGGTGGGGCCGGACTGGCACGGGTGGGCGCGCTGCGGAGCGCTGGCTCCATCGTGAGTGGCCAGAATCCGTTGCTCAGATCGCGCGCCGACAACGGAAATTGGCCAGTCAGCGGGCCGCTCTCCCATCACCTGCGGTCGGCTGGCCTACCGTCCGGTGGTGGTGTCTGCTTCGTCTGCGCCACTCTCGGGCTCGCCGGAATCGTCGGCCACGTCCTTGGCGTTGCCGGACGCGACAACCTTCTCCCCGGAGTCGGCTGTGTTCCCAGCGTCCTTGTCCGCGTCCTTGTCCGCGTCCTTGTCCGCGTCCTCGTCCGAGTCCTCGGCGCCCTCGTCCTCAGTGTCCGCCGGACTGTCGGCGCTCGCGCCGCTCTCGCCGTCGAAGTCGGAATCCTCGTCCTCCGGCTCGCGGCCCGGCAGCCACGCCGAGGCCTCCCGCTCCGGGTACCGCTTGGACAGCACGATGAAGATCGCCAGGGACACCACGCAGACCAGGATCGAGGTCCACACGTTCAACCGGAGACCGAGCACCTGCTCCGCCTCATCGATCCGGAGCATCTCGATCCAGCCACGGCCGACGGTGTAGCAGAACACGTACAGCCAGAACACCCGACCGTGACCGAGACGGAACTTGCGGTCGATCAGAATGATCAGGACCGCCATCACCACGTTCCACACCAGCTCGTACAGGAACGTGGGGTGGAACAAGGTGCCGTCCGGGTAGTCCATCCCCTGGGCGGCGAGCACCCCGGGATCGATCTGCAGCCCCCACGGCAGCGTGGTGGGTGAGCCGAACAGCTCCTGGTTGAAGTAGTTACCCAGCCGCCCGATCGCCTGGGCGATCAGCACCCCTGGGGCCATCGCATCAGCGACGGTGGACAGCCGCAGCCCGCGCCGGCGCATGTAGATCCATACCCCGAGGGCACCGGCCGGGATCGCACCCCAGATCCCCAGCCCGCCGTTCCAGATCGCGAACGCGTTCCAGGGATTGCCGTCCGGGCCGAAGTAGGCGTCCGGGGAGGAGAAGACGTGGTAGATCCGCGCACCGATGATGCCCAGCGGCACCGCCCAGAAGATCGCATCCAGGATCGCGCCCTCGGGGCCGCCGCGGGCGCGGTAGCGGCGCACGGAGATGATCGCGGCCACCACGATCCCGGCAAGGATCGCGAACGCGTAGGCACGCAGCGGGATCGGTCCGAGGTGCCACACGCCCTGAGCGGGACTGGGGATACCGTCCGCGATCAGCGGCAGCATCGCCGGGTCCGCGATCACGCGCGCCTCTCCTCGGCCGGGTGTGGCGCCGCAGCACGCACACCGGCAGCCAGCTCGGCCACCTTCTCCCGTAGCGCGGCCAGCCCCGCCTCGCGATCCGCACCCGCATCGATCAAGGTGCGCACCAGCGCGGAACCGACGATCACGCCGTCGGCATAGCCGGCCACCTGCGCAGCCTGCTCCCCGGTGGAGACCCCCAACCCCACGCACACCCGCTCGCCGCCGGCAGCGCGGGTGGCCGCGACCAGGCCCTCCGCCTTGGCACCCACAGTCGCCCGGGTCCCGGTCACCCCCATCGTGGAGGCGGCGTAGACGAAGCCACGGCAGGCGGCGGCGGTCAGATGGAGGCGCTCGGTGGTGGAGCTCGGTGCGACCAGGAAGACCTTGTCCAGGTCGTGGGCGTCGGCAGCCGCGATCCACTCCCCCGCCTCGTCCGGGATCAGGTCCGGGGTGATCAGCCCGGCACCGCCGGCGGCAGCCAGGTCTGCGGCGAACCGGGCCACGCCGTAGCGCAGCACCGGGTTGTAGTAGGTCATCACCAGCGTGGGTGCGCCGGTGGCCGCGACTTCGCGCACCGCACGCAGCACATCCGTGATCCGGGTGCCGCCGTCGAGGGCCGCCTGCGCTGCTTCCTGGATCACCACCCCGTCCATCCCGGGATCGGAGTACGGCAGCCCCAGCTCCACGATGTCCGCACCGGCTGCCACCGCAGCCTGCGCGGCGGCGATCGAGCCATCCACGTCCGGGTAGCCGACCGGCAGGTAGACGACCAGTGCGGCGCGCCCCTGGGCGCGGGCGGCGTCGAGCGCGGCGGCGGTGCCGCGAGTGATCTCCGTGCGCGCGGTCATTCTCCAGCCCTCTCGTCCTCGTCCACGAGCGAGAACCACTCGGCCGCGGTGGACACGTCCTTGTCGCCACGGCCGGACAGGTTGACCAGCAGCACCGTCTGCGCCGGGTCGGCCCCTCCGGCAACGAGTTCCTCGCCCAGACGGAGCGCCCCGGCCAGGGCGTGCGCCGACTCGATCGCGGGGATGATCCCTTCGGTACGGCAGAGCAGCTCGAACGCAGACATCGCCTCCGCGTCGGTGACCGGCACGTACTCGGCCCGCCCGATCGAGGCTAGCCAGGAGTGTTCGGGTCCGACCCCGGGGTAGTCCAGACCGGCCGAGATGGAGTGCGACTCCACCGTCTGGCCATCCTCGTCCTGGAGCACCATGGTCTTCGCACCGTGCAGCACCCCGGGGTCACCGGCGGTGATGGTCGCCGCGTGCCGGCCGGTGGCCACGCCGTCGCCCGCTGCCTCGCAGCCGATCAGCCGCACCTCGGCGTCGTCGAGGAAGGCGTGGAACAGGCCGATGGCGTTCGACCCGCCGCCCACACAGGCGACCGCGGCATCGGGCAGCCGACCGATACGCTCCAGGAGCTGGCCGCGGGCCTCCTCGCCGATGATCTTCTGCAGGTCGCGCACCATCGCCGGGAACGGATGCGGACCGGCGACGGTACCGAAGATGTAGTTGGTGGTCTCCACGTTGGCCACCCAGTCCCGGAAGGCCTCGTTGATGGCGTCCTTCAGGGTGCGCGACCCGGTGCTGACCGGCACCACCTCGGCGCCGAGGAGCCGCATCCGGGCCACGTTCAGGGCCTGCCGGCGGGTGTCCTCCTCGCCCATGTAGATCGTGCAGTCCAGCCCGAACAGTGCCGCAGCGGTCGCGGTGGCCACCCCGTGCTGGCCGGCACCGGTCTCGGCGATCACTCGGGTCTTGCCCACGAGCTGGGTGAGCAGCGCCTGACCGAGCACATTGTTGATCTTGTGCGATCCGGTGTGGTTCAGGTCCTCGCGCTTGAGGAAGATCCGGACACCGCCGGCGTGCGCAGCGAACTGCGGTACCTCGGTGATCGGGCTCGGCCGGCCGGTGTAGTCGCGGTGCAGCGCGGCGAGTCGGCTGGTGAACTCCGGGTCGCCCTTCGCTTTCTCCCAGGCGGCGGACAGGTCGTCCAACGCTGCGATCAGGGCTTCCGGCACGAATCGGCCGCCGAAGTCTCCGAAGTACGGGCCAGCGACCTCTCGCAGGGTGCGTGCGGCCTCCGAGCCCGCCTCCATACTCATCGGCACTCCTCGTTCGCTGCCCGCTGTGGCTCCTCGCTCCGGCACCCTGGACCCGCAGCGGCTACCCGGCTGCCTCCGCGGGGGCTCCTGGCGCTCATCGGGCCCGCACCGCGCGCAGTGCCGGGTGCGCGCCCGCCGCCACCAGGTCGGCCACGGCAGTGCGGGGTTCGCCCTGGGTCACCAGCGCCTCCCCGACCAGCACGGCGTCGGCGCCGGCACGGGCGTACTCGAGCACATCGTGCGGGCCGCGCACCCCGGACTCGGCCACTCGGGTGATCCCGGCGGGCACTCGCGGGGCGAGATCGGCGAACACGCCGCGGTGCACCTGCAGCGTGTGCAGGTCCCGGGCGTTGATGCCGAGCAGGCGGGCACCGGCGTCCACTCCGCGGGAGACCTCCTCCGCGGTGTGCGCCTCGACCAGAGCGGTCATCCCGAGGGAGTGCACGCGTTCCACCAGTGAGGTGAGCACCGTCTGCTCCAGTGCGGCCACGATCAGCAGCACGATGTCGGCGCCGTAGGCACGGGCCTCCCACACCTGGTAGGGGCTGACCACGAAGTCCTTGCGCAGCACCGGGATATCCACCCGGGCGCGCACGTCCGCCAGATCACCCAGGGAGCCACCGAAGCGCCGTGCCTCGGTGAGCACACTGATCGCACTGGCTCCACCGGCCTCATAGTCGGCCGCGAGCCCGGCCGGGTCGGCGATCTCGGCGAGCGCCCCCTTGGACGGACTGGAGCGCTTCACCTCCGCGATCACCGTGACCGCGTCGTCCTGACGGAGCACATCGATGGCGTTCTTGGCCGACGGCACCGCCTCGGCGCGGCGCTTCAGTTCCGCCAGGGGCACTGACGCTTCCCGCGTGGCCAGGTCTTCCCGGACCCCGCGGACGATGTCTTCCAGTACGGTCACGATCCGCCTCTCCGCTTCGCTCGGCCTCCATCGTAGGCCGTTCGAGGCAGTGACCGAGCACACGGCCCCCTGGTGAGCAGCACGCAGGTCTGCGCAGGCGTCAGAACTGGCTGAGGCTGCCCGGCACGAGGAGTATCGCGAGGACGGTGATCAGCAGGCTGGAGGCACCGATAATGATGCCGGCCAGCGCCATCCCGCCGTTGTTCGCCCGCCCCTCACTGACCGCCTTGCGACCCATCACACCGGTGATGATCGCCGCGATCGAGATGCCCTGGGAGAGCACCGGAACGAAGCAGAGCACGATCGCCGCGATGCCCAGGCCGAGCGACCAGCCACCGGCACCATTCTGGTAGCCCATCAGTGGCGGATATCCGCCGTAACCACCGGTCCCGTACCCGCCGGGGGGACCGTAGGCGCCGGGGGGTTGGTAGCTCTGCTGCCCGCCGCCGTAAGGGTCGGCGTACTGCCCGCCCGACGACGGAGCCACCTGGGCAGGGCCGGTGTAGGGGCCCTGGTCGGTTCCGCCATACGGGGACGGGGCAGCGCCGCCGTAGGGGCCAGGGCTACCGAAAGGAGTGGTCGGTCCAGCCTCACCGTACGGATTGGCCGGCCCCGGCTCACCGTACGGATGGGTCGATGGCTCACCGTAGGGGTTGGTCGCCCCCGAGTCACCGTAGGGATTGTTCGGTCCGGAGGAACCACCGTACGGGTCGGAGAACGGGCCGCCGGTGTTACTCATGCAGACCACTCCGGCCGCGGCGGCGCCAGCTGTCCCTCGTGCGCATCTCGTCTGCCCCCTCGTGGTCTCTCATCCCGGTCCCAGGTAGCCGTGCAGTACTGGAATGTTACGTGCGACGCCGAAAAGTACCAACGCCGCCGCAACCGTGGCGAACAACCAGGCCGGCGGGTTCCGCGGTGGCACGTTGCGCCAGGAACGCCAGAGCCACCGCGCCCAGAGCAGGCCGAGCACCGGCAGGGCGACGGTGAGCATCGGGTTCATCGCCCAGGCTCCAGCCAGATCGCCGGTGGCCAGCGAGGAGACGGTACGCAGCCCTCCGCAGGTCGGACAGTAGTAGCCGGTCAGGGCGAGCAACGGGCAGAGCACCGGCCCACCGTGACCAGGGTTCCACCACACCACCAGTGCGGTACCGGCCGCGAGAACGGCACCGATCAGCACGGGGCCGAGCCGGTCCCGGCGCACTGCTCGGGCCGGCGCTGGTCTCACTCCTGCGCCCGCACCCGCTGTACCTGTCCATAGCCGGCAGCGCGCAGGACGATGCTGGCGATCACACCGACGACGGCCACGGCGATACCGGCGTAGATCAACGGCATCGACGGCAGGATGAATCCGATGGCCACGATGAGCGCCCCCAGCGCTCCGCCGGCGAATAGGGTCCAACCGGCTCCGGTGCGGCCGTGGTTGGCGGGCGGAGGGCCCACCGGCAGCGTGTCGGCGGAGTAGTGGCCACCGGCCACGGAGTCCACCGCGTGTGAGTTCACATCGGTCATCGAGATCTCGCCCTTCACCAGCAGTATCGACCTGGCTCCAGACTACCGGTCCTCGGGCTCGCTCGGGTCTTCGCCACGGCTGAGTGCATCCCAGTCGGAGATGTGCTGGCGGGTACCGCCCGGCGCCGGGCGCGGGTCACGTTCGTACCGCTGACCGACGCGGGTCCAGGCGCCCATCACCCACGGCAGCACCGCACCGAGCACGGTCAGCACAGCTGCGATCACCAGCGTCACTACCGGCCAGGCGTACAGCTGCACGGGCCCGTCCAGCTCCGAGACCGGGGAGAGCTCACCGGCGGCGGCCCGCAGAGCCGACTCCGGTGCCCGGATGAAGAGGATGGTCGTGACCCCGGCGAGCACACCGCACAACGCCACGGCCAGGGCCGCGACCACGCGGGCGATCCGCCCAGCCAGGCCGATCGCAAGCCCTGCCGCCAGGATCACCAGGGCCGTACTCGGCACTACCGGTTCCGCCTCGGTGCCATTCACCTCGGCGGCTCCGATCGCGTCCAGGCTCAGCGCCACCGGTACCGTCGCCCAGGGCGGCAGTGCGCTGAGCAGCAGCAGCGCCCCGCCGGCGAGCACTGCGAGCACGGCCTTGGCCCGGGAGAGCCGCGGCCTCGTGGCGTCCTGGCTCATCCCAGGTCGTCCAGGCTGGCCGCCCGCTGCACAGCCCGTACCGCTGCGGCCGCCTTGTTCCGGCTCTCCCAGTACTCGGCCTCCGGATCGGAGTCGGCCACCAGCCCGCCGCCGGCCTGCACGCTGGCCCGTCCGCCGGAGATCACCGCGGTCCGGATCGCGATCGCCATGTCCAGGTCACCGTCGAGGTCGAAGTAGCCCACCGTGCCGCCGTAGATGCCGCGCCGGGCCGGCTCCAGCTCGTCGATCAGCTCGATCGCTCGTGACTTGGGAGCACCGGAGAGCGTGCCCGCTGGGAACGTGGCGGTGAGTACGTCCACTGCGGAAGCATCCGGGCGTACCGTGCCGGTCACCGTGGAGGACATGTGCATGATGTGACTGAACCGCTTCACCGCCATGAACTCCACCACAGCGACCGTTCCCGGCTCGCACACCCGGCCCAGATCGTTGCGGGCCAGATCCACCAGCATCAGGTGCTCGGCGCGTTCCTTCGGGTCGGCGAGCATCTCTGCCGCCGCGGCAGTGTCCTCGGCGGGGGTGGCCCCGCGGGGACGGGATCCGGCGATCGGGTAGCTCTGCGCTGCCCGGCCGGTGACCTTCACCAGAGTCTCCGGCGAGGAGCCGACCACGTGGAAGTCGCCGCCATCGGCATCGGGCAGGTGCAGGAAGTACATGTACGGGCTCGGGTTGATGGTGCGCAGCACCCGGTACACGTCCAGCGGATCGGCAGGGCTGTCCAGGTCCAGCCGCTGCGAGAGCACCACCTGGAACACGTCGCCGTCGCGGATCGCCTGCTTGGCAGTGGCGACACCGGCGGTGAAGTCCTCCCGGGCCGTGCGGAAGGATAGCTCCGGCTCGCTCGCCTCGCCCTGCACCAGCGGGTAGGAGCGGGTCGGGGCGAGCAGGTCGGCCTGCATCGCGTCCAGCCGCGCGAGGGCGTCTGCGTGCGCCTCGTCGACGCGCTGGTCGGTGTCGTCGGAGTTGATCGCGTTGGCGATCAGCCACACGTCCCCGGTGTGGTGGTCGATCGCGGCCATGTCCCCCACCAGGCACAGGCTCACCGTGGGCACTTCGGACTCGGTGACCGCGCGCCGGGGCAGCGTCGGCTCCCAGTGATGGACGATGTCCCAGCCCAGCGAGCCGACCAGACCACCGGTCAGCGGCGGCAGATGATCCAGACTGGGCGTGTGCAGGGCGGCCAGG
This sequence comes from Ruania zhangjianzhongii, assembly GCF_008000995.1. NCBI lineage: Bacteria > Bacillati > Actinomycetota > Actinomycetes > Micrococcales > Ruaniaceae > Ruania > Ruania zhangjianzhongii. The sequence continues at coordinate 2,992,631 of NZ_CP042828.1, forward strand.
GTGCCGCGGAGCACGTCCAGCACATCACCGTCGGTGGGCACCGAGACCGGCACGTCGCCGCTCCAGTGCGCCTGCCCGTCGCGTTCGGTGAGGATCGCCCGGGCGGAGACACCGATGAAGGACCACCTGGACCAGACGCCGTCGGTGGCGGACTCGAGGATGAACGTCCCCGGCCGCCCGGAGGAGAGCTGACGGTACAGACCAACGGGAGTGACGTCGTCGGCGAGGAGCCGGCGTACCACCGGGATCACCCGGCGATGCGTGGCCAGCTGCCGGAACTCGCCCAGGTTCGGCCAGGTCTGCCCCCAGGGCAGGCCGGTCGGGTGGTCCGGAGCGGGTCCCGCGGTCATGAGCTCTCCAGGTCGGTCCGCGCGGGCAGCTCGCCGCCGGCGCGGAAGCAGGTGCGCGCACCGGTGTGGCAGGCCGGACCGACCTGGTGCACCCGCACCAGCAACGCATCGCCGTCACAGTCGATCGCCACCGAGCGCACGTACTGCACGTTCCCGGAGGTGTCCCCCTTGCGCCAGTACTCCTGCCGGGACCGGGACCAGTAGGTCGCTCTGCCTTCGGTGAGGGTGCGGTGCAGCGCTTCGTCGTCCATCCAGGCGACCATCAGCACCTCCTCGTTCGCCTCGTCCTGCACCACAGCGCAGACGAGTCCATCGGCGTTGCGGGCCAGGCGGGCGGCGATCTCGGGATCCAGGGGGGAGTTCTCAGGCACATGACGATCCTGCCATGTCCGCACCCGGGTACCGTCGCCTCAGTCGCTGGCGGACACCCAGGACGCGTGCAGCCGCCCGTAGACGCCACCCGCGGCGACCAGCTCGGCGTGTGGACCGAGCTGCACGATCCGGCCGGCGTCGACCACCACCACCAGGTCCGCGGCCTCCGCGGTGGACAGCCGGTGCGCGATCGCCACGCTGGTCCGGCCAGCGGTCAGGTGGATGAGCGCGGTCGAGATCCGCTGTTCGGTCGCCGGGTCGACGGCGGAGGTCGCCTCGTCCAGGACCAGCACGTCCGCATCGGCCAGGTAGGCGCGAGCGATCGCCACCAGCTGCCGTTCTCCGGCGGACAGGGACTCCCCCCGCTGCCCAACGTCGGTACGCACCCCGTCCGGCATGGTCGCCAGCCAGGGGCCAAGGCCAAGGTCTCGCAGTGCCCGCTCGATCTCCTCCTCGCTCAGCCCCGGCCGGCCGTAGCCGACGTTGCCGGCGATGGTGCCGTTGAACAAGAAGCCTTCCTGCGGCACCACGACGATACGCTCGTGCAGGTCGGCGAGGGTGAGCTGGTGCAGATCCACTCCCGAGAGCCGCACCGTGCCGGAGTCGGGGTCCATCAGCCGGGTAAGCAGCTTGGCGATCGTGGTCTTCCCCGAGCCGGTCTCCCCCACGATCGCTACCCGCGCGCCGGGCGGAATGGTCAGGGTGACGTCCCGGAGCACCGGCGGCCCGCCCGGGTAGGCGTAGTTCACCTCGGCCAGCTCCAGTCCGGCCGGGCCGCGGGGGCCGGGGCTTGCCGGGTTCTCCGGATCGGCCACGTCCAGCGGGGTGTGCACGATCCCGATCACCCGCCGCCAGCCGGCTACCGCGTTCTGCATCTCGTTCAGCACCTCGGTGGCGGACTGCACCGGGCCGGTGAACAGCTGCACCAGGAACAGGAAGCCGAGCAGCTGGCCGACGGTCAGAGAACCGCCGATGCCGAGCATCGTGCCGATCAGCACCACCGCGCCCAGTGCCAGACCGGAGAGCAGCACGCCGGAGGAAAAAGCGAGGGAGGCGAACGTCTGGGCCCGGACGGCGGCATTGCGGTGCGCGCTGATCGCTTCGTCCAGCCGCTCCTGGGTGCGCTGCTCGGCGCCGTAGGAACGGATCGTCTGGGCACCGACCACCGCCTCGGATATCCGGGCGAGCATGGTGCCCACCCGGGTACGCACGGCAGCGTAGGCGACGTTCAGGGCCCGCTGGGCGCGGGGTGCGAGCACGATCATCGGGGCGTAGGCCAGCCACACCACGAGGGTGAGCTGCCAGGAATAGAAGGCCATCGCGATAGTGGCGGCGGCGATCTGCAGCGTGGAGAGCACCAGCTGCATCCCACCCCACTGCACGAACATCGAGATCGTGTCCACATCGCTGGTCACCCGGGAGACCAGCGCGCCGCGGCGTTCGCTGTTCTGGGTGAGCGTGGACAGATCGTGCACGTGCCGGAACGCCCGCACCCGCAGCTGGGCCAGACCGGCCTCGGCTGCCTGGAACAGCCGGACGTTCACCCAGCTGGTGCAGGCTGCCGTGACCAGCAGACCCACGGCGCACACGGCCGCGAGCTGGAGCACCAGGGACACGTTCACCCCGGTCTCGGCCAGCAGCCCGCGGTCGGTGGTGATCTGCACCGCGAACGGCACGATCAGCTTGCCGGTGGTGGCCAGTACCGCCAGGGCCAGGGTGACGCCCAGTCCGCGGCGCATCGCCGGGGACAGCCGCAGCCCCTCCCGAAGGGTGCCGAACACCCCGAGAGTCGAGGTGTCGGTGATCTGGGTGCTCACCGGACCTCCTGCTCGTCTTGAGCCTGGCGCTGGCGCCGGTAGGTGGTGACCAGGCGGCGGTAGCCGGCGTCCCGGGCGAGCAGGTCGGTGTGCGGCCCGTGGTCGATCACCCGGCCGCCATCCAGGTGCAGCACGGAATCGGCGAGCATGATGGTGGCACTGCGGTAGGCGACCAGCACCACGGTCACGCCGCCGGCGTAGCGGCGCAGCCGGGCGAGGATGTCCTGCTCGACCACCGGGTCGACCGCGGAGGTGGCGTCGTCCATGATCAGCAGCCGTGGTCGGCGGATCAGGGCCCGGGCGATCGCCAGCCGCTGGCGCTGACCACCGGAGAGGGAGGTGCCCCGTTCACCGACGACCGTGTCCGCACCGTGCGGGAGTGCGTTCACGAAGTCGTCGGCACGGGCGGTGCGCAGCGCTTCTGCCACCTCCTCGGTGCTGTACGGCTCACCGGTGGCCCGATTGCGCTGCCCGAGGGTGACGTTCTCGGTGATCGTGTCCTCGAAGACGAAGGCGTTCTGCGCCACCAGGGCGATCGCAGCGGTGCGGTCTGCCGACCGTACCGACGGCGCAGCCAGGCCGTCGTAGCGCACCTCGCCGGCGCTGGGGTCCTGCAGGCGGGCGAGCAGGTCCACCAGGGTGGACTTACCGGAGCCGGTGGGCCCGACCACGGCGAGCGTCCGGCCGGCGGGCACCTCCAGGCTCACCTGGTGCAGCAGGGCCCGGTCGGGGTTGCCGAGCAGCCCGGGCACGCTCACGCTCACCCGGTCGGCCGCCAGGTGCAGTCCGCCGGTGGCGCCGAGCGTGGCGTCGCCCTCACTGAGGTAGCCGCGGGCGTCGATCACCCGGGAGATGCGCTCGTGCCCCACGAGGGAGCGGGGCAGGTCACCGAGGACGAAACCGATCGCCCGGATCGGGAAGGTCATCACCGTGAGCAGATAGGCGGTGGTGACCACATCACCGGTACCGATGAGGCCATCGGCCGCCCGGACCGTGCCGACCGCCAGGACCACCAGCGTGGCCAGGGCCGGCAACAGGTCGATCACCGGGTCGAACACGCTGCGGATCTTTCCGACGGCCACGTTCGACGCCCGCAGGTCCTCGGCGGCGGCCTCGAACCGGGCCTCCTCGAGCGACTCGGTGCCCAGCGACTTGACCACGGCAGCGGCCTCGAAGCTCTCGTGCGCGACGTCCGAGGTGTGCGCGCGTTCGTGCTGCACCCGGGTGATCGCCGGGGACATGTACCGGCGATACACGGCGTTGGCCACCAGCACCATCGGCAGCACGCTCACCCCCACCAGACCGAGAACCGGGTCGGCGGCGAGCATCGCTGCTGAGGCCACCAGCAGCATCGCCACCACGCCGAGCGCGAACGGCAGCGGAGTGAACACGAACCCGGCGGACTCGGCGTCGGCGTTCGCATTCGAGAGCAGCTGCCCGGTGGGGTGGCGCCGGTGCCAGGACATCGGCAGTCGCAGGTACTGGCGGGTGACTCGGCGGCGGTGCCCGGCCTGGACATCGAACGAGCCCATCCCGGCGAACACGCGGCGTCCGGCCACTCCGACGGCGGTGAGCACACCGATCCCGAGCAGGCCGAGCCCGGCCAGCCAGATCGCCGATGCGGCCACCCCGCTACCGTCGATCGCGGGCACCACCACCCGGTCGGTGATCCGACCGAGCACCCAGCCCTGCGCCACCATGGCGAGGCCGTAGAGCACCGAGGCGCTGATCGCGATCGCGAAGGTGCGCGGCTGCGAGCGCAGCCCGCGTCCGATCAGCAGCAGCGAACGACGCAGCGCGCCGCCGGGCAGGGCATACCGCTGCGCTGGGCGCGCGGAGGCGGTGGGCATCACGAGGTGGGCTCCCTGGGCACCGGATGGCTGGCGCGTCCCCCGCACCGGTGACCGGGTGGCGGCAGTGGACGACTGTCCGCCATCCTTCCACACCGCACGGCCGATCCTCGAGCCAGCGATCCGTGTGCAAGGGTGAGCAGCATGTGGGCACAGGTGGAACAACAGGCACTGGCCACGACGCTGCTGCAGGCAGGTCCCGAGCAGGACACGCTCTGTGCCGGGTGGCGCACCCGGCACCTGGCAGCACACCTGTACCTGAGGGCGCACCAGCCGTGGCGGCTGCTCGGCCTGCCCAGCAGCGACGGTCTGGACGAGCTCGCCGAGGAGTGCCGGGACGTGCTGCGCTACGAACAGGTCGTCGAGCAGTTTCTGCAGCGGCCCGCCTGGCCGTGGCGGCTGGGTCAGCTAGGCGGGATGAACGATCTGGGCAACCTGGTGGAGTACGTGGTGCACCACGAGGACGTGCGCCGCGCCGGCGACGACCCGGCTCCGCCGCGGACCCTGCCGCCGGAGCTGAACGCGGCGATCTGGGCCAGGTTCGCGCCGATGTCGGCGGGCTTCTACCTCCCGGCACCGGTCGGCGTCCTGCTGACCGTGCCCGGAAGTCCGCGGATGCAGCGGCGGGCCCGGCCCGGGGCCGATCCGGTGCGAGTGGTCGGACCGCCGGTGGAACAGGCGCTGTACGCGATGGGCCGGCGCGGCCAGGCGCAGGTGCAGCTGCGTGGCAGCACCATGCAGGTGCAGCGCTTGGCGGACTGGCTCAGCGCACGCTGAACCCGGCGGCGGCCAGCGCGTCCTTGACCTGACGGATGGTCAGCGTGGCGAAGTGAAACACACTGGCGGCGAGCAGTGCATCCGCGCCCGCCTGCGCGGCCTGGACGAAGTGCTCGGCGGTTCCGGCGCCACCCGAGGCGATCAGCGGCACGTGCACCTGGGCGCGCACGTCGGCGAGCATCTCCAGGTCGAACCCCGCAGTGGTGCCGTCGGCGTCGATGGAGTTCAGCAGGATCTCGCCCACACCGAGATCCTCGGCGCGGCGTACCCACTCCAGTGCGTCCAGACCTGTGCCCCGGCGACCCCCGTGGGTGGTGACCTCGTACCCGGACGCTGTCGCTGCGCCGTCGCGCGTGCGCCGGGCGTCCACGGACAGCACGAGTACCTGGGAGCCGAACCGTGCCGCGATCTCGGCGATCAGCTCGGGCCGCGCGATCGCGGCGGTGTTCACCCCCACCTTGTCCGCTCCGGCGCGCAGCAGAGCGTCCACATCGGCAACGCTGCGCACTCCCCCGCCCACGGTCAGCGGGACGAACACCTGCTCGGCAGTGGCCGAGACCACTTCGATCGTGGTGGCCCGCCCGTCACTGGAGGCGCTGACGTCCAGGAAGGTGACCTCGTCGGCGCCGTCGGCGTCGTACCGGCGGGCCAGCTCGACCGGGTCGCCGGCGTCGCGCAGGTTCTCGAAGTTGACGCCTTTGACCACGCGGCCAGCGTCCACGTCCAGGCACGGGATCACCCGCAGCGCCACGGTCATGAGCCGGCCCCTTCGGTGCCGTCCATCGCGGAGACGGCGAGTACGTCGATCACATAGACGAGGGTATCGTCCCCGAAGGCCTGCTCCGGCGGCACCACCAGCATGATCTGGGAGCCGACCCGGGCATCCACCAGTCCGTTCTGCCACCCTTCGATCAGACCGGTGAAGGCGATCGTGGTCGGCCCCTGTCCGGGGGTCCAGGTGGACTCCACCACTTCACCGTCGGACCAGCCGACCGCCGTGTAGCGCACGGTGACCGCCATTCCGGAGCGGACCTGGGCGCCGTCGCCCCGGCGCAGCGGGACGATCTCGAGATCGCTCGGCGGGTCGTGGTCCGGGATGGTCACCGTGGGTCCACCGGAATCGGCCACGGTGACTTCTGGGGCGTCCTCCGGCGGATCGACCGGTTCGCCCCAGGCGCGGGTATGCATGATGTCGTAGACCAGCACTACCGGTTCCGGCCGCTCGGCGGTACCGAGCTCGACCCGGAGCAGGCGGGTGCCTTCGGTGCTGCCGAGGAGATCTTCGTACAACGGTCCGGCATCGTCCTCGGTGATCCGGGTGGTCTGTGGCTGAGAGCCGAAGTTGTCCTCGATCACCTCGCCGGTGCTCGCGTCCACAGCCAGGTAGGAGAGCAGCGCTACGTCATCCTCGGCGAGGGCGGGGCCCTCTCCCTCGAGAACGGTGGCGGTGCTGGTCTCGGTGACGTCCAGCGGCGCCGGAAAGCTCACCTGCGGCAGTGCACCGAACTCCCCACCCACGGTGACCTGTTCGATCGCGGTGGGGTCGTCGTCGTCGGAACTGCACGCGCCCAGCCCCAGCAGCAGGGCGAGGAGCAGGACCAGGCCGTGCAGCGGGCGGGGAGATGTCAGGGTGGGACGCACGGGCAGAGATCTTACGTGGCCCACCTTGACGACTGTTCCACTCAGGTGCCCAGGTGGGCCAGCATCGGGTCCGCTGGTCCGCCCATCGACGCGATCAGCGCGTCCACGCGTTCGTCCTCCGACCGGAACGGGTCCTTGCAGAGCACGGTGCGGCCGGCGTTGTCATTCAGCTTCAGGTGGACCCAGTCCACGGTGTAGTCGCGGCGGCGGGCGGTAGCGGCCTGCACGAACTCCCCGCGCAGCTTCGCCCGGGTGCTCTGTGGTGGGGTGCTGATGGCTTCTTCGACCTGCTCGTCGGTGACGACCCGGGTGGCGAGGCCGCGTGCGGTGAGCTTGGACATCAACCCGTGACGGGCGGAGATGTCGTGGTAGGCGAGGTCGAGCCGGAGCGCCCGCGGGTCAGCCAGCGGGAGGTCGTGCGCCGCGGTGTACCGGTCCAGCAGTCGCTTCTTGATCGCCCAGTCCAGATCGCGTTCGACCAGGGAGTGCTCACCGGTGCGCACCGCACGCAGGCCGCGGTCCCACAGTTCCAGGACCCGGTCATCGTGCCGGCTGCCTTCTCGGGCCCCGGCGAGGAAGTCGCGGGCGCGGTCCAGGTAGATCTGCTGGATCTCCACAGCGGTCCGCCGCGCTCCGCTGGCCATCGCCACAGCAGTGCTGCCGGTGATGTCGTGGGAGATCTCTCGGATCGCACGGACCGGGTTCTCCAGGGTGAGCTCGGGGAAGACATGCCCGGCTTCGAGCATGCGCAAGATGATGTCGGTCATCCCCACCTTGAGCAGGGTGGTGGTCTCCGACATCGAGGAGTCGCCGGAGATCACGTGCAGGCGCCGGTACAGGTCAGCGTCGGCGTGTGGCTCGTCGCGGGTGTTGATGATCGGGCGGGACCGGGTGGTGGCCGAGCTGGTGGCCTCCCACAGGTGGTCGGCGCGCTGGCTGAAGCAGTACACCGGTCCACGGGAAGTGACCAGCACGTGCCCGGCGCCGGTGAGCACCTGCCGGGTGATCAGGAACGGGACGAGCACGTCCGAGACGCGGGTGAAGTCGCCGCGCCGGCGGATCAGGTAGTTCTCGTGGCAGCCGTAGGAGTTCCCGGCCGAGTCCAGGTTGTTCTTGAACAGGTGGATCCGCCCGGCGATGCCATCGGCGTCCAGGCGTTCCTGGGCATCGGCGACCAAGCCGTCGAGAATGTGCATCCCGGCCTGGTCGTGCGCGACCAGCTGGGCGAGGTCATCACACTCGGCGGTCGCGTACTCCGGGTGCGAGCCGACGTCGAGGTACAGCCGGGAACCGTTACCGAGGAAGACGTTCGAGGACCGCCCCCAAGCCACCACTTTGCGGAACAGGTAGCGGGCCGTCTCCTCCGGGGTGAGACCGCGGCCCTCGTCGGCGGCACAGGTGAGGCCGAACTCGGTCTCCAGACCGAAGATCCGGCGGATCACTGCTGGTCCGGGCTGGGCGGTGGGTCCTGGGGACTGGGTGCGTCCGGGCTGGGTGCGTCCGGACTGGGCTCGTCCGCGCGGGAGGCAGCCGGGCTGGCTGCGTCAGCTGCGGGAGGGTCGGCAGATTCATCCGCGGCCGGGGCAGCCTCGGTGTCCACTGGTGCAGGAGCCTCGGCGAGCAGCTGGGTGAGCCGCTGCGCCGTCAACCTCCGGAAGGTGCGCCGTGGCCGGGTGCGGTCCAGGACGGCGGCCTCGAGATTGTTGGTCCGGATGGTGCGGGCGTTCTCCCCGGAGCCGGCGAGTACCCGCACCGCCAGAGCGAGCACCTGAGGCAGACTCAGCCCGGGCTGCCACTCGGCGCGGACCCGGTCGGAGAGCTGCTCGGCTGCTCCCCCCATCACCACGAACCCGGGCTCGTCGGCCACGGATCCGTCATAGGACAGTCGGTAGAGCTGGTCGGCGCTCTGATCTGCGCCCACCTCCGCGACCGCGAGCTCCACCTCGAGCGGCTTGGCCTCTGTGGTGAACACCGCGCCGAGAGTCTGGGCGTAGGCGTTCGCCAGGCCCCGGGCGTTCACGTCGTCGCGGTCGTAGGAGTAGCCGCGCAGATCGGCATAGCGCACCCCGGCCACCCGCAGATTCTCGAACTCGTTGTACTTGCCCACGGCGGCGAAGCCGATCCGGTCGTAGATCTCGCTGATCTTGTGCAGCGCACCGGAGGGGTTCTCGGTGACGAACGCGATTCCGTCGTCGTAGCCGAGCACCACCACGGAGCGGCCCCGGGCGATACCTTTGCGCGCGAAGTCCGCCCGGTCCTTCATCAGCTGCTCGGGCGAGACGTAGAACGGCTGGGTCATCGTTCGCGGCTCCTTTCCGGCAGGGCGTCGATCTCGGCCACCATGGCGGCCAGCTGCTCATCCGGGATGCGCTGCTGACCGGTGGTGTCCACCCGCACCACGATCGGGTAGATGCCGCGGCGGGCGTCCGGTCCGCCGGTGGCGGAGTCATCGTCCGCGGCATCCATCAGGGCGTGCAGCGCGACTCGCACTGCGCCGTCGCCATCGAGGTCCGGATGCCAGAGCTTCTTCAGCGAGCCTCTGGCGTACACGGATCCGGAACCGATGCTGTGGTGGTCGTGCTCGTCGTAACGACCCCCGACGACGTCGTAGGAGAAGATCCTGCCGGTGTCCTCGCGCTGGTCGTACCCGCCGAAGATCGGCATCGCGACCAGGCCTTGCAGCGCCATCGGGAGGTTGCCACGCACCATCGACCCGAGCCGGTTCGCCTTGCCCTCGAGGGAGAGCAGCGTGCCCTCGATCTTCTCGTAGTGCTCCAGCTCGAGCTGGAAGAGCCGGACCAGCTCGACAGCTATTCCGGCGGTACCGGCAATGCCGATCACGGAGAGCTCGTCAGCGGGGAACACTTTCTCCATCTGCCGGTGGGCGATGCTGGAGCCCATCGTGGCGCGCCGGTCCCCGGCCATCACCATGCCGCCAGAGTAGGTGAGCGTGACGATCGTGGTGGCGTGCGGAGCGGTGACCGGCGTCTGCGGAGCCGGGCCGGCACCGGGCAGGAGCTCCGGGGCGTAGGAGCGCAGGAAGTCCACGAAGGACGAGCTGCCCGGGCTGGTGAATGCTGCCGGCAACCGGGCCGGGTAGCGCGCGCCGGTCATGCTCATTGCCCGCCCTTCTGCACGAACCCGCGCACGAAGCTCTCGGCGTTGGTCTCCAGCACATCGTCGATCTCGTCCAGCAGCGAATCCACCTCGGCGTCCTGGCTCTGCGGTGCGGCCGCGGCCGGTGGCGGCGCCGGCTCATCCTCCGGCTTCGGATCGTGATGGCGCTGCTCGAACTGTCGGGGCGACATGGGTCCTCCTCCCGCGCTGGGTCCTCCGTCCGATCCTACGGTGTCGCGTCGGTCGGTGGGGCCGCAGCGGAAGCTGGTGCGGGCCGCTCACCTGGCTGCGGCTCCGCGGTCAGCTCGGCCAGCAACGCGCCGGCGTCCGCGCTGCGGTCGAGCAGTTCACCGACGTGCGCCCGGGTGCCGCGCCACGGGTCCGGTGTGGGCACCCGTTGCAGACTCTCCGACTCGGCCACGTCGAAGACCACGGCGTCCCAGTTCGCGGCGGCCACCTGCGGGCCGTACCGGCGGATCGCCTCACCGCGGAAGTACGCGCGGGTGTCGCTCGGCGCCTGGGCCAACGCGCGCTCCACCTCCGCGTGCTCGACCAGCGTTTCCACTGCGCCGGCCGTCTCGAGGCGGGAGTAGACGCTCCGCTCGGGACGCAGGTCGGACCACTGCAGGTCGAGTGCCGCCAGCCGTGGCGAGTCCCAGTCCAGCCCGTGCCGGCGGCGCATCCCCTCGAGGACGCGGAGCTTGGCGACCCACTCCACCTCCCGCGCGGCGGACTGCACGTCGCTATCGAGCCGCTCGAGCACCTCCGCCCAGCGGCGGAGCAGGTTCTCGGTGGCCGGGTCCGCCTGCCCGCTCGCGGCTACTTCGCGGGTGATCACGTCACAGTAGACGCGCTGGATCTCCAGGGCGGTCATCGTTCGACCGTCATCGAGGTCCAGCGGTGTGCTCAGGGTCAGGTCCCGGCTGACCTCACGGGCGGCGGCTACCGGGTCAGCCAGGCGCAGCGCACTGAGCTCCAGCCCGACCCGGCCCTGCTCGAGCAGCCACAGCAGCGCCGCCGTGGTGCCGAGCTTGAGGTAGGTGGAGACGTGCACGAGGTTGGCATCGCCCACAATCACGTGCAGACGCCGGTATCGGGAGGGTTCGGCGTGCGGCTCGTCCCGGGTGTTGATGATCGGCCGGCGGAGCGTGGTCTCCAGGCCTACCTCGGCCTCGATGAAGTCGGCCCGTTGGGAGATCTGGTAGCCCGGCAGCTCACCGCGTTGGCCCAGCCCTACCCGGCCGGCCCCGCAGAAGATCGGCCGAGTCACCAGGAACGGGGTGAGGAAGGTGATGATCTCGTCGAAGGCGACGTCCCGGTCCACCAGGTAGTTCTCGTGCGTTCCATAGCTGGCGCCCTTGCCGTCGGTGTTGTTCTTGTACGGGACCACCTCGGGCATCCCCGGCAGCTGTGCGAGCAGGCGGGAGGACCGCAGCAGCACCTCGTCCCCGGCCCGGTCCCAGAGCACACCGTCGAGCGGATTGGTCACCTCGGGTCCGGAGTACTCCGGGTGCGCGTGATCCACGTAATAGCGTGCCCCGTTCGGCAGGATCACGTTCGCGACGGTGCTCGGCTCGGGCTGCGGTGCGGGCCGCCGACGGGTGGTGATCCGGTGCGGGTCCCCCTCGGGCGCGGGGGCGAGCGGGTTGTCGGTGAGCAAGCTCGGGTCGGCCGCGGAGCGGTCCAAGCGCCAGCCGCGGGCATCGCGGAGCGGGTCCTCGTCCTGGTAGTCCCACTTCGCCCGGGAGGTGTTGCCGAGCGCCTCGGTGGCATAGGCGGTGACCAGTTGCGCCGACATCAGCATCGGGTTCGCGTTCGGCAGCCCGACGCCGAGGATTCCGTACTCGGTCTCGATGCCCATGATCCGTCGCACGCTCATGGCTCCAGCCTAGGCCGGGCCCCACCCCCACTGGCGTTGAATCCATTCATTCGTTACCCGGTCCGCTCGGTCGTGCACCCGGGTATCGAGCCCCTGCACTCGGTAACGACCGCCCCGCGGCGGGTATCACCCGGCCCCCGCGGCGGGTATCGACCGGGCCCCCGCGGCGGGTATCGACCGGGCCCCTACAACGGGTACCGCCCGGGCGCGGTGACACGTTCTCCACAACCCCCCGCGCCGTCGATACTCTCCCCTCGGAAACCCGCCAGGCTAGCTCGCATGGACGAACGAACAGCCGGAGCCATGGTGTACCTGAGCAGCGACCTGGATCGCGGAAGCCTGGAACGCGCGGTGCGCGACGGGTCGCTCGAGCGAATCCGCCGCGGAGTGTATGGGCGAAGGATCGACACCGAGGACCGCTACGCCCGTGAACGCATCCGCGCGCGCCAGCACATGAATGCGCTCGCTCGCCAGCTTTCCGGTCCGTTCTGGTTCAGCCACTCCAGTGCGGCGGTGCTGCACAATCTCCCGCTGCTCCGGCCGCTAGCCAGCACGCACCTGACCCAGGCCCAGCGCCCGTCAGGGCGGGCTGACCCCACGATCACCCGACACACCCGACCCGTAAGTACTGGTGACACCGCGGTCGTGGACGCACTACCGGTCACCTCACTGCTGCGGACTGCCCTCGACTGCGCCATGACCATGCCTGATCTCGACGCCCTGGCTGTGCTCGACCGCGCGCTGGCGACATCGGGACTTTCCGAGGGGATCGCGGACCGGCTGGCCACGCTGCAGGGCACGACCGGTAGCGCACGGGCTCGCTGGTGCCTTGATCGTGCCGACGCTCGCGCCGAGTCGCCGGGCGAGACAGGCACGCGATTCACTCTGCTGCGCCATGGCCTGCGGGTACCCGCGTTGCAGATCCCGGTGCACACACGGCGCGGGAAGTATCGCATCGACCTTGGCTGGCCGGAACTGAAGATCGGGATCGAGTTCGACGGCAAGATCAAGTACACGAGGATGGCGAAGGGTGACCCGGCCGAGATCGTCTTCCAGGAGAAGCGTCGTCAAGACGACCTTGAACGCGAGGGCTGGGTAATCATCCGGGTGGTGTGGGCCGACCTCTACCGGCCGGGCGAGTTCATCGCCGAGGTGCACCTGCGGTTGGACGAGCGCACCAGCGGACTGTTCGTCGCCTGACCCGTCCGCTCCCACGCAGACGGTTCGTCACCCGGCGCGATGGCTCGATACCCGCGCGCACGACCGAACGCACGGAGTAACGAGTGCATCGATTCAGCGACGGTGGGGTGGCAGCGACGGTGGGTGGGGGCGACGGTGGGGTGGGGGCGGCGGGTCAGAGGTACTGGCCGGTGGGGTTGATGTTCTCGATCGTCCGGCCCGGCTGCGCGGTGCCCTTGTCCTGCACGATGGTGCGGATGAACACGATCCGCTCCCCCTTTTTCCCGGACACGCGCGCCCAGTCGTCGGGGTTGGTGGTGTTCGGCAGGTCCTCGTTCTCCTTGAACTCGGCCACACAGGCGTCGAGCAGGTGCTCCACCCGGATCCCGCGCACCCCGGTGGCGAGCAGATCCTTGATCGCCTGCTTCTTCGCCCGGTCCACGATGTTCTGCACCATCGCCCCGGAGTTGAAGTCCTTGAAGTAGAGGACCTCCTTGTCGCCGCTGGCGTAGGTGACCTCGAGGAACTGGTTCTCCTCGTCCTCGGCGTACATCCGCCCGACCACCTGCTCGATCATCGCGTCCACGGCGGTCTGCGCATGGTCGTGGTGCTCGGCCAGATCGTCCGGGTGGATCGGCAACTCGGCGGTCAGGTACTTGGTGAAGATGTCCCGGGCGGCCTCGGCGTCCGGGCGCTCGATCTTGATCTTCACGTCCAACCGTCCCGGTCGCAGGATCGCCGGGTCGATCATGTCCTCGCGGTTCGACGCCCCGATCACGATCACGTTCTCCAGCCGCTCCACGCCGTCGATCTCGGCGAGTAGCTGCGGCACGATCGTGGTCTCCACATCCGAGGACACCCCGGTGCCGCGAGTACGGAAGAGGGACTCCATCTCGTCGAAGAACACCACCACCGGCACCCCCTGGGAGGCCTTCTCCCGCGCCCGGGAGAAGATCAGCCGGATATGCCGCTCGGTCTCCCCGACGTACTTGTTCAACAGCTCGGGCCCCTTGACGTTCAGGAAGTAGCTGCGCACCGGCGTCTGCGCCCCGGTGGACTGCGCGGCGGTCTCGGCCAACGAGGTGGCCACCGCCTTGGCGATCAGCGTCTTCCCGCAGCCGGGCGGACCGTACAGCAGCAGTCCCTTCGGCGGCTTCAAGCCATGCTCGCGGAACAGGTCCGGGTGCAGGAACGGTAGCTCCACCGCATCACGGATCTGCTCGATCTGCGCGGACAGTCCGCCGATATCGGTATAGGCCACATCGGGGACCTCTTCGAGCATCAGGTCCTCGACCTCGGCCCGCGGGATGTGCTCGAACGCGAACGCGGTCCGCGAGTCCACGGTGAGCGCGTCCCCGACCCGCACCGTCGTCTCCAGCAGTGGGCCCGCCAGGCGCACCACCCGTTCGTCCTCACCGCGGCCGAGCACCAGCACCCGGCCGGGGTCGAGCACCTCCTTGACCGTGACCAGCTCACCGACCGGCTCGTACCCACCGGCGGCCACCACCGTCATCGCTTCGTTGAGCTGGACCTCCTGGCCCGGGCGTAGCCCTTCGACGGCCACGCTGGGCGCCGCTCCCACGCGCATCTTCCGGCCAGAGGAGAGCACATCGAGCGTACGGTCGCCCCGGTCGGCGAGGAACAGCGCGTAGCTGGCCGGTGGTTTGCTCATCTCCTCGAGCTGGGTGCGCATCTCCACCAGCTGGGAGCGCGCCGTGGTCAGCGCGGTGACCAGCCGCTCATTCTTGGCGGCCAGCTCGATCGCCTGGTTCTGTAGGTCGCGCTCGCGCGCAGACCCGTGATTCTCGACCATCTAGAGCTCCCTCCGGGCGCGTGGCTTCTACTGTAGGTCAGCCCTGCGCGTCGGCGTCGTCCGGTCCGCTGTGTGAACCCTCACGTAGTGCTCGGTTGGCCTCGAAGGAGCGTCGCAGCTTGCGCAGCTTCTTGTCCGAGACGGTGCGCTCGCCCAGGTCGGCGGCCAGGTCCGCCTCGCCGAACTCCGGTGCCTCCTCCGCATACGCTCCGGGGGCAGGCCGGCGACGGCGGAGGGGCGCTTTGGTCTCCGGCGCCATCCTCCGTGTGGTCACCAGGAAGCCGGTGTGAGCGATCATCCGGTGCTCGGGCCGCACCGCCAGCCCCTCGAGGTGCCAGCCCCGGATCATCGATTCCCAGGCCTGCGGTTCGGTAAACCGGCCGTCGGCCTTGGCGTCCTCGGTGAATCGGGACAGCTGGGTGGCAGTGGCCACGTAGGCCACCAGCACCCCACCGGGGGTGAGGGCAGTAGCAGCGGCGTCCAGGTTCTCCCAGGGCGCCAGCATGTCCAGCACGATCCGGTCCACCGTCCCGGGCTGGCGCAGGTGCGTGATCACCTCGGCGAAGTCACCCACCTGCAGCTCCCAGGCGGGGTGCTGGCCACCGAAGAAGTCGGTGACGTTGCCCCGGGCGATCTCGGCGAAGTCCTCCCGCCGCTCGATGGACAGCAGGTTTCCGCCTTCACCCACGGCGCGAAGCAGGGACAGGGTCAGCGCACCGGACCCGACCCCGGCCTCCACCACCCGTGCGCCGGGATAGATGTCAGCCATGGTGACGATCTGGGCAGCGTCCTTGGGATAGATCACCGCGGCGCCGCGCGGCATGGACAGCACATAGTCGGAGAGCAGCGGCCGGAGGGCGAGGTATTCGATCCCGGCGGTGGTGGCCACCACAGTGCCCTCGGGGGCCCCGATCAGTTCGTCGTGGCCGAAGGAACCGCGGTGGGTGTGGAACACCTTCCCGGGCTGCAACGTGAGCGTGGTCAGCCGCCCCTTGGGGTCGGTGAGCTGGACCTTGTCACCGGGCCGCAACGGGCCGCGACGCATCGCGGCACCAATCGCTCCGGCAGCGGTTTCAGTTCCGGCCGACTCGATCGAGCCGGAAGCTCTCCCGTCTCGGTCATCGCTGAAAACCGTCGGTCCGGAAGTGGTCTCGGGTCCGTCGTTATCGTGGGTGGTCACGACCGGGCAGTGTACGTGCCCGCGAGCGCCGACACCCACGCCCGCACGTCCTCAGCCGCGCCCGGTACCACCGAGATGGCGCACCACCTCGGCCACCGGCACCACGCCGAGCGGACCCTGTGCCGGGTCCACCAGCACCACCACAGAGGCGCCGGCCTGCGCCGCCCGTGCCACCCGGGCCACCGCCGCGGGGCCCTGGAACACGGTGACCACCGCCACCGGTGGCAGCGCAGTGGCCACCGCGGTCACCGTGGTGCTCGCCCGAGCAGCTGGTGGCACCGCGCGCCACGCCTCGGCGGAGACGAGCGCCACCGGTCGTGACTGGGCGGTCACCACCACCGTTGTGGCGCCGCCCGCGGCCGCAGTGTCCAGATCGGCCACTGTGGCTGAGGCGTCCACGCCGATCACCGGTGACGCCATCGCGAGCAGGTCCAGCCCACGCGCCCCCATCTGCGCCTTGGCGTGGCGGACCGAGGCGTGGGCACCGTTCCAGAGCACCGCCCCCACCACGACCGCCCAGATCGCGGTGGTGAGCGAGGGACGGTGCCCGGCCAGCAGCGGCTGCCCGAGGCTGACCACCACCACGGTGATCGCGAGTACCTGACCGGCCCGCCCGGCCACCAGCATGCCGCGCAACCGGTCCTTTCCCGCGGCCCAGATCGCCGCTTCGAGGAGCTTGCCGCCGTCCATCGGCAACGCCGGCAGCAGGTTGAACACGGCCACGAAGGCATTCGTGTAGGTGAAGGCGAGCACGGCGAGCGCCGGCAATCCGTCGGTCACCATCCCGGCGGCCCACCCGATCCCAGCGAGCAGCACGTTGGCCGCTGGACCGGCCACGGACACGATCGCCGAGTCCGCCGGTGTACGCAGGCCACTGCCGAACGAGGTGTGTCCGCCCCAGAGGGTGATCACATACTCCCGCGCCCGGATTCCGCGGGCCCGCGCCGCCAACCCGTGGGCAAGCTCGTGGGCGAGCACGGACACGAACAGCAACGCGGGCACGGTCAGCGCCCACAGGTAGGCCTCGATGCCCAACCGGAGGTTGCGCTGCAGCCAGGGCCCGATCACCGCGACCAGCACCACGGAGATCAGCAGCCACCCCGCGGTGACCACCACCGGGGCGCCGGCGAGCGTGCCGATGCGCCACCCGCGGGTGCGGGCTGGTTCAGCCGGCCGGGAGGAGGTCATAGACAACTCCAGCGGCGATGCGGCGCAGGTCCGCCACGTCCACCTGGTCCAGGCTGGCCAGCCGGCTCCGGCCCTGCGCCGCGGGCACCGGTACCTTCGCCTGGACGGCGAGCACCCGGGTACCGGCCGCAGTGGCCGAGGCGACTCCGGGTAGGGAGTCCTCGATGGCGACGCAGCGCGCCGGATCCACCCCGAGCGCGGCTGCGGCCCGCAGGTACGGTTCCGGATGCGGTTTGCCCTGGTCCACCTCGTCCCCGGTGACCACGACGTCGAAGGTGCCGGTCTCGATCCCGGCCAGCACCACGTTCGTCAGCGGCCGCCAGGACATCGTCACCAGCGCACAGGGCACACCGGCCGCGCGCACCGCCTGGAGCAGCTCGCGCGCCCCCGGTCGCCAGGGCGCGCCGTCAGCGGCGATCTGTGCCACCACCCGACGCATCAGCTCGTGCACGATCTCCTCGACCGTGCCCCGGATCCCGGCCCGGCGCTGCAGTTCACCGGCGGAGGCCTCCAGGGACATCCCGATCAGGTCCACGGCGAGGCTTTCGTCCCAGCTCCCGCCGTGCTCGGCGGACAGTGCGACCTCCGCTGCCATCCAGTACGGCTCAGTGTCCACCAGCGTGCCGTCCATGTCCCAGAGCACCGCCGCGGGTAGGTCGGTCTCAGCCGGCTGCGGGTCGGTCAGAACCCGGTCGTCAGGGTGGGGCAACGCATTCTCCAGGGCTGGCAGTGGGAACAGGCGGGTACCGCCAGGCTATCGGCACCCACGCCTACCCCCAGCCATCCCACACCTGGCACCGCCGGCGGTGCAGCCCGGTGAGCACCACGGCCGTAGGCCCCGCACCACCGTGTAAGCATCGTGCAAGTGGGCGTCCCTAGCCTCGGATCGCATGACTGAGACGACCACCCGCACCGATATCGTCACCACGCTACGCACCTCGCTCACCTGCCCGGTGCACGGCCCGCAGGATCCGGACTGGGAAACAGTCCGCCGCGGCTGGAACCTGTACGTCGACCAGCAACCGGACGCGATCGTCGAACCGGCGACTGTGGCCGACGTGCAGCAAGCGGTGCGCCTGGCCGCATCGTTGGACGTGCCGGTAACGGCACAGAGCAACGGCCACGGCGCCACCGAGGCGATGAGCGGCACGGTGATGATCCGCGCGCACCGGCTGCGCGACCTGACCATCGACAGCGAGAACCGACGCGCGCGCGTCGGAGCCGGGGTGAAGTGGACGCACCTGGTCCAGGCGCTGGCCGGATCCGGGCTCACCGGCACCCCGGGAAGCACTGACGATCTCACCGTGGTGGGCTATCACCTCGGTGGCGGGCTGCCCTGGTTCGGCCGCGCCTACGGCCCCGCCGCCCGGTGGGTGCGGGCCTGGCAGGTGGTTCGTGCCGACGGGTCGCTGGCCGAGGTGAGCGCGCAGAGCGACCCGGAGCTGTTCTGGGCCCTCGGCGGCGGAGGCGGCGGGCTGGGCATCGTCACCGCCGTGGAGATCGAGCTGCTGCCTGCGCCGCAGCTCACCGGCGGCCAGCTGATGTGGCCGGCCGAGCGTGCTGCCGAAGTGCTGCACGCGTTCGCCGAGGCGACCACCACCGCTCCCCCGGAGCTGACCCTGTGGCTCTGGCTGATCACCTTCCCACCCACCGAGCCGTTCCCGCCGGAGCTGCACGGCCGCTCGATGATGAACCTGAACGTCACCCACCTGGGCGATCCGGCCGCCGCCGAACGCCTGCTCGCCCCGCTGCGGGCCGTGCCCGGTCTGGAGGTGGACACGGTCGCGCCGTTGCCGATCAGCGAACTGTCCACAGTGGCGAACGAACCCACCGAACCGCTGCCGGTGATGGACTGGTCCCACTTCGTGGCCGATCTGGACCCGGACTTCCAACGCGGTCTGCTCGAGGTGAACACCCCGAGCCAGGACACGGCGATGATCGCCTGCATCCGCCACCTCGGTGGTGCGTTGCGGGACGACTCGCCCACCGCCGTCGAGCCGATCACCGAGGGATACCTGCTGTTCGGATTTGCTCTGGCCGCCACCCCCGCCGACGAGCAGCGTATCCACGCGCACTGGCGTGTCCTGGAGGACCGGCTGGGTGCGCACCTGAGCGAACGCACCCACCTGAACATGCTCGGCCCGGACCCGGATCTGGCCCGCGCGCTCACCCCGGAAACGCGGCAGCGCTTGCGCCAGATCAAGGCCGCCGAGGATCCGCACGGGGTGTTCCGCAGCCACCGGCCGATCCTGGCGTGAGCGGCTCTGCCGGGTCCCGGTCGGCGGCGCAGGCCGCCGCCGGTGGCCGGCGCACCTCCCGTAGGCTAGTGCGGTGAGTACATCCCCGCGCCATCGTGGCCTCGCTCCGGAGGACGGAAGCCAGGACACGGCACAGATTCCTCCCGCTATGGTGATCGCCGCGTTCGAGGGCTGGAACGATGCCGGTTCCTCGGCGAGCTCCGCAGTGGAGCAGATCGCCACCGAGTGGGATGCCCGCGAGGTGAAGAGCCTGGACGTGGACACGTTCCACGACTTCCAGGTGAACCGGCCGGTGATCTCCACCGACACCGACGGCAATCGGACCCTCAGCTGGCCGGCGACCACGGTCTCGGTGACCGCCTCACCGAATCGCGGCCGCCGGGTGGTGCTGGTGCAGGGGGTGGAGCCGTCGATGCGCTGGCGAGAGTACTGCCGGCAGGTGCTGGACGTCGTGGAGGAGCTCGGTGCCTCCACGCTGGTGTGCGTGGGGGCACTGCTCGCCGACGTTCCGCACACCCGGCCCATCCCGGTGCAGACCAGCAGTGACGATCCCCGGGTGCAGGCCCTGCTGGACGTGGAGGCCAGCGAGTACGAGGGGCCGACAGGGATCACCGGGGTACTCACCCACCTGGCCTCCGAACGCGGCCTGCATGCACTGAACGTGTGGGCGGCGGTGCCGCACTACGTCGCCCAGCCGCCCTCGCCGAAGGCTACGCTGGCGCTGCTCACGGCGCTGGAGGAACTGCTCGGTGAGCCGGTCCCGATGGGTGAGCTGTCCGAGGACGCCAAGGCCTGGCAGGACGGGGTAGACGAGCTGGCGAACGAGGATCCGGAGGTCGCCGAGTACGTCCGGCAGCTGGAGCAGGCCAAGGACACGGTGGAGCTACCCGAGGCCAGTGGGGACGCGATCGCGCGCGAGTTCGAGAAGTACCTGCGCCGCCGCGACTCCGGGCACTGACCGCGAACGGCTCTCACCCGGTCAGGTCAGCTCGATCCCGAGCAGGGCGTCGATAGCGGTGATCACCTCGGCGGCGAGCGGCCCACGTGCGGCCGCCCGGTCCACCACCTCCAGGCATGCGGCGGTGTCCAGGTTATTCGCGAGCGCTTCGCGCATCTCCTGCACGACGGCGGAGCCCGGCGTGGTCTGCGCCGCTGCGGCGGGCGGGGAGGTCTCCTGGGCGTGTGCGCCGCCGGTCGCTGCCGTGGCATCGACCGCGGCGCGCCACCGGCCGAGCCGCCGGCCGGCTTCGTCCAGCTCGGCGTCGGTGTACTCCCACGACTCGCTGTAGTGGTGCGCGAGCAGCACCATGCGGATCGCCCGCACATCCACCCCGTCGGCGAGCAGGCCGGAGACGAACACCAGGTTGCCCAGCGACTTGCTCATCTTGGTGCCCTGGTAGGCGACCAGACCGGTGTGCAGGTAGCCCCGGATCGGCTCCTCGTCACCCGGGTGCAGGAAGCGCAGGTGGCTGGTGCCCATCTCGTGGTGCGGGAAGATCAGGTCCGCCCCGCCCCCCTCCACGGTGACCGGGAGCCCGAGGTAGTGCTCAGCCAGCGCCCCGCACTCGATGTGCCATCCGGGCCGGCCCGGACCGAGGCTGGCGCCGTCCCACCACGGTTCCCCGGCGCGGCGGCCACGCCAGAGCAGCGGGTCCAGCGGGTCCTTCTTCCCCTCGCGCTCGGGGTCCCCACCACGTTCGGCGAAGAACCGGGACATCGTCTCCGGATCGAGGTTCGAGACCGACCCGAAGCGGGAGTCGGCGCCCAGGTCGGCGTAGACATCCTGGTCCACCCGGTAGGCGGCGCCGGCGGCGACCAGTCGCTCCACTGCGGAGACCACCAGGTCGGTCGACTCGACCACGCCGATGTAGTGCTCCGGCGGGAGGACCCGCAGCGCCTGCATGTCGGTGCGGAACAGCTGCACCTGGTCGGCGGCGAGCTCGCGCCAGTCCACCCCGGTCTGCTCGGCCCGCTCCAGGAGCGGATCGTCCACATCGGTGACGTTCTGCACGTAGCGCACCTCCAGCCCGGCGTCTCGCCACACCCGGTTCAGGGTGTCGAAGGCCACATAGGTGAACGCGTGACCCAGATGGGTGGAGTCGTACGGGGTGATACCGCACACGTAGAGGTGAGCAGCGCCAGCGACGACTGGATCGAACCTCCGGCCGGTGGCGGTGTCCTGCAGCTGCGGCCGAAGGCCGGTCTCGGTCAGGACAGGGAGATGAGGATGAGGCCAGGAGTGCACTCGATCAGACTAACCGGCCGGAGGGGGCATCACGCTCAGCGCCCCGGCGAGCAGCAGGATCACCACCACCACTGCCAGACCGATCCGGTAGTACACGAACGGCTTGTAGGAGTAGGTGGAGACGATTTTCAGGAAAGCGATGATCACCACATAGCCGACGACGAAGGCGACCACTGTGGCCAGCAGAGTCGGCACGAAGCCCACCTGCCCGGCGGTACCGCCGCTCTTCACCAGCTGGTAGAACCCGGAGCCAAGCACCGCCGGGATCGCCAGCAGGAAGGAGTACCGGGCGGCGGCCTCGCGGGTGTAACCCATCAGCAGACCGGCGGTGATGGTGCCGCCGGAGCGGGAGACGCCCGGAACCAGGGCGAGGGACTGGGCGAAGCCGTAGAACCAGGCGTGCTTCCAGGTCAGCTGGGTCAGGGTCCGGGTCTTGGTGCCGCGCACGTCCGCGATGCCGAGGATCACGCCGAACACGGCGAGTAGCAGTGCGGTCAGGTACAGGTTGCGCAGCGCGTTCTCGATCTGGTCCTGGAAGAGTAGTCCGAGCACCACGATCGGGATGGAGCCGAAGATCACGAACCAGCCCATCCGGGCGTCCGGGTCGGAGGTCGGCATCTGCTTCTTCCACGGCCCGATCGGCAACGATTTCGCCCAGTGGGAGATGATCCGGGCGATATCTCGCCGGAAGTAGAGCACCACGGCCGCTTCGGTGCCGATCTGCGTGATCGCGGTGAACGCGGCACCGGGGTCGGAACTCATCAGGTCGCCGACGATGCGCAGGTGCGCGCTCGAGGAGATGGGGAGGAACTCGGTCAACCCCTGTACCAGGCCCAGGATGAGGGCTTCCCACAACGTCACGGGGTCCAAGAGTAAACGCCGCGGACCGGTAACCTCGCACCTATGGATTCACGGCGTGTGGGCGACAGCGGTCTTCGCGTGTCGTCGGTGGGGCTGGGCACGATGACCTGGGGCCGCGATACCGACGCCGGTGACGCGGCCGACCAGCTCCGCGAGTTCCTGGACGCCGGGGGCACGCTGCTGGACACCGCCGCCACCTACTCCGACGGCGCGGCCGAAGAGGTGATCGGCGAGCTGCTGGTCGATCAGGTGCACCGCCAGGACGTGGTGCTGTGCTCGAAGGCGGGCGTACGGGACGGCCGGGTGGATGCCTCCCGCGGGGCGCTGCTCGATGCGCTGGACGCCTCCCTGTCGCGGCTCGGTACCGATCACCTGGATCTGTGGCTGGTGCAGGCGCCCGACCCGCGCACCCCGCTGGCGGAGACCCTCTGGACGATGCAGCACGCCGTCGCGACCGGCCGCACCCGGTACGTGGGGCTGGCCAACCACCCGGCGTGGCAGCTCGCGCATGCCGCTACGGTGCTCGCCGGCGGCGCCGGGCCGTCTCTGGCGGCCGCCCAGATGGAGTACTCGTTGTTGCAGCGAGGTATCGAGCGGGAGGTCCAGCCCGCTGCGGAGGCGCTCGGCGTCGGCGTGCTGGCATGGTCGGCGCTGGGTCGCGGGGTGCTCACCGGGAAGTATCGCCGTGCGGTGCCGGCCGACTCCCGGGCCGCATCGCCGCACCTGCGCGGGTTCGTGGAGCCGTATCTGAACGACCGGGCGCGCTCGGTGGTGGAGGCGGTGGCCACTGCGGCCGATGGGTTGGGCCGGGCACCGGTGGAGGTGGCGCTGGCCTGGACCCGGGATGCACCAGGCGTGGCCAGTGCGATCATCGGTGCCCGCAGCCCCGCGCAGCTGCGCGGGGCGCTGGCGGCAGACGACCTGGAGCTGCCGGACCAGATCCGCACCGTGCTGGACGAGGTCACCGAGCCCGAGTTCGGCTACCCCGAACGTCGCTGACCCGGCCCGGTTGAATCCAGCCCGCCCCAGCCCGAGTGAGTCCAGTCACGCGATACCCGGCGCGCTGGGTCGTGCTCCCCGGGCACGACCGAGCACAGGAAGTATCGACTGCGTCCGGCCACGGGTGGGAGCGTCAGAGCGTCAGAGGCGCGCTTCGCCCTCGTCCGTGGGGGTGTCGGACTCGAGGTTGTCGTCCTCGAGGGCATCGTCGTCCAGGTCGTCGAAGTCGAAGTCCTCGTCGCCCTCGTCATCGCCGTCGTAGACCACCAGGGGCGTGTCCACGCCGTACTCCTCGTAGACGGCCTCGTCATAGTTCTCGAACGCCTCGGCGAGACCGTCGGCTGTGGCCAGTACGACCGGGGCTTCGTCATCCTGGACGGACTCGACCGCCTCCAGGTGCTGCTCGAAGGCCTCGATCAATCGGTCCAGCGCGGCACGCGGGTCGGTAGCCATACCGTGACCGTAGCACCCGGACCTCACGGTGGGGAGAGGCATTTTCCCGCCGCCTCGTGCCACCACACCGGCGCTTGTGTTCGACGCACTCGGGTGCGCTGGCTATCGTGCTGCCATGCCGTCTTCCACCGCACCGGTAGCCGCCTCCCAGGCAGCGTACGAGTTCCGAGTGCTGACCCTTCCGGCGACCACCGCGCGCAACGAACTCCGACAGCTCCTCACCGACGAGGCCGAGTACGGCCGGTGGGAGTTGGCGCGGCACCGGATCTACCTGGGTGGCGCCCGCAAGGTGTGGCTGCGCCGCAAGATCATCCGCGTGCGCAGCACGCTCTGAACCACCCAGTGCGCAGCACGCTCTGAACCCAGTGCGAGCTCGCGCCTCACCTCCCGGCGCGCCTCACCTCCCCGTGCGCCGCAGGGCTCAGCAGCTGCGCAGGAACTTCTCCAGCACCCGGACCCCGAACTGCACCGAGGCCACCGGCACTCGCTCGTCCACGCCGTGGAACATCCCGGCGAAGTCCAGGTCCGGCGGCAGCTGCAGCGGCGCGAACCCGTAGCCGGTGATGCCCAGCCGGGCCAAGGACTTGTTGTCGGTACCGCCGGAGAGCATGTACGGCAGCACCACAGCACCCGGGTCCTCGGCGTCCAGTGCCGCCACCATTCGGTCCACCAGCTCGCCACCGAAGGGCACCTCGAGGGCGATGTTGCGCTGGACGTCCTCCAGCCGGATCCCGGGCCCGGCCAGCTCGCGGATCATGTTCACGGTCTGCTCTTCCTCACCGGGCAGGAACCGGACGTCCACCACGGCCTCGGCCACCGACGGCACCACGTTCGCCTTGTACCCGGCGTCCAGCTGGGTGGGGTTGGAGTTCGCGGCCAGGGTGGCGCTGACGAACTTGCTCGCCGAGCCGATCGAGCCGGCCAGTGCCTCGATCGAGGCCCGGTCGCCGGCGTCGTACCCGGTGCCGGTGAGCTCGGCGACCCCGTCGAGCAGGGCCCGCACAGTCGGTGAGAGGCTCAGCGGCCAGGCGTGCCGGCCGATCCTGGCGACCGCCTCGGCCAGGTGGGTGACGGCGTTGTCGGAACTGATCTGCGACCCGTGCCCAGCAGTGCCGTCGGCGATCAGGCGCAACCACGCGATGCCCTTCTCCGCGGTCTGCAGCAGATAGGCACGGCGGCCGTTCACCTCCACCGAGTACCCGCCCACCTCGCTGATCGCCTCGGTCGCCCCCTCGAACAGCTCGGGCTTCTTCTCCACGGCGTATCCGGCGCCGTAGGTACCGCCGTGCTCCTCGTCGGCGAAGAACGCGATCACCAGGTCCCGTGGCGGCTGCCAGCCGGTGCGCTTCATGTCCCGGACCACGGCGAGGATCATCGCGTCCATGTCCTTCATGTCCACGGCGCCCCGGCCCCAGATCATGCCGTCCATCTCTTCGCCGCCGAACGGGTCCATCTTCCACTCGGAGGCCTGAGCGGGGACTACGTCCAGGTGCCCGTGCACCACCAGTGCGTCCCGGTCCGGATCGGCTCCCGGGATGCGCAGCACCACGCTGGCGCGCCGGTCGGCCGACTCGAAGTAGGTCGGGTCGTAGCCGACCTCGGTGAGCAGCTCCATCACGTACTCGGCGGCAGCCCGCTCCCCCGGTCCCGACCCGTCGCCGTAGTTGGAGGAGTCGATCCGGATGAGGTTCCGGCAGATCGCTACTGCATCGAGCTCGGCGGCGGTGGGTGTGCGGTTCTCGTCGGTCATGAATCCAGTCCTAGGCGCTTGAGAAGGGGGTCGATCACGGCGTCGCGACCACGCAGGTCACGATACGAGGCGAGCGGGTCACGGGTGTGCCCGCGGGCGAGCAGGGCGGCACGGAACCGGCGTCCGGCGGCCCGGTTCAGACCGCCGTCGTCGTTCTGGGCGGCCTCCTGGCGGAACCACTCGACGGTATCGGCGTCCAGCACCTCGCTCCAGATGTAGGAGTAGTAGCCGGCGTCGTAGCCCCCGCCGAAGATGTGGTTGAAGTAGGTGGATCGGTACCGCGGTGGTACCAGCGGGTAGTCCAGGCCGATCGCAGCGAGCGCGTCGGACTCGAAGCCGGTGACTGCCTCGGCCCGGGTGGGCACCTGCTCGGGGGTGAGCTGGTGCCAGGCCTGGTCGAGCATCGCCGCCGCGAGGTACTCGGTGGTACCGAAGCCTTGTCCGTAGGCCTGAGAGGTGCGCAGCTTCTCCACGGTGTCGGCGGGTAGCGACTCGCCGGTGCGGTGGTGCCGGGCGAAGCTGGCGAGCACCTCCGGGTGCCACGCCCACATCTCGTTCACCTGCGAGGGGTACTCGACGAAGTCGCGCGGCACGTTGGTTCCGGACACGGACGGGTAGCGGCACTCCGCGAACAGACCGTGCAAGGCATGCCCGAACTCGTGGAACGCGGTGATCACCTCGTCCCAGGTGAGCAGAGTGGGCTGACCGTCCGCCGGCCGGGCGATGTTCAGGTTGTTCACCACCACCGGCGCGTGCCCGAGCAGCCCCGAAGCGTCCACCAGGTTGTGCATCCAGGCGCCGCCGCGCTTGCCCTCGCGGGCGTAGTAGTCGCCGACGAACAGCCCCAGGCCGGTGCCGTCGTGATCGAAGACCTCCCAGACCCGCACTCCCTCGGCATACCCGGCCAGGTCCTTGTTCTCGGTGAAGGTCAGGCCGTAGAGCCGGCCGGCGGCGTAGAAGACGCCGTCGTGGATGACCCGGTCGAGCTCCAGGTAGGGGCGTAGCGCCGCGTCGTCGACGGCGTAGCGCTCCCGCCGTACCCGGTCGGCATAGTAGGGCCAGTCCCAGGCGGCCAGCTGCGCCCCCGGTTCGTCGGCGGCCAGTGCCTCGGCCAGCTCGGCACCCTCGGCACGGGCATTGCGCACCGCGGGACCGGCCAGGCGGGCGAGCATGGCGTTGATCGCCTCGGTGCTCTTCGCCGTCCCGTCCTCGGCGACGTAGGCGCCGTGATGGGCGTATCCCAGCAGCTGGGCCCGCTCGGCACGCTTGCCGGCCAGTGCTACCAGGGTCGCGCGGGTGTCGGAGTGGGGGTGCACCCCGGTGCCGCGGGTGGCCGACGCGGTGAACACCTGCTCGCGCAGCCGCCGGTCCGCGGCCTGACTGACGATCGCCTGATCGGTGGGCAGGTCGAGGGTGACCAGGTGCCCGTCGAGGCCCCGGTCGGTGGCCGCCTGCGCGAGCGCGGAGACCGCGTCCTCGGCCAGTCCGGCGAGCAGCTCGGGGTCGGTGAGGTGCACAGCAGCCGACTCCAACCCAGCCACCACCTGCTGGGCAAACTGGGTCTCGAGTGTGGTGATCTCACCGTTCAACCCGCGCAGGATCGCCTTCTCGTTCTCGCCGAGGCGGATCCCGGCGCGGATGAAGCCGGTGAGGTACCGGTGCAGCACCCACGCGGTCTCCGGATCGTCTACGCCGGAGGCCTGCACCTCTTCGAGCCGGTCGTAGAGGCGTTCGTCCAGCCAGAAGGCGTCCTGGTGCGCGGCCAGCACCGGCGCATACTCCGACTCAATCTCCCGGAGCTCGTCCGTTCCGGCCGAGCTGACCAGCGTGCCGAACACGGCTTCGACCCGTTGTAGCAGCTGTCCGGAGCGCTCCACCGCATCCAGGGTGTTCGCCACGGTGGGGGCGGCGGGGTCGGTGGCGATCGCCGCCCACTCGGCGCGCTGCTGGGCGAGTCCAACGTCAAGCGCCGGGCGGATGTGCTCGGTGCGGACAGCCACGAAGTCCGGCAGTCCGTACGGCAGGATCCAGGCGCGGGAGAACGGGTTCTCGGCGGCGAGTGAAGAGGCGGTCATGACTCATTCATACCCGAAATTCGTCCGTCCCCACCCGGTACCCGCAAGCACTGCAATGTTGTACAGTTTGAAGCACGCCGGGATCAGTCCCCGTCCCCCTCGGAGGCGTAGAAGTCCCGGCTAGCAGCGACGGTCGAACGGCCCCCCTCTGAACGGCCGATCGCGCGGCGGCCCCGATTGCGTTCATCGCGTCGGGGCCGCTTCCTTTTCGCCGGAAGTCGCCAGTGTCGCTGCCCAACGGCGGTGCCGTGGACCACGGCGGATCGGCCCGCTCACCGGTCAGTCAGAGGCCGCCGGCGTAGCCGTGCTGACGCCACGCCTCGTAGACGGCGATCGCTGCCGAGTTGGACAGGTTCAGCGAACGCACCGCGGGTCGCATCGGGATCCGCACCTGTGCGGTGATCGCTGGGTCGGCCAGCACGTCCTCGGGCAGCCCGGTCGGTTCGGTGCCGAACAGCAGGGCATCGCCCTCGGCGTAGGAGATATCGCCGAAGTGGCGCTCGGTATGGGTGGTGAAGGCGTAGATCCGCCCACTGCCGTGGGTCTGCAGATGGTCGACGGCGCAGGGCCAGTCGGGATGGACCCGCACGTGGGCAAGGTCGTGGTAGTCCAGGCCGGCACGGCGCAGCTTGGCATCGCTCATCTCGAATCCGAGGGGTTCGACCAGGTGCAGCGTGGCACCGGTCACCGCGGCCATCCGGATGGCGTTTCCGGTGTTCGGCGGGATGACCGGCTCGTGAAAGACGATGTGGAACACCAGCGCAGAGTACTCCGACGGCTACGCTGAGCCCGATGGAGCAGTTGTCGCTGGACCGCCTGAGAGCACTGGAGCACCGAGGCTGGACGCGCTCTGTGCCTCGACCGGAGGCGAGTTCTACGGCGAGCTGATGACCGCCGATGGGCTGATGGTGCTGGTCAACGGGATGGCACTCGACCGCGATCAGGTGGTCGCGAGCTTGGACGGTGCCCCCGCCTGGGACGGCTACCAGCTCACCGAGGTCCGGCGCATCGACCTGGGCGATCACGCTGCCGCCCTGACCTATCGAGCCACAGCGCACCGCGCCGGCGAAGAGCCGTTCGTCGCGCTGATGTCCAGCACCTACCGGCTCCTCGACGGCGCGCCCCGCCTCGCGCTGTACCAACAGACCACCGCGACGCACTGACGCTCCGGCGAGCGATCGCCGTCGGCGCGGTGGTGAAGACTGTGAAGATCTTGTGTGCCCTTTGCACCCACTGGTCGATCGGATAGCGCTATGTTGCTTCGGGTGTCCCGATTGTCCCCGGGGCCATTCCCGACTCGATGAGGAGACCCCTTGATGCGTCGACCACCGTCGCCGGACCGCGTGCGGCCGCGTAGAGCCGTTGCCTGCGGAGGCATCGCCGCGCTGGCGTTGTCCACGCTCGTCCCCCTGTCCGGAGCATCCGCCGATGAGGTGAGCGATCTGGGCACCGCCTCTGATTACGGTGCCTCGTCCAGTGCGACCGGACTGCAGGCTGAGTCCTCCGCCACCGGTGCCTGGTTCGTCCAGACCGGCGGAACGCCCACCGTCCAGGGAGGATCGCCGTCGGTGAACACCCGCAGCGCCGATGCCGCTGTGGACGAGGCCGAGGACCTGGGACTGGACGTCGAGGTCCGGGAGACCTACTCCCAGCTGTGGACAGGGTTCTCCGCGGAGATGTCCGACCATGACGCTGCCGTGCTCGCCGAGGCCGACTCGGTGCAGGCGGTGTTCCCGGTGATGACCGTCGCCCTGCCCCCGGATACGGCATCTGCCGAGACCCCCGAGATGGTCAGCGCACTGGCGATGACAGGTGCGGACATCGTGCAGAGCGAGCTCGGATTCACCGGTGAGGGCATCCGGGTGGGCATCCTGGACACCGGGGTGGACTACGACCACCCGGACCTGGGCGGGGCCGGGGACGGGACCTCGTTCCCGACCGAACGAGTCACCCACGGGCACGACTTCGTGGGCGATGACTACAACGCCGACAGTTCCAGCCCCGACTATCAGCCGGTGCCGCACCCGGACGACGACCCGGACGACTGCTACGGGCACGGCACCCATGTGGCCGGTATCGTCGGCGCGAGCGGCGACCCGGCCCAGGACGAGGTCCGCGGGGTCGCACCCGGGGTGACCTTCGGCGCCTATCGTGTGTTCGGCTGCGGTGGCTCCACCGACACCGACATCATGCTCGCCGCGATGGAGATGTCGCTGGCCGACGGGATGGACGTGCTGAACATGTCCGTCGGTGCCGGCTTCGCCTCCTGGCCGCAATACCCCACCGCCGTGGCCAGTGACAACCTGACCGCCGCCGGGATGGTCGTGGTCGCCTCGATCGGGAACGACGGCGAGCTGGGCACCTGGTCCGCTGGTGCACCGGGGGTGAGCAACTCCGCGATCGGCGTGGCCTCCTTCGACAACACCGCGTTCACCACCAACGTGTTCGCCACCAGCCCGGACGGCGCCACCTACCCCTACACCACGGCTTCCGGTTCACCGGTGATCCCGACCAGTGGCGGCGCTCCGCTGGCGGTTCCCGCGGCAGGTGAGGAGGAAGCCTGTGCGCCGCTGACCGGTGACTTCACCGACCAGATCGTGGTGGCCTTCCGCGGCACGTGTCCGTTCTACGACAAGGCCTTTAACGCGCAGGAAGCCGGTGCTGCCGGTGTCGTGCTCGCCAATAACGTGCCCGGACTGATCAACCCGACCGTGGAGGGCGAGCCGGCGATCACCATCCCGGTCGCCTCGGTCTCGTTGGAGTCCGGTACGGCGCTCGTGGCAGCGATCGAGGCCGGTGAGGCGACCGACCTGGAGTGGACCGACGAGCTCTCCTCCGAGCCGAGCCCGACCGGTGGCCTGATCTCCAGCTTCAGCTCCTACGGCATGACTGCCGACCTGCAGCTGAAGCCGGACCTGGGTGCTCCTGGCGGCCAGATCTGGTCCACCATCCCGCTGGAGAACGGCGGGTACGGTTCGATGTCCGGCACCTCGATGTCCTCTCCGCATGTGGCCGGTGCTGCTGCGCTCATGCTCGAGGCGCGGGACGTGACTCCTGCGCAGGTCAAGGACCTGATGCGGAATACCGCCGACCCGGCGCTGTGGGCGCTGTCCCCCGACCTCGGGTTGCTCGGCCCGGCGTTCCGCCAGGGTGCGGGCCTGCTGGACATCGACGACGCGATCCTGGCCGCCACCTCGGTCACCCCCAGTGGGCTGAGCCTGGGTGAGAGTGAGGCGGGGCCGGTCACCGAGACGCTCACCGTGGACAACGCCGGCGACCAGCCGGTCACCTACGCGGTCAGCTACGAGGATGCGGTGGCCACCGGCGGCGACCCGGACAACCCGAGCTTCTTCTCTGCGCCGAGCACAGTCGAGGCGCCGGAGACGGTCTCGGTCGGGGCCGGTGAGAGTACGTCGTTCGACGTGACGATCTCCCCGAACGCGGACCTGGAGCTGTCCCAGTACGGCGGCTACGTGGTGCTCACTCCCGAGGAGGGTGAACCGGTGCGGATCCCGTACGCGGGCTTTGCCGGCGACTACCAGTCACTGCCGCTGATGACCGACATCGGCGCTGGGCTGCCCACGCTCGGCTCGCTGGCCGAGTGCGAGCGGTTCATCGGTGTGGACTGTGTGATGGGTGGTTCCTACAACCTGGAGCCCGAGGGCACCACGTACACCATGAAGGACGGCGATGTGCCGACCATGCTGGTGCACCTCGAGCACCCGGCACAGTCGCTGGAGCTGACCGTCTACGCCTCGAACGGCGGTGAGCGTGGGGCGCAGTTCGGCCCGACCGCCACGTTCCTGGCCGAGGACTACCTGGGCCGTCACCCCGGTGACCAGTCGTTCCAGCCCTACACCTGGGACGGGCGGTTGGACTCCGGTTCGGCGCACGGTCAACGCAGCTCGGACTGGCGGGTGCCGGACGGTGACTACATCGTGGAGATCACCGCAGTGTCCGCGCTCGGTGATGCGGCCAACGCCGACGAGTCGCAGACGGTGTACACCTCGGAGTTCACCATCGACCGGAACGACAACGGCAACCCCTGGTGGGAGACGGCGATCCAGATGCTCGCCGTCCCGTTCCACCTGTGGGACGACGTGTTCTGCGCCATCACCGGCGTGTGCGGGCCCGGGCACGGCGGTGGTCGCTGAGACCGGGTCGCTGAGACCACACGGCTGACCGCCTGACGGTCACCCGCGGGCCGTGGTCCGCACCGATCGGTGCGGACCACGGCCCGGGTGCTCTCTCCGCCAGGTGAGTGCGCGGTGGGTTCAGAGCACGCTGAAGGACAGCTCCATCAGGATGGCGGAGAGCAGGGTCAGCTGCGCCAGTGGCGGGTGACCGACCGGCTGCGGCCGGTTCAGCACGAACCGCAACTGGTCCCGGGTCTGGTCGGTCACGGCTTCGACCGCCTTCTGCCCGAGCCACTGGCCAGCGCTGGTCACCGGACGCGTCCGATTCGCTTCTTGCTGGTTGAGCTGGATGTCGTAGGACCCATGCTTGTCCAGCCGGGCCAGCACCGTACCGTTCGGTGCCTCCACATCGAAGTGCTTGGCGCGCGCTCCATCGGCCCGGATCGTACCGACGGGGCCGTCCTGGGCATCGACGAACTCGAAGCGCGCAGCGCCGAACACGTTCGCCTGCTTACCGGTGAAGAGCAGCTCGCCGGCCGGCCCCGTGACGGTGAAGCTGGACTTGATCGGCTTGTAGTGTGCCACCCGGGCGATCAGCCGGCCGGTGGCCGGATCACCCACCTGCATCGTGGTGGTGCGTTGCTTGCGGGTGAGCTCGTCGATGGAGTCGTTCTCGATGTCCTGCTCCGGCTTGGCCTCCTCGATCGAGTCGACCACCACGTGGCCCGACGGCGTCGCGTACTGGAGCTGCACCGTCTCACCATGGTCGAACCGCAGGAGGGAGAGGGACGGTTCGCGGAACGGATCGCTGGTCGCGGAACCGCCTTGTGCTGCCGGTTGCGCGGGCGCGGTGGGTGCGGCCGCCGCGTTCGATTGCCCCGGGTGACCCTGGCCCCCGTACCCCGGCTGCCCCTGGAACCCCTGCTGCTGTCCCTGGCCCCCGTGGCCCTGGTACCCCTGCTGCTCCTGCTGCTGCGGTGCCTGCGGGAGCGGGTCCACTCCGGTCCCCTGCGGCCCGGCGACATGCTCGGTCCAGAGCCGGCCGTCCCAGTAGCGGAACTGGTGACGTCGGGCCGGATCTGCATACCAGCCGGGTGAAGGAGTCATCCCGTCAACGTAGTGGGCGCGAGGGTCGTTGTCAGTGGGGACTTCTCCCTCTGTGCAGGGGTCGAGCCACCGCGCTCCACAGTGTCCTGGACCACGCTCGCAGGTACGGAACGAGCCGCTGTGCGTGGTATGTTTACCGACGTTGCGGGCGGCCGTGAGGCTTCCCGCTGCACCCTTGTCCGGGTGGCGGAATTGGCAGACGCGCTAGCTTGAGGTGCTAGTGCCCTTTATCGGGCGTGGGGGTTCAAGTCCCCCCTCGGACACCGAACGACGAAGGCGTCGAGACCATCGGGTAGTGGCTCCCCCACCACCCAGACACGATCGCTGTGTGTGCGGCGGTTCTCGTCGAGACGCACACTCAGCGAGTTCCACTGGCCGGGGCACAGTTCCTCCCCTGCGGGGTCGTCGCACCGGTGCAATGACGGCGTGCCGGTCACGGTGACGAGGCCGACGGCCAATGACGAGCCCCCGCCACCGGAGATCGGTGACGGGGGCTCGGTGCGGCCTCCTGGGCGCTGTCTCACCCTGGAGGTCGGGACATCAGCTCAGGCTGCGCCGCCGTGTGAGGATGACGATAGCGCCTGCTCCCAGGAGCAGGAGCGAGAGCGTCGCCAGGTTCCCGGCGTCCGAACCCGTCTCCGGGAGGCTTCCGCCGGCGGGACCGGTGGTGTCAACCGCCGTCACCTGGAACATGGCCGACACCTGGTCGCCCTGCGCGGTGCTCGTCGCGACACCCTCGTGCGAGCCCACCTCGAAGTCGCTAGGAACCGTGAAGGTCCAGCTGACCACGCCGTCCGCATCCGCCGCCTGAGCGGTGAGCACTATCGGCGTCGAGTGGATCGTCGCGGAGACCATCTCACCCGGGTCGAAGCCCGAGGCGGAGAGGGTCTGCTGTTCACCCTGCTCGACCGTGTCGAGCTGGAACGACGCCGCCAGCGTGCGCGGCTCCTCCGGCTCGGGGTCCACCGGACCGGGGTCCACCGGACCGGGGTCCACCGGACCGGGGTCCACCGGACCGGGGTCCACCGGACCGGGGTCCACCGGACCGGGGTCCTCCGGACCCTCGACGATGGCGAGCGGGGTCGTCGCCTCCTGGCCCGTCTCCTCGTCGACGGCGACGATCGTGTAGCCGTCTCCGACCGCAGCGTCGGCCGGCACGTCCAGCACCGCCTCGAACGTGCCGTCAGCTCCCGCCGGGACCGTCACGGGCTCACCGAGCACGTTGCCCTCGGCGTCGGCGAGGTGCAGGGTCACCATGCCGTCCGGTGTGAAGTCCGCACCGGTGACCGTCGTGGTCGCACCCCCCTCAGCGACCTCGGACGGGTCGGCGGTGATCGACGGCGTGATGGCGGTGAGCACCGTCAGCGGGGCCTGCGCCGGGGTACCCGTCGCGTTGTCGGTCCCGATGACCGTGTACTCGCCTGGGAGCGTGTCCATCTGGACGATCGCCGGCAGCGCGAAGCTCCCGGCCTCATCGGAGTTGACCACCACGGCACCACCCACGAGGTTGCCGTCGGCGTCGAAGAGTTCCACCGCCACCGTGCTGTCCGGTGTGTAGCCGGAGCCGACGATCTCGAGGGCGTCACCCGGGAAGACCTCGGAGGGGTCCACCTCGAGTACCGGGACGATCTCGGCCACGGCGCAGGCGTCCACGCGGACACCCGAGTTCCCCAGGCCGACACGACCCTCGACGCCCGTGAGCAGCAAGCTCAGTGCCGACACCTCGACCGAGGCGAGGACCTCGGTACCGTCGGACGTCGTGCACGTCGCCATCTCCTGGTGGTTCACCTGCAGGGAGAGGAGGTCGGTAAGCCCGGTGAACACCGGGGCCAGCCCCTCATCGATCGTCTGCGTGACCAACCCGGTCAAGATGTCGGTGATCAGCAACTCGTACACCGCGGTGCCCTCGTCACTGATGAGGAAGTCGTAAACCGTGCTGAAGATCGCGGCCACCTGGGGCCCGGCACTGTCGATAGAATTGGCGAGAGTCGAGCACAAGGCGGGCGCCGTCGGCCCCGAACAGTCGGTCTCGGCCGGCGGGAAGTTCCCAGCCGCCCCATCCCCCAGGCTGATCGGACCCCAGTCGACGTCGATGACGTCGCCGGGAAGCGGTCCCTGCTGGGACCACTCACAGGTGACGGTCACCGCGTGCACGGACGCCGCGACAGCCGCCGACATGAGCGCTGTCGCTTCCTCCATGATCTCTTCCACGCCCTCGGCGACCAGCGGGTACGTGGATTCGTCGATGAGTTCGGTGTTCGGCGCCAGACCGTTCAGGCCCGCGTCGTCACCGCCGGCCCACGGATCGCTCCCGTCCACCAGGTGCTCGAGGTGGATCTCGACGGACCCCGTCGCGAAGTCGATGGTCACCAGCTGGTCCGCCGAGGTGATCGGTGCCCCCACCACCGCGTCCACGATGTCGCCCTGCATGTTCGAGTCGACGCTGCATTCGGGTGCCGAAACACTGCCATTTCCAAGAGCCGCATCGAGTGCGTCCGTGTCAAAGGTCTGGGCGGTCAGGTCCTCGATGGTCGTGTCGACCTGACCGCCCAGATCGGAGATCTGCGCGGCGGCGTCCTCGATGAGCGGCGAGTGCGCGAAGAGCGACGCGTCCCCGGCGATGTACTGCCCGGGGCCGGTGCCCCCGCCATCCGGGTCGAGGAAGACACCATCCTCGGCGATCACCTCGGAGCCCATCGCTCCAAGTTCGAGATCGAGCTCGTCGACGGCGAGGCCGCTCAGCCCGCCGAGGCCGAGCGCGTCGGAGAACGACAGCAGGTCGATCGTCGTCGTGCCCCAGTCGGCCTCGGCGCTGTCCAGCGAAAGGCCGCCGTCCGGCCCGAGCAGGCCCGACGCCGCGTGCCCGTCCAGCGGCGAGGACGCCTCGCTGATGCTCGACAGCGCACCGAGCTGACCGAAGTCCGCGAACTGGTCGATCGGGATCTCGAGGTCACCGAACGACAGGAGCTGGCCGCCGAGCAGGCTGACGTCCAGGGCTGCCTCGTTCGGGCCCGGGTTGGTCGGGAAGCCCGCTTCCGACTCCGCCGCGCCGAGGAGCTCCTGCTCCATCGTCGAGGACATGAGCACGCTCGCGCCGGCCTCGGCAGGGTCGTCCGGATAGTCGTCGAGTACCGCGGCGGCTGGGCCGCTCAGACCGGCGACGCCAAGTGCGGCGCCGACAGTGATCGCGACGGGGCGAAGCCACCTGGCACGCCGTCGCTGCCGGTGTGGTGGTGGAGACAATTGCGTTCGCATCAAAGAAGGTCACTCCTCACGGGCGCGCCGCGCTCGCGGCGACAGGGATGTTCCTGGGAAAGGCCACATCGGCCCGTTAGTCAGCGACCCCCGATCCGATCGACCGCGGTGAAGTCGCCGAGGATCGTCTGAGTCGCCGCGCGAAACGGCCGCCGTTGCTGGGTTGACCGGTGGCCTTGCGACGGGCAGTCATCTGCGCACCCCTAGTGCGATGTCGGCGACTTCGCGGACGCGACCGCCGGTGTCGACGGCGCGCTGCACCGCGCCCACGCCAGAGACGTACATCGTCGGGCCGGCTCCGCTGAGGTCGACGAGCACCCGTCCCTCTTCGAGTGTGCTGGCGCCGTCAACCATTCCCAGCAACTTATCGTGTCCAAGCGTATAAGTATAGGTCGTGCGCCGGTCCGGATCGCTGACGCCACGACATGGCTGTCTGGGTCGTTCGGATCGATGGGCTCGTACCAGCGGATCTGGTAGAGGGTGCGTCCGGCTGCATCCTGGTATTTGGTGACCGACCCGCGACCGTTTTCACGCTTGCGTTTCATACGACGTCATTGAGCATGAGAATGTCGAGGACATGCCTGCGTGGGGTGAGCTTGCGGTCTCCAAACTCGACGTACTGAATCTGTCCTTCGTCCATCGCCGCGTAGACCGTTCGACGGTCGACGCCGAGGACGGCCGCAACCTCTCGAGCGGTGAGGGTCCCCTTCGCGGCGGCGACGAGCTCGGGCACGCTCTGGGCCTGGTCGTTGGTAGTCATGCCCGGGGTGTGTGCGGGTGGCCGGCGCTTTGACCCGGATGGTGCCGAACTTCCCTGTTCTACTGGCCACCCCTTGGGTGGGACCACAAATGGGACCACGGGGGGGTCGGAGACGGTCCGAGGATGTTGGAATCGTTGAGATTCCGGCACTCGGGCGACCCGTTCGGCGTGGGGGTTCAAGTCCCCCTCGGACACCGATGTGATGTCTCGCGACATCGTGAACGGCTGAACCCCGGTTGTGGGGGTTCAGCCGTTTGTGGTTGGTCGTCGTGGGTGGCGTCGAGGCTGTGTTCGGTGAGGATCTCGCAGGCCGGCGACCGTGACACGCCCGAAGCGGATCGACGAGTCGGGTCCTTCCTTCCGGCCAGCAACACTCATAGTTCACCCCTCCGACTCGGCAAGTTCAAGCGCGCTCGGTATCGTCGCCTGGGCCACCCACCCCGCAGGACTGGAGAACCATGAAGGTCTATGCCCACCGCGGCGCCTCGATCGAGCTGCCCGAGAACACCCTCGCCGCGTTCGCACGCGCGATCGAGATCGGTGCGGAAGGAATCGAGCTCGACACCTACCGGGCCAAAGATGGCACCGCCGTCGTGATCCACGACGACACCCTGGACCGGACGACCAGTGCGAGCGGTCCAGTCAAGGAGCGCACCGCCGTCGAACTCGGCGAAATCGACGCCGGCAACGGCGAGAAGGTCCCTTCTCTTCAGGAGGTGCTAGCGCTGGCCGCCGGCAGGGTGCGGGTGAACATCGAGATCAAGGACCCCGAAGCGGTCGACGCGGTCATCGAGACGGTCGCGAAGTTCGACAACCTCGACTGGTTCGCTTCTGGCGCACACTGGGATGCGCTCACCGACCTCCGCGAGCGCGTCGGCGCCGAGGTGTTCCCGCTGTCGCTGGGCATCGCCGAGAACGGCGCGAAGCTGATCGAGCGCTACCGTGACCAGCTCACCGACGACCAGGCCGCGAACGTCAAGACGTACGCGAGCGACTGGACTGTGGCACTTGAGCGAGCGCTGGCGATCGGCGCGTCCGGGCTGTCGATCTATGAGGTCGGCCTGACGTCCGAGATCATCGCGGCTATCCACGCCGCCGGGCTCGAGGTCTGGGTCTGGACGATCAACGACCCTGCCCGTGCGCTGGAGATCGCAGCGATGGGGGCAGATGCCGTCTGCACCGATGCACCTGCTGAAGTGATCGCTGCCCGTGCAGCGGGGGCCGTCGCCTGAGCGCAACTCTCGCCGCTCAGGCCCGCAGGGCCTCCGGCAGGCTCGCCGCCGGCGCCCCCAGCGACAGCGAGACGTCCCGGGCTGCATGGATCACCTGGGGCGCGAGCGCGGTGGCGTCGGCGAGCGAGAAGTAGAAGACCGGGCCGGACACGCTGATCCCGCCGATGGCGTGACCGCGGTGGTCGAACACCGGGGCGCCGACGCAGCGGATCCCCTCCCGGTCCTCCTCGTCGTCCAGGCAGTATCCGTTCGCACGTATCCGGGCGAGCTCGAAGAGCAGCCCTTCGGTGCTGGTGATGGTCTTGGGCGTCTTGGCAACGAGCCGGGTGGCGTCGATATGCCGGTCGCGCACGCCGTCGGGCAGGAACGCCAGGATCGACTTGCCGGTCGCTGTGCAGTGCAGGTCCACCTGCATGCCGACCACCGAGGCGAGCCGATAGGCGGCCCGGCTCTCCAGCTTGTCGACGTACTGGGCACAGTCTCCGGCGAGGATGCCGAAGTGGATGGTCTCATCGGTGTGCGCCTGCAGCTGCAGCAGCGCCGGCCGCGAGTGCACGGCGTAGTCCATCGAGGTGAGCACCTTCCCGGCCAGCTCCAGCACTTTGGACCCGTGCTGGTACCGGCCGCCGGCCACCTTCTTCGCGTAGCCGAGCTCGATCAGGCTCTGCACGATCCGGTAGGTGGAGGCCGCCGGCAGGCCGGCGGCGCGGGAGAGATCACCGAGCGTGATCGGGTCCGAGTGCTGCACCAGCAGCTCCAACACACCGAATCCGCGCTGCAACGACTGCATCATCGCCCAGCGCCCCCAGCCCTGGTGAACGCCTCTGTCACCCGCCGGGTGACGGTCTGCACATCAGCATCGTCGACCAGCTCGGCGTTCAGCCAGATCGCCCGCGGATCGGCCACGAACACCACGATCGGCTCGGTCCCGGCGGCGAGCTGCTCGGCGATCGCGGCCGCCGGTGGATAGCTCCCGGCCGGCCACTGCAGCCGCACCCGCGGCATCGGCCGCCCCGCCTCGCCCGGCCAGTCCCGCACCGCGTCTACGGCGTCGATTTCGGACCAAGCGCGCACCCACTGCGCAGTGACCGCCTCGGCCCGCCGCAGATCGGCATCGAGATCCCGCTCCAGCCACAGCTCCAGGGCGGTGAGCAGGCCGATCGTCTCCTCCTTGCCCACCTTGGCCACCCGCCCGAACCGTTGCCACGGGAAGGCGTGCATCCGGACCGCGTCCAGGAACTCCTTCTTCCCCACCATCAGCCCGGAGGCCTGCGGGCCACGGATCTCCTTTCCGCCGCTGAACAGCGCCACAGCTGCACCTGCCTGGGTGAACCGCCACAGGTTCTCTCGGGGAGGCAGCTGGGCTGCGCCGTCGACGATCACCGGCACCGGCGCCGCCTGGGCGATCTCGAGGACCTCCTCAAGCGGTAGCGCCGCCTCAGTCAGGTGCTCACCAGCGACATAGAGGATCGCCGCCGTCCGGGGAGTGACCGCTGCCTCC
Source organism: Ruania zhangjianzhongii (assembly GCF_008000995.1). Classification (NCBI taxonomy): domain Bacteria; kingdom Bacillati; phylum Actinomycetota; class Actinomycetes; order Micrococcales; family Ruaniaceae; genus Ruania; species Ruania zhangjianzhongii. The sequence continues at coordinate 3,032,426 of NZ_CP042828.1, forward strand.
AGCTCCCAGCCGAAGGTCTGGATGGCGTTCCCGACCTCCACCACCTGCGCACCGGCGAGAGTGAGCACGTTGTCGTACGGGATCCGGTGCGCGCGTTGGATGATGATCTCGCGCCGGCCCAGCGCCCCGGCACCATACTCGAGCACCTGCCAGAGCCGGCGCTGATCATCACCGGTCATCGCGGCCAGGGCGCTGAGCATCAGTCCGGCAGAGGCGCTGCCGACGATCAGCGCATCCTCGTTCCGGGTCAGTGCCGCCACCCGGTCCGAAGCCGCCCGGGCGAGCTCGGCCATGTCCACGAACTGCCCGGCTGCCTCGTCCATCGCAGCCCGCACCGCCGGGAGCATGATCGATCCGCCGAGCATGGTGAGGGTGTTGTGGGCGTTGATGACTCGGCGAACTCCGAGGTCTGCATAGGTCACCACTCGTCGGCTCCCACCGCTGTGGAGATCATCCGGAACCCGCCGGCGGTCAGCCCGCCGTCCACGGTCAGCGTGGTGCCGGTGATCCAGCTTGCCCGGTCCGAGGCGAGGAACAGCACGGCGTGCGCCACGTCTTCCGGCAACCCGACCCGGCCCATCGGGTACCAGCGCGCGAGCTGGTCGAAGATGGCCGGGTTGGACTCCTCCCGCGAGCGCCACGCCGGCGTACGCACGGTGCCCGGGGCGACGGCGTTGGCTCGGATGCCGAAGGGACCGTACCGGACCGCGAGGTTCTGGGTCAGGCTCTCCAGCCCCGCTTTCGCCGCACTGTAGGACGGCTGGCCATAGGCGGCGTGGCCGTTCACCGAGCCGATGTTGATGATCACCCCGGCGCGGCGCGCGATCATCGCCGGCAGCACAGCCCGGGCGAGGTAGAAACCGCCGTCGAGGGCGATCGCCCGTTCGCGCTGCCACTCGGCGTCGGTCATCTCGTGCAGGCCGGCCGCTTCGGCCACGGCCGCGCCGTGCACCAGGATGTCCACGCCAAGGCCGATCGCGTCGATAGCGTCCCGGACGGCAGCAGAGTCGGCCACGTCCACACTGATCGTCGGTACCTGCGGATGCTCACCGCGCAGGTCGAGCGCGTAGACGTCCGCTCCGGCCTCGGCGAGCTGGGAGCAGATCTCGGCCCCGATGCCGGAGGCCCCGCCGGAGACCGCCACCACCTTCCCGCTGAACTCCGCCATACCCATCCTTTCGCTGAGCGAAACCGGTTTGAGCTGCCCGAAACGCTAGGGCAAGGCCCGGGGCGCTGTCCAGACCCTTGACGGCTGTTCCGGCGCACACCCATACTCCACGCATGGGGGAAAGCCATTTTGCTCAGCGAAATTCGCAAGCGGACCTGCGCGATCCCGCCTCGCCCGGCACATCGGCTGAACCGGACCTCGTCATCCGCGGCGCACAGGTGCTCGATGGCACCGGGGCGCCGGCCGTCGCGGCCGATGTGGCCGTGTCCGGCGGACAGATCGTCGCCGTCGGTGCGGTGCCACGCGCGGGCCGCACCGAGATCGACGCGCGCGGACTGACCCTCTCCCCCGGGTTCATCGACCTGCATGCCCATGCGGACCTGGCGCTGCTGACCGCACCGGAGCGCCGGAGCGCGATCACCCAAGGGGTCACCACCGAGGTCATCGGCCAGGACGGCCTCTCCTACGCACCCACCGGCGCGGCCACCCGCGCACTGGTCCACGAGCGCATCCACGGGTGGAACGGCCCGCCGCCACCCGAGGGGGTCCACGGTGACCAGGTGGCGGACTTCCTCGCGCAGATCAGCGGCGCCGCCACCAACGCCGCCTATCTGGCGCCGCACGGCACGATCCGCGCCGAGGTGATGGGGCTGTCCCCCCGGGCCGCGAGCACAGCGGAGATCGAGGCGATGTGCACGCTGCTGGAGGTGGCCCTGGCCGACGGCGCGGTCGGACTGTCCGCCGGTCTCACCTACGTCCCGGGGGTCTACGCCACCGCGGACGAGCTGCGCGCTCTGTGCGCGGTGGTCGCCGCCCACGGCGGCTACTACGCCCCCCACCATCGCAGCTATGGCCGCGGCGCCCTCGAGGCGTATGCCCAGTGCCTGGACCTGGCCCGCCAGACCGGAGTGGCCCTGCACCTGACCCATGCCCACCTGAGCTTCGCCGTCAACCGTGGCAGAGCAGCGGAGCTGCTGGAGATGGTCGACGGCGCTGCTCGGGAGGGTCTGGACGTCACCATGGACACCTATCCTTACGCGGCAGGTTCCAGCTACTTGCACTCGCTGCTGGCCTCCGCCCACCAGAACGGCAGCAGTTCCGAACTGCTGGCGCTCCTGGGCAACGAGACGTTCCGCAGCCAGATCGCCCACGAGCTGGAGGTCACCGGCACCGATGGGTCGCACGGTGTCCCGGTGGACTGGAGCCGGATCGTGATCTCCTCCTCCGGTCATACCGACGCGATCGGGCGCTCGATCGCGGACCTGGCCGATGCCGCCGGCTCCCGCCCGGTCGAGGTGTTCGCCGAGCTGGTCGTCGACGACGAGCTCGGCACGATGTGCGTGGTGCACGAAGGGGACGAGGCCAATGTCCGCGCGATCATGGCGCACCCCGCGCAGATGGCCGGTAGCGACGGCCTGCTCACCGGCGAACGTCCGCATCCGCGGGCGTTCGGCACCTTTGCCCGCTACCTCGGCAGGTACTCGCGCGAACTCGGCATCGTGCCGCTGCCGCAGATGGTGCACAAGATGACCGGCGCACCGGCACAGCGGCTCGGTCTGCCCGACCGGGGTCGGATCGCGGTCGGCGCCCAGGCCGATCTGGTCTGTTTCGACGCCGAGACGATCATCGACCACGCCAGCTACACCGATCCTCGACTGCCGGCGTCCGGCGTCGAGCACGTCCTGGTGAACGGGACCGCAGTGCTCACCGGCGGCACACCGACCGGTGCCCGCCCCGGTACCGCCCTTCGGCGCACCGATCCTTCAGAGGTCCGCACCCGATACGGACCACCGTCGGCCGCACGTTGATGGCTGACACCTCACCGACGCATCGCAGCGTCGGCGTGCACATCTCGAGAGGGGAGATCACGATGACCGGAACGAACAGCAGAACCTTCGACCGCCGGAGCGTACTGAGAGCAGGCACCGGCCTACCGCTGGGTGTCCTGCTCGCCTCCTGTGCCTCAGGGGGCGGGTCGCAGACCTCCGATGCCGACGACGGAGAGGCCACCGGCCCGGTAGATCCCGACAACCCCTTCGGCGTCAGTGCGGAGTCGGCGGTGGAGGCGGTGATCTTCAACGGCGGGTACAACGTCGACTACGTCGAGTTCGCCGCCGAGGTGATGGCCGAGGGTTTCCCGGACGTCACCGTGGATATCGCACCCGCCACTCACCTCGCCCAGGAGATGCAGCCGCGGTTCGTGGCCGGCGACCCGCCGGATCTGATCCAGAACTCCGGGGCGAACTCGATCGGGATGATCCAGATCCTCGACCAGCTCGCCGACCTGGACGACATCGTCGATGCGCCGAACCTCGAGGGCGAGACGATCCGGGACACCCTGTACGAGGGCACCTTGGACTCGGGCGTCTACGACGATCGGCTGCTGGCGATCAACTACGTGGTCACTGTCTACGGCCTGTGGTACTCCAAGACTCTCTTCGACGAGCACGGTTGGCAGCCGCCGGTCACCTGGGACGACCTGGCCGAGCTGGGCCGGCTGGCACAGGAGGAGGACCTATACCTGTTCTGCTGGGGTCAGGAGTCGGCGACCTACTACCAGACGCTGGTGATCGACTCCGCCATCAAGGAAGGTGGCGACGAGGTCCGGCTGCCGTTGGAGAACCTCGAGGACGGGTGTTGGTCGCACCCGGCGGTGCAGGGGGTGATGACCGCACTGAAGGAGATCATCGACGCCGGTGGCTTCCTCCCCGGCGGGACCGGCACCCATTTCACCGCAGCCCAGGCCCAGTGGAGCCAGGAGCAGCAAGCACTGTTGTACCCAGCAGGTTCCTGGATCGAGAACGAGATGCGCGAGCACACCGTCGACGGTTTTGAGATGACCGGCACTCCCACTCCGTCACTGACCGCCGACGGCGCCTATCCCGCGGCCGGCATCCACTCCACACCGGAGGTGCCCCTGCTGGTCCCCGCCGACGGGGCGAACGTTGCCGGCGGCAAGGAGCTGATTCGCACGATGCTCTCCCAGGAGGCTGCGGCGAACTTCGCTGCGGAGAAGCTGGCGCCGACAGTGGTTGCCGGAACCGTTCCCGAGGACGGGTTCGGCTCCACCGCCCTCGCGTCGCAGACTCGGATGATCGAGGCCGCCGGTAGCGATGTGTACACCTGGAGCTTCGTCCAGCGGTACGGGTTGAACCAGGAGCACCTGCCGATCTGGAACTCCTTCCTCGACGGCCGGTCCACCGTTGCCCAGCTCACCGAGGATCTGCAGACGATCACCGATCGTGTCCGTGAGGACGATGCGGTGGAGAAGATCCCGGTGACCTGACCGGCCCGGGAGGTACTACGGCCGGGTGCCCGGGGAGCACCTGGCGGCTCAGGCCACGGCATCCAATGCGGCTACCGCCTCTTCGTCCAGAACGACGTCGGCGGCAGCAAGGTTCTCGTCGAGGTGGGCCACCGAACCCGTCCCCGGGATCGGCAGCATCATCGGCGAGTGCTGCAGCAACCAGGCCAGGGCTACCTGGTGCTGGCTGACAGCCAGCCGCTTGGCGGCCACGTCCAGCACCCCACCGGGCTCACCCTCCCGGCCGGCGTTCAACGGCGCCCAGGGGATGAAGGCAATCTGCTGCGCAGCGCAGTAGTCCAGGACGTCCTCGGACTTGCGGTCGCTGAGGTTGTACCGGTTCTGCACCGACGCGACGGTGAAGTGCTGCTCCGCCTCCTGGATCTGTGCCACCGAGACCTCAGACAGCCCGAGGGCGCGTACCTTGCCCTCACGCTGCAGGTCGGCCATCACCCCGAACTGTTCGGCGGTAGGCACCTTGGGGTCGATGCGGTGCAGCTGGAACAGGTCGAGAGCCTCGACACCGAGCCGGCGCAGACTGAGCTCCACCTGCTGGCGCAGGTACTCCGCCCGCCCCAGGGGGACCCACTGGTCCGGGCCGGTGCGTGCCTGCCCGGCCTTGGTCCCGATCCGCAGGCCCTGCGGATAGGGCGTGAGCACTTCGGCGAGGATGCGCTCGCTCACCTCCGGCCCGTAGGAGTCGGCCGTGTCGATGAAGTCCACTCCCTGCTCGACGGCGTGACGCACCACCGCGCGTGCCGCGCCGGGGTCCGCTGGCTCACCCCAGATCCCCTTCCCGGTGATCCGCATGGCGCCAAAGCCCAAGCGGGTCACCGAACCCAGGTCTTTGATCTCGATAGTTCCGGCTGCGTCGATTCCCATGCACCCAGCCTAGAAGGTTCAGCCGAGCACGCCGGCCGACCCGAGCCAGGAACCGACCGCGAACGTCGCAGCCAGCGCCAGGGCTCCACCGATCACCACTCGCAGCGCCGCGCGGGTCACGTTCGCCCGGCCGATCCAGGCGCCGACGGCGCCCGTGATCGCCAAGGCACCGAGCACGGCGACGAAGGTCACCGGGACCCGCACGCTCGGCGGCGGCAGCAGGATCGCCAGCATCGGCAGCACCGACCCGGCGAGGAAGGCCACCGCGGACGCCAGTGCAGCGTGCCACGGGCTGACCACGTCGTCGGCGTCGACACCGTGGGCCTTCTGCGAGTCAGTCTGGCTGGAGACGGAGACGTACTCCCCCAGCGCCATCGAGATCGCACCACCGAGCACAGCCGCCAGGCCGGCCACCAGGATCGGGCCGGTGGAGTTTGTCACGCCGGCCACCCCGACCACCACGGCGGCGACCGAGACGATCCCGTCGTTCGCCCCGAGCACCCCGGCACGCAACCAGTTCAGCCGCGTGGCGAGGTCCTCGCGTGGTTCGCTGATGTCGTTCACCCGGATGCTCATAGCACCCATATAAGCCCAGATCCGCACCCGGCGCTAGCAAGGTGAGTCTGCCCTAATCCGCAGAATACTGCGGGAAAGTAGGTATGCCTCACCTACCTCTGCCCACCCGCCTGGCCCGCGTCCTCCTCTGCTGCCTGCCATGGATCCCCCACCGCGCGCCGTCCTCGCCGGTGCCTCCGGATTCATCGGCCAGGCACTGGTGGCCGACCTACGCCACCGGGGGTATGGTGCTCAGCGTCCAGAACGCGCAGCGCATCGATCCCGTTCACCCGAGGGTGAGCATGGTGCCGGTGCTCTCGGTGCCCACGGAGCGTGACTCATAGATCGTGGCCGCGATGCCGGCCTTGGTCAGAGCGATCGCCGTGGCCGCACCCGCGATACCGCCGCCGATCACCGCGACCGAGTCGATACCGGTCATCAGCTGCCTCCCTCGTAGTGCTCGCGCCAGAGGTCGGCCCAGTCGTGATCGGCGATCCGGCCGACCAGCCGCCGGACGAAGGCGATCTCTGCGTCCAGCAGCGCGACGCGGTAGTCGTCCTCGACGAGGAACAGCGGGTGCACTCCGGAGGCGGTGGTCTCGGCGACCGAGTGCGCCGTGGCCTCCCGTTGCTGCACGAGCACCATCACCCGGTCCCGGAGCGCCTGCGCCGCCTCCTCCGGCGGCAGCACCACCAACAGGGACAGCGCCGCAGCGAAGGCCGGGTACTCGTGCCGTGGCTGGCTGACCAGCTCGTGCAACCAGCTGCCGAGCTCATCCCGGCCCCCGGGAGTGCGCTTGCGACACAACTGCGACCTGCCGCCGACGACGCCGCGACCCGGCCACAGCACCCTCGACAGCATGGCAATCACCCAGAGGACCGCCACGCAGTCCACCCGCACCTCGGCGCACTACCGGCCAGCGCTGGACGGCCTGCGCGGGGTGGCGATCGCCGGCGTGCTGCTGTTCCACACTGGGCACCTGCCCGGCGGTTTCCTCGGTGTCGACCTGTTCTTCGTCCTCTCCGGCTACCTGATCACCGGCCTGCTGCTGCGCGAGCTCCGCACCCGCGGCACCATCTCGCTGGCCTCGTTCTGGGGCCGGCGCGCCCGCCGGCTGCTCCCCGCCCTCGCGGTGATGCTGGCGATCGTCACGCTCACCGTCTGGGCGATGGGGCCGGCGGATCTGCTCCGCAGCACGCTCTCCGACGGGCCATGGGTCCAACTCAACCTGGTCAACTGGCATCTGCTCGCCGAGTCTGCGTCCTACTGGGACAGGTTCGGCCAGGAGCGGGTCTTCGCGCACCTGTGGAGCATCGCCGTGGAGGAGCAGTTCTACCTGGCCTGGCCGGTGATCGTGCTGCTGGTGACCCGCTCGCCGAGGCGGTCCCACCTACGGGTGGCGACGGCCGCCGTCGTGATCAGCCTGCTCGCCCTGGTACTCATGGTGACCCTGGCCGACCCCATCGACCCGACGCGCGTCTACACCGGCACCGACACCCGCGCGTTCTCACTGCTGCTCGGCGCGGCCGCAGCGACCGACGGCGTTCGGTCGGTGCTCCTGCGCCTCCCCCGGCCGGTCCGCTCCGGTGTGCCGCTGGTGCTGATGGCCGGCCTCGGTGCGGCGTGGGCAGTCGTCGACGGCGTCGTGTCACCGTGGCTGTTCACCGGCGGACTGTTCCTGCACTCGCTGTGCTGCGCAGCGTTGATCGCCTGGTGCGCCGACCATCCCGGCAGCCGGGTCTCGATGGTGCTGTCCTGGTGGCCGTTGCGCCGGCTCGGGGAGGTCTCCTACAGCCTGTACCTGTGGCACTGGCCGGTGATCGTGCTCCTCTCCCCCGAGGCCACCGGCCTGCACGGCTGGGCCTGGACCGCTGTGGTGGCTGCGGTCTCGATCGCGCTCGCGGCTGCCTCGACCCACCTGGTGGAGAACCCGGTGCGGTTTCGTGCCGGCTGGGCGAGGGGGCGGCGCGGGCTGCTCGCGGCGGTGGTGACGATGGCCGCCCTCGCGGCGCTCTGGCTGGCCCTGCCCGGCCCGGCCACGCAGATCGTGGACGTCACCCGCCTGGGCTGATCAGCGGGCAGGAACGTTCGGCCTGCGAGGCCGGAGTGTCCTGCACGAAGTCGATCCGGACCTGCGTGCTCGGCGGACCGCCGCTCTGCACGTGCACCCCCAGCACAGTGCAGACCACCTGGTCGATGCCACGGTCGCCGAGATCAGCCACCGTCCACGGCACCCGCAGCTCGATCAGCCCCGGGGTCTCGGTGACTTCCACCCGGGAGATGAGATCCGGTGCGATCGCCGTGCGCGGTCCCGACGGGCCCGGGCCGGTGAGCAGTAGCGCGATCGCCGCCTGGATGGTGCCGAGCCGGCCGCTGTCGCGCTGCTGCGGGACGATCTCACCCTGCCCGTCGAGGAAGTAGAGCGTCACCCCGGGCGCGACGCCGGTCGGCGGCTCCGGGCCTGTGGTCACCTCGGACGGTTCTACTCCGCACCCGGTGACCACCGCGAGCGCGAGCGCTGCCGCCGCTGCCCGTGCTCGCCTCATCGCCGGCTCCCCTCGCCCGGCAGCTGCAGCACGAACTGTGCTCCGTCAGTGGTGTTCTCGACCATCAGGTGCCCGCCGTGCAGCCGCGCGTTCTCCATCGCGATCGACAGTCCGAGGCCGCTGCCGGCCGCAGGGCTCCGGGCGGAGTCCGCCTTGTAGAACCGGTCGAAGACGTGGTCGAGCGCTCCGTCCGGCACGCCGGGACCGGAATCGGTGACGGCGATCTCCGCCTGCCCGGCGCGGCTGTCGATCGAGACCTGTACCGGCGGCCGGCCATGCCGCAGCGCATTGGCCACCAGGTTCGCCACGATCGCGTCCAGACGCCGTGGGTCAGCCCTCCAGTACAGCTGCTCGGGAGCCCGGACCGCCACCTCGTGCTGCCAGCCGCGTATCCGGAGGCACTCACGCACGGCCGCCACCAGGTCCACCTCCTCGATCCGCAGGTGTGCCGTGCCGGAGTCGAACCGGGAGATCTCCATCAGCTCCTCCACCAGTCGCACCAGGTGCCGCGTCTCGGCTATCGCCAGCTGCGCAGACTCGCGTGCGTCGGCGTCCATGCTGGGCGCGGCAGCGGTCAGCACCTCCATCACCGCGGTCAGGGTGCTCAGCGGGGTGCGCAACTCGTGGGAGACGTCGGCGGCGAACCGCCGGGCCTCGGTCTGCATCCGACTCATCGCGACCATCGACTCCTGCACGGACTCGGCCATCGTGTTCACGGTCCCGGTGAGCTCGGCGAGCTCGTCGGCCCCGTGCGGCTGGGAGCGGGCGTCCAGGTCGCCGTCGGCCAGGCGGCGAGCGGTGTCCCGCAGCTCGCGCACCGGGCGCAACACGCCGCGTGCAGCAAGCAGCGCGAGCAGTACCGCGGGGACGAGGACGAGGGCGGCCGTGCCGATCGCCGACCGGGTGAGACCGTCGATCTGCTCCTGCACGTCGCTGAGATCGTGTACCGAGTACACCTCGATACCGGACGGCTCCTGGGAACCGTCGGGGTGGGTCCGCAGCACTGGCACGCCGATCAACAGCCATGGCCGGCCCCCGGACACGATCCGCTGGGCATACACCCGTTCCCCGGTGGCTGTGGCGGTGCGCAGGTCATCGGTGATCATCGCGGGAAGTTCGGCGCCGGCGGGCCGCAGGTCCGGGTAGCGCACGAGCGTGTCCGGGCCGAGCGTCCGGGCCAGCCGGTCCAGCTCGGCCTGGTCGGGTGGATACTGCACCTGGGGTGCCAGTGCCTCGACCTGCGCGACCGCGCTCTCGGTGAGTCGCTGCTGGGTCGAGGTGACCAGCGCGCCGGCCGCCGAGTTCGCACTGGACCAGGCGGCTGCCCCGGCGCCCGCCATGGTCACGGCCACGAAGGCGAGGACCAACCGGGAGCGCAGGCCTCGGGGCCAGTACCTCATACCGGGCCGAAGCGGTAACCGAACCCGCGCACGGTCTGGACGTACCTCGGCCGGCCCGGGTCGTCCTCGATCTTGCCGCGCAGCCGCATCACCCCGTTGTCCACCAGGCGGGAGTCGCCGAGATAGCCGTGCTCCCAGACGTCTTCGAGCAGCTGCTGGCGGGTCAGCACCCGGCCTGGTGCCCGGGACAGGGTCAGCAACAGCCGCAGCTCAGTAGGAGTGAGGGCGACCGCTGCGCCCCGCAGGGTGACCGTCAACGCCTCCGTGTCCACCTGCAGGTCCCCGTGCGTGCGCACGCCGTCGGCCTCGGCGGTGCTGCGCCGCAGCACGGCACGAATCCGGGCATCGAGCACTGCCGGCTGCGCCGGTTTGACCACATAGTCGTCCGCGCCCGCCGCCAGGCCGCCGACCACGTCCAGATCGTCCCCCCGTGCGGTCAGCATGATCACCGGCAGGTCGCTGCCCGCCCGGATCCGGCGGCACACCTCGAACCCGTCGATGCCGGGCAGCATCAGGTCCAACACCACGAGGTCCGGGGGCGCCTGATCGATCTCGCGCAGCCCCTGCTCCCCAGTCTCGACCACCTGTACGTGGTGCCCGTGCCGGCTCAGGGCGAGCTGCAGCCCACGGCGGACCAGGGGCGCGTCTTCGATAAGGAGGACCGACGGCACCAGCCCAGTATGCCCGCGGCGCTCTCCGGCGCAGGAGGGTACCGAGGTTCTGCGACACGATCGCGACATCGGCGCGACACCCCGGGTACCTAGCCGTTCCAGGCTGGCACCATGATCACCAGAACACGCACCCACACTGCTGCCACCCTCGCAATCACCGGTCTGATCGCGCTCACCGCGGCTTGTTCCGGGCAGACCGTCGCCGACGAGCCGGCACCACCCACACTGGACCCAGATGCCGGGATCGGGCAGGTACTCCTGCTCGGTGACTCGGTGGCGGCCGGCGAGGCCCTGCCGCTACGCGAGGCGTTCGCCGCTGCCGGCGTACCGTTCGAGTCCCGGGCCGCCACCGGTGGTGGAAACGTGGTGGGCCCCGGGTCCGAGGAGCGTTGGGGCGAGCTGCCCGGCGAGATCGCTGCAGCCGATCCGGAGATCGTCATCTACCAGCTCACCAGCTATGACTGGGGTACTCAGGCCGAACAGCAGGCAGGCTATGAGCGCCTGGTGGCCACAGTGGCCGAGGTCGGCGCCGACCTCCTCTTCGTCACTATGCCGCCGATCGAGCCGGACGACTTCTACGCACCGCACATGGACGAACTGGAGCGCGCCGACGACGTCGCCGCCGAGGTGGCCGAGGCCTCCGGTGGGGACGCGGTGCTCCTTGATGCACAGGCAGTCTGGAGCCCGACCTACCAGCGGGAGCGGGAGGGCACCCTCGACCGCAGCTCGGACGGCATCCACACCTGTCCGCAGGGTGCGGCCCGGTTCACCGCCTGGCTGTTGGACGAGCTGGCCGCCGCCTACCCCGGCTTCACCCCGCCCGACCCGGCACAGTGGGCGAACACCGGCTGGGCGTCGGCCGAGGACTTTCCTGGCTGCTGAGCCCTGCTCGCGGTGTGGGCTGACCTCCGTTGACATGGATGGTTGCGCCGATCACATAGCTCGATTCCGGGGAAGCCAGGAACACATACGCGGGAGCGAGCTCAGTGGGCTGACCGGCTCGGCCGAGCCCGGTGTCCTTCCCGAACTCCGGCAGCGCCTCGATCGGCTGGCCCTGGCTGGGCTGCAGCACTGTCCAGATCGGTCCGGGCGCCACCGCGTTGACCCGGATCCCCTTCGGTGCGAGTTCTTCGGCCAGACCCTTGGAGAAATTGTTGATCGCCGCTTTGGTGGAGGCGTAGTCCAGCAGCGTGGGCGAGGGCTGGTAGGCCTGGATCGAGGTGCTGTTGATGATCGAGGATCCCGCTGGCAGATGTGTCAGGGCAGCCCGGGTCACCCGGAACATGGCCAGGATGTTCGCGGCAAATGTCTCTTCCAGCTGGTCATCCGGGATGTCGGCGAGCCCTTCGGTGGCCACCTGCTTGCCGGCGTTGTTCACCAGGATGTCCAGCCCGCTGAGCGCGTCCACCGCCTGCTCCACCAGCTGGACGCAGAAGGCGGGGTCGATGAGATCCCCGGTGATCACTACGGCGCGGCGCCCGGACTCGCTGATGATCCGGGCCACGTTCTCGGCATCCTCCGCCTCGGCAGGCAAGCAGGCGATCGCCACATCGGCTCCTTCCCGGGCGAACGCGATGGCGGTCGCGGCACCGATCCCGGAGTCGCCGCCGGTGATCAGTGCCTTGCGGCCCTGGAGGCGGCCCGTTCCTCGGTAGGAGTGCTCACCGATGTCCGGGGTGGGCACCATCTCTGCCTCGAGCCCCGGTTCGCTCTGGCTCTGCTCCGGTGGGCTGATCGACCGGTAGCGGTCCACCGGGTTGATGAAGCTCAGCTGGTCGGTCTCGGACTGGACGGACATGGCAGATCCTCTCCGCGTGCTGGTCACGTGCTGCCAGCCTGTGCGACAGAGCTCTCGGGCGCACGCCCAGGGACCTCGCGGGCTCAGAAGCTGATGCCGTGCTCGCGCCGGTAGCTGCCGAGCAGCGCGTCTACCACCCGCGCGGTCCGGGCGGCGCTCTCTCCGGTGCTCGGCGAGGTCCCGCGGCCGCAGAGCTCATCCACCACTGTCTGGATCAGCGGCTGCTGCACGGTGGCAGGATACGGTGCGTCGATCTTCTCGGTACCGGCCGCGGTTCGTAGCCGCAGCGGCTCCTCGCCGAACGAGGAGAAGGTCAGCTGGCCGTCGGTGCCGATGATCTCCACCTCGTCCCGGAACTCACCCGCCGCATAGCACCACAGGCCGGTACCGACGACGGCGGAGCCCAGCTCGAAGGTCGCGCTCACCAGGTCTTCGGCCGGGTAGGCAGCGCTGGTGTTCTTGGCGAACCCGTGTACGCGGGCCACGGGGCCGAGCAGGTGGTCGATCAGGTCGAGTGTGTGCGAGCCGAGGTCGACGAAGTGGCCGCCGCCGGCCACCTCGGGGCGCACCCGCCACGGCATGTCCCCGCCCTCATCGATCGGCGCCGGCTGGAAGTTCTCGATCCGGAACGCGCGCACCGCACCGATCGCTCCGCCGTCGAGCAGGTCCTTGGCTTTGACGAAGCGTGGCATCGCCGGTAGTAGGCCACGAACAGCGGCAGCCCGCTGCGCCGCGAGGCGGAGAGCATCTCCTCGCACTCCGCGGCGGTGCGGGCCATCGGCTTCTCCACGTACACCGGCTTACCGGCCTCGAGCACGCGCACGGTGTACTCGGCATGCGAGTCCGGTGGAGTGGCGATGTAGACCGCGTCCACGTCCGGGTCGGCGATCAGCGCGTCGGCGTCGTCGTACCAGCGCGGCACACCGTGCCGGCGGGCGTAGTCGGCCGCCAGTTCGCCGTTGCGGCGCATCACCGCCACCAGCTCGGAACCCTCCGCCTGCTGGAACCCGGGACCGCTCTTGACCTCTGTCACATTGCCCACGCCGATGATCCCCCAGCGCACTGTCTCCATGTGGCCAGACTATCGCTGGACTGCCCCGACGCACTGATCGGCCCGGCTGCCGATCCGCTCCGACACGCGCCGGCCATTATAGTCAAGTAAGTGCTTGACTCTCTGGTGAGTCACCTCCATACTCAAGTACATGCTTGACCATTCGGACACCCTGGACCGCGCGTTCCACGCGCTCTCCGACCCGAGCCGGCGGCAGATGCTCGACCAGCTCGCTACCGGTCCGACCTCGGTCAGTGAGCTCGCCCGCCCGCTGGCGATGACTCTCGCCGCAGTGGTGCAACACGTCCAGGTGCTGGAGTCGAGCGGGCTGATCAGTTCGCACAAGGCCGGCCGGGTGCGGATCTGCACGATCGACGATGCAGCGCTGCGCGGATGCGAACAGTGGTTCATCGACCGCCGGGTGGTCTGGGAACGCCGGCTCGATCGCCTCGGCGCCGTGCTGGACGAGCAGGTCACCCCCGACGAGCAGGTATCGCCGCCACCACGCAGATCATCTCCGAGAAGATATGAAGGGTCTTGAGCTATGAGCCTCAGCCACGACAGCTGGACGATCGAACGCGACTACCCCCACCCTCCTGACCGGGTGTTCGCAGCGTGGGCGGATCCGAGCACCAAGGTGCGCTGGTTCGACCTGTCCGGGACCGCCGATCCGGACTACCACAGCGACTTCCGAGTCGGCGGCACCGAAAGCTTCCGCACACCCGTCGGGTCCCGCCCAGACTTCACCTATACCGCGCAGTACCGGGACATCGTGCCGGATGAACGGATCGTCACTACCTATGAGATGGCGATGGACGGGCAACGCACCTCGGTCTCGGTAGCGACGCTCGAGCTGTCCAGCACAGCAGCCGGCACCCACCTCGTCTACACCGAGCAAGGGGTCTACCTCGACGGACTCGACAACGCCCAAGACCGCAGCCTGGGTACGGCCAGTCAGCTCGATCGGCTCGGCGCAGTACTGGACGGGCAGTCATGACCGCGGCGGACGAGCTGCGCGCGCTGGTCGAGGAGCGGGTGCGGGCGGTCCGAGAGAAGGACGGCACCACCCTGATCGCGCGGCCCACTGAGGACGTCGTCACCTTCGACGTGCTCCCCCCGCTGAGCTCCCGCGGCAGCCACGCCACAGCGGGGCACCTTCAGCAGTGGTTCGACGGCTATCGCGGCCGGATCGACTACACCGTGCGCGATCTGCAGGTGCATGCCCAGAGCGACCTCGGCTTCTGCTCGTTCCTCTACCACGTGGGTGGAACACTCACGACGGGCGAGGCGGTGAACATGTGGGTTCGCGCCACTCTGTGCTGCCGCCGCATCGATGGCCGCTGGCGCATCGTGCACGACCACGAATCGGTGCCCTTCGATCCCGCCACCGGCCGGGCCCTGACCGGCCTCGAACCGCAGTAGTGGGCAGAACCTCCCCCATCGGGGAACCTCACCCTCGTGCGTACCGATACCGAGCCTCCTGGTTAGAGTGGTCGCGTGCTCCCGCCATCGCCGCACCCGGGGACCGGGTCCACGGACGCCATCACCCTGCCGCGCTCACTACTCGACGGGGTGGGCGCCACCGCTGCGGGCGCCGCGTGGATCGAACAGCTGCCCCAGCTGGTCCAGCGCGCCCAAGAACGCTGGCAGGTGCAGCTGGCCCAGCCATTCGGGGTCGGCACCGCTGCCTGGACCGCACCGGGCACGCTCCCGGACGGGACCCCGGTCGTGGTGAAGATCTCCTTCCCGCACGATGAGGCCCGGCACGAGGCGACTGCACTGCGTCTGTGGCACGGGTGGGCGGCCGTCGAGCTGCTCGACCATCACGGCGAGGACTGGGCACTGCTGCTGCGGCGGGCGCACCCGGGCACACCGATGCTGCACGACACCTCCCCAGCCGAACTTCGGGTGAGCCACGGGGTGGAGGTGCTGCGCAACCTGCACCAGGCGGAGACCACGGCAGCGCAGCTGCCGTACTTGACCACTGTCAGTGCCCGCTGGGCCATGATCGCCGGCGAGCGCGCCACCCGGTGGGCTCCGATGCTCACCGGGGGCGAGTATCTGGTCCGGACCGGGTTGGATCTGCTCCGCGCGTTCGGAACTCCAGGGGCCCGACCCGGGCCGGTCGTGCTGCTGCACGGCGACCTGAACCCCGGCAACCTACTCCTGGACGCGCCCACGCAGGACCCCGGCCATTGGCTCGCCATCGACCCGAAGCCCATGGTCGGCGATCCGGCCTACGATCTGTGGCCACTGCTGGCGCAGGTGGACCAACCCTTCGCCGCACCGGACCCGCAGGCACTGCTGCGGCACCGGGTTCAGCTGGCCGCGACAGCACTCGGCATCCCGCCGTTGCGGATCACCGAGTGGGCACTGGCCCGCACGATCGAGTCGCTCCTGTGGCAGCTGGAGACCTTCACCGATCCCGCCCGGCGGGAAGCCGCCCGTGCTGCCGACCTGCGCCAGGCCGAGGTCTGGTACCGGCTCTCCTACGGCTGAGCCGGACCGTTCGGGCTCCTTGACGCGGTGACCCGGCCCACCCACCTCCTCGGGCCCACTGAGGGGCGCTGCCGGGGGCCTGGTCCGGTCACGCGATACACCCGATCAGCAGATAGACACGCGTCTGCGCACGCGTGAGGTCCCACCCTGGGGCAGACTGGCGGCGTGAAGATGACCACCCGGCGGCGGACCACGGCACGCGGGGCCCAGATGCCGAAGCTGACCCGTTCCCCGGCTCGTGGTGCCCGCCTGCACGCCCATCGCCTGCCCGAGCGGCACCTGCGCGCCGAAGATGCCGGCGACGGTGTTCCCCGCTGGATGGTCAAGGCCGGCGGCTGGTCCTGGCGACTGCTCCTGGTGATCGCCGTCGTCTCGTTGTTCGTGTGGGCCACCGCCCGGATCCAACTCGTGTTCACCGCGGTCTTCCTGGCGCTGGTGTTCAGCTCGGTGCTTCGCCCGTTCGTGAACCTGATGGACCGGGTGATGCCCCGGCCGTTGGCCACCGCGCTGTCCATCCTCAGCGGCTTCCTGGTGGTCAGCGGGCTGATCACCTACGTGGTGGCCTCGGTGACAGGTCAGTGGAGCACGCTCTCGGACCGGTTCTCCGACGGTCTGAATGACCTGTTCGATCTGGCCCAGCACCTGCCGTTCGGCATCTCGATCACCACCACACAGCTCTCGGAGTGGGCCGATACGGCACTGGGGTGGGTCCAGCAGAATCAGGGCGAACTGCTGAACCGGGCGGCGGAAGGGGCCGGTTCGGTGTTCGAGACGTTCGCGATCCTGGCGCTGGCGATCTTCTGCACGGTGTTCTTCCTGGCGCGCGGGAACGAGATGTGGCGCTGGTTCATCAACCAGCTGCCGGCCCGGCTGCGGGAGAAGTGGATGATCGCCGGTGGGGTGAGCTGGTACACCTTCTCCGGCTACGCCCGGGGCACCGTGATCATCGCCTTCGTGGACGGTGTGCTGGCGTTCATCGTGCTGATGGTCGCGGGAGTCCCGCTGGCGGCGCCGCTGGCGGTGCTGGTGTTCATCGGTGCGTTCATCCCGCTGGTGGGCGCACCGGCCGCGATGATCATCGCGATGATCGTGGCGCTGGCGGTCAACGGTCCGCTGAACGCGGTGATCGTCGGCATCTTCATCGCCTTGATCGGTCAGTTCGAGGGGCACGTGCTGCAGCCGATGGTGATGGGCAAGCAGGTTTCCCTGCATCCAGTGGTAGTCGCTCTCGCGGTCACCTCCGGCACTCTGGTGGCCGGAATCCTCGGCGCGATCATCGTGATCCCGATCGTCGCGGTGATCTGGTCGGTCTACGCGCGGCTGCGCACTGTGGACCCGCCGATGAAAGCGGATGAGGTGGTCACCACTCCATGAGGGTGGCGAGTGCTGTCTCTGCCCGGGGCGAGGTGCTGCTCCGGCGGCGCGAGGATGCGCTGGAGCTGCGGGTGAACGGCGTGTTCGTGATGGATACGGCCGAAACCTCCACGGAGCGAGCCTTGGCGCGGGCGGGGCTGACCGGCTGTGCCCGTCCGGACCAGGTGCTCCTGGGCGGCCTCGGGCTGGGCTTCACCGCGGCGGAGGTGCTCGCCGATCCGCGGGTACAGCTCCTGGAAGTGGTGGAGATCGAGCCGGCGGTGATCGACTGGCTCGCCGACGGCACTGTCCCGCACGGTCCGGCGCTGCTGACCGATCCTCGCCTGCAGGTGGTCCCCGGCGACATTGCCGCGCATCTGCAGGCCCGGCCTCAGGAGTCGACGGACCTGGTGCTGCTGGACGTGGACAACGGCCCGGGCTTCCTGGTGTACCCCCGCAACGCCGGGCTGTACGGCCAGGCGATGTTGGCCGAGGCGGCCAGGGTGCTGCGTCCCGGCGGCGCTGTAGTGATCTGGTCGGCGGCCCGGGCACCGGAGCTCGCCGAGGTGCTGGCGACCGTGTTCGCCGAGGTGTCGGAGTCGGCCCTGCCCGTGCGGCTGCAGGGCAGGGATGAGCAGTACTGGTTGTATACGGGCCGGGTCAGCGGAAGTCACGGGACCGGCTCGCCACCCTCAGGCTGAGCTCGCTCACCTGATCGGCCATCAGGTTGGTGACGCCGTCAGCGTGCTCCACTGTGCCCCGTACCACCAGGGCCGCGCTGCCGCGCACCACCTTCCGGTACCGCTGCCACAGCCCGGCCGAGCAGATCACGTTCAAGATTCCGGTCTCGTCCTCCAGGGACAGGAAGGTCACCCCGGCGGCGGTCGCTGGCCGTTGCCGGTGGGTGACCACCCCGGCCACCCGCACCCGCCTGCCGGACCCGGCACCGGGCACTTCGGCGACCCGTAGTACTCCCCCGGCGTCCAGGTCGCCGCGGCGGAACTGGGTGGGGAAGGAGTCGGTGGACACTCCCGTGGCCCAGACGTCCGCCACGGCAGTGGACACCTGGTCCATTCCCGGCAGGTCCGGTACGTCGGTGCCCACGGCGGTCAGCGGTAGCGGCTCCTGGATCCACTCACCCCGCACAGTGCCGCTCTCGGCGGCCAGTGCCCCGGCCAGCCACAACCCTTCCCGGCGCTCATGACCGAGGTCCGCAAGCGCTCCGGCAGTGGCCAACGCTTCCAGCTGAGCAGCGGACAGCCGCACTCGGCGGGCCAGATCGGCCAGATCGGCCAACGGCGCCTCCGCCCGGGCCTGCACGATCCGCTCCGCGGTCTTCTCCCCGATACCCCGGACCGGGGCGAGGCCCAGACGGACCGAGAGTGCGCCGTCGTCGGCCCGTTCCACACTGGCCTGTACCTGCGAGGCGACCACGCCGGCCCGCTGGACCACCACCCCCCGGCGGCGAGCATCGGCCACCAACGACTGCGGGGAGTAGAACCCCATCGGCTGAGCGGCGAGCAGCCCGGCATAGAACGCCTCGGGGTGGTGCACCTTGAGCCAGGCGCTGGCATAGACCAGATAGGCGAAGGAGAAGGCGTGCGACTCCGGGAAGCCGAAGTCGGAGAACGCCTTGAGCTTGTCGAAGATCTGCTCGGCCACCTCCTCGCTCACCCCGTTGCCGGCCATTCCGTCCAGCAGCCGCTGGTGCAGCGCCTCCATCCGCTCCACCGACCGTTTCGACCCCATCGCCCGGCGCAGCTGATCGGCCTCGGCGGCGGAGAAGGAGGCGACGTCGATGGCGATCTGCATCAGCTGCTCCTGGAACAGCGGCACGCCGAGAGTCTTGGCCAGCGCCGGTTCGAGCAGCGGATGCAGATAGGTCACCGGTGCCCGGCCTCGGCGGCGGTCGATGTAGGGATGCACGGCGTCCCCCTGAATCGGCCCGGGGCGGATCAGCGCGACCTCCACGACGATGTCGTAGAAGGTGCGCGGGCGCAGCCGCGGCAGCGTGGCCATCTGCGCGCGGGACTCCACCTGGAACACCCCCACCGTGTCCGCCGCGCAGAGCAGGTCATAGACCAGCGGGTCCTCCTGCGGCAGGGAGTGCAGCCCGAGGGTGATCCCTTCGACGGACTCGATGGACTCGAATGCCAGCCGCAGCGCGGTGAGCATGCCCAGACCGAGCAGGTCGAACTTCACCAGCCCGGCATCGGCACAGTCGTCCTTGTCCCACTGCAATACGGTCCGCCCGGGCATGGTGGCCCACTCCACCGGGCAGACGTCGATCACCGGCCGGTCGCAGAGCACCATCCCGCCGGAGTGGATGCCCAGGTGGCGGGGCAGGCGGAGCATCTGTTCCGCGATCTCGCTCACCTGTTCCGGCGCACCGGTGTCCTCCCCTTCCAGGCTGCCCCAGCGTTCCACGCTCTTGGACCAGGCATCCTGCTGGCCGGTGTCGTAACCGAAGGCGCGGGCGGCATCCCGGATCGCCGACCTCGGCCGGTAGGAGATCACGTTCGCCACCTGGGCGGCGTGGGAGCGCCCGTACCGGGTGTACACGTGCTGGATCACCTCCTCCCGGCGGCCGGACTCGATGTCCAGGTCGATGTCCGGTGGTCCGGACCGGCCCGGGGAGAGGAACCGCTCGAAGAGCATCTGGTGCTGCACCGCGTCCACTGCGGTGATGCCGAGCGCGAAGCAGACTGCGGAGTTCGCTGCTGAGCCCCGCCCCTGGCAGAGGATGCCCTGCCGGCGGCAGAACTCGACGATCTCGTGCACGATCAGGAAATAGCCGGGGAAGTCCAGGGCGGTGATCACCTCCAGCTCGTGGGCGATCGTGGCGTAGGCGTCGGCCAGACGAGCCGCCTCCGGTGGGCCGTAGCGCTCCCAGGCGCCGCGCATCGTCAGCTCACGCAGCCAGCTGGCCTCGGTGTGCCCGGCGGGCACCGGGTAGGGCGGCAGGTTCGGCGCCACCAGGTGCAGGTCGAAGGCGCACTCGGCCGCCAGTGCGGCGCTGGTGGCCACCGCCTGGGGGTGACGGTGGTGGCGGGCAAGCATCTCTGCCGGGCTGCGCAGGTGTGCTACCCGCGGGGGCAGCCAACCGGCCATCTCCTCCAGAGTGGAACGGGACCGGACGGCGGCGAGGACATCGGCGAGCTGCTGCTCGGCCGGGGTGGCACAGTGCACAGCGCCGGTGGCCACCAGCGGCAGGCGGGCCGTCCCGGCCAGATCGGCGAGCGCATCGGCGCGCACCGAGTCCAGCGGGGCGCCGCCGTCGGTGGTCTCCACTGCGACGTTCTCCGCGCCGAACAGGTCGGTGAGCCGGTCCAGCTCACGCCGGGCAGTGGGCAGGTCGAACTCGCCCGGGTGAGGTTCCAGCGCTCGGCGCACGCTGCCCTTGCGGCAGCCGGTGAGCACCAGCCAGTTTCCAGCGGCCAGATCGGCCAGCTCGTCCAGCTGGTAGTGGGCCTCCCCCTTACGGCCGCTGGCCAGGTGCGCCCGGGCGATGGCGCGGGACAGTCGCCGGTAGCCTTCTGGGCCGCGGGCCAGCACCAGCAGGTGGGTGCCGTCGGGGTCGGGCATCCCGGTGGGTCTGGTGGCACTGTCCAGGGTCAGCTCGGCGCCGTAGACCGTGGGGATCGCAGCGGCTGCCGCGGCCTCGCAGAACCGGACGACACCGTAGAGACCGTCGTGGTCGGTGATCGCGACAGCGGACAGCCCGAGACGCACTGCCTCGAGGACGAGCTCTTCGGGCTGGCTGGCGCCGTCCAGGAAGCTGAACGCCGAGTGGGCGTGCAGTTCGGCGTATGCGGTCATCGCACGCTCCTCACTCCCACCGATTGATCGAACATGCGTTCCATCGTAGCTCTCGGATCCGACACTCGCCAACCGCCGCGCACCGTCTCGGGTGAGCAGCAAGCACGCTCCGGCCCGTGGCGGCTATGCTGGGTCCAGCGTCGCGTGCCGGTGACAACCGACTGTCAGGCATGGAGGCGCCGGATACGAAGGAGGACGACATGTTCATGTCACCCCCTTCGCCCTCACGTGACTGAGGGCGAGAAGACCAGGCTGATTGCCTGGAGCCACGAGATGCGCACCGTGCACGAACGGCTGCGCGAGGCGCTGCGCCTCACCCGCGCCGCGCTGGACGAAGGAACTGACGCGGAGCCGGCCACCCGGGATCTGCTGCTGTTCTGCCATGGGTTCTGCACGGCGCTCGATGGCCACCACCAGGCGGAGGACCGGCACCTGTTTCCGGCCATCGCCGAGCAGTATCCCCACCTGCGGGACACGCTGCGCTACCTCACCCAGGACCACTCGATGATCGCGCACCTGATCAGCGGCCTGAACGAGAGCGTGGCCCGTGCTGCCTCCCCCGACGAGCTCAACCGACATCTCGAGGGGATCGCCGCGATCATGGAGTCCCACTTCCGGTACGAGGAGCGCCAACTGCTCCAGGTGTTGGAGACCCTTGCGCTGGAGGCGAGCGTCGAGGAGGCGCTGGGGCCACTATGAACCGGTCACCCACCTTGCAGAACCGGTCACCACCCCGCTGGAGCCGGTCGCCCAGGCGGTGTGCGCCGGCTCAGCGGGTTCACCGTCCGTTGACGTCCAGCTCGAGCGCGTTGAACAGTCCCGTCAGGTAGCCGAGGGCATGGGCACGTCCTCGGCTGCAGAAGGCGGCCGTGGACGTGTCCGCCCAGGTGTCGGCGTCGCCGAGCATCGCCGGCACATGGTCATCGATCAAGAATCCGTCGAAGCCGCGCTGCACCAGTCGGCGGACCACGGCCGCCGGGTTGTAGTTTCCCTCACCGAGAAAGCTCTCCGCGAACCGGGGCACCGTGCCCTGCACGTCCCGGAAGTGCACATAGGCGATCCGCCCTCTCGGGCCGAAGTAGTCGATCACCGTGTTCACACTGCGCTCGCCGTCCATCTCGGAGACGGACCCGAGGCACAGGTTCAGCGCCCACGCGGGACTGTCCTCGGCGATCTGGTGAGCCTTCATCAGACCTTCCGGGCTGGACATGATCCGGGCGAACCCACCGAGCGGCACGTCGATCGGCGGGTCGTCCGGGTGCAGGGCAAGCCGCACGCCGGCACCTTCTGCCACAGGCAGCACCGCACGCAGGAAGTACTCGTAGTTCTGCCACATCTGCTCGGCGTCGACGAGCGCCTGCTCGGCAGCGTCCGCGGGGGTGAGTTTGTACCCGGCCAGCTTGTTGCCCTCACCGATTCGGTCGATATCGAACGCGGTCACCAGGGCTCCGCCGCGTCCGCGGGCCCGCAGGTCCGTGCGCCACACGTAGCCGGGGATGAAGTGATGGCCCAACGTCGAGATCCCGGCGTCCGCCATGTTCTGGATGGTGCGGCAGTAGTTCTCCAGTTGTTCATCCCGCCCCGGCTCTCCGCGCAACACCTTGTCCCAGTGCAGGTACGGCACGTTCTCGATCGCTTCGAGCCGCAGACCCGCGTCCTCGCAGCGCTGCCGCAGCGCGGAGAGTTCGTCCAGGCGCCAGTAGCCTACCGAGTCGTCAAGATTGGTCGGTGTGTGCAGGTGCACACTTTCCAGTCCGAGCTGCTGGGCGAAGGTGATCACGTCCTCGTCCAGTGCCTCAATGTGCCCGAGCGCCAACCGGATGGTCATCGATCTACTCCTCTGCTCACGGTGCGGTTCATTCCGGCAGCACCACCGGTACGGAAGCCAACAGACCGCCGTCGACCCGGTGCTCGGCACCGGTGATGAAGGACGCCCCATCCCCCGCGAGGAAGGCGACCAGCTCGGCAACCTCGGCAGGCTGGCCCACCCGGCCAAGCGGATGTCCCCCGCCCCAGCCGGCGATCACCTCATCGGCACTGTGGTCGCCCTTGTGCAGGTCCGCCGACCAGCGCAGCATCGGCGTGTCCACGGACCCGGGGCAGACCACGTTCACGCGGATGTTGTCCGAAGCGTGGTCGATCGCCATCGCCTTGGTCAGGGCGACGATGCCGCCCTTGGAAGCGGCATAGGCAGCGACGCCGTGCTGGGCGACGTAGGCCTGCACCGAGGAGACGTTCACGATCGACCCGCCCCCGCGGGCACGCAGGTGCGCGACGGCGAACCGGGAGAGCAGGTAGATGGACTTGAGGTTGACCTCCAGCACAGCGTCCCAGACGTCCTCGGGAGTGTCCTCCACGGTCCCGTAGCGCTGAATTCCGGCCGAGTTGACGACGATGTCCAGGCCGCCGTACTCCGCTACCGTGTCGGCAACGAACCGCTCTGCCTGGTGGGCGTCCGTCAGGTCGATGTGCAGGCCCCGCACCTGAAGCCCGCGCTCGCGTAGTTCCTCCGCGGTGGCGCGGACCTGATCCGCGTCGATCCCGCAGAATCCGACCGCCGCACCGCGGCTCGCGAGATGCTCGACCACTGCTCGGCCGATACCGGACGCACCACCGGCCACCAGGGCCACCTTGCCGTCGAACTGTGCCATGAGAACCATCCTCGGTCGTACCTCCAGGGCGAACACTGATGCTAGCGGCTGGCCTCGCTGAGACGTCTGACCCCGGGCTGCCGTGCCCTGAACTGCTGGCGCGAGCCCACTCCCGCGGCACAGATGGGGCGCTGTCGCGATCACGCGTCGTGACGAATCCGCCGTCTCCTGGAGCGAACCACCAGCACGACGGCGGAGGTCAGGTTTTCGTTGAAATCTTGCGGTTCGTATGGGATGTCAGTGGTCCGTGCTTGACTGATTTCATGGTCGCACAGCCGCTCCCCCTCACCCCGGGTCACCGCCTGGGAGAGGGCAGTGTGCTGTCAGACCTGCGAGCGATCGACGCGGGGATCGACCGCTCGTTGTTGACCAGGGCCGAGGTGCTCATCGAGTGGGTGGAAGAGAACGAGGTTCCTGCCGAGCCAGACCGTTGGGGAGCAGCGTTGGACGTCGGTCCCGAGGCTCGCAGCAGCACCCACGGCGACGGCAGCGGCGACGGCAGCGGCAGCGGCAGCGAAGCCTCGGAGCCAAACTGTGATGAGCTGGGGCCGCGGCGCCTGCGCCGCGACCTGGACGGTCTCCTGGTCTCGCGACCGGTGGCGATCGCCGGTGAGGGTGCGCCGATGGTCTCCGACCTGGCGTTGGTGGACCTTGCGGCCACGCTGCGCCGCGGTGTGGTCTCGGCGACCCGGCTGGTCGGTGGGGTCTGCGAGCTCGCCTACCGTCTGCCCCTCATCTGGTCTCGGTGCCGTGGCGAAGGGGTGGCGTTGTGGCGAGCACTGCGGGTGGCGGAGAAGACCACACTCCTCCCCTGGGCTGCCGCTGCGGAGCTCGATGCCGAACTCGTCAGCGTGCTCGGGTCCTGCTCCTGGGCGCAGGTAGACCGCTGCGTGCAGGCAGCCCTGGCCCGGCACACTCCCGAGCCCGAGGAAGCGGCGGAGTCCACGCCTGACGACGATGACGACAGGTCCGACGATGACGACGAGGCCAGCGACACCGGTACGGACCCCGCCGCCGCGGACGACCCGCGTGATGTACAGGTCCACCTGGGCGACGCCGGCACCGACCCAAGGATGCTGGGTGCCGGCGGTATCGGGCTGACCGGAATCGACGGGCTCCTCGACGACGCTGATGCGCTCGATGTCGAGCATGCGATCCGGGATCTGGCTGAGCAGCTGGCGCGGGCGGGGTCGACGGAATCGTTGGGGGTGCGGCGGGCGAAGGCGTTGGGGATGCTCGCCCGCGGTGAGGTGGCGCTACCGGTCGGCGACCCGCCCAGCGCCACCAGCACCGAGGGCACCGGCCAGACCGAGCAGCCCGGCCAGACCGAGCAGCCCGGCCAGGGTGCGGCGTTTGGCCTACCCGCGGCCCCCGGAACGCCTACCGGCCCGGGCGGTACCGGCCCGGGCGGTACGGGCCCGATCGGTACTGTGCCGGTTGCGCCGGGTTCGCGTCGGCAGGTGCTGCTGGTGCTGCACCTGAGCGAGAACGCGATCGGTGGCCTGGAGCGGGTGGGACGGTGTGAGAACACCCTCGCCCCAGTCAGTGTGGACCAGATCAAGGCCTGGTGCGCCGGAGCCAAGGTCAAGGTCCAGCCCGTCCTGGATATCGCCGACCACCACCCCGTAGGCACCTACGAGATCCCCGACCGGATCCGAGCCCAAGTCTCCTACCGCGACACCGAGTGCATCTTCCCGCACTGCCACACCCCGGTACGCTCCTGCGACCTGGACCACGTCACCCCCTACCCCCAGGGTCCGACCTGCGCCTGCAACCTCGCGCCGTTATGCCGCCGCCATCACCGGGTCAAGACCGCCCGCCGCTGGGCCTACGTGATGGTCCACCCCGGCAGCTACTACTGGCACGCCCCGTCAGGAGCCACCTACCTCGTCGATGCCCACGGCACCCACCTCCTCCCCGACCTCACCGAAGAAGGCGCCGCCAACCGCTACCGACACCGCTGCCCCAGCGAACTCGCCGGGCAACGACCTACTAGTACGGGTGTGCCGCGAGGCACAGTGAACCTGCGGACAAAGCCGCCACCGGAACCTGATCCGCCCCCGTTCTGACCCACTCCGGCAACGGGCTACCGTGGACAGGTGCCCCACACCTCCCCCACGCCCTTACCCGGCGGCGCGCTGTTCGACCTGGACGGCACGCTGATCGACAGCGAGCCGCAGTGGCAGATTGCCCAGACTCGACTCGCCGAGAATGCCGGAGTCACCTGGATGGAAGCGGACTTCCGCGCCACGATCGGTCAACCGATGCCCCGGTGGGCGAGCATTCTTTCCGACCGCGGAGTCCCGGGCACCATCGAGGAGATCATCGGCGACGCCGTGGAGTTCGTCACCGAACAGATCCGCACCCGGATGCCCTGGCTGCCCGGCGCCCGAGAGCTGCTCACCAGCGTTGCCGCAGCTGGCGTGCCGTGTGCTCTGGTCACCAATAACGCTGCCGCGAGCGCCACGCTGGTGGCTGAAGCCGCCGGGGTCTTCGGGGCCGTGGTCTCCTCCGCGGACGTGACCGACCCCAAACCACATCCGGAGCCCTATCTGAGGGCTGCGGACCAGCTCGGTGTGGACCCCAGGCGAAGCATCGCCTTCGAGGACTCGACTGCCGGCGCCACCAGCGCTCACCGGGCCGGGATGCCGGTGTGGTTCCTCGCCGGCCACACATCCGACCCGCAAGTCCCGGTGGCCCGCAGGCTCACCTCACTGACCGAGGTGAGCGTCGACGATGTGCTCGCCGCTCTGCTCGAGGATCGGTCCGGGACGGCGACGGCGGTTCCTGGCGATCGCTAAGCGGCTGGACCGCTGCGTGGTCGTGGGTCGGGACCACGGTGACCGTCTGGCTGGCCAGATGCAGGCGGTGCAGCATCCGGAAGGTCGCTTCTCGGTCGTGATCGACGAAGTTGCCAGGAAAGCTGGCCTTCTGCCGAATCTTCTCGATCTGCAGACTGTGCCAGGCGGCGTCCCCCGCCAACAGCACGCGACCGCTACGCGTCTGGGCGAGGATGCCGATGCTTCCCGGCGTGTGTCCGGCGAGGTCCACCAGCACCACGGTGCCGTCACCGAACAGATCGTGGCTCGCGGTGAAGGTCAGCACCGGCGGCCCATCGAGATCGAACTCGACGATGGAGCGGTCTCGCAACGCATCGCGCACCCCACCGGCTGGTGCGACCGGACCAGAGTTGATCCACTGGTGCTCGATTCGGTGCAGGTACACAGGTAACCCCGGCAGGTCCAGCACACCGCAGACGTGATCCCAGTGCGCGTGAGTAGGTAGAGCGAAGTCGAGAGCGCCCGCGCCCGCCTGGTGCAAGGCCGTCAGTGTCGGCACCGGGCGTGGGCGCGGGCGCACCACCATCTGCAACACCCTCGGAAGCTCAGCGATCGCTCGTTCTTCGACATCGAGGCAGACACCGGGGTCGACGATGAATCGAGCCTGCGGATGCTCGATCACGAATGCGGTCAGGGCGCTACCGACCCGGCGCGGCATGAACGTCCCCTCCACCGCCGCCGCCGTGGGGATCGCCCGCGACACCTGGGCAAGAGCACGCACCGACACCGTGCCATCGGCCTCGGGTAGCCCGGCATCGGCGATCGATGCCAGGAGCCTGCGATCCGGCCTACGCGGCAGGATGGCGCCACGCAGCATCCCGGCTGCCGCACTCCCACATTCGAGCACGCTCAGTTGCTTCACCGGATCTGGCATGACAGCACCTTCGTTCTGTGATCGTCCATGCAGTGATGGCCGCGACCGGCCTGCAGATCACCGCCTGCCGTGGCACGGTAAAACTTCAGGTGGACCTGAAGTAAAGGTGCAAGCATGGACGGTATGAAGATCGGCGACGCCGCGGTGACCATCGGTGTGGACGCCCATGTGCTCAGGCACTGGGAGTCGGTGGGGCTTCTGCGTCCGCCACGCAGCGGGTCCGGTCATCGCTGCTACGACGCGCAGAGCCTGGACCAGGCGCGCCTGGTCCGCACGCTTCGGCGAGCCGGGCTGTCACTACGTCGGATTGGTGAGCTGAGGCAGTCTGGCCGCAATGCTCGATTGGCGCTGATCGAGGAGGAGCGCTCGGAGCTGCAGCGTCGCATCGAACTGCTCACAGCTACCGATCGCTTTCTGGCACACACCCTCGAGTGCGAACACCCGATCATCGCCGATTGTCCGCAGTGTTCTGGTTTCACTACCGCGGAGAGCACGCGGCTGAGAACCAAGGCCTGGCCGAGGACCGCGTGATCCGCACTCCGGCAAGCCGGTTCCGCATCGCTACGGTGCGGTCATGAGGCTTCCGCGCTCGATCGCCCGAGCCCCGATCGCCTTGTACCGGATCGGTCTGGGCGGACTGCTCGGCCATCGGTTCGTGCTCCTCGAACACCGTGGCCGGCGCAGTGGTCGGATCCGCCAGGTGGTGCTGGAAACCCTCGGCATCGATACGAACGTGATCCATGTGGTCTCTGGGTACGGCTGGTCGGCACAGTGGCTGCGGAACCTCAGCGCGGACTCACGGGTGCGGGTGACCTGCGGTTGGTCGCGGCCGCGTGGGGCGCGGGCACAGATCCTCGGACCGGTCGACGCGGTGGCGGTGCTGGAGGACTACCGGCAGCGTCATCGGCTCGCCGCCCGTGCGCTCGCCCCTGCCCTCGGGCTCCCCCAGCTTGCCTCGGACGCGCCACTCCCGGTCGAGCTCGGTGAACGGCTACCCGTCGTGCGGCTCACGCTCCGCAGTGGCAGCCATGACCGCACGGCGCACCACGCCGATAGCCACCTACCCCGCCCGGATGGGGCGGCGGGGTAGGTGGCGCTCAGCGCGGCTACTAGCTCTTCATGTACAGGTGATACCCGTCGAAGGGCCAGTCGCCAACGGGGACGCACTGGTAGTCCTCGTAGTCCAAGTAGGGGTTATCCACCAAGTTCTGTCCGGCGTCCTGGCAGCCCGACTTGAAGAAGTACCAGT
Source organism: Ruania zhangjianzhongii (assembly GCF_008000995.1). Lineage (NCBI taxonomy): Bacteria > Bacillati > Actinomycetota > Actinomycetes > Micrococcales > Ruaniaceae > Ruania > Ruania zhangjianzhongii. Next base: position 3,061,086 of record NZ_CP042828.1, read on the forward strand.
CCTCGTACTTCCAGGACGATGCGGTCTCTGAGTCGGAGGCCGTTGCCCCCGATTCGGAGTCCGCACTAGGTGCAGCAGTAGCCGCTGCAGCAGGCAGCATGAAGAGACCTGCAGTGATGGCAACGGCGGTGGTGATCCGACTCCAGGCCGCACCTCGGCGCTTGGTGCGCTGCGAACGTTCGAGTGCCCCGCGGCGCTCGTCGGCCCCGTGTCCGGTGGTCATCCTGTTCATGATGATGGTCATGCCAACTCCTTTGAACTCATGTCCGGTCGGTATCGACCGGCCGGTCCACGGTGGTCGCCGTATCTTGCACGGGCCTTACATGCGGTTCATTCGACGCAGCGCGTGCGAGTCTTCTCGTCGACGTGTCGACGGGGCTGTGCACAGTGATGGCGGTACCTATGGGAAGCGGCACCCATCCACACGTCAGACGAGGCAACGGGGTTGTCCCTGGATAGGTTGGACTCGTGGACCTGATATTCCTGCACGGCCCTGCCGCGTCCGGCAAACTCACCGTCGCGCGCGAGCTGTCGTTGCTGACCGGCCTGCCGGTGTTCCACAACCACCTCGTCGTCGACCTGCTTCTCGAGGTCTTCGAGTTCGGTTCACCCGAGTTCGTCCGCCTGCGCGAGCAGTTCTGGTTGGACACCTTCGGTGCCGCTGCGGGCACAGGGCGGTCGTTGATCTTCACGTTCGCACCGGAGGACACTGTGCCAGCAGGCTTCCCCGACCGAGTGGTCTCGCACGTCAGCGCTCGTGGAGGACGGGTACGTTTCGCGGAGTTGGTGCTGTCACCGGCCGAGCAGGAACGGCGAATTGAGAACGCCGACCGTCAGCAGTTCCGCAAGCTCGCAAGCGTGAGTACGCTGCGGCGTCTCCGCGCAGCAGCCACCTCCAGCACAGAGCGGCCTCCAACGGAGCTGACCATCGATACCGAGGCCACCACGCCGGTGGACGCGGCGCGCCTCTTGCGCGAGACCTTCGATATTGCCTCCGAGGGACGACCGCGAGGGTACAACGTCTCCTAGCGATAGTCGCGGTCGCTCAAATCGGACAAACACCGTCACACCGGGTTGTCCCCAGCAGGAGTCGTCGAGCGGCGCGATAGTCGTAGCCCGAGCTAGTCGTCGAGCGGCGCGATAGTCGTAGCCCGAGCTAGTCGTAGACCCCCTCGATCCACCAGCCGTCCCGGTCCTCGGCAAGCAGGAGCGCGTGGCCGGCTCCGGTCACCTGCAGGTAGTGCCGGTCTGCCTTCCCGGTCCACCATCGCTCGACCACCGGCCACGGCCCGGCCCACCCCGTCACCTCAAGTCGTCGGGAGGACGCGCCGGACGTTCCCGGCACGCCTGGCGCGCCCGGCGCACCTGGCACACCTGGCGCGCCCGGCGCACCTGGCACACCTGGCGCACCCCTCTCTCCGGGGAGAGGCGCCACATCCAGCACTGTGCTCGGCGTACCGCTCAGCCGGCCGCGCTCGTCTACCTGCACCGGCTCGCCATCGGCACCGAGAAGCTGCACCTGCACCGGGTCGGTCGGCACCCGCGCCGGCAACGGCCGCGGGATCTGCCCGGGCCAGGGGGCGTTCGGATCGCGCACCGGGCTCAGCTCGTCCCCCCAGGCCACCAGCCTGATCCGGTCCCGTGGGCTGCGCCCCCCTTCGGCCACTGGGGCGAGCACCCCGTCGGCACCGAGCAGCCCCTGGATCCGCAGTGCCGCACGGCCTGCCTGTCGCTCCCCGCGGCCACTGCGCCCCCAGAGTCCCTCCTGCACTGTGGCCGCCGGCATCACCTCCTCAGCGGTCAGCGCCAGATGGGTCAGCGGCGCACTGGGCGGGCGGCCGCTGCGACCGCTCAGCCAGCCATCGAGCTGCCAGCGCACCCGATCGGTGAGCTCAGAAGCACTCAGCGCCCCGTCGATGCGCCAGGCCCGGTCCAGCTCACCCCCTTCGGAGGTGCGGGCGAAGACGCGGAGCAGTCCGCACAGCACACCGCGACGCACCATCCGCTGGTGCAGCTCCTCGGCGAGCCGACGGGCCGCGAACGCCGCCACGTCCAGCCGGTTCGCCGGCGGGTCCAGATCGGCGGCACTGGTCAGGTCCGGCTCCGAGCGGACCGGGCGCGGCGGGTGCGCGTCCAACCCCCTGGCCAGCCGCTGAGCCAGCTCACCGAGCCCGCCGAAGCGGGCGTGCACCTGCCGGCTGGGAAGCTCCGCCAGCCCGCCGAGGGTAGGCAGCCCCAGCCGCCGCAGCACCCCGGTGAACTCGGTCATCTCGGCTCGCGACTGGCGGGTGCTGGTGACATGGATCAGCTCACGCACATCCCGTCCGGCAAGGAACGCCGCCGAGGTGCCAGGGGCCACCACCCTGTCCGCACGCGCGGCCAGCACAGCGGCGAGCAGCCCGTCGGCCACTCCCACCTGGGCCTCGGCACCGGCCTCTGCTGCGGCGCCGACGAATCGCTCGGCCACCTGCTCCTCACTGCCGAGGTACCGGGTCGGTCCGCGCGCACCGGTCAGCACCAGTCCCGGGCGCATCGGCGTCACGTGTGGGGCAACCTCCTCGATCGCCTGGACCACCGGCTCGAAAGCACGCACATCGCGCCCTTCGTCCACACCGACCAGCACCAGCTCCGGACAGATCGCCTGCGCACTACGCCGCCGCATCCCCCGGTGCACCCCCTGCGCCCGTGCCTGCGCGGATACGGCAGCCACCCCGCGTCCGTCATACAGTGCCACCGGCTGGTGCGCTCCGGCGAGCCCCTCGTTCATCGCAGCGACCACCGGCCAGTCCGGAACCCACAGCACCACCAGACGAGTGACCGCAGGCTGTGCTCCGGTCTCGACTGCCACGCTCGCAGTCATGCCACCACCTCCCTGTGCACCAGCTCCCCGCGCCGGACAGCGATCGAGGGCACCACCCGTGCCGGCCGTCCAGCAGGTGCCGTCCCTACTGCCGGCTCCGCCGCCGACACCGCCAGACCCACCGGCCCCAGCTGCACCCGGGCAGTCAGCGGCACGGGGTACCGGCGGTGCCGAGCGGACAGTTCCAGCTCACCGGTGCGCAACATGCCGTCCCCGCGACCGATCCCGCTCCAGGAGCGGGAGATCACCTGCAGCACCACGTCGGCGCCAGCCCATGCCTGGGTGGTGAGCAGCACCGCCCCCCGCACCCGCAACCGTGAGGCCAGCGAGCGCCGGTCCCGCTCCGCCAGACCGGCCCCCCGCCCCAGCACCACCACATCGAAACCGTCCGCCACAGTCGCCAGCACCACCGGCGCATCCGGCCCGGGCCGAGGTACTACCACCACTCGCGGCAGCGCCAGGCCGAGTCCGGCCGCTGCAGCCAGACCAGCGTCCGGCAGATCCACCAGAGCGCACCAGGACTCCTCTGCCATCGCGGCCGCCGCGAGCGCGAGCAGCACCGACATCCCCCCACTGACCTGCACGGTGCTCCCCCGCCGCAGCCCGCCCTCAGGGAACAGGCCGGACAACGCCGCCGGCACCGGGAGCAACAGCTCCGGGTCGACCGTCTGCATCGGCTCCGCCCGGTCCAACGCAGCACTCTCGCCCGCAGCCGTGGGATACAGGTCGACTGCAGGACGCGCGGCCGCCGTCGCACCCCTGATCCGAGTGCGCACGCCGGTGCTCGCCTCCGCCTGGGTCAAGGCTCGCCGGGCGGCCTCCCAGCGCGTCGCCGTCGCCATGTCTCCTCCTTTCAGCGAACCGATGTTCGATCTGAGACCACGGTACGAAGGGCCACCGACATTCTCACCATCACTAGAACATCAGTTCTATTAGTGAACGACGGCGAACCCTCCCTGTCAACTCCGCTCACCCGCCGTAGGGTGGGGATGCACGCCCACACTCGAGAAGGAGAAGTCATCCATGGATCTCCAGCGTCCGCTGCCCCCACATCCCCTTGAGGCTCTCCCCCAGGCGCCGACGATGTCGCTGACCAGCACCGACATCACCGATGGTGCTCGGCTGGATCCGCGGCACGCGGCCGCAGGTGAGAACATCTCCCCGCAGCTGAGCTGGTCCGGTGCCCCGGAGAACACCCAGGGCTACCTACTCTCCTGTTTCGATCCCGATGCCCCCACCCCTTCGGGGTACTGGCACTGGACCGTGGTGGACCTGGACTCCGCGATCACCTCGCTGGAGCAGGGCGAGGGGCAGAGCGACCTCACCCTTCCGGGAGCGGGCTTCCACCTGAGGTCCGACGGCGGAGAGTTCGGTTACGAGGGAGCGGCACCTCCCGCTGGGGATCGGGAGCACCGGTACGTGTTCACCATCCACGCCCTGGACGTGCCCACCCTCGAGCTGGAGCCCGAACACACCCCCACCAAGGCGCACTTCATGGGCTTGTTCCACACGCTGGCTCGCGGTGTGATCACCGTGACCTACCAGCTGTGATGCGGTACGGCACCCTCACCTGGCAGCCCGTTCTGGACCACCTCGAACTGGTCGCCGACCCGGTGCGCACCGCCCTGGAGACGTGGGCACAGAACGAAACCGACGCCGTCAAGCAGGTTCTGGTGGCTGAGATCGACCCCGAGCTGGCCGAGACGGCGGCGATGACCGAGACCTACCAGCTACCGCTGGTGGACTCGGCGAACTGCGTACTGGTGGCGGGCAAACGGGGCGGCGAAGAACGACTGGCGGCCGCCGTCGTCCGCGCCACCACCCGAGCGGACGTGAACTCGAGGATCAAGCGACTCCTGGACGTGCGCAAAGCCTCGTTCCTGCCGATGGACCGGGCGGTGGCGGATACCGCGATGGCCTACGGCGGGATCACCCCGATCGGACTACCGGAGCACTACCGTCTGCTACTGGATGCGGCCACCACCACCGGGCCGGCGATCATCGGCAGCGGGATCCGGGGGTCGAAGATCCTGCTGCCCGGTGAGATCCTGGCCCGCCTGCCCGGTGCCGAGGTGATCGAGGACCTGGCGATCGAGGCCTGACCAGCCCGAGGCTCAGCTGAGCCAGCGGTCGCGGTTCTCGGCAACGAACTCCTCGTCCAGCAGATCGCCGAACCGCTGCCGCACGCCGGCGATCAGCTCGGTCTGCCCCGGGGAGAGCCGTTCGGACTCGGACAGGCAGCGCGCCGAGCTGAGCAGCCCCTGCTGGCGCAGCACCTCGTTCACCCCGGGCACGCAGCCGGCGAAGTCGTGCGCGACGTCGAACACGGCAGCGTTGACCTCCACCATGTCGCTGCCGGAGGCGAGCAGGTCCATCCCCACCGTCTGCGCAGCCGCGGCCTGCTCGGCGCTGGCCACCATCGCCACTGCGGCTCGGGTACCGACCGCCCACTGCCCGAGCAGGCCGCCGCGGGCGCGGATCTCCCGGTCGCCGGACCTGGTGGGGGTGACCAGATCGGCCACGATCGCGTCGTCGTTGCCGGTGAGCAGTGCCACCTCGTCCCAGCGGTCGTGCTCGAGCAGCACCTGCACCACATCGCCGGTGCGGTACCGGTCGAACGGCGCCGTCTTGACCGCCACCACCGAGTCCAGATCGAACAGAGCGCGCCAGTAGGCGCGGCTCAGGTGCTGGCCACCCACGCTCTCCTGCAGGTAGAAGCCGATCGTCGGGATCACCTCACCGACCGCCCGGGCGCGTTCGAGCAGGGCATCCTCGCTGCGGTCGGACATCGCCCACGGGCTGAGCAGCGCGGCGTGATAGCCCAGCTCCCGGGCGGCCTCGGCCTCGGCGACGGCCTGAGCGGTGTCGCCCACCAGGCCCGCCACCAGCACCGGGTCGGTACCGGCGTGGCTGCGCTGCTCGGCGGCCAGCGCCCAGACGGCAGCCAGCTGACCCTGGTCGTCGTGCAGCTCGAACTGGGTGGTGTGCACGCCGACGGCCAGGCCGTGCGCACCGGCGTCCAGGTAGTACCGGGTGAGCGCGCGCTGGGCCTGCTCGTCGAAGCGCCCCTGGGCGTCCAGCGCCAGCGGATGCGCCGGGATGACCACCGGCCCGGCCAGCTGCGCGTGCACGTCAGATGTACTCATCAGAACTTCCCCTCTCGCTGCTGAAACTTCGTCGCCTTGCCGAGCTGCCGGCCGCCGTCAGCGACCCAGCGGCCCACCCAACGGACCAGGGACCGCAGCTGCACCGTGGGGTAGCCGAACAGCTCATGGCAGGCACCGGCGTCGGAGAGCAGGGCATCGGGCGCCTCGGCTCCGGTGAACGTGGGTTCGACACCCATCTCCTCGCCAAGCAGAGTGGCGATCCGGCGCACCGAGACGGTCTCTGGCCCGGTGGCGTTCAGCACGGTCGGGGGTACGCCGGCCGTACCGATCGAGCGCAGCGCCCAGGAGTTGATGTCCCCCTGCCAGGCCACGTTCACCGCCGGCATGGTCACGTCCACCGCATCCCCGGCCGCCATCGTCGCGGCGATGTCGGCAATGACGCCGTAGCGCAGCTCGCAGGCATAGTTCAGCCGGTAGATGGTGGTGGGGGTGTCCCAGCGGTGGGCGGCGTTGGTGAACAGTCGCTCCCGAGCCAGGGCGGACTGGGCGTACTCCCCCACCGGTGCCGGCGTATCGGTCTCAACCGACCCGCCACCGACCACCGGGGTGAGCGGGTAGACGTTGCCGGTGGAGTAGACCATCGTTGGCACACCGCGATAGCGGTCGGCCACCAGCACCGGGATGGCGGCATTCGACCACCAGGTCTGGTGCTCTGCGGCCGAGGTGCCGAACTTCATCGCCGCCAGATAGAACACCGCCGCGGCATCGGGCAGATCCGGGTAGGACTCGCTGATCGCGAGGTCGGCCCGGTGGACGTGCACACCGGCCTCCTCCAGCCGCTGGGCACCGGCCGGGTCGGAGAACCGGGACACGGCGATCACCCGGGCGGCCGAGCCCACCGAGTCCAGCGCGCGGCGGGCCATCGTGGCCATGCTCGGACCGATCTTCCCGCCCGCGCCGAGCAGCACGATGTCACCACCCAGGGCGGCCAGCGCCTCGCCGACGCCGTCTCCCGGACGGGACAGCAGCTCCTCCAGGGTGGTCTCGTCAGTAGGCATCTCGATCGGCTTCACAGCAAGTTCCTCAGATAGTTGATGGCGAGCAGGATCAGGAAGAGCACTCCGGCGATCGCGAGCACGAACTGTGCCGTCGGCAGCTTCAGTGCCCCGCGCTCTGGCACACGGCCGAGCCAGACGAGCAGGACGCCGATCGCCGGGACCACGAAGATGGTCACCGCCTGGGCGGTGATGATCAGCTGGACCGGCAGTCCGCCGAAGATGGTGGCCACCACGCCACCGAGGACGATGACGGCGGTGATGCATAGCTTCACCTTGCGGGAGGACAGCCCGCCCTCCTCGATGTTCAGTGCGCCAGCGAGCATGCCGCCACCGATCGTGGAGTTGCCGATCAGGGAGGAGAACGCGGCTGCCCAGAGACCGAGCGCGAACAGGGTCGAGGCCCAGCCGCCGATCGCCGGTTCCAGGATGGCGGCCATATCTGCCGGGGACTGCACGCTCGCCCCGCGCGGGTTCAGCACCGCGGCGGCGGCCACCATGATGACGAAGGACAGGCCGCCCAGGATCAGCGTTCCGGTGACCGCATCCTTGCGCGCGGTCCGGTAGTCGGCCGCCGTCCAGCCCTTCTCCCGCACCAGCTGGATCTGGTAGAGCGCACCGACCACGGAGAAGGTGGTGGCGGCCGCGCCGACCACGAGGGCTGCTGAGCCCGAGGGGAAGCTCGGCACGAGCCCAGCGACAACCTGGCCGAAGTCCGGTCGAGCCACCACCATGGTGAGCACGAAGATGACCACTAGCGCGAGGATGATCACCACCATCACCCGCTCGAGCTGACGATAGAACGAGGGCAGCCAGACGAAGCCGAGCGCCACGAGGGTGAACAGGATCGCGAACAGTGTCGAGTCCCCGCCGAACAGCACCGACATCGCCGCACCGGTGCCCGCCGAGTTCCCGGCCTGGAAGCTGGCGGTCACCGCGAAGGCACCCAGACCCACCAGCACCCCGGCCACCCGGGTGAAGCGCTTGGAGATCGTCCCGATCGGTCCGGAATCGGTGCTCAGCCCGATCCGCACGCACAGGTCGACGAAGCAGAGCATCAGGACCGTAGCGATCACCGGCACCCAGACCAGGTCGTAGGCAAAGTCCGCACCCATCGAGCTGGCAGTGGTGATACTCCCTGGTCCGAACACGAGCGCGGCAGTGATGAACGCCGGCCCGAGCTTGGCAAACCCGCGCCGCGGTGGCGCCGATGAAGACGTCGATGTCATGAGAAAGCCTTTTCTTAGGGAGATTTCTGACGACCGTAGGAGATGAGCCAGGTGCGCGTCAAGTGGTCGGCGGGTGCGGCTCGGTGCTCTACTCTCTACAGGCATGGCGGTGAACCTGCGGGATGTCGCGCGCCGGGCGGATGTCTCGGTGCCGACGGCCTCCCGGGTGCTCTCCGGCAGCACCTACCCGGTGGCCCAGGACCTGCGCCTCCGGGTGATCGAGGCCGCGCGCGACCTGGACTATGTACCGAACGCCCAGGCGCAGGCACTGCTCAGCGGTGACCCGCGCACTGTCGGGGTGCTGGTCGGTACCGTGGACGACCCGTACTTCTCCGAGATCGTCAACGGCGTGCAGGACGTTGCCACCGCCCGGCACCTGCTGGTCACCATCTGCAACACCGACCGGGACATCGACCGGGAGCTGGAATACTTCCGCCTGCTCCAGGCACACCGCACCGGGTATGTGATCATCGCCGGATCCGGACTGGTGGACGAGGCGTACATCGCCGGGATGGACGCCCGGATCCGGTCCTTCACTGCCAGCGGTGGGCGGGCGGTGGCGATCGGAGCGCCGCAGGTCCCGGTGGACCGGGTCGTCACCGACAACGCCGGCGGGGCACGTGCCCTGGGTCGGCATCTGCTCGACCTGGGGCATCGGCAGATCGGTGTACTGGTCGGCGTGGCCAACGTCGGCTCCACGATCGAGCGCCTGGACGGCCTGCGCTCCGTGGCCGAGGACGCGGGCGGGGTGCTGCACCTGCGCCGCGGTGAGGCCACCCGGGACGCGGGCTATACCGGTGCCGGCGAGCTGCTTGCGGCGCACCCGGAGATCACTGCCCTGGTGGGAACGGCGGACCAGATGGCGATCGGTGCCCTGTCCTGGCTGCGCGACCACGGTCGCCGCGTCCCCGACGAGGTCTCGGTGGCCGGGTTCAACGACATCGCGGTCTCCCGGGACCTGCAGCTGACCTCGGTGCGGCTGCCGCTACGGCAGATGGGCTCGGCCGCACTGACGCTCGCCCTCACCCCGGCACCGGACCAGGAGCTGATCGAGACCGCACTGCCCACACAGCTGGTGGTACGGGCCACGACCGCAGCCCCACCTGCAGCCACCTGATCGAGGGCCCAGCCCCTTCACCGCGGAATGTTGCGCAGGTTCGAGCGTGCCAGCTGCAGCATCCGGCCGACTCCCCCGTCCAGCACGGTGCGGGTGGCGGCCAGCGCGAACCCCTTCACCTGTCCGCCGGTGATCGTGGGCGGCAGCGAGAGCGCATCCGGATCGGTGCGTACGTCCAGCAGCGACGGCCCCGGGTGGGCCAGCGCCGCAGTCAGCGCTTCGCGCACCTTCTCCGGCTCGGTGACTGTGCTGGCCTCGATCCCGCACCCGCGGGCGATCGCGGCGAAGTCTGCCGTGTGGTCGGTGCCGAAGTAGGGGTAGCCGGCGACCATCTGCTCCAGCCGGATCATGCCCAGCGATCCGTTGTTGAACACCACCACGGTCAGCGGGAGGTTCTGTTCGGCGGCGGTGAGCAGCTCACCCAGCAGCATCGCCAGCCCGCCGTCACCGGAGATGGAGATCACCTGGCGGCCGGGATAGGCCTTCTGCGCCCCGATGGCATGCGGGAGCGCATTCGCCATCGTTCCGTGCCGGAAGGAGCCGATCACCCGCCGGCGGCCGTTCGGGGTGAGGTAGCGGGCCGCCCAGACGTTGCACATTCCGGTGTCCACCGTGAAGATCGCGTCCTCTGCGGCCACCTCGTCGAGCACATCGGCCACGTACTCGGGGTGGATCGGGCGCAGGTGGGCGACGTCCTTGGTGTAGGCGTCCACCACCTTGGTCAGGGCACGTTCGTGCCGGCGGAGCATGTCGTCGAGGAACTTGCGACGGGTCTTCACCTTCACGGTGTCCATGACGGCTGCGAGGGTCAGGCCGACATCGCCGCAGATGCCCAGCTCCAGCGGGGTGCGGCGGCCGAGCGCCTCCGCGGCGGCGTCCACCTGCACGGTGTTGCGCTGCGGCAGGAACTCCGGGTACGGGAAGTCGGTGCCGAGCAGCAGCACCAGGTCCGCTTCGTGCAGCGCCTCGTGGCAGGCGCCGTAGCCGAGCAGACCGCTCATCCCCACGTCGTACGGGTTGTCGTGCTGAATCCACTCCTTGCCGCCGAGGGAGTGCCCGACCGGTGCCTTCACCTTCTCCGCAAACGCCAGCACCTCCTCGCGGCTGTCCGCCACTCCGGCACCGGCGAAGATCGCGACCTTCTCTGCGGCGTTCACCAGTGCGGCCAGCTCGGCCACCCGCTGCGGATCCGGAGCCATCCGTCCGGGCGGGATCGGCACGCAGGTGGGTACGCGGCCGCGTGCGTCCCGCGCGCTCACGTCCCCCGGGAGCACCAGCACGGACACCCCCCGCTTGCCGACCGCCGTCTGCATGGCGATCCGCAGGGCACGCGGGAGCTGTTCGACGCCGTTGATCATCTCGCACCAGTGGCTGCACTCCACGAACAGCCGCTCCGGGTGGGTTTCCTGGAAGTAGGTGGACCCGATCTGCGCCGAAGGGATGTGCGAGGCGATCGCCAGCACCGGTGCCCCGGTGCGGTGCGCGTCGTACAGACCCTGGATCAGGTGGGTGTTGCCCGGCCCGCAGCTGGCGGCGCAGACGGCGAGCTCACCGGTGAGCTGGGCGTCGGCCGCGGCGGCGAGCGCAGCGGACTCCTCGTTGTGACAGTGCACCCACTCCATATCGTCGTGCGTGCGGATGGCCTCGGTGATCGGGTTCAGGCTGTCCCCCACCAACCCGTAGATACGGCGTACGCCCGCCGCATGCAGAGTGTCGACCAGTTGTTCGGCAGCGGTGGGCACAGCTCTTCCTCCCGGATGGATCGCGATAGCGGTAGTCCATCACCCCGCGGCCTCCTCCGCATCCGGCGTGCCGCGTGACTGACCGATTCTCGACGGCGGAGCTCGCCTACCGCAGGTAGGCCAGCTGGGGGTGCGTGGCCAGGAAGTCCTCGAGTACCTCGGCGGCCACGGCCACACTGTCGGTCAGCGGGTGGGCGGCCAGGGCCCTCAGGGCCGCGTCCCTGCTACCGGTGAGGGCGGCCTCGATGGTGCACCGCTCCACGTACTTCACGGTCGTGACCAGGCCCCGCGCATAGCCGGGCAACGGGTCGACCGGGAGCGGATGCACCCCTGCGGCATCCACCCGACAGGGCACCTCGATCACCGCCTGCTCGTCCAGCTCGCGAAGCAGCCCAGCGTTGGGGACGTTCAAGATCAGCTCGGCTCCGTCGTCGTGCGCGATCGCGTGCATGATCGCCAACGCCACCTGGTCATACCCTCCGGAGACCAGATCGCTCTCGTCCCGCTCGAAGCTGCCCGCCGCCTCCCGGTTGGTGGCCATGTAGGTGGCCTCCCGGTCGGCGCGGGTGCGCTCCCACAGCGCCTCAGCCTGCTCCGCCGGCAGGTCGGACGCCGCGGCGTAGAAGCCGCCCTGCTGCTGCTCCAGGTAGACGCCGCGGGTGGCTTCTGCCGCCGCTTCGGCGGCCCGGGCCTCGCGCTGATAGTAGAAGTAGTGCAGGTACTCGTTCGGCACTGCGCCGAGGGTCTGGATCCACCCGGGGGTGAACAGCCGTCCCTCTTCGAAGGAGGCGATCAGGTCCGGCCGGGCGAGCAGCTCGCCGAGCACGTCCACCCCGTCCACCTGCAGCCCGCGCAGCCAGCCCAGGTGATTTAGCCCGATGTAGTCCACGTGCACGGTACTGCCGCCCAGGCCCACACCGGCCGCACTGCCCGGGGCCACCAGGTCGGCACCCTCCAGCGTGGTGAGGACTCGGCGTGCCAGCCCCACCGGAGAGTCGCAGATGCCGATCACGCGTTCACCGAGGATGCTGGTCATCACCTCGGTGACCATGCCGGCGGGGTTGGTGAAGTTGATCACCCAGGCCTCGGGGCACACGGCGCGGATCCGTTCGGCCAGGCTGGCCACCACGGGCAGACCGCGCAGTGCGTAGCTGATACCGCCCACACCGGTGGTCTCCTGCCCGATCAGGCCGTGCCGCAGGGCGATCCGCTCGTCCGCGGCCCTCCCGGCGGTGCCACCCACCCGGATCGCGGAGAACACGAAGTCGGCGCCGACCAGCGCCTCGTCCAGCTCGGTGCACACCACGACCTCGGGAACATCCGCCCGGCCTGCCGCCTGCGCGCTGAGCACCTGCGCGATACCACGCGCGCGCACGGGGTCGGTGTCGTAGAGCCGTACCTGGGTGACCCGCTCCGGGGAGGCGTCGGCCAGCAGGGCCCGGTACACCAGGGGGACCCGGAAGCCGCCTCCGCCGAGGATCGTCAGTCGCACACCGTGATCATGTCACCTTTCCACCGCTGCCCCGCACGCCGACCGCCGCCTCGTGCGAAACCGGCATCGGAGGTAGCTTCCGGGGATGGAAGCAGGGTAGAGGTTCGCTCCGATCCCACAGGGTGCCTCGGCATGGTGTGGCCCCGCCCGCTCACACCGAGAAGTACTTCGCCTCCGGGTGGTGGAACACCAGCGCGTCGGTGGACTGCTCCGGGTGCAGCTGCAGCTCCTCGCTCAGGCTCACCCCGATCCGGTCCGGGCGCAGCAGCTCGACGATCTTGGCGCGGTCGGCCAAGTCCGGGCAGGCCGGGTAGCCGAAGGAGTACCGGGCGCCGCGGTAGGCCACCTTGAACATCCCCTCCAGGTTCTCCGGGTCCTCAGCAGCGAAGCCGAGCTCCTCGCGCACCCGGGCGTGCCAGTACTCGGCGAGTGCCTCGGTCAGCTGCACCGAGAGCCCGTGCAGCTCCATGTACTCCCGGTACCGGTTCTCGGCGAACAGCTCGGCGGTACGCTCGGCCACCCGCGGTCCCACGGTGACCAGCTGCATCCCGATCAGGTCCACCTCCCCGGACTCGCGCGGCCGGACGAAGTCGGCCAGGCAGAGGTGCCGGTCCCGGTGCTGGCGGGGGAAGGAGAACCGGAGCCGCTCGGTGCCGGCCTGGCCGCCGGAACCACCGTCCGGCCCGTCGTGGTGCAGGATCACCAGATCATCACCCTCGGCCACCGCCGGGAAGTACCCGTACACCACCGACGGGATCAGCAGGTCGTCCGTAGCGATCTGCTCCAACCACTGCCGCAGCCGCGGGCGGCCCTCCGTGGCCACCAGCTCCTCATAGCTCGGCCCCTCACCCCGGCTCGGCTTCAGGCCCCACTGCCCCATGAACGTCGCGCGCTCGTCCAGGAAGCTCGCATAGCCGGCCTGGGCGATGCCCTTCACCACCCGGGTCCCCCAGAACGGTGGGGTCGGGATGGTGTTGTCCAGGGCGACGTCGGAACGCGCCGGGAGGTCCTCGGGTGCGGTCTCGGTGAGGGTCACCTGGGCATGCCGGCGCTTCTTCAGCGGCGGCAGGCCGACGGCGTCCGGTGCCTCTCCCCGTGCGATCCGCACCAGCGGCTCCATCAGGCGCAGCCCTTCGAAGGCGTCCCGGGCGTAACGCACCTGGCCGCCGTAGAGGTCGGCGAGGTCGTCCTCGACGTACACCCGGGTCAGCGCTGCCCCACCGAGCAGCACCGGGTAGGCGCCGGCCAGGTCGCGCCCGTTCAGCTCTTCGAGGTTCTCCTTCATCACCACGGTGGACTTCACCAGCAGCCCGCTCATCCCGATCACGTCGGCCTGGTGGGTCTGCGCGGCTTCGATGAACGCGGCCACCGGCTGCTTGATGCCGAGGTTCACCACCGTGTACCCGTTGTTGGACAGGATGATGTCCACCAGGTTCTTACCGATGTCGTGCACGTCTCCGCGCACGGTGCCGATCACGATAGTGCCCTTGCCGGCATCATCGGCGATCTTCTCCATATGCGGTTCCAGGTGCGCCACGGCGGTCTTCATCGTCTCCGCGGACTGCAGCACGAACGGCAGCTGCATCTCACCGGCACCGAACCGCTCGCCGACCACCTTCATCCCGGCGAGCAGGTGGTCGTTGACGATGTCCAGCGCCTTCCACCCCTCGGCCAGACCGGCGTCCAGGTCCTCGACCAGGCCCTTCATCTCGCCGTCGATGATCCGGCGGGCGAGCCGCTCGTCCAGCGGGAGGGCCGCCAGCTCGGCAGCACGCGCATCCTTCATCGCGGCGGTGTCCACCCCGGAGAACACCTCGAGAAGGTGCGCCAGGGGATCGTGGGACATCGCGCCGTCACTGTCATAGACGCGTTTGTCCCAGACCAGGTCCAGCGCAGCCTGGCGTTGTTCGTCCGGGATCGAAGCGAGCGGGAGGATCTTCGCGGCATGCACGATCGCCGAGTCCAGCCCGGCCTCGACGGCTTCGTGCAGGAACACCGAGTTCAGCACCACCCGGGCGGCCGGATTCAGCCCGAAGGACACGTTCGAGACACCCAGCGTGGTGTGTACCCCGGGGTAGCGGGCCTTGAGCTGACGGATCGCCTCGATCGTCTCGATCGCGTCCCGCCGGGTCTCCTCCTGGCCGGTGGCGATCGGGAAGGTGAGGGCGTCGACGATGATGTCCTGCACCGCCATCCCCCACCGGGTGGTGAGGTCCTCGATCAGCCGGGAGGCCACAGCGACCTTGTGCTCGGCGGTGCGGGCCTGGCCCTGCTCGTCGATGGTCAGTGCCACCACAGCAGCGCCGTGCTCCTGGACCAGGGGCATCACTCGGGCGTAGCGGGAGGTGGGGCCATCGCCGTCCTCGAAGTTCACCGAGTTCACCACGGCCCGCCCGCCGACCAGCTCGAGCCCGGCCTGGATCACCTCCGGCTCGGTGGAGTCGATCACCAGCGGCAGCGTGGATGCGCTCGCCAGGCGGGAGATCACCTCGTGGGCGTCGCGGACCCCGTCTCGGCCGACGTAGTCGATGCACACGTCCAGCAGGTGCGCGCCGTCGCGGGTCTGGGCGCGGGCGATCTGGGTGCACTCGTCCCAGTTCTCCGCGAGCATCGCCTCCCGGAACGCCTTCGAACCGTTGGCGTTGGTGCGCTCCCCGATCGCCAGGAACGCGGCGTCCTGGTCGAAGTCGGTGTGCGAGTACAGGCTCGCCACGCCGTAGGTCGGTTCGGGGGTGCGGGGCGTGACCGGCTTGCCGTGCACGGCCTCGACCACGGCGCGCAGGTGCTCCGGGGTGGTGCCGCAGCAGCCGCCCACCAGGGACAGGCCGAACTCCCCGGTGAACTGGGTGTGCGCGGCGGCCAGCTCGGCCGGGGTGAGCGGGTACTCGGCACCGTTCTTGCCGAGCACCGGCAGGCCGGCGTTCGGCTGGCAGGTGACCGGGATCGATGCGTGCTTGGCGAGGTGGCGCAGGTGCTCGCTCATCTGCTCCGGCCCGGTCGCGCAGTTCAGCCCGATCGCATCGATGCCCAGGGCCTGCAGCACCGTCAGTGCGGCACCGATCTCCGATCCCATCAGCATGGTGCCGGTGGTCTCCACCGTCACCTGGGCGATGATCGGGATGTCGACGGCGGTGCGCTCCCGGGCGACCTTCACGGCGTTGATCGCCGCTTTCGTCTGCAGCAGGTCCTGGCTGGTCTCGATCAGGATCGCGTCCGCGCCGCCGCGGATCAGGCCTTCGGCCTGGTCGGCGAAGCTGGCCTTGAGGTCGGCGTAGGGCACGTGCCCGAGGCTGGGCAGCTTGGTTCCTGGGCCCATCGCGCCGAGCACCCAGCGGGGGCGATCGGGGCGAGCGTGCTTGTCCGCGGAGCGGCGGGCGATGGCGGCACCGGCCTCAGCGAGCTCGGCGATCCGCTCCACGATGTCGTAGTCGCCCAGGTTGGAGGCGTTCGCGCCGAACGTGTTCGTCTCCACGCAGTCCACTCCGACGGCGAAGTACGCGTCGTGGATGCTTTCGATCACGTCCGGGCGGGTGACGTTGAGGATCTCGTTGCAGCCCTCCAGGTCGTCGAAGTCCGCGAGGGTGAGCTCTGCGTCCTGCAACATGGTGCCCATCGCGCCATCGGCGACCACCACTCGGGTCCGCAGGGCTTCGAACAGGGCAGTAGATCGATCTGGGCGCATGGGCTCAGTGTAGGAGCGTCGGGAGGCTCAGCGGGCGGCGTCTGGGTCCTGTACAGCGGTGATGTCGAGCGCATCGAGGCGTTCGGCGTTACCGATCACCTCGATCTGCACGATCCTGCCTTCCTGCAGGTGCAGGAGATAGGCCGCCGCTACCGTTCCCTCACTGAGGTAGACGGCACCGGGTGCCCCGTCGATCAGCGCGCGGCGGGCCAGCGACGCGCGGCCGGCAAATGCTCGCGCCACCGCGTCCGCTCCTCGCAGCGACGGCGCCAGGACCGGTGCACCCGCGGCGACGAACGGCGCCGACGCGGCGATCACCTCGGAGTCAGCGCGCACCCTGATCTCCGGATCGAGCACCTGCAGCAGGCGGCGAAAGTCGCCGTCTCGGGATGCTCGGAGGAAAGCGTCGACGGCATCGCTGCGACGGCGGCGTTCGCCGTGGACGTCGATCCGGGCCACTCGCTTGCGGGCCCGGGAGGCAAGCTGGCGGGTAGCCGGCGAGGATCGCTGCACGATCGGTGCGATGTCGTCGAACGGGAGGCCGAACACGTCGTGCAGCACGAACGCGAGCCGTTCCAGCGGTGGCAACTCCTCGAGCACCAGCAGAGCCATGTTCACCGCGTCGCCGGTCAGCGCCGCCGCCTCCGGATGCTCGGCCCCACCGGTCTGCTCCGGCTCGGGCAGCTCGGCGCCCAGATCTTCTTGCCGGGTGGCCGTCCGGCGCAGCTGGTCCACGCAGATCCTCGAGATGACAGTGGTCAGCCAGGCCTCGACGTTCTCGATGCTGTCAGCGTCGCTGCGCTGCAGCCGGATCCAGGTCTCCTGTACGGCGTCATCGGCGTCCCAGTGCGAGCCGAGCATCCGGGTGGCGATCGCGTGCAGACGGCGACGCTGGGCAGCGAACCTCTCGGCGAGCACACCCGTACCGGCCGGCTGTGCGCCGGTGGCTACCGGTGTGCGTTCAGCCATCCGGCGCTCCTGTCTTCGTCAACCCGTCACATCTGACCTACCCGGCACGTCATACCTAGTGAACCGGGTCGCGCCGCGGCACCGTCACACTATCCACAGCCGAGGACACACTCTCATGACCGACCGACACTCCCTCCTCAGTACCGCGCAGGCGACCGAGCTGCGGGCCACCGTCCGCGGGCGAACCTGGGTGCCCGGCGATGACGGCTTCGACCACGCCCGCCAGCCGTGGAACCTGGCGATCGACCAGCCGGCCGCTGCCGTGGTCGAAGCACGCGATGTCACCGATGTGATCGCCCTCGTCCACTTTGCCGCTGCCACGGGGGTCTCGATCGCGACCCAGCCGAACGGGCACGGTGCGAGCGGGCGCACCGCCGGCGCCATCCTGCTGCGCACCGCCCCACTGGCGGACATCGAGATCGATGCCGAGAACCGGCTGGCCCGGATCGGTGCGGGCGTCTCCTCCGGAGAGCTGCAACGGGCCACTGCGGCATACGGCCTCACAGCGCTGCCGGGCAGTTCTCCCGTGGTCAGCGTCACCGGTGTTGCCCTCGGTGGCGGGCTGAGCTGGTTCGGGCGGGCCTTCGGGTGGGTGGCAGAGTCCGTCACCGCGCTCGACGTCGTCGACGCGCAGGGCCGGGCGGCGCGGGTGGATGCCGAGCACGACGCCGAGCTGTTCTGGGCACTGCGCGGCGGAGGCGGCGACTACGCCATCGTCACCGGCGTGGAGATCGCCCTGCAGGAGGCGCCGGCGGTGTATGGCGGCCGGATGCTCTGGGACGCCTCGCACGCACCGGCGGTCGCACGGGCGTTCCGGGAGGTGACGGCTGCGGCTCCGGACGAGCTCACCCTCTGGCTCGAGCTGATGAGCTTCCCCGGCGCCAACCCGCTGGTGGCGATCGACCTCACCTACCTCGGCCCCGAGGCGACCGGCCGCGAACTCCTGAGTGCACTCGAGGCCCTGCCGGCCCCGCTCAGCGACTCGCGCGGGATGCTCTCCGTGGCCGAGCTGGGCAGCATCACCGCCGAGCCGACCGACCCCAGTCCCGGCATGTCCCGGGCGGAGCTGCTCACCCGGCTGGACGACGATGCCATCACCGCCCTCCTCGCGGAACCGATCGCTCCCCTCCTGGCCGTCCAGGTGCGCCACCTCGGTGGGGCGCTCGCCCAGCCGAGCGATACGCCGCACGGGGCGTTGGCGGAGCCGTACGGGGTGTACCTGCTGGGTTCACCCGGTCTGGCCGACGCCACCTCGATCATCGACAGGCAGCAGCGTCTCGCCGATTCCCTGCCCACCAGCGGGCACAAGCCGGTCACGATGCTCCGGGCGAACGAGGGCCTTGCCGACGCGCTCCCGGCCGACTCCCTCGAACGGCTGCGCCAGATCAAGCGTGAGCGCGACCCGCAGGGGGTGTTCCGGGCCAATTTCAGCGCGCTGGTGTGAGGGGTTGTGCCGGCGCCTTGGCCCCGCAACAGGCAACACCTCAGCCCCGCTGGACGCCTGCGCCGTAGGCGAGCACCTGCTCATCGACGGTCAGGAACTGCAGGCCCTCCTGCCTCGCCTGCGCGATCAGGAGGCGATCGAACGGGTCCTGGTGCACAGCGGGCAGGCGGCCCGCCGCCAAGACATGCTCGCCGGACACCTCGACCTCGACGAGTCCGGCGAGACGTGCGTGCGCGCGCAGGGCTTCGGGCTCGATCTGGAAATCTGCGCGGCCGAGCTGGAGCTTGATCACGATCTCCCAGAGGCTGACCACGCTGAACCGCACGTCGGCTGCGGGGTCCTCGAGCACAGTTCGGGTAGCCCGCGGAAGGCGGTCCGAGCCCACGCCGGCCCAGAGCAGCAGATGGGTATCCAGCAGATATCCACTCACCGGTCGGCCCCGAACAGGGCAGCCACCTCCGCGGCCGCCATCGTGTCGAAGTCCTCCGGGATCCGGGCATTGCGGATCTCATCGGCAGGCAGGAAACCGAATCGGCTCCGGCCGTGCTGCTCCAGCGGAATGACCCGGGCCACCGGGCGGCCGTTGTTGGTGACGATGAACTCTTCCCTGATGAGCCGGGACAGATGGGTCTTTGCCTCGTGCATGCTGACCTTCTTCATCATCACTCCTTGATGCTTAGTCCAGCTTAGTCTACCTAGCCCTCAGCCCGCGTACCAGCGCAACAGCCGCTCCACCTCCGCGCCGACCGCCTCACCTGCCGGCCGGAACCACTTCCGGGTGTCCACCAGGTGCGGGTCGTCGGCCAATGCTGTCCGCACCACATGGGTGAAGATCTTGTTCAGGTGCGTGGAGACGTTGATCTTCGTCATCCCGGCTCCGATCGCCGCCCGCATCCCCTCATCGCTGACCCCGGAGGAGCCATGCAGCACCAGCGGGGTGTCCACCGCGGCGGCGATCGCCGCAATCAGGTCGGTATCCAGTACGGCACCGCGGGTGGTCATCGCATGCGAGGACCCGACCGCGACGGCGAGCAGGTCCACCCCGGTGGCGGCGACGAACGCGGCGGCCTCGTCAGGATCGGTGCGCACGCTCGGGTCGTGCACCCCGTTCTTGCCGCCGATCTCACCCAGCTCGGCCTCCACGCTCACCCCCCGGGCGTGCGCATCACCGACGACGGCGGCGGTGCTGGCGATGTTCTCCTCAGCCGGCAGCCGGGAGCCGTCGTACATGATCGAGGTGAAACCCAGGTCCAGTGCCTCGGCCACCAGGTCCAGATCGTCGGCATGGTCCAGGTGCACCACGGTGGGAACGCTCGCGGCCCGGGCCACAGCCAGGGTGCCGGCAGCGATCGGCTCCAGTCGGCCGTGGAACCTCACCGCGTTCTGGCTGATCTGCAGCACCACCGGCACCGCGGCCCGCTCGGCAGCGGCGACGAAGACCTCGGCGTGCTCGAGGTGGATCACGTTGAACGCCCCCAGGCCACGACCCCCGGTGCGGGACTCGTGGGCGAGGCTGGTGAGGTCAGCTAGCGGCATCGATCTGGTCCGTCCTGATCATCGGGAGCATCCGGGCGTAGGCCTCCAGGTCCACCTCGCCGGCGGTGGGCATCAGCACCGCGGCACCGGAGAGGGCGACCACCTCACCCAGGTGGGTGGACAGATCGCCTGCACGAGCGCCGTCGGCAAGCGCTGC
This sequence comes from Ruania zhangjianzhongii, assembly GCF_008000995.1. Taxonomy (NCBI): domain Bacteria; kingdom Bacillati; phylum Actinomycetota; class Actinomycetes; order Micrococcales; family Ruaniaceae; genus Ruania; species Ruania zhangjianzhongii. Next base: position 3,081,476 of record NZ_CP042828.1, read on the forward strand.
GGCCAGGGCGGCCACTGCCGCATCCCCCGCCCCGGTGGGATTACCGGTCAGTGCCTCGGCCGGGCGAGCTTGCCAGTGGTTATCAGCGGTGACCAGGAGCACCCCGTCCACCCCACGCGAGACCAGCACCGCCTCGGCGCCGCGCGCGAGCAGCGCGCGTGCGCCGCTGAGCACGCCGGTGGCGCCAGTAGCCGCGAGCAGCTCCTCCTCGTTCGGCTTCAGGCAGGCGGGGCCGGCGCCGGCCACCTCGAGCAGCCCGGGCCCAGAGGTGTCGGCCACCACGGCCACGCCCTGCTCGACGGCGGAGCGCACCAGTCCTGCCAGGTCATCGGGCGCTGTGCCCGGCGGGGTCGAACCGGATACCACCAGCACGTCCCCGGCAGCCAACCGAGCGAGCACGCTCGCAGTCAGCCGACCCCAGTCGCGGGAGGTGACCTGCGGGCCGCGTTCGTTGAACACGGTGGCGTCCTTGGCATCCACCACGGTCACCGTCCGGCGGGTCTGGCCGCTGACCAGGGTCCAGGCCTGGTCCACCGCTGTGGGCGCGAGCAGGTCCTCGAGCGTCTCCCCGGCGGCGCCGCCGAGGAACCCGGCGGCGCACACGGGGCGGCCCAGGCTGGCCAGCACGCGGGCGACGTTCACGCCCTTGCCGCCGGCGGACTCGACCAGCTGCTGCACCCGGTGGACCTGACCGTGGACCAGTTGCGGCACGGTGTAGGTGACGTCGACCGCCGGGTTCGGGGTCAGCGTGACGATCATGGGGAACCTCCGGGAGTCATCGCCAGGGCGGCAGCGCCCAGGCAGCCCGCCCATTGTCCCAGCCGCGCTCGCCGCAGAGGCGGCATTGCGTCGACCGGCAACCGCGCCGCCAGAGCAGCGCGCAGCGGGTCGAGCAGCGCGTCCCCGGCCTCAGCCAGGCCGCCGCCCAGGACCAGTGGCACCGGGCCGAGCAGTCCGGCGGTGGCAGCGAGCAGGTCGGCAAGGGTCTCGATCGCGGAGTCGAGCACCTGCTGAGCGGACCGGTCCCCGGCTGCGGCACGTGCGAACACCGCGCGGGCACCGCCGGAGGTGTCGGTGGTCCCGGTCGCCGCAGCATAGCGCCGGGCCAGCGCACCGGCGGCACAGATGCGTTCCAGCGGCACCCGGCCGGTGCCGTCCGGATCGGGGACGAGGATCTGACCGATCTCCCCGGCCCAGCCGGTGCCGCGGATGCGGCCCCCGGTGATCAGCGCGGAGGCCAGACCGGTGCCCAGCGGCAGGAAGAGCAGATCCGGCTCACCGGCGCCCCAGCGAGACTCGGCGAGCGCGCCGGCGCGGACGTCGTGGCCGGTCACGACCGGTGCCGCCAGGCGGGCGCTGAGCAGCTGCCGAAGCGGCAGGTCTCGCCAGCCCAGGTTGGCGGAGAACACCACCACACCCTGCTGCTCGTCCACGATCCCCGGGCTGACCACGCCGATCGCCTCCGCCGGCGTTGCCGCCGCCTCGGCGACAATCAGGTCGGCGAGCACCTCCGGGTCCCTCGGCGTGGGCACCTGGCGGGCGTCGCTGAGCGTGCCGTCGGCGGCGACCCGACCGATCTTGATCGCAGTGCCGCCGATGTCCACACCCAGTGCCGGTGCCGCCATCTCAGTCCTCCGCGGGCAGGTGCACCGCACGGGACAGGTGCCGCGGGGTGTCCGGGTTCAGTCCGCGGGCCTCGGCCCGGGCGACGGCGGTGCGGTGCAGCAGCACCAGGTGTGCGAGCGGGTCCAGCTCGCTGGTGACCAGCGTGGCGCCCGTGGCGGCGACGTCCTCGGCGAGCCCGGCGGGCACCGCTCCGAACACCCAGACCACCCGGCCGGGCTCGGCGATGGAGATCGGGCCGTGCCGGTACTCCATCGCCACATAGGACTCGGTCCAGGACTGGGAGGACTCCCGCAGCTTCAGGGCGGCCTCGTGAGCCAGACCGATGGTCCAGCCGGTGCCGAGGAAGGTGAGCTGGTCCGCCTGCACCCAGGCGTCCTCGACCGGCAGGTCCAGTGCCGCAGTGGCGTCGGCGACCACACCGGTCAGGTCGGTGCCCAGGCTGGCGCGCAGCAGCGCGAGGGTGGTGGTGGCGAACCGGGTCTGCACCACCGAGGTCTCGTCGGCGTCGGCCAAGACGATCTCGGCGTCGGCGTTCGCTGCGGCCGGCCCGCCCGCCACGGCGGTGATCAGCACGCTCGGGGTGGTGCTGGCCTGGAGCAGCTGCACGATTTCGGTGGTGGTACCGGAGCGGGAGATGGTCACGATCCGGTCGTACCGGCGCCCGGCCGGGAACTCGGACGCGGTGAACGCCTCAGTCTCGCCCTGGCCGAGACTCTCCCGGAGCGCGGCGTAGGACTGGGCCATGAACCAGGAGGTGCCACAGCCCACCACTGCCACCCGTTCGCCCTCGGCCGGTAGGCCCTCGGCAGTGGTCAGCGTGGCGCCAACACCGGCCCACAGCTGTGGTTGGCTGAGCACCTCACGGATGGTCGACGACTCGGTCACGGTGTACTCCTCGGGCAGCAGACGGGTTGCAGCCCCTCACGGCCGGCTGCATGATCATGATCAGTCTAGAGTGTTTCCAATCAGAATCCATCATGATCGGAGCGGGCTGTGAATAAGCACGAGCGGCTGGGTGCCCTGCTGAATCTGATCATCGAGCGGGAGCAGGTGCACGTCGATGAGGTGGCCGCCGCGCTCAGCATCTCCCCCGCGACCGTGCGGCGTGATCTGGACACTCTGGCCGACCAGCAGCTCGTCGTGCGCACCCGCGGTGGCGCCGCCGCGCACCCCAGTACCGGTGACCTGCCGCTGCGGTACAAGGCGACACGCAGCGGTGAACAGAAGGCACGGATCGCGGCCGCCGCTGCGGCGATGGTCTCCCCCGGCCAGGTGGTCGGTCTGAACGGTGGCACCACCACCACCGAGGTGGCCCGGGAGCTGGCGGTGAGCGCGCCGCTGCGCGCGCACGAGGGACCGCCCGCGGTCGTGGTGACGAACGCCGTCAACATCGCCGCCGAGCTCGCGGTCCGCCCGCATCTGCGGGTGGTCCTCACCGGCGGCGTGGTCCGGCCGCTGTCGTATGAGCTCACCGGCCCCTTGGCCGACCTGCTCCTCGGTCAGGTGAGCGTGGATGTGCTCTTCCTCGGTGTGAACGCCTTCGGCGCTGAGCTGGGTGCGGCGTCGCACGATGAGGGCGAGGCCGCGATCGGGGCAGCGCTGGCGGCCCGCGCCCAGCAGGTGGTGGTCGTCGCCGATGCGAGCAAGCTCGGCCGCAACGCCTTCGCCCGGATCATCGACACCGATCAGGTGCACACCCTGATCACGGACACGGCGGCCGACCCGGACGTAGTAGCGGCGGTACGCGCGGCCGGCGTCGAGGTGCAGCTCGTCTAAGCCCGGGTCGTCCTGTCAAAGGTGCGCTCTGGCGCACGCCTCACCTGACGACCTCGGCAGGCAGCGCGGCCAGCAGCCGGTCCACCGAAGAACCGAGCCCCCACCTCTCGGTCAGGGTGGTGAGCGCGTCCACGTCGGCCGGCGCAGGACGGTCCGCGGCACTGCCGGGCAAGCGCAGGTCCGGCTCGCCCAGGTCGAGGTCGCGGGCCACGGCGACGACCTGCACGGCGGCATCGAGGTAGTCCCCGGCGGCGTTCAGCTTGCCGCGCAGTCCGGCCGCCAGCGGCGTAGCCGAATCGGCAGCTGCTGACCGGATCCCGGCCAGGTCGCCGTAGGAGGCGAGCAGGGAGGCGGCCGTCTTGTCCCCCACGCCCGCTACTCCGGGCAGCCCGTCCGAGCTATCCCCGCGCAGCGTGGCGAAATCCGCATACTGATCCGCGCGCACGTGATATTTCTCCTGCACGACGGCGCCGGTCACCACTTCGTGCTTACTCACCCCGCGGGCGGTGTACAGCACCCGGATCGGGCCATCGCTGGCGTCGTCATCCACCAGCTGGAACAGGTCCCGATCGCCGGTGACCACATCAACAGGCATCCCGGCGCCGGTGGCCAGGGTGCCGATCACGTCGTCGGCCTCGTAGCCGTTAGCACCGAGCACCGGGATCCCGATGGCGGCCAGGGTCGCGGCGATCACCGGCACCTGCACGCCGAGCGGGTCCGGCACCTCTTCCACGTCGGTGCCGACCGGGACTTCCTCGACCACCCGGTGCTGCTTGTAGCTGGGGATCAGGTCGACCCGCCACTGCGGGCGCCAGTCGTTGTCCCAGCAGCAGGCCAGATGGGTGGGCCGGTACTGAGCGGTCAGCCGGGTGATGAAGTCCAGCAGCCCGCGCACCGCGTTCACCGGAGTTCCGTCCGGCGCCCTGATCGTGTCCGGAACACCGAAGTAGGCGCGGAAGTAGAGGCTCGCAGTATCCAGCAGCAGCAGTCGGCTCACAGGAGAGACCGTAGTCGTCATGTCACCCGTGCGCTATGACGCACCCCTGACATGACGACCTGAGGTGGGGTGGCGGATTGCGGCCATCAGCTGGCCTCAATGGTGCCTAGCGTGGCGATCATGACCGATGACACCGCTCTGATCCCGTTCACCATCGACATCCCGCAGGCCCAGGTCGACGATCTGCGAGCGCGCCTGGCCGCTGCCCGCTGGCCGGACCAGCTGCCCGACGTCGGGTGGAACCAGGGTGTCCCTGTACCGGAGGTGCGCGATCTCGCTGAGCACTGGCGGTCCGGGTATGACTGGCGCCGCCACGAAGCCCGGCTGAACGAGTACCCGCAGTTCACCACCGAGATCGACGGCCAGCACCTGCATTTCGTCCACGTCCGCTCACCGGAGCCGGCGGCGCTCCCGCTGGTGCTGGTGCACGGCTGGCCCGGCTCGCCGGCGGAGTTCACCGAGCTGATCGGGCCACTGACCGACCCGCGCGCCCACGGCGGCGATCCGGCGGACGCCTTCCACGTAGTCCTGCCGACGCTGCCCGGCTTCGGCTTCTCCGGGCCGACCCAGGCGGCAGGTCAGGCCTCCACTGACCGTGCCGCCGAGCTGATCGCCGCCCTGATGGACCGACTGGGCTATGCCCGGTATGGCACTCAGGGCGGCGATGCCGGCTCGTTCATCGCGCCACAGCTGGGCCGCCTGCATCCGGACCGGGTGGCCGGTGTGCACGTGAACGCGCTGATCACCATCCCGCCGTGGGACGAGGACGGTGCCGACTTCAGCCCCGCCGACCAGGCGAAGCTGGCCGAGCTGAACGACTGGAGCAGCAAGACCACGTCCGGGTACGCAGCCATTCAGTCCACCCGTCCGCAGGCGCTCGCCTACGGGCTCACCGACTCACCGGTCGGCCTGCTCGGGTGGATCGCGGACATCTTCCACATCTTCACCAACCCCGCCCATGACCGGCTCGCCGACGCTCTGGACGTGGACGCGTTCCTGACCAATCTGAGCATCATGTATTTCACTGGCACGGTCGGATCGTCGATGCGGCTGTACACCGAGGGCGAGCAGTGGGGCGCCGCCCTACCCTCCTCCGGTGTGCCGACCGCCTGTGCGGTGTTCCCCGGCGACAGCACGATCCGCGCGATCGCGCAGCAGCAGAACAACCTCGTCCGGTGGACGGAGTTCGACCGCGGTGGTCACTTCGCCGCGCTGGAGGCTCCGGATCTGTTGCTGACCGACCTGCGGGAGTTCTTCACGCCGCTGCGCTGAGGTCGTCCTGTCGGGAGTGCGCTATACCGCACTCCTCACAGGACGACCCTGGCGCCAGTACGCGATCGTGGTGGCCATCCCCTCCGGCAACGGGGTGGGTCGCAGGCCGAGCAGCTCTTCGGTCACCGCGGAGGTCATCACGAACGATCGATCGAACATGTAGCTGGTCTCCGCAGCCTCCCGGATCGCGGGAATGACCACGCCGAGCACGCGCAGCACCTGGGCCGGAACGGCGAGGATCCGGGGCATCGGTACACCAGCCACCTGGGCGAACTCTTCGACCAGGTCGCGCTGGGTCAGCGCCGGGGCGGTCGGGGCGTGCAGCACCCGGTTCCAGGCCTGCGGGCGGTCAGCGGCAGCGATCATCGCTGCGGCCAGGTCGGGCACATAGGTGAACGAGTGCGGCTGGTCCAGCCTGCCGATCACCTGCACGCTCTGACCCGCGAGCAGCCGCGTGACCATTCGCTCCCCCGCCATCGCCGCCCGCACCCGGGGGCCATAGAAGTCCGAGGCCACCACGCTCACCGTGTCCGCTGCGTGCTCGCGCCTCGCGCGCAGCAGCTCGGTACGGACACCGAGCTTGCCGGTAGTGGCCGCCGACGGCGTTCCTTCCGCCATCGGGCCGCTCACCTCGCCGTAGGAGTACAGGCTTTCCGGGAAGACCACGACCGCGCCGGCTTTCGCGGCGGCGTCCATCACCGCCTGTTCTGCGGCCGGGAGCTCAGCTCGCCAGGCGGCCGCCTGGTAACGGCTGCCGTGGATGGCATGGAACACGGCGGTCACGCCGTGCACCGCACGCTCAAGACCGGCGGCGTCGTTGACGTCCAGCCGGATTCGCTCGATCTTCTCGTGCTCGGGCCCGCTACCCGAACGGGTGGCCAGGCGGACCTGGTCGCCGCGCTCGGCGAGCTGAAGAGCGAGGGTGGCACCGACAGGTCCGGCGCCGGTGACGAGGTAGGTGGCAGACATGATTTCTCCTGGTCGAGTCGTGCGGTCAGATGAGGAGCAGGAAACTCAGAGAGCACTGCTCACACATTGACTATCCGCCCTTCCAGATCCGCTGTCAAGAGCGCTGCTCACTTTTATGTCCTACGCTCGCATCAGTGAGATATAGTCGGTAGGCTGAGCGGCGACGTCCAGCCCAGAAGGAGCACGATGACCCCCACGCCACGAGAGCTTGCCCGGGAGCGCACCGAAGCCGAGATCCTCCGCCTCGCCCGGGAGCAGCTCGCCACGTCCGGGCCCGCCGAGCTCTCGTTGCGGGCGATCGCCCGCGAGCTGGGCATCGTCTCATCCGCGATCTACCGGTACGTGCGCAACCGGGACGAGCTGCTCACCCTGTTGGTGATCGACGGCTATAACGACCTGGGTGACGCGGTGGACCAGGCGACCTCCGCCGTCGACGATGAGGACCACCTGGGCAGGTTTCTGGCCCTGGGCCGGGCGGTGCGCACCTGGGCGTTGGCCGAATCTGCACGGTACGCACTGCTGTATGGCACCCCGGTGCCCGGTTACGACGCGCCCGGTGAGCGCACGATCGAACCGGGCACCCGGGTGATCGTGTCGCTGGCCCGGATCGCCGACGACGCCTGGGCTGCCGGTGCGCTGGGCAGCGAAGGCCCGGCGATCCCGGAGACGGTGGTGGGTGACTTCGAGCAGATCCGCGAGGAGTTCGGCCTGGCCGCGCCGGCGGGGGTACTCGCCCGCGTCATGCTGATCTGGCCGGCGCTGTTCGGCTGCGTCACTTTCGAGACCTTCGGCCAGTACGGCACGGACACGTTCACCGACAACGCCGTGCTGTTCGAGCTACAGCTACGCCAACTGGCCGATCTGCTCGGCCTGACCGGCTGAGGCGCTAGTCCCAGGCGACCGCGTCCGGATCGCTCACCGTCGATCTCCTTGCGCGTGTGGCCATGACCGCGTCGCGTAGAACGCCACTGCTGAGGAAGCGGCGACGTTGAGCGAGTCGACGCCGCCGGCCATCGGGATCCTCACGTGCACGTCAACGACAGCCGAGGTTCGCCGTGACAGCCCATCTCCTTCGGCGCCGAAGACGAGCGCAAGGCGTGGGTGGTTCTGCTCGGCCAGCTCGTCCAGCGTGATCGCACCGTCGGCGAGGGTCATCCCCGCGACCACGAATCCGGCTTCCTGCAGCAGTGCGACACCTCCAGGCCAGGGATCGATGCGGGTCCACGGCACCTGGAAAATCGTGCCCATCGACACCCGGATGGCACGGCGGTAGAGCGGATCGGCACATCGAGGCGTCACCAGCACGCTGTCCACGCCCAGGGCAGCCGCCGACCGCACCACGGCACCCACGTTCGTATGGTCGACGATGTCCTCGAGCACGGCGACCCGCCGAGCACCGGCGAGCACGTCGGCCACCGGCGGCAGCACGGGGCGGTGCATCGCCGCGAGCGCACCCCGGTGCAGGTGGAAGCCGGTGATCGAGTGCAGCAGGTCCTCCTCGGCGAGGTAGACCGGGACGTCGCCGTACTCCCCCGCGCCCACCTCGCGAAGCAGCTCATCGAGGTCGGGCAGCCATTTGGGGGCCATCAGGAAGGAGCGGGGCCGATGTCCGGCGGCCACCGCCCGGCGGATCACCGTGGAGCTCTCCGCCATGAACAGACCGCGCTCGACCTCCAGCGTGCGGCGCAGCGCCACGTCGGTCATCCGGGTGTAGTCGGTGAGCTCGGTGGCGTCCGGGGAGTCCAGGGTAAGGATCGGCACCCGGTGAGGTTACCGGGTGATCAGCCAACGCCTGGCCGGCCGGTACCCGGCAGCCCGGTCCGCCGCGGCGAACTCGATCGCGTTCTCGTAGTGGCGCACCACCTGGGCGTTCACCGCGTCCCAGGTGCGCCCCGCCGTCGCCTCCCGGGCGCGCATCCCCATCGCGCCGCGGGTCAGCGGGTCCGCCGCCAGTGCCCGCACATGGGCGCGCAGCGCCCGCAGGTCCCCGGGCGGGTACAGGTAGCCGGTGCTGCCGTGGTCCACCAGGTCGATCGGCCCGCCGCGCGCCGGTGCCACCACCGGCACTGCGCTAGCGTGCGCCTCCTGGACGGTCTGGGCGAAGGTGTCCATCTCACCGGTGTGCACGAACACGTCCAGGCTGGCCATCGCCCGGGACAGGTCGGTTCCGCCGAGGTGACCGGCGAACAGTGCATCGGGCAGACGCCGAGCAAGCCGGGCCCGCTGCGGCCCGTCCCCGACGATGACCAGCCGGACGCCGGGCAGGTCGCCCAGCACGGCCAGGTCCTCCACCTGTTTTTCCCGGGCCAGCCGGCCGACATAACCGACCAGCACCTCACCACCGGGACCGAGCTCGGCGTGCAGCGCCTCGCTGCGGTGGGTGGGCGAGAACCGGTCCCGGTCCACCCCGTGCGGCCAGACCGCCACCCGGTGCACTCCGCGGTCGACGAGCTGCCCGCAGGCGTAGCTGGACGGTGCCAGGGACAGGGTGGCGCTCTTGTGGATGTCCTCGATCCGGCGCCAGAGCAGCGGTTCGATCTGGCGCACCTTGTATCGCTTGGCGTAGGTGGGCACCTCGGTCTGGTAGACCGCGACCGAGGGCAGGCCGAGGGCCTGGGCTGCCCCGATCGCCTGCCAGCCGAGCATGAACGGTGCCGCCAGGTGCAGCACGTCCGGCGCGAAGCAGCGCAGGTGCTCCTCCAGGGTGCGCACGCGGGGGTTGGACACCCGCATCTCGGAGTACCCGGGCAAGGAGACCGCGCGGTAGCGGCGCACGTCCGCACCGGCGTAGTGCGTGACCGCATCCTGACCGCGGCCGGGTGCCGGGGCGAGGACGAGCACGTCGTCGCCCCGCTCCCGGAGGTACTCCAGTAACCGGAGCAGGGTGACTGTCACCCCATTGGCCTGCGGGAGGAACGATTCTGCGACTACCGCGATGCGCACTCTCACATCGTGGCAGAGCGAGCCCCGCAGGCGGGTCAGCCGTAAGGCTGATGTTTCGCAGCCGTGCCTCCTCCTCGCGTATCCCTTCAGGCACCGTTCGCGAGCGCCCGGCTGGGGCAAGAGGCGGGAGTGGGTCAGTCGACCGGGGCAGCAGCAGCAGCGAACTGCGACTGGTACAGCTTGGCGTAGGCACCCTCGGCGGCGAGCAGCTCGTCGTGGCTGCCTTGTTCGACGATGTCACCGTGCTCCATCACCAGGATGATGTCGGCATCGCGGATCGTGGACAGCCGGTGAGCGATGACGAAGCTGGTCCGCCCCACCCGGAGCGCGTTCATCGCCTCCTGGACGAGTACCTCGGTGCGGGTGTCCACCGAGCTGGTGGCTTCATCCAGGATGAGGATCGGCGGGTCGGCGAGGAATGCCCGCGCGATGGTGAGCAGCTGCTTCTCCCCCGCGCTGACGGCGGTGCCGTTGGTGCCCTCATCGTCGAGCACCGTGTCGTACCCGTCGGGCAGCGTGCGCACGAACGGGTCCACGTGGGTGGCCTCCGCGGCCTGCAGCAGGCGCTCGGTGGGGACCTCTTGGTGCGCGCCGTAGCTGATGTTCTCCGTGACCGTGCCGCCGAAGAGCCAGGTGTCTTGCAGCACCATGCCGATCTTGCTGCGCACGTCCGCACGGGGCAGATCGCGGGTATCGACGCCATCGATGGTGATCCGGCCGTCGATCACGTCGTAGAACCGCATGATCAGGTTGACCAACGTGGTCTTGCCCGCTCCGGTGGGGCCCACGATCGCCACCGTCTGACCGGGTTCGGCCACGAAGGACAGGTCCTCGATCAGCGGCTTGTCCGGGAGGTAGGAGAATTTCACGTGCTCGAACGCGACCCGGCCCCTGACCTCGCCCAGGCGCGCCGGGGTGACCGGGTCACCCGACTCCTCCTCAGCGTCGAGCAGGTCGAACACCCGCTCGGCCGAGGCGGCTCCGGACTGCACCATGTTCATCAACGAGGCGATCTGGGTGATCGGCTGGGAGAACTGGCGGGAGTACTGCACGAACGCCTGCACGTCACCCAAGGACATCGTTCCCGACGTGATCCGCACCGCGCCGAGCACGGCGATGACCACATAGCCGATGTTGGAGATCCAGCCCATCACCGGCTGGATCGTTCCGGTGATGAACTGTGCCTTGAACGAGGCGGTGTACAGCTGCTCGTTCTCCCGGCGGAAGGTCGCCACCGCGTGCTTCTGCTGGCCGAACACGGTGACCAGGTCATGCCCGGTGTACATCTCTTCCACGTGCGCGTTCACCGTGCCGGTGCGCTTCCACTGCTCCACGAACTGGGGTTGGGAACGTTTCGCGATCTGGGACACCACGACGGCGGAGATCGGGATGGTCACGACCGCCACCAGGGCGAGCTGCCAGGAGATCCACAGCATCATGCCGAGCACACCGATCACGGTGAGCACCGAGGTGATCAGCTGGGAGAGGATCTGCTGCACGCTCTGGGCGATGTTGTCGATGTCGTTGGTCACCCGGGAGAGCACCTCGCCGCGGGCCTGTCGGTCGAAGTAGCGCAGCGGAAGGCGGGCCAGCTTGGTCTCCACCCGCTCACGCAGCCGGTACACGGTCTGCTGCACCACGGTGGTGATGATCCGGCCCTGCAGCCAGGTGAACAGGAACGCACCGATGTAGACGACGAACACCACGGCCAGACTGGACGCCAACCGGTCGAAGTCGACGCCCTGCCCGGGCACCACGTTCGGCATTCCGGTCAGCGTGTCGGCAAGGGTGTCCCGGCCGGCGGCGCGCAGCGCTTCGATGGTCTCCGCGCGGGTCATCGACGGATCGAGCATCGCCCCGACCACACCGTCGAAGATGACGTTCGTCGCGTTGCCGAGCAGCTTCGGCCCGACCACCATGCCGGCCGTGGCGAGGAGGCCGAAGACCACCGCGGTGATGATCCGCACGCCCTCCACGCGCAGCTCGGTCACCATCCGGCGCAGCGTGCCAGCCAGGTCGGAGGGCTTCTCCGCCGGCATACCTGCACCACCGCCGGGGCCATGCCCCCGCGGCGCGCGGGCTGCGGCAGAGCTGTCGGCCTTCAGCTCGGAGTCGTCGGCCTTCTCCCCTGCGGTCGGGTCGTGCTGCTCGGTACTCATGAGGCCTCCTGAGCGGTGAGCTGGGAGGAGACGATCTCCTGATAGGTCTGATTGCCGTCAAGCAGCTCGGCGTGCGTGCCCCGGCCGACCAGCCGGCCGTGCTCAAGCACCAGGATCTGGTCGGCGTCGCGGATGGAGGCGACCCGTTGGGCCACCACGATCACGCTGGACTGGCGGGTCTGCGGTTTCAAGGCGGCCCGCAGTGCCGCGTCGGTGGCGTAGTCCAGGGCGGAGAAGGAGTCGTCGAACAGGTAGACCGCAGGGCGCCGCACCAGCGCACGGGCGATCGCCAGGCGCTGACGCTGCCCCCCGGAGACGTTGGTGCCACCCTGCGCGATCGGGGCGTCCAGAGCGCCGTCCATCGAGGTGACGAAGTTGGCCGCCTGCGCCACTCGCAGCGCCTGCCAGAGCTCCTCGTCGGTGGCGTCCTCACGCCCGTAACGCAGGTTGGAGGCGACCGTGCCGGTGAACAGGTACGGCCGCTGCGGTACCAGTCCGATGATCTGCTGCATCAGCTCGGGGTCGAAGTCGCGCACATCCACACCGTCGATGCTGATCGAGCCACTGGTGGCGTCGAACAGCCGAGGCACCAGCGTGACCAGCGTGGTCTTCCCGGCTCCGGTGGAGCCGATGATTGCCGTGGTCTGCCCAGGTTCGGCGGTGAAGCTCAGCTCCTCGATCACCGGCTCCTCGGCGCCGGGGTACTTGAACGAGACTCCGGTGAAGCGGACCTGCCCATGCAGCGCCTCCGGGCGCTGCGCCCGCTCCGGTGGCAGCACAGTGGGTTCGGAGGACAGCACCTCCATGATCCGCTCGCTGGAGACGGCCGCCCGCGGGGCGAACATGAACATCATCGTGGAGATCATCACGGCCATCATGATGAACATCAGGTAGCTGAGGAAGGCGATGATCGAACCGACGTCGGCCGCCCCTTCCTCGACCCGGTGGCCACCGAACCAGATCACACCGATCGAGCCGATGTTCACGATCAGCATCACCAACGGCATCGCAAACGCCATCACTCGGCCGACCTTGACCGAGACCTTCCGCAGATCGGCGTTCGCGCGCTCGAAGCGCACCGCCTCCGCACCCTCCTTGACGAAGGCACGCACCACCCGGATTCCGGTGATCTGCTCGCGGAGCACGCCGTTGATCGCGTCCAGCCGCTTCTGCATCGCGCGGAAGAACGGCACCATCCGCCAGGCGACGACGGCCATCGTCCCGCCGAGCACCGGCACCACGGCCACCAGCAGCAAGGAGAGGCCCGGATCCTGGTTCACCGCCATGATCACCCCGCCGATCAGCATGATCGGCGCCATGATGATCACGGTCATGCCCATGAACACGAACATCTGGACCTGTTGCACATCGTTGGTGGACCGGGTGATCAGCGACGGTGTCCCCACCTGGGTCATCTCCTGGGTGGAGAAGTCCATCACCCGGGTGAACAGGCCCTCGCGCACGTCCCGGCCGAGCGACATCGCGGTACGGGCACCGAAGTAGATCGCCACGACGTTGGTGAGCGCCTGCACAGCGCTGATAGCCAGCATCAGGCCACCGGTGCGCCAGATCAGGTCGACGTCACCGGTGACTACACCCTCATCGATGATTTGGGCGTTCAGCGTGGGGAGGTACAGCGCAGCGAGGGTCTGCACGAACTGCAGGACGCAGACGAGCAGGACCTCCGTGCGATACGGCCGGAGGTATCGCCGGATCAGTTGGAGCACATAGCGAAACTACACCGCGTCAGATACCCGGTACCAAGCGCATTAGCCGAATTGAGCTACTGATTCGCTGACGGCGGAACGTCCCCGTCGTCGGCAGGACGCTGTCCCGCGGACGCACTCGGGTCGAACGGTGCACCGGAGCTCTCCCCCGCCTGGGTCGCCTCCGCGGTGGCCTCCGAGGCCTGGCCGCGAGCCTCCCGCAGCGCCTCTGCCGGGTCCTGCAGCGAGGTCTCCGGCAGCTGCACGTCGAGGGCGTCGAGGTGGTCCGGGGTCTGCACCGAGGGACGGTTGCCGCCACCATCGCCGGAACCGCGGCCACCGGTGGGGGCGCCGCCGGAGGGTTCCGGTCCGAAAGCGGAGGTGATCGAGCCGAGCGCGGCGGTGAACTCGGTGGGAATGACCCAGAGCTTGGAGGAGGTGCCGTTGGCGATCTCCGGCAGCATCTGCAGGTACTGGTAAGCCAGCAGCTTCGGGTCCGCATCGCCGCGGTGGATCGCATCGAAGACCTGCAGGATCGCCCGGGACTCACCCTGAGCTTTGAGGATCGAGGCCTGGGCCTGACCTTCGGCGGTGAGGATCGCCGACTGCTTCTCGCCCTCGGCGGTGAGGATCGCGGACTGCTTGACACCTTCGGCGGTGAGGATGGCGGCGCGTCGGTCCCGCTCGGCGCGCATCTGCTGCTCCATCGCGCCCTGCACGCTCGGCGGCGGGTCGATCGCCTTCAGCTCCACCCGGTTCACCCGGATCCCCCACCGCCCGGTGGCCTCGTCCAGCACACCACGCAGCTGTCCGTTGATCTGGTCACGGCTGGTCAGCGTCTGCTCCAGGTCCATCGACCCGATGATGTTACGGATGGTGGTGACGGTGAGCTGCTCGATCGCCTGGATGTAGTCGGCGATCTCGTAGGTGGCGGCCTTGGGGTCGGTCACCTGGTAGTAGACGACCGTGTCGATGCTGACCACCAGGTTGTCGGAGGTGATCACCGGCTGTGGCTGGAACGGGACCACCCGTTCACGCAGGTCCACCCCAGCACGGATCCGGTCGATGAACGGAATGAGGAAATGCAGACCCGCGTACATCGTGGACTGGTACCGGCCCAGCCGTTCGATGATCAGGGCACCCGCCTGGGGCACGATCCGGATCGAGCGTGAGATCGCGACGATGACGAAGATCGCCACCAGCGCGATGATGATGAAGCCGATGATCTGTCCGGGACTGTCCACGTGCTCGGTCTCCTCGTCTCTGCCAGCGGATCCTTCGCCGGTGCTCTGAGTCTACGGGGGATGGGTGACGGCGGGTGCCGCGGCCTGCCTCAGTGGCCGGAGGCCGCGGGCGGGTAGGGCTGGTCCGGTCCGGTGTAGCCGTAGGGCTGGCTCGGGTCGGCGACCGCCTGAGGACCGACGATCGCCGTGGCTCCGTCGATCCGCAGCACGGTCACCGTGCTCCCGGTCGGCAGCATCACACCGGCCTGCTCGATCCGGGCGGTCCACACCTCACCGTGCAGCTTGACCCGTCCGGCTCGGTCGGTCACGTCCGAGACCACTGTCGCACTGCGCCCGATCTGCGCGTCCACTCCGGTCTTCGCGTCCGGGGTGGAGGTCTTGAGCTTGGCCAGCGCCCAGGGCCGGACCCCGAACAGCAGCAGCACCGCGACCACGGCGGCCACCAGCAGCTGCACCCAGAACGGCAACCCGAGAGCACCGGCCACGGCGGCGGCCACGGCACCACCAGCGAGCATCAGGAACAGCAGGTCGACGGTGAGCATCTCGACGACCCCGAGCACCAGCGCGGCACCCAGCCACCACAACCAGCCCAGATCCATCCCGATCTCCGTCTCCTCAGGTCAACACCGCGCACGAGCAGGGTCGTCGACACCCTGGTGTCGAGTCTAAAGGAGAACTAAAACGGTCGCGCGGAAATCCCGGAATCGTGCGCATGGCGTGCCTCTGCGGTGAGGTCGCCGGCTGCTCGGGCGGACCAGCGCTGACCGTAACGCTGCACATCCAGCTCCAGCCCGAAGGTGCGGGAGAGGTGCTCCGGGGTGAGCGACTGCTCCAGCGGCCCGGCAGCGACCACCTGGCCCTCCCGGAGCAGCATGGCATCGGTGAACCCTGGCGGGATCTCCTCGACGTGGTGGGTGATCAGCACCAGGACAGGAGAGGCGAGGTCTCCGGCCAGCTCGCCGAGGGCACCGACCAGCTCTTCGCGCCCACCGAGGTCGAGCCCGGCGCCCGGCTCGTCCAGGATCAGCACCTCCGGGTCGGTCATCAGGGCGCGGGCGATCTGCACCCGCTTGCGCTCTCCCTCGGACAGGCTGCCGAAGTACCGGTCCTCGAAGGCCGCGACACCGAAGGCGGCGAGCAGGTCCCGGGCGCGGGCGGTGTCCAGGTCCTCATACGATTCCCGCCACCGACCGGTCACTCCGTAGGAGGCGGTGAGCACGACGTCGAGCACCCGCTCCCCGCCGGGGATCCGGTCGGCCAGTGCGGCGCTGGCCAGGCCCACCATCGGGCGCAACTCGAACACGTCCACGGCGCCGAGCCGCTCACCGATGATCTCCACTGTGCCGCTGGTGGGGTGCATCCGCGCGGCGGCGAGCTGCACCAGAGTGGTCTTGCCAGCCCCGTTCGGCCCGAGCACCACCCACCTCTCGCCCTCGTCGACCGACCACGACACCTGGTCCAGGATGGTCTTCTTGCCGCGTCGTACCGTCACGTCGTCGAACTGGAGCACGTCTCCCATAGCCCCTGAGCCTACGGCACTTGCCAGCCGACCAGACCCGCCCCGGACCGCACCACCAGAGCGCCCGGGACCAACCGGACGAGCGCGTTGCGCACCTGCTGCGGCCAGCCGCCGCGAAGGTCGGCACCGAACCGCGCCATCAGCAGGGCCTGCCGGGCGATCGCCGTGCACCGGGGGCGGCGCTCGGCGTCGAAACCGGCCAGCGCTGCCGCCAGTGCGGCTGGTCCGGTGCCGGCGGCATCGACCAGACTGCCCAGAGTGGCACCGTCCTCGAGCGCCGTGGCCGCCCCTTGGCCCATGGTCGGCAGGGCACCATGGGCCGCATCGCCGACCAGGACGGTGCGTTCCCGGGTGTAGCCGGGCAGTGCGGGCGGGAGGTGGTACACGTCGTGCCGCATCAGGTCTTCCGGCCGGGTGCGGGCGATCACGCTGTGCACCAGCGGGGCGAAGCTGGCGAACCGGTCGGTCACCGCGGCGTGCTCATCGGCGACGTGCCGGCCCTCGTCCTGGCGCACGTATCCGTACCAGTACACCTGGGTGGGGCTGATCCGCATGATGCCGAACTCCGCTTCCGGGCCCCACAGCTCCACCAGAGGCGCGGGCAGGGATGCGTCGGTGAGCAGTCCGCGCCAGCTACTGGATCCGGAGTAGGCGGCGCGAGCATGCGGGTACAGGGCGCTACGCACGGAGCTGAACATCCCGTCGGCACCGACCAGCAGGTCGGTGCTGAGCTGCTGCTCACCGTCGGCGCCGGTCCAGCGCAGCTGCGCCGGCCGGCCGTTCCGCTGACCAGGGTCCACGGAGCTCACCCCGGCGCCGGGGACCAGCTCCACCCCGGCGGCGAGGGCCTGAGCCAGGAGCAGACCGTGCAGGCGCTGCCGGTGCACGCCCCAGACCGCAGCGACGTCACGCCCCGGCCTCGGCGCCGGGATCCGCAGTAGTGCTCGCCCACTCTGGTCCCGGAAACCGGAGCCGTATCCCGCCGTGCCCAGCTCGTCGATCTCTGCCTCGGTGGCACCCAGAGCGCGCAGCGCGGTGATGCCGTTGGTCGGCAGCGCGACGGCGGTGCCCACCTCGGAGAAGTCGCTGTGGGCTTCCAGCACCCGCACCTGCCGACCTGCCCGGGCCAGGCCGCAGGCAGCGGCCAGGCCCGCGATACCGCCGCCGACGACGACGGCGGGAGCGGCAATGGTCACGTCACCTCCCGTAGGGGCTCCATCGTGCCACCGCCCGGCTCGGCGCGATACGTTCAGCCGGTGAGTATCGAACTGCCTCGGAGCGTGCTGACCGCCCTGTGGCTGGACGCGCTGTACCGCGGGTCCGGGGACCTGGCGGACGCCGTGGTGGCGATCCAGGGCGAGGATGAGCCACACAGCACCACCGACGGTGGCACGTTGACCGACCTGCTGACCACGCTGAGCACTGCGGCCGGGATCGAGGTGGTGCACGCGGCGCTGCCGGTGCCCGGAGCGGCCGGAGTACCCGCCGACGCTGCCGAACCGGCACTGGCCGCCGGGGAGGCGGTGCTGGTCCGCGCTGCCGGCGGGCAGACGAGGACTGCAGTACCCCTGGTGACGGAGTTCGGTTCCGCCTGGGAACCCGGCGCGATGGTGACCTGGCAGCTCAGCGTGAGCTCCGCCGTCGTGAGCATGCCGGACTCTCTCGGTGAGGCACGGCGAGATCTCACCGAGGCGCTCGAGCTGGCGATCGAGGCCCTCACCCAGATGGACGTGGCCCGCTGGCGGGAGGAGGCGGCCACCGAGATCGCCTCGCTCGCCTCCGCCGAGGTACCGGCGACGATCGCCGGCGTGCTGCCCCCGCAGCTGGACACCCGGGCCCGGGACCTGCTGGTCCGCGCCGCCCGCCTGCAGGCGATCGTGGAGCTGGCCACCGAGGACGACGGCGCCGCGGTGAACGTGTGGCAGGCGGATCAGCGGGCCGCAGCGATGCGGCATGTGGGCAGCACCGCCCGGCGGGCGATGATGGCCGCGACGGTCAGCGCACGCTGACCCGCCCGGTCACTGCCCGAGCACGTCGCGATAGACGGCCAGGGTGCGCTCGGCGATCGAGTCCCAGGCGAAGTGCTCCTCGGCGCGGGCCCGCCCGGCGGCGCCCATCGCCGCGGCCCGGGCCGGATCGCTGGTCAGCTCGGTGAGCGCGGCGGCCAGGTCGGCGACGAACCGGTCCGGATCCAGCGGGGTGCCGGTGCCGTCACTCAGCTGCTCCAGCGGGACCAGCAGCCCGGTGGTGCGATCGTCGACCACCTCGGGGATGCCCCCGGTGGCCGAACCGACCACAGCGGTGCCGACGGCCATCGCCTCCAGGTTCACGATGCCCAACGGTTCGTAGATCGAGGGGCAGACGAACACGGTGGCCACCGCCAGCAGAGCGGTCACCTGCTCCCGGGGAAGCATCTCGGAGATCCATACCACCCCGGTGCGGCGGGTCTGCAGCTGCTCCACCCCGGCGCTGACCTCAGCGGCCAGCTCGGGCGTGTCCGGGGCGCCGGCGCAGAGGATGAGCTGCACGTCCTCCGGCAGCGACTCGGCGGCGGCAAGCAGGTAGGGCAGGCCCTTCTGCCGGGTGATCCGGCCGACGAAGATCACCGCAGGGCGCTCGGGGTCGATTCCGTGCGCGGCGGCCACCCGGGTGATGGTCGCCTCGTCCGGGCGCTGCCAGGCGGCCAGATCGATGCCGTTGTGCACGACGACGACCTTCTCCGGATCGATCTGGGGATAGGCGTGCAGGATGTCGGCGCGCATCCCCGCACTGACGGCAATCACCCGGGCGGCCCCCTCATAGGCGGTGCGCTCGGCCCAGCTGGAGAGCGCGTACCCGCCGCCGAGTTGTTCGGCCTTCCACGGCCGGAGTGGTTCCAGGCTGTGTGCGGAGAGCACGTGCGGGATGTCGTTCAGCAGCCCGGCCAGATGCCCGGCGAGGTTGGCGTACCAGGTGTGCGAGTGCACCAGGTCCGCGCCGGCCACGTCCGCGGCGATGCGCAGGTCGACGCCGAAGGTGCGCAGCGCGGGATTGGCCTCGGACAGGTCGGCGGGTTCGGAGTAGCCGGTGACGTTCGGCGTACCCGGGCGCGGTCCGTCGAAACAACGCACCTGGACGTCGATGTGCCGGGCGAGCACAGCGGACAGCTCCGCGACGTGCACCCCGGCCCCGCCATACACGTGCGGGGGAAACTCGCGGGTGAGGAGGTCCACACGCATCTTCTCGCTCCTTCTGTGCCGAGGTGTCGACGATCACAGCGGATCCACACCGCGATACCGATGGTGTGCTCCGCTCTCTGACTCTATGGTTCAGAGCATGGCAGCACCACGAGTTCTCGCAATCGTTCTGGCCGGCGGTGAAGGCAAGCGGCTGATGCCGTTGACACAGGACCGCGCCAAACCCGCAGTGCCGTTCGGGGGGATCTACCGGCTGGTGGACTTCGCCCTCTCGAACGTGGTCAACTCCGGCTACCTGAAAGTCGTGGTGCTGACCCAGTACAAGTCCCACTCCCTGGACCGGCACGTGGCCAAGACCTGGCGGATGTCCCACCTGCTCGGCAACTACGTGGCCCCGGTACCCGCCCAGCAGCGCGTGGGCAAGAACTGGTTCCTCGGCAGCGCGGACGCCATCTACCAGTCGCTGAACCTGCTGGACGACGAGAAGCCGGACATCGTGGTGGTGGTCGGCGCCGACCACGTCTATCGGATGGACTTCTCCCAGATGGTCTCCGATCACATCGACTCCGGTGCGGAGATGACCGTGGCCGGGATCCGGCAGCCGATCTCTCTGGCCGACCAGTTCGGGGTGATCTCCGCCTCCGAGTCGGACCCGCGGCGGATCGCGGAGTTCCTGGAGAAGCCGACCGACCCACCCGGACTGGCCGACTCGCCCGAAGAAGTGCTGGCCTCGATGGGCAACTACGTGATGAACGCCGATGCGCTGGTGGATGCGGTCACCCGGGACTCCCGGTCGACGATCTCCCGGCACGATATGGGTGGGGACATCGTGCCGTACTTCGTGGACAAGGGGCAGTGCGGCCTGTACGACTTCATCGAGAACGACGTCCCTGGCTCCACCGCCCGGGACCGGGACTACTGGCGGGACGTGGGGACTCTGGACGCCTACTACGACGCCAACCAGGACCTGATCACCGTGGAGCCGGTGTTCAACCTGTACAACAACCAGTGGCCGCTCTACACCGGCTACACGGGCCTGCCGCCAGCGAAGTTCGTGCACGAAAGCGGCGACCGGGTGGGCCATGCCACCGACTCGATCATCTCCCCCGGTGTGGTGGTCTCCGGGGGTGAGGTGAGCTCCTCGGTACTCTCCCCGGACGTGCGGGTGCACTCCTGGTCCCAGGTCTCCGGGTCGGTGCTGATGGACGGGGTACAGGTGGGGCGCCATGCCACGGTCAGCAACGCGATCCTGGACAAGTCGGTGGTGGTGGCCGAAGGAGCCACTGTGGGAGTGGACCGGGAGCTGGATGCCGCCCGTGGCTTCACCATCACCGCCGACGGCGTGACGGTGGTGCCGAAGAACGGGCGCGTGGACGCGCAGTGACCGATCCGGCAGCAGCCCATGGCACGACCCGCTTCCTCCTGGTGCTGGACGTGGACTCCACGTTCATTACCGCCGAGCAGATCGATCTGCTCGCCGCCCATGCCGGCTCCGGCGAGCAGGTGGCCGAGATCACCGCGCGAGCGATGGCCGGTGAGCTGGACTTCGCCGCCTCGCTGACCGAACGGGTGGGCACCCTGGCGGGGGTGGCCGTGGGCGTGCTGGACCAGGTGCGCGCGCAGATCGAGCTCAGCCCGGGTGCCGCTGACCTGGTGGCGGGAGCCCACGCCCGCCACTGGCCGGTGGCCCTGGTCTCCGGAGGGTTTCACGAGATCGTCGATCCGATCGCCGCCGAGCAGCGGATCACCCGGGTGCGGGCGAACCGGCTCGCCGTCGCCGACGGTGTGCTCACCGGCGGGCTCGACGGTCCGATCGTGGACCGGGCCGCGAAGGCGCACTGGTTGCGCACCTTCGCCGCCGAGGAGGGCGTTCCGTTGGCTCGGACGGTCGCGATCGGCGACGGCGCGAACGACCTGGACATGCTCGCTGCTGCGGGTCTGGGGGTCGCCTACTATGCCAAACCGGTGGTGGCGGCCCAGGCGGACGTGGCCATCGACTCCGGGGGGCTGGAGCAGGTACTGGCACTGCTCGGAGCCTAGGGGGCGCTGTGGTCGATGAGCTAGTCGAGCCGGCTGCCGCCGGTCCGCGGCGCCGGCTGCGCTGGCAGCCGTGGCTGACCGTTCCGGCCGTGGTGGCCGCTGTGGTCGTGGCCCTGCTCCCGCACGTCGCAGTGGTCCGGCCCTGGGTGGTGCCCTCGCTGCAGGCCGTCGTTCCGGTGGTGGGCCTCGCGTTGGTGGTGCTCGCCCTGGTGCTGGCGCTGGTGCGCCGCTGGCTGCCGGCGCTCGTTCTGGTCCTCGGCGCGGTGCTCGGTGTGGCCCCGGCCCTGGTCCCGTGGCCGATCGGGACCGGTACCGAGCAGTCCGCCGGCGGCGCAGAGCTGACCATCCTGAGCCTGAACGTCCAGTACGGTCGCGCTGACCGCCAGGCGGTTGTGGACGCGGTGACCAGCCACGATGTGGACGTCCTGGTGCTGCTGGAGGCCGATGAGGCGTTGCTGGCCGACCTCGCGGCGCTCGGCCTGGCCGGCCAGCTGCCGCACCGGACGGAGCCGATCGCCTCCGGCGGGGCGGCCGGGAGCGCCATCCTCTCCGCCCACCCGCTCCAGCTCGAGGGTCGGATCCGCCTGCCGGAGGGGGTGGCTCAGTTCGACCAGCCGGTCGCCGTCGTCGAGCACCCGGAGCTGGGACCGGTCCGGGTGGCCGCGGTACATCCGGTACCCCCGATCGATGCCGTGGCTTCGTGGCAGGCGAGCTTGCGCGGGCTGGACGACTGGCAGGCCACCCACGCCGACCTTCCTCTGCTGCTGGCCGGGGACTTCAACGCCGGGTACCCGCACCCGCAGTTCCGGGCGATCGCCGCGGACCTGACCGATACCGCCTCGTTGGCCGGTCCGCTCCCCCGGCCGACCTGGCCGCTGGGTGCCCGGGTGCCCGCGTTCACCGCGATCGATCACGTGCTGGTGCGTGACCTGGTCCCGGTCGGCTGGGAGCAGGTCACCGTGCCCGGTACCGACCACCGCGGCATTGTGGCCACCGTGACGTCGGCCGCGGCGGATTGACCGGAGCCGCTGATATTTTCTCGCGACAACAGGCAGCTCCTGTGACAGGCTCACCAAGGCCCTGGGAGGTACCGTGCCCCGTCTTGTCATGACCGCCATGCCCGCCGCCGGCCATGTCAACCCGAGCGCCCCACTGATCGGCGAGCTGGTCGAACGTGGCGTGGACGTGGCCTACTACGCCACCGAGGAGTTCCGCCCCCTGGTCGAGCGGCTGGGCGCCGAGTTCTGCGCCTACCCGGAGCGGACGATCTCCTCCGGCGTCATTGCCGAGGCCACGAGAGATGGCGGCCCGCCCAAGGTCGCCCAGCGGCTCTTCGAATCGACACGCCTGGTGGTGCCCTTCCTGCAGGCCGAGCTGCGTGATCGCCCACCCGGGGCAGTCATGTTCGATTCCAACGCCCTGTGGGGACGGATCGTGGCGACGAGCCTCGGACTCCCAGCCATCTCGTTGATGACCACGATGCGGATCGGCGCCTCCGAACTACGCGCACTGAGCGCACGTGAGTCGCTGCCGCTGATCCGGGAGACCTTCGCCGCCCTGCCGGGACTGCTCCAGGCCAGACGTCGCCTCCGACGCGACGTCGGTGCTGGGCTGCTCCCGCCCAGTCCGATCTTGCCGGCGCAGGGTGATCTGACGATCTTTCCCCTGCCGGAGTGGATGCAGCCGGACAGCGATCGGAACGATCCCACGTGCCACTACGTCGGCCCGTCGATCGCTACCGACACGCGCACAGAAGAGGCCGATAGCCCACTGCGGGAGCTCCTGCGCCGCAACGAGCCACTGGTCGTGGTCTCGCTCGGCACGCTGCACAGTGGCGGCGAGGACTTCTTCCGTTCTTGCGTCGAGGCGTTCGCAGCGCTGCCAGCGACCGTGCTGCTGGTCGTAGGCCGGCGCACCGACCCGCCGGCTCCCGAATCACTACCGCCCAACGTCGCAGTACGCTCCGTCGTACCGCAGCTGGAGGTCCTTCAGCATGCCGCGGTGTTCGTGACGCACGGTGGAATGAACAGTGTGCTCGAGGCGCTCCAGCTCGGCGTACCGATGGTGATCATCCCGCAGCAGGTCGAACAGCTGTGCATCGGAGCGGCAGTAGCCGACCGGGGCGCAGCGATCGTGCTCCGGCACCACCTCCACGGGCGAAAGATCGGCGCCGAGGAGCTGCGCACAACCGTCCGGGCGCTGCTCAGCCGCAAGTCCTACCGTGCCGGGGCGAAAGCCCTGGAGCAGTCCTTGCACACGGGTGGCGGCGCCGCAGCGGCCGCCGACCAGATCGAACGCCTCCTCCCGGGTGCGGCGCCTTCGGCTGACTAGCCGCGGCAGGTCGCCAGTGCGGTGAGTACCCCGCCGTGCCGCTCCAACCGCTGCCACGGTCCGTGGTAGGTGAGCAGCGCGGCGGTGGCGGTGGACATCCCGGTGCGCACCCGCAGGGCCGCCGCCTCTTGGGAGGACGGTCCAGCCAGATAGTGCGCGACGGCGGAGGTCACCGGCTCGTGCCCGACCACGAGCACCTCGCTCACCTGCTCACTCACCCCGTGCAGCAGGTCGAGGACCTCCTCCAGGTCGGCACCGTAGAGCAGGTCCAGGAACTGGGTGTCGATCGCTTCGGCGGCATCGCCGTAGGCGTTCGCCGCCAGCTCCCAGGTCTGCCGGGCGCGGGTGGCGGTGGAGCACAGCACCAGTTGGGGCACGATGCCGCTCTCTTGCAAGCGCTGCCCGATCGCGCGCGCGTCGGCGCGCCCGTCCAACGTCAGGGTCCGGTCGATGTCGTGGGTGGCGTGGTGTTCAGCCTGGGCGTGCCGGAGCAACGTCAGCCGCTTCGTCGGAGCCTCGAAGTCACTCATGTCTCTAGAGTCCCATGGCATGCACGCCACCGTCGACGTGAACGATCTCCGCGGTCGTGGCCGGTAGCCAGTCCGAGAGCAGCGCGACGATCGTCCGGGCGGTCGGCTCGGTGTCCGAGACGTCCCAGCCGAGCGGGGCACGGTCTGGCCAGCCGCCCTCCATCTCCTCGAACCCGGGGATCGACTTGGCAGCCGTAGTGCGCAGTGGCCCCGCGGAAACAAGGTTCACCCGGATACCTTCCGGGCCCAGGTCCCGGGCCAGATAGCGGGCGGTGGACTCGAACGCCGCCTTGGCTACCCCCATCCAGTCGTAGACCGGCCAGGCGTACTGCGCGTCGAAGGTCAGACCGACCACGGAGGAGCCGCGGCCCAGCAACGGCTGAGTGGCCACGGCGAGCGACTTGAGCGAGTAGGCCGAGACCTGCAGGGCCGTCGCCACGTCCGGCCACTCGCCGGACAGGAAGTTGCCACCCATCACGCTCTGCGGAGCGAAGCCGATCGAGTGCACCACCCCGTCGAGGTGGTCGACGTGCTCACCGACCCGGTCGGCCAGAGCCGCCAGGTCATCGGCGTCGGTGACGTCCAGCTGTACCACCGGCGCCGGCTGCGGCAGACGGCGGGAGATCGCCTGGGTGAGCTTGAGCTGGCGTCCGAAGGAGGACAGCACCACCTGGGCGCCTTGCTCCTGTGCCAGCCTGGCCACGGTGAACGCGATGGAGCTTTCCATCAGTACCCCGGTGACGAGGATCTTCTTCCCGTCCAGCAGACCCATCTGTTGTGCCTTCCTCTCGTGATGAACAGGTGCGGTTCAGTGCCCCATGCCCAGTCCGCCGTCGACCGGGAGCACTGCCCCACTGATGTAGCCGGCCTGCTCCGAAGACAGGTAGGTGACGGCGTCGGCGACGTCGGCCACCTGCCCGAACCGGGCGGCCGGGATCGAGGCGAGGTACTGCTTCTGGGTGGCCTCGGGCAGCTCCTGGGTCATCGCGGTCTCGATGAACCCCGGGGCCACCACGTTCGCGGTGATGCCGCGCGCGCCCAGCTCCCGGGTGACCGAGCGGGCGATGCCCACCAGCCCGGCTTTCGTGGCCGCATAGTTCACCTGCCCCGGCGAGCCGTAGAGGCCGACCACCGAGGAGATCAGCACGATGCGCCCACCCCGGCGGCGGATCATGCCCTTGGTCACGCGGCGCACACAGCGGAACACCCCGGTGAGGTTGACGTCCACCACATCGGTGAACTCCTCATCGCTCATCCGCATCACCAGGGTGTCCTTGTTGATGCCGGCGTTCGCCACCAGCACGTCGGTGGGGCCCTGGTGGCCTTCGATCGCGGTGAAGGCGGCGTCGATCGATGATGCCGTGTCCCGCATGTCTCCGACCGCAGCGAACACGCCCTCCGGGGCCTCGCCGCTGCGGGAGATCCCCGCCACCCGGTACCCCTCGGTCATCAGGCGCTGCGCGATCGCGGCCCCGATGCCACGGTTGGCCCCGGTCACCACGGCGGTGCGGGGGGTGGCGTCCTCAGTCACGACAGTGCTCCGTTCCACGTGCTCACCTTTGGCTGCTCGGACACGCTAGCGCGGATTGCCGCCCCGGCGCCGCATCTGCCACGGCGCGGACGCCGAGGTACTCCCAGCGGACGTGCACACGCCCAACTCGGCGTACTCTGGAAAGGTGCCTGAGGTTCACACGATCACCACGGCCGGGCGCCCGCAGAGCGAGCGGTCCCGCGAGAAGATCAGGCGCTACCTGATCACCATGGGGATCCGCACCGCCTGCTTCATCGCGGCGATCGTGACCGAAGGCTGGATACGCTGGGTGTGTGTCGCGCTGGCGGCGGTACTACCGCTGATCGCGGTGCTGCTGGCGAACGCCGGGGGCGACGTCCGGCGGACAGGAGATTCCGTGGTGAACGCCTCCGGGCTGCCGACCGCCGAGAAGCACAGCGAGAGCGACGACGACCCCCCAGGAGCGAACCGATGAACGACCTGATGTGCAGTGCGAAGGGGTGCCGCGAGGTGGCTCTGTGGGCGTTGCGCTGGAACAACCCCACGCTGCACGATGAGCAGCGCCGGAAGACGTGGCTGGCGTGCGAGGACCACCGCGTGCACCTGGAGAACTTCCTGTCCGCCCGCTCGTTCCTGCGCGAAACGATCAGCGTGACGGAACTGCCCCGGGACGCATGAGGAACCGGTATGCGTTCCTGCGCAGCACCAGGTGGCTCGGTATCGCCGCCCTGGTGCTGGCGGTGAGCGTGACCTGTGTGCTCCTCGGGCGCTGGCAGCTGAGCCGGTACGAGACCAAGGCTGACCAGGCCGATCTGGTCACCACCAACTATGACGCCGCACCGGTCCCGGCCACTGAGCTGCTGCCTGGCCCGGAGGCCGCGCTCGTGCACCAGGACACCTGGCGCACCGTGCAGCTGGACGGCGAGTACCTGTCCCCCGGCCTGCTGCTGCCGCAACGTCCGATCGAAGGGTCCGCGGCCGACCATGTGATCGGCGTGTTCGCCGCCGATACGGCGCAGGGCACCTGGTTGTTCGTGGTGGACCGCGGCTGGTATCCGACCGACTCGTTCACCGACCACTCCGCCCAGGCCGAGCTGCCCGAGGGGGAGGTGAGCCTGACCGTGCGCCTGCGGGCCGCCGAACCGGCCAGCGATCGAGACCTCGGACCCGGCCGGCTGCATGCGCTGCACCCGGAGCAGGTGCTGGCCGAGCTGGCGTCGCTCAGCGGTGCCGGCACCGACCTTGAGGACGCGGCACTGGTCACCGGTGCGTACGGCACGCTGGCCACCGAGGTGCCGAGCACCGCCGAACCGCCGGCGCCGCTGCCGCGCCCGTCCACGGACCTGGGCAACCACCTGTCCTACGCGTTCCAGTGGTGGGTGTTCGCCATCGGAGCCTGGGTGGGCTTCGTGGTGCTCGCCCGCCGGGAGGCGGCAGGTCTCGGTGCGGCCCAGCCCGGCGCCGGCGATAGCGATGCGACCACTGGCAGCAGGCCGGCATCGGCCACCGGGCCGCGACGGCGGAGGAGCTTCGCGGACGATGCCGAGGAGGATGCGCTGATCGATGCCCAGCTCGGCGGGCAGCACGCGCAGTCGCTTCAGGCCAGGGACACCAGCTCGAGGTAGGACTCGTTCCACAGGTCTTCGTCGCCGTCCGGCAGCAGCAGCACGCGCTCCGGCTGGAGCGCGGCGACCGCACCTTCGTCGTGCGTGACCAGCACGACGGCGCCGGTGAAGCTGCGCAGGGCGGCGAGGATCTCTTCCCGGCTGGCCGGGTCAAGGTTGTTCGTCGGTTCGTCCAGGAGCAGCACGTTCGCCTGGGAGACCACCAGCAGCGCGAGCGCCAACCGGGTCTTCTCCCCGCCGGAGAGCACCCCGGCGGGCTTGTCCGCATCGTCCCCGGAGAACAGGAACGAACCGAGCACGCTGCGCACCTGGGTGTCGGTCAGGTCCGGCGCGGCAGTGCGCAGGTTCTCTACCACCGTGCGGCTGGTGTCCAGCGTCTCGTGCTCCTGGGCGTAGTAGCCGATCTTCAGCCCGTGGCCGGGCAGCACCTCACCGGTGTCGCTGGGCTCGATGCCGCCGAGCAGCCGCAGCAGCGTCGTCTTGCCGGCACCGTTCAGACCGAGCACCACCACTTTGCTGCCGCGGTCGATGGCCAGGTCCACATCGGTGAACACCTCCTGCGATCCGTAGGACTTGGACAGTCCCTCGGCTCGCAGCGGGGTGCGCCCACAGGGTGCTGGGTCCGGGAAGCGCAGCTTGGCCACCTTGTCCGCGGCCCGCACCTCCTCGAGGCCCGAGAGCATGCGCTCGGCCCGGCGGATCATGTTCTGCGCGGCGACCGCCTTGGTGGCCTTGGCGCGCATCTTGTCCGCCTGGGCCATCAGCGCCGACGCCTTCTTCTCCGCGTTCGCCCGTTCTCGGCGGCGGCGGCGCTCGTCGGTCTCTCGCTGCTCCAGGTAGGCGTCCCAGCCGAGGCTGTACACGTCCAGCACCGACCGGTTGGCGTCCAGGTGGAACACGGTGTTCACGGTCGAACGGAGCAGGCCGGTGTCGTGACTGATCACGATGAACCCACCGGGATAGCTGCCGAGGAACTCCCGCAACCAGGCGATCGAGTCGGCGTCGAGGTGGTTGGTCGGCTCGTCCAGGAGCAGCGTCTCGGAGTCGGAGAACAGAATCCGGGCCAGCTCCACCCGGCGGCGCTGACCACCGGAGAGGGTGCGCAGCGGCTGGCCGAGTACCCGGGTGGGCAGGCCCAGGTTGGAGGTGATCCGGGCCGCTTCGCTCTCTGCGGCCCAGCCGCCCTGGGCGGAGAACTCGGCATCCAGGCGCGTGTAGCGGTCCATCGCCTTCTCCCGCACCGCGTCGTCCTCGCTGGCCATATCGGTCTCGGCGCGACGGATCCGCCGGAGCACCTCGTGCAGGTTGCGTGCGGAGAGCACCCGGTCCCGGGCCAGTTGGTCCAGGTCACCGGTGCGCGGGTCCTGCGGCAGGTACCCGACCGTACCGTTGTTGGTGATCGTGCCGCTGGTGGGCTGTCCTTCGCCTGCGAGCGTCCGGGTCAGGGTCGTCTTCCCCGCACCGTTGCGACCGACCAGGCCGATCCGCATCCCGGCGTCGATGCGAAAGCTCGCCCCGGAGAGGAGCTGACGAGCCCCGATCCGGAGCTCCACGTCTTGCGCACTAATCACTGGTCGCACTCTACCGGCGGGGTGAGGACCGAATGCACAGGAATTTCGGTCCCGGCACGTGAAGTTGCTCGCACTGAGATACTCGGGCCATGACGATCAGCTACCGCCCCTGGCGGGAGGGGGACGAGGTCGCAGTGCGCGAAGCGCTCGGCGACCCGGACACCCCACAGTCAGCCCTGGACCGCCCTCTGCTCGGTCCGGACGCCGCCGACCCGTGGCGCCGGTGCCTGGTCGCCGTCGAGGGCGAGCAGGTCGTGGCCGCTGCCGCGGTCAGCGAGGCCCGGCTCCACCCCACCCGGTTATGGCTGTACGTGGAGGTAGCGGCCAGCCACCGGCGTCAGGGCATCGGTACGGAGCTGGTACGGCGTCTACGCGAGGAGGAAGCGCCGTCGGGGGTGCGGGCTGTACGCAGCCGGTACACCGGTGCGGCCACCGCGGCGGCGGGCTTCGCCGCTGCCCTGGGGATGGCCCAGATCCAGCAGAGCAAGATCGTACGCATCCCGGCGGGGATACTGCCCGAGCCGATGCTCGGGCCGGCCGGCCCGGTGCTGGAGGACCTGGCCACAGGCAGCGTGGAACTGACCAAGCTGGTGGCGGCCTACTACGACGAGGTGCACTCCTCCTGGGACCCGTCCGAGATGACGCTGGGCCGGGCACAGGACCTGCTCCTCGCCCCGCAGACAGGTGCCCACGGTGCTGTGGTGCTGCGGGACCGGGCCAGCGAGCTGGGTGGGCGCATGCTGGCGTTCGCGGTCTCCTATCCGCCGGCACCCGCGGAAGGCGAGGAGTCGGCGCCGCGGCCGGAGACCGAGCTGCTGGTCGGGTATGCCACCGAGCTGGCGGTCTCTCGGGCCCGGGCAGCGGTGCGTCAGCTGCTGGCGATGACCACGGCGCGCTACCCCGTGCAGGTCGAGGTCGACGATGCGATGACCCCGGTGGCCGACGTCGTCGCCGCTCTGGTGAGCGCTGAGCAGGCCGAACTGGTCACCGAGACCACCCTGGTCGCCTCGGACGCGAGCTAGCGCTCAGCCGTTCACGCCGCTCAGACGTTGAAGCCCAGCGCCCGCAGCTGCTCGCGGCCGTCGTCGGTGATCTTCTCCGGGCCCCACGGCGGCATCCAGACCCAGTTGATCCGCATCCCGGCGGTGATGCCTTCGAGCGCTTGCGACGCCTGGTCCTCGATCATGTCGGTGAGCGGGCAGGCGGCCGAAGTCAGCGTCATGTCGATGACGGCCTCGTTCGTCTGGTCGATAGTCACGCCGTAGACCAGGCCCAGGTCGACGACGTTGATCCCCAGCTCGGGGTCGATCACGTCGCGGAGGGCTTCTTCCACATCGGCGGCAGTGGGTACCGCGGTGACGTCGTTGGTGGTGTCAGTCATCGTTGTTCATCCCGTTCTTCTCCTGGGCGGGCGCCTTGGGTGAGTGCGTGTGCGAGGGCGTCCCGCAGAGCCATCCAGCCGAGCAGGGCGCACTTGATCCGGGCCGGGTACTGCGCCACACCGGTGAAGGCGGCTGCATCTCCCAGCATCTCATCCTGCTCGGCCGAGAGCGAGCGGCCGCGGTTGTTCATCAGTGCCCGGAAGGTTTCCGCCAGCTGATCCGCCTCGGACACACTCACCTGGCGGACCAGGTCGGTGAGCACGGAGGCGGAGGCCTGGGAGATGGAGCAGCCCACTCCCTCCCAGCTGACCTTCTCGATCATCGGGGCAGTGCCGGTGACATCCAGGTGCACCCGCAACCGGATCTCGTCCCCGCAGGTGGGGTTCACCTGGAAGGACTCCCCCGCGTGCGGAGCCACCAGGCCGTAGCCGTGGCGTTCCCGGGCATGGTCCAGGATCACCTGTTGATAGAGCTGGGTCATCGCATCGTTCATCAGGGCCTCCCGAAGAACTGCCGCACCCGGGCGAGGTGCTCAGCGAAGAAGTCGATCTCCTCGATAGTGGTGTGTATCCCGACCGAGGCGCGCGCCGAGGAGTGGGCACCCAGGCGGCGGTGCAACGGCTGGGCACAGTGGTGCCCCACCCGGACGGCGATCCCGGCGGCATCCAGCAGCTGGCCGACGTCATGCGGGTGTACGCCGTCCACGACGAAGGACACCACACCGATCCGCGTCGCCGGGTCGGTGGGGCCGAGGATCCGTACCCCTGGCACATCCCCGACCCGCCGGAGCAGGTGGGTGGTGAGCTCGGCCTCGTGCGCGGCCAACGCCGGCATCCCCAGCTCGGACAGGTAGTCCGCAGCGGCGCCCAGGCCAACGGCTTGAGCGACCATCTGGGTGCCGGCCTCGAACCGGGCCGGCGGCGGGGCGTAGGTGGTCGAGGTCATCGTGACCACCTCCACCATCGACCCGCCGGTGAGCACCGGCGGCATCGCCTCGAGCAGCTCACGTCTGCCGTAGAGCGCGCCGATCCCGGTGGGGCCGAGCATCTTGTGCCCGGAGAAGGCGGCGAAGTCGACGTCCAGGGATCGCACATCCACCGGCAGGTGCGGCACGCTCTGGCACGCGTCCAGCACCACCAGTGCCCCCGCTGCGTGAGCGGCGGCGACCACCTCGGCCACCGGGGAGATCGCGCCGGTGACGTTCGAGACATGGGTGAGGGCTACCAGCGCGGTGCGCTCGGTGATCACGTCCAGGCTGGTGGTGTCGATGCGGCCGTCGTCGGTGACCGTCAGATAGCGCAGGGCGGCACCGGTGCGCGCACACAGCTCCTGCCAGGGCACGAGGTTGGCGTGATGCTCCGCCTCGGTGACCACGACCTCGTCTCCGGGGCCGATCCGCAGCCGCTCGGAGGCCGGTGCGCCGCGCCCGGCGGAGGCGTTCGACATCGCATAGGCGACCAGGTTGATCGCCTCAGTGGCGTTCTTGGTCCAGACCAGCTCATCCGCACCGGCGCCGATGAAGCCGGCGACTGCGGCCCGGGCGTGCTCGTAGGCGTCGGTGGCTTCTTCGGCGAGTGCGTGTGCACCGCGGTGCACGGCCGCGTTCCGGCGCAGGTAGAAGTCCTGCTCGGCGTCGATGACACACTCGGGCTTCTGGCTGGTGGCTGCCGAGTCCAGGTAGACCAGTGGCTGACCGCCCCGGACCGTGCGCTCCAGCAGCGGGAAGTCCGCCCTGACGGCGGCCAGCTCCGCCGCCGTCAGGGTGTGCTCCGCTGTGGTGGACATGCTCAGGCCGGGGTGAGGAAGCGGTCGTAACCCTCGGCCTCGAGCCGGTCGGCCAGCTCTGGGCCGCCCTGCTCGGCCACCCGTCCGTTCACGAACACGTGCACGAAGTCCGGGGTGATGTAGTTCAGGATCCGGGTGTAGTGGGTGATCAGCATGATGCCGACCTCCGTGTTGTCCTTCACCCGGTTCACCCCTTCGGCGACGACGCGCAGGGCGTCCACGTCGAGGCCGGAGTCGGTCTCGTCCAGGACGGCGAACTTCGGCTTGAGCAGCTCCAGCTGGAGGATCTCGTGACGCTTCTTCTCACCGCCGGAGAAGCCCTCGTTCACGTTCCGCTCGGCGAATACCGGGTCCATCCGCAGGTCCTTCATCGTGCCGCGCACGTCGGAGACCCAGTGGCGCAGTGCGGGTGCCTGGCCGTCGATCGCGGTCTTGGCGGTGCGCAGGAAGTTCGAGACGGTCACGCCCGGTACCTCCACCGGGTACTGCATGGCCAGGAACAGGCCGGCGCGGGCGCGCTCGTCCACGCTCATCTCCAGCACGCTCTCCCCGTCCAGCAGCACCTCGCCGCTGGTCACCTGGTACTTCGGGTGGCCGGCGATGGAGTAGGCCAGAGTGGACTTGCCGGAGCCGTTCGGTCCCATGATGGCGTGCGTCTCGCCGCTGTTGATGGTCAGGTCGACCCCACGCAGGATCGGCTTGGCGGTACCGTCCGGAATGGTGACGCTGACGTGCAGGTCGCGGATCTCAAGGGTGGACATACGTTCTCTTCTTTCGTTGCTGTATCAGTCTGTGACGGTGGCCGGGACGTCCACGTCCACCAGGACGTGGTCTCCGTCGTAGGTCACCGGATATACGGGCACCGGCCGGGTGGCCGGTAGAGCGAGCGGGCGGCCGGTGCGCAGGTCGAACATGGAGCCGTGCAACCAGCACTCCAGCGTGTCCCCGTCGATCTCCCCCTCGGAGAGGGAGACCTGACCGTGGGAGCAGATGTCGTTGATGGCGTAGTACTGCCCGTCCTCGGCCCGGGCGAGCGCTACCTCCACCAAGGATCCGTCTGCGCCGTCCAGCTCGAGCCGCATCGCCTCACCGGGCTCCAGATCATCGCGGGAGGCGACCACCTGTGCGGTCACTGCCTCGCCCCGGACTCGATCGCCTCGATCACGGCGCGCTCGTCCTCGGTCTCGTCGTAGGCACCGGTGAGGTGTCCGAGCACAGTGTCCAGCTCGGCGTCGATCGCAGCGAGCAGCCGCTCCTCCACCGAGGCGACACCGATCTTGTGGATCATCTCGGCGAAGAATCCGCGCACCACCAGGCGGCGGGCGGCGTCCTCGGGGATCCCGCGCGAGCGCAGGTAGAACAGCTGCTCGTCGTCGAACCGGCCGGTGGCCGAGGCGTGCCCGGCACCCTCGATCTCGCCGGTCTCGATCTCCAGGTTCGGCACCGAGTCGGCGCGGGCACCGTCGGTGAGGACCAGGTTCCGGTTCAGCTCGTAGGTGTCGGTCCCTTCGGCCTCCTTGCGGATCAGCACGTCGCCGATCCACACGATGTGCGCGTCCTCGCCCTGCAGTGCGCCCTTGTAGGTGACCCGGGAGATGCAGTTCGGCACCGCATGGTCCACGAACAGCCGGTGCTCCTGGTGCTGGCCGGCGTCGGCGAAGTACAGACCGTCCATCTGCACGTCCCCGCCGGCACCGGTGAAGATCGACTCCGGGGTGAGCCGGACCACGTCCCCGCCGAGAGTGACCACGACGTGCCGCAGGGTCGCGTCCCGGCCGAGCGTCGCGCGGTGGCTGCTGGCATGCACGGCACCGGCGTCCCAGTCCTGCACCGAGACCACCCGCAGGTGTGCGCCGTCGCCGACGTGCACCTCCACGGTCTGGGTGAGCGCGGCATCACCGCGGTGGTCGAGCACCACGACCGCCTCGGACAGTTCCTCGGCGATGATGCTCACGTGCTGCGCCGCGGGCGTGCTGTCGGTCCCGGTGAGGGTGATCAGCACCTCCTTGGTGGCGGCGTGCTGGCGGGGGATGGTCACCACGAGGGCTTCGGTGAAGGACTCCCAGGCGATAGCGGCGAGCCGGTCACCGGGGGCGCCGGCGGTGCCGAGGCGTTCGTCCGCACGTCCGACGTGCTCGATCCGCACCTGCTCGTCGGCGTCCACCTGCACCTGCGGGCCGGTACCGGTGAGCCCGCCGCCCATCAGCGGGGCGAGGCGGTTCATCGGGGAGAACCGCCACTCCTCCTCGCGCCCGGTCGGGGCGGGGAAGTCCGCCAGGGCGAAGGACGTCGCGCGGTCTCCGCGGGACGATTCCGGCACCAGTCCGTGGCTGTGCGCACCGTCGGCCGACGCCTGGGAGTGATCGGTGCTCAGCGTGGTGTTCTCAGTTGTGGTGGTCGACATCAGCCGACGGCCCCTTCCATCTGCAGTTCGATGAGCCGGTTCAGCTCAAGTGCGTACTCCATCGGCAGCTCGCGCGCGATCGGCTCGACGAAGCCGCGCACGATCATCGCCATCGCCTCGGTCTCTTCCAGGCCGCGGGACATCAGGTAGAAGAGCTGTTCCTCGCTGACCTTGGAGACGGTGGCCTCGTGCCCCATCTCGACGTCGTCCTCGCGCACGTCCACATACGGGTAGGTGTCCGAACGGGAGATCTGGTCCACCAGCAGCGCATCGCAGAGCACCGTGGACTTGGAGCGTTCGGCGCCGTCGAGCACCTGCACCAGTCCGCGGTAGGAAGCCCGGCCGCCGCCGCGTGCCACCGACTTGGACACGATCGAGGAGGAGGTGTGCGGGGCCATGTGCACCATCTTGGAACCGGTGTCCTGGTGCTGGTCCGCGCCGGCGAACGCGATGGACAGCGTCTCCCCACGGGCGTGCTCGCCCATCAGGTACACCGCCGGGTACTTCATCGTCACCTTGGAGCCGATGTTCCCGTCGATCCACTCCATGTTGCCGCCCTCAGCCACGGTGGCCCGCTTGGTCACCAGGTTGTAGACGTTGTTGGACCAGTTCTGGATCGTGGTGTAGCGCACCCGGGCGTCCTTCTTCACCACGATCTCCACGACCGCTGAGTGCAGCGAGTCGGAGGAGTAGATCGGGGCGGTGCAGCCCTCGACATAGTGCACGTAGGAGCCTTCGTCGGCGATGATCAGCGTTCGCTCGAACTGGCCCATGTTCTCGGTGTTGATCCGGAAGTAGGCCTGCAGCGGGATCTCCACGTGCACGCCCGGCGGGACGTACACGAACGAGCCCCCGGACCAGACCGCAGTGTTCAGCGAGGCGAACTTGTTGTCCCCGGCCGGGATGACGGTGCCGAAGTACTCCTCGAAGAACTCCGGGTGCTCGCGCAGCGCTGTGTCGGTGTCCAGGAAGAGCACACCCTGACGCTCGAGCTCCTCGTTGATCTGGTGGTAGACCACCTCGGACTCGTACTGGGCGGCCACCCCGGCGACCAGTCGCTGCTTCTCCGCCTCGGGGATGCCGAGCCGGTCGTAGGTCTCCTTGATCTCCGCCGGCAGGTCTTCCCAGCTCTGCGCCTGCTTCTCCGTGGAGCGCACGAAGTACTTGATGTTGTCGAAGTCGATCCCGGAGAGGTCGGCACCCCAGTGCGGCATCGGCTTCTTCTCGAACAGCCGCAGCGCCTTGAGCCGGTTCTTGCGCATCCAGTCGGACTCGTCCTTCAGGTCCGCGATGTTGTTCACCACGTCCGCGGACAGACCACGCGCGGCGTTCGCGCCGGCGTCATCGGCGTCGTGCCAGCCGTAGCCGTAGTTGCCGAGGGACGCGATCGTCTCTTCCTGCGCCAGCAGCGCCTGTTCCTTGCTGGTGGTCGGTGTCGTCATTGGTGTGTACTCATTCCTTTCCCCGGGCTGGGGATCGTCACCGGGATATGGGTTGTGCAGACATGTTCGCCACCAGCGAGGGTGGCCAGGCGCTGCACGTGCACGCCGAGCAGGTCGGCGAAAGCTCGGGTCTCTGCCTCGCAGAGCTGGGGGAACTGGGTAGCGATCTGCTGCACCGGGCAGTGGCCCTGGCACAACTGGACGGCGAAGCCTCCGAGCGGCCTGGAACTAGCAGCGTAGCCGTCCTCGCTGAGCGCATCGGACAACGCTGCGGCGCGGGCGTGCAGATCCTCACCGGCAGCATCGACCTGGGCCTGGTAGCGGCGTTGCAGGTCGTCGGAGCGTTCTTGTGCGAACGCCTCGATCGCTTCCGGTCCAACCTTCTCGCCGAGTTCGGTGAGCGCGCGCACGGCCATCTGGGCGTAGGCGGCGCCGGCCTGCGGGTGCGCGGCCGAGGTGGCGATGTAGCGCTTGGCGGGGCGTCCTCGGCCCCGCGGCAGCGCCGAGGTGTCTTCCCGGACCGCTACCTGTCCGGAGCGCTCCAGGACTGCCAGATGTCTACGGATGGCCGCTGAGGTCAGCTCCAGCTCGGCAGCCAGCTCGGCGGCAGTGATCGGCCCGAGCTCGATGATCAGCCCGCGGACCCGCTCCCGCGTGGTGGCCTCAGCTTCCTCGATGTCGGTCGTCACGCTCTCACCTCCTCAGGGCTCAGCCACCGGCAGCAGTGGCCGTGAATTACTCAACATTCTCGTTGCCCAAATCAGGTTGTGCAAGCAAGGCAAGCCTTAGAAGTGACCAAAGTCTCATCGGTTCGACGCAGCTGGTCGATGCCACCCGGCCGGCAGCTCGATGCCACCCGGCCGGCAGCCGGGCATCGGAGCTCACTGCGACGATCTGAGGTTGGCGTGGCTGACCTCCGATCGCCGCCGGTACCTGCGATGGATCGGACCGGGCGTCGGAGCATCAGGTGGGGCGGCGGGTGCCGCTATCTCGCATACCCTTCAGCGGTGACCTTCTGTGTCGAGCTGACCGGCGTGCGCAAGGCCTTCGGGGCCACCCGCGCGCTCGACGAGCTCTCCTTCTCCGCCGCGCAGGGCCAGATCACCGCAGTGCTCGGGCCGAACGGTGCCGGCAAGTCCACGGCGATGGCGATCTGCGAGGGTCTCACCCGCGCCGACGCCGGCACCGTCCGGGTGCTCGGACTGGACCCGGCCACCGACGGCGGGCGTCTTCGCCCACGGGTCGGGGTGATGATCCAGGACGGCGGTCTGCCGGTGATGGCCCGCTCCGAGGAGCTGCTCCGACATGTGGCCCGGCTGTACGCCCGGCCGCGGGACGTCGACGAGCTGACCAGCACCCTCGGGCTCGGCGCGTTCGCACGCACGTCGGTGCGCCGCCTCTCCGGTGGTCAGCGCCAGCGGCTGGCGATGGCGATCGCTCTGGTGGGCCGGCCGGACCTGGTGTTCCTCGATGAGCCGAGCGCCGGGATGGACCCGCAGACCCGGCTGGCGGTGTGGGAGATGATCGAGACCCTGCGCACCGACGGGGTGAGCGTGCTGCTGACCACGCACCTGATGGACGAGGCGGCGCGGCTGGCTGACCAGGTGGTGATCATCGATCACGGGGCGGTGATCGCCCAGGGCACCGTGACCGAGCTGACCGGACCGGAAGCCGGTGACGGCGCCCTACGCCCGGCCACCGAGCCCTCCCCTGCCGCACCGACTGCCGCCCACCTGACCGGCAGGTTCACTCCCGAGGCGAGGACCGCCGTCGAGAATCTCGCCCGCACCCACGGACTCCGCCTGCAGATCGAGACGGAAGCCGCCTCCCCTGGGCGCACGCTCGAGGACGTGTTCCTCGAGCTGACCGGACGGAGCCTGCGATGACCGCTCACGCCGGGGCCAGCCCGTGGCCCACCCGGGTGCTCGCGCACGCCGGGTTCGAGATGCGCAACCTGCTCCGCAACGGGGAGCAGCTCCTGCTCATGGTGATCCTGCCGGCGATCGTGCTGGTGGTGCTGGCCCGCACCGACCTGATCCGCCTGGACCTCGGCGGCCAGGACCCGGTCCAGGTGGCTGCTCCCGGCGTGCTCGCCCTGGCGGTGATGTCTACTGCCTTCACCTCGAACGCGATCGCTACCGGGTTCGACCGGCGCGCCGGTGCGCTCCGGCTGCTGGCCACCACCCCGCTGGGCCGCAGCGGCCTGCTCGGGGGCAAAGTCGTCGGGGTGTGCGCGGTGGAGGTCGTGCAGATCGTCCTTCTCGGTGCCCTCGCCCTGGCCCTCGGCTGGCGCCCGATGCTGGCTGGGCTCCCGGTGGCGATCGTGGCGGTCCTGCTGGGTACGGCTGCGTTCACCGCACTGGCCCTGCTGATCGCCGGCACGCTGCGCGCCGACGCCGTGCTCGCGGGCGCGAACCTGCTCTGGCTGCTCCTCGTGGTCGGCGGCGGGGTGATCGTGCCGATGGGTGGTGTGCTCGCCTACCTGCCGTCCGCCGCGCTCGGGGACGCCCTGCGAGCCGGCCTGACCGACGGCGCTCCCTCCGATGCCCTGCTCCCGCTGGCGATCCTGGCGGCGTGGACCGTGCTGCTCGGCGCTGCGACGGTGCGCTGGTTCCGCTGGGACTGACCCGGCGCCGGGCGGGATATCGTGATGGGGTGTCCGCGCTGACGTACTCCAAGCTCACCGGTCGGGTGATCGTGGCCAACCTGGTGGCCCAGATCGTCATCATCGCCACCGGTGGTGCCGTGCGGCTGACCGGCTCGGGACTGGGCTGCTCCAGCTGGCCGAACTGCGAACCGGGCGAGTTCAGCCCGCAGTTCCACACCGCTTCCTCGATCCACCCCTACGTGGAGTGGGGGAACCGGATGATGGGCGCAGTGGTGGTGATCGTGGCGCTCGCAGTAGCGGTGCTGGTGTTCTTCGCGGCGCGGCGGGGAGTGCGGCCGGTGCCGTCCACGCGGCTGCTCTGGCTGGCCACGGTGCCGCTGCTGCTCTCCCTGGTGCAGGCGGTGCTCGGCGGGCTGACCGTGGTGCTGGCGCTGCACCCGGCGCTGGTCGGCTCGCATTTCCTGTTCTCGGCGGCCCTGGTGTGGCTCTCCACCTGGCTGGTGATCGAGTGGTACCGGCCGGGGCGGCCGCACCCGATCGTGCCGGCAGGGCTGCGCACCACCGGCTGGGTGCTGGCGGCGGTCGGGGCCGTGGTGGTGGTGCTGGGGATGGTGGTCACCGGTGCCGGGCCGCACTCTGGTGACGATGAGGTGGGCTACCGGTTCGCTGTGGACCCGGTTCTGATCGCCAGGACGCATGCGGGGTTCGTCTGGCTGTTCCTGGCGGTGCTCGCCGTGTTCCTGGTGCTCGCCTTCCGCGCGGCCGACGACGGCGCCGGTCAGGTGCGCAGACTGCGGCACCGTGGGATGGCGCTGCTCGCCGTAACGCTCGCCCAGGGCGCGATCGGCTATGTGCAGTACTTCACCGGGCTCCCGGAGCTGCTCGTGGGCATCCATATGGTCGGTGCGGCGCTGCTGCTGGCCACGTTGGCGTGGACGGTGGCCGGGATGTCCGAACGCGCCACGCGTGCAGAGCTGACCCGGGCCGACTCCGCGGTGCCCGCTTAGACCCCCGAGGGCATTCGTCACGTACTGCGGCAGCTCGATACCCGGGAGCACGACTCACCGCAGTGGGTAACGAGTGCATCGATTCAGCGCGCAGTGGGTGGGTCGGGTGGTTCAGGGGTGCGGGGCGTCGGCGGACCGCAGCGTCTGCCAGCCGGAGGCCCGGGCGGCATGTGCGGCGAGGATGCCGGCGACGGCACTCGGGTTGTGCAGGCGACCGTCGAGGACTGCGGCCAGCGCCTCGTCCAGGTCCACCCAGCGCAGCGGCATGTCGAGCTCCTCGGCCTCCCGCTGATACCGGTCGGCCTCGGGCACCTCGCCCAGGTCGCGGGCCAGGAAGATCCGGATCCGTTCGTCGCTGCCGCCGGGCGTGGTGCAGAAGTCCACCAGGGTGTGCCACGTGCCGGCCACCAGGTCCGCCTCTTCGGCGAGCTCACGCCGGGCCGCGGCGGCCGGCTCCTCCCCGGGCACGTCCAGCAGCCCCGCAGGTACCTCCCACAGGTAGGCCCGCACCGGGTGCCGGTACTGGCGCACCAGCGCCACCTGCTCCTGGTCGTCGAGTGCGACGATCGCCACCGCGCCGGGGTGGGCGAGGAACTCCCGGTAGACCACTCCCCCGGCACCGAGATCCACCTGCTCACCGACCAGGTCGAATACCTTGCCGGTGTGCAGCATGGTCCGGTCCGTCACCGGGAGTTCGGCCGCCTCGTCCTGCAACCTGCTCTGCTGCGGATCCCCGCCCTCAGCCACGGGGGCTGGGCTCCACCTCGAGCAGCCGGGTCTCCCGCTGGCGCTCCAGGGCCGCACCGATCAGTCCGATGAACAACGGATGCGCCCGGGTGGGCCGAGACTTGAACTCCGGATGCGCCTGGGTGGCCACGTAGTACGGGTGCTTCTGGCGGTCGAGCTCCACGAACTCCACCAGCGAGGAGTCCGGTGACCGGCCGGAGATCAGCAGCCCCGCTTCGGCGAGAGCGTCCCGATAGCTGTTGTTCACCTCGTACCGGTGCCGGTGCCGCTCGGAGACCCGTTCGCTGCCGTACACCTCGGCCACCAGGGAACCGGGCTCGAGCACGGCGTCATAGGAGCCCAGGCGCATCGTGCCGCCCAGGTCACCGGCACCCTCGACGATGCTGAGCTGTTCTTCCATCGTGGCGACCACCGGGTCGGCGGAGTCCGGGTCGAACTCGGTGGAGGAGGCTCCGCTCAGGCCGAGCACGTTGCGGGCGTACTCGATCACCATCGCCTGCAGGCCGAGGCAGATGCCGAGCGTGGGGGACCTGGTGCTCGCGGGCCCAGCGTAGGGCGCCGAGCTTGCCTTCGATCCCGCGGACGCCGAACCCGCCGGGAACGAGGATGCCGTCGACGCCGCTGAGCGCCTTGCGGGCACCGTCCTCGGTGGCACAGTCGTCGGAGGGCACCCAACGCAGCTTCACCCGGGTGTTGATGTGGAAGCCGCCGGCGCGCATCGCTTCGGTCACCGACAGGTAGGCATCCGGCAGGTCGATGTACTTACCGACCAAGGCGACCTCGACCTCGTCCGCCGGGTGGTGCACCCGCTCGAGCAGGGTGTGCCAGGTGTTCCAGTCGACATCCCGGAACGGGATGGTCAGCCGCCGGATCACGTAGGCGTCCAGCCCCTCGCTGTGCAGCACCTTCGGGATGTCGTAGATGCTCGGGGCGTCCACACAGGTGATCACCGCTTCCCGGTCCACGTCGCACATCGCGGCGATCTTCGCCTTGACGCCCTCCGGGATGTCCCGGTCGGCGCGGCAGACGATCGCGTCCGGCTGGATACCGATGCTGCGCAGTGCGGCCACCGAGTGCTGCGTGGGTTTGGTCTTCAGCTCACCACTGGGCCCGAGGTAGGGCACGAGGGAGACATGCACGAAGAACACGTTGTCCCGGCCGACGTCCTGGCGAACCTGGCGGGCGGCCTCGAGGAAGGGCTGAGACTCGATGTCACCGACCGTGCCGCCGATCTCGGTGATGATGACGTCGGGCAGCGGTCCGGGGCCGCTCGCCTGGGCACGCATCCGCCGCTTGATCTCGTCGGTGATGTGCGGAATGACCTGCACGGTGTCGCCGAGGTACTCCCCGCGCCGTTCCTTGGCGATCACCGTGGAGTAGACGACGCCGGTGGTCACGTTGGCGCCGGCGTCCAGGTCGACGTCCAGGAACCGTTCGTAGTGGCCGATGTCCAGGTCGGTCTCGGCGCCGTCGTCTGTGACGAACACCTCACCGTGCTGGAACGGGTTCATCGTGCCCGGGTCCACGTTCAGGTATGGGTCGAGCTTCTGCATCGTCACCCGGAGACCGCGGGCACGGAGCAGATGGCCCAGGCTGGAGGCGGTCAAACCCTTGCCGAGCGAGGAAGCGACCCCGCCCGTCACGAAGATGTGCCGCGGAACATTCACGAGTTGCCCGGAGTGCCGGTCCGAAGAGATCACCACGGGCTTCTACGCTATCACCCTGGCGTAGATTCCGAGGCTCTGTCGCAGCGCATCGGCGAGGCCGGGCAGCTCGCCGGCTCGTCGACGCCCGGCGCGCCGCAGATCGTCGGCGAGCTCCGGATCGGTGAGGACGGCGGTGATCTGCGCCGCCAGTGCGTCCGGATCCGGGTACGGGACCAGGCGCGCGGCATCGCCGGTGACCTCCCGGGTGCCGCCGACGTCGGTGGCCACGACCGGCACTCCGGCGGCGAGCGCTTCCTGCACGTTGATCGGCTGCCCCTCCCAGGCGCTGGTGGAGACCAGCAGCTCGGAGCTGGCGAGCAGATCGGGCACGTCGCTGCGCCGACCGAGCAGGATCACCGGAAGGTCCTCGCCGATCACCTGGTCGGCGAGCTCGTCCAGCAGCGGGCCGCCGCCGGCCACCAGCCAGCGCGCCTCGGGTACCCGATCGGCAAGCAGTGCTGCGGAGTCGGCAAGCAGACCGAGACCCTTCTGCGGTGCCAGGCGCCCGACGGTGAGCACCACCCGGTGCTCGGGGGCCAGACCGAGGGCGCGCCGGGCCGGGCCGTGCAGCGGTGTGCCGGCGGTGGTCTCCGGTGCCGGCACCAGGGCTCGCTCGGTCAGCCGTGCGCCGTGCCGGGCGGCCCAGTCCACCAGGTCCGCACTGACGCCGAGCACGGCGTTCGCGCGAGCGGCGATCGCCCGGAGCAGCGCGCCGGCCACGGTGCGCACCCCACCAGAACCGACGGGAGAGTTGTGCAGCGTGACCACGAGCGCCGTGTGCGCCAGCGCTGGGGTGCTCAACGCGAGGGCGGCGAGTGCGCCGGCGCGCAAGCCGTGCGCGTGCACCACGTCCGCCCCGCGGGCCAGCGTCCGGATCCGGGTGAGGTTGCGAGCGTCGGCCACCTGCGGCCGGTCGCTGATCTCGACCCGGACCGCGTGCACTGCCCCGCTCGCTCCGGCGATCACGTCCGCCGGGCCCGCCAGGATCACCCGGTGGTCAGCGGACATCGCAGCGGCCAGCGAGCGCACGTGGCGGCCGATACCGCCGGCAGTGCTGCCGGTCAGCTGAACGATGCGTAGATCAGGCACGGGTCCTCCTCAGGGTGCTCAGGATGCCACGATCTGCCACGAACACGGCACCGGC
This sequence comes from Ruania zhangjianzhongii, assembly GCF_008000995.1. Classification (NCBI taxonomy): domain Bacteria; kingdom Bacillati; phylum Actinomycetota; class Actinomycetes; order Micrococcales; family Ruaniaceae; genus Ruania; species Ruania zhangjianzhongii. Next base: position 3,124,695 of record NZ_CP042828.1, read on the forward strand.
GACCATGCCGGCGGCGAGGATCGCACCCAGGCCGCCGGCCATCACCGCGGCGAGCAGGGACGAACCGGTCAGATCGAGCACGAGCGTAGTGGCCCACCGACCGGCGAGCGCGCCGAGCCCGGCGCTGACGATGCCGACCGCTATGGTGCGGACCGTCCCGGCCGTCACCGAGCCGGGCAGCGCTCGGGCCAGCGCGAGCAGCAACGCGACTGCGGCAGCGGACATGCCGATGCTGTGCGCCAGACCGAGGGCGGCGAGCGTGTCCGCAGGGCGCCCGCCGTCCGGCGCCACGATCTGCACGCCGATCACGGCAGCCAGGCTCACCACCAGCCAGCCCATCGCTGTGCCGGCGACTGCGGATCGCTGCCGGTCCAGGGAGAACAGCGCCCGGGAGATGTGGAAGATCAGCGCCAGCCCGATCACCCCCGGGGCCATCAGGGTCAGTGCCGTGGTCATCCCGGTGGTGTCGTTGCGCTGGGCGAAGACCAGTTCGGCGGCCGGGGCGACGGCGATCAACGCAGCCACGCCGAGGAAGGAGACCGCCAGCACGGCCCGGGTGGAGCTCTGCGCGGTGCGGGCGAACAGGTCCCGGTGGCCGCCGGAGGCAAGCTCGGCCAGTTTCGGGAACACCGCTGTGGCCAACGGGATGGCGAGCACCGCGTACGGCAGCAGGTACACCGCCTGGGTCCACTGGAAGATGTTGATCGTTCCCTCGGAGCCGCCGGCACGAGAGAGCCAGACCACCACGATCACCGAGATCTGCTGAGCCACCAGAGAGCCGAGCCCGGCCATCGCCAGAGCTCCCGCGCGGCGGGCCACTCCGGGTGGGAACCGGAGCGTGGGGCGCAGGCGCACCCCGCAGCGCCACACCGGGATGAGCATCGGCAGCGACATCACTGCCACCCCGGCGGTCGTTCCCCAGGCGAGCCAGGCCAGGGCAGCATCGGAGAGGCCCTCCGGGCTGTCCTGCATCCCGGCGGCCAGTCGACCAAACACCAGATAGCTGGCGATCACCACAGCGGTGGAGGCGATCGGGGCCAGCGCGGGGGCGAGGAACCGGCGGTGGGCCTGGAGCACTCCGGTGAGCACCACGCCGATCCCGTAGAGCACGATCTGTGGGGCGAAGACGATCAGGAAGTAGGTGGTCAGCTCGACCTGTGCGGCCGGGTCGCCACCGGCCGACTGCGGCAGCAGCTCGGCGATCGGGCGGGCCAACAGGGTGACCACCAGCCCGACCGGCACCAGGGCGAGCACCGCCCAGGTGAGCAGGGCCGAGGACGTCCGGTTGACGTCGTCGGCGACCTTGCGAGCGATCGGTGCCGCGAGCAGTGGCACCACGGCACCGGCCAGGGCGCCTCCGGCGACCACTTCGTAGAGCACGTTCGGGATGGTGTTCGCCGTGGCGTAGGCGTTACCGACCGCACCGGCCTGGACGGTGGCCGCCTGCGCGAGCCAGCGGCCGAAGCCGAGGACCCGGGAGACGATCGTCAGCACGGCGATCATCGTCGCCGCGCCCGCCACCCCGGTGATCAGGCGCCGCGTACTCACGGGAGGCGACCCCAGCGGTCCGCGGCGTGAGCCAGTGGCGTGCGGTCGATGACGGCGGAGAAGCTCACCTTCTCGCTGAGCACGATCAGAGCGACCACACCGGTGAGGGCTCCGGCGCGTACCGCGGCCGAGGGCACCAGTGCCAGCCCGGTGCCCACGAGTGCGCCGAGGGCGTTGGCACCGGTGTCGCCGAGCATGGTGCGCTCGCCGAGGTCGTCGGCCCAGGCAGCGGCTACCACACCGCAGGCGCCTGCACCGAGGCGGCCAGCAGGTCCGGGAAGCACGGCCAGCGGCGCGGCGATCACGGTGGTGGCCTTCAACGCCCGCCCGGGCCGCAGGTCGAACAGGTTGATCAGGTTCGCGGTGCCAGCGATCAGCGCCCCGGAGGTGAGCACGTCCAGGCCACGCCGGATCAGGCTGCTGCCGATCGGGCGGCCTTCCCGGTCCATCACCGCCGCGGCCACCAGGGACAGCGCAGGAATACCGAAGAGCTTGAGGGTGCCGGTGGTGATCTGACCGTGGGCGAGCGCGCGCAGGTGCCCGCGCAGGCCGCGAGCCGTGCCCGGATCGGGGTCACGGTCATCGACCAGGCCGAAGGCGGCGGCACCGGCGGTGGCCAGGGCGGCTGCTGAGGCGGTGCGGACCGTTCCGCCACCGGTCGCGGCAGTAGCGGTGGTGCCCGCCGCAGCCGCGATCCCCCCGCTGAGGCTGACCGTGCGGCCGCGGTAGTTGGTGCGCTCCCAGCTCTGTGGGGGGCTGTCGACGTCGCCGGTGGCACGATCGGGCTGCCCAGTCGCTGCTGCGGGTCGCTGCTGACCGGCCCATACTCCCGCAACAAGTGCGGTGACGGCGCCGCCGGCCAGCGCAGCGACCGCTCGCTTCACCCCTGCTCCTCGATCGGACCGACGGCGAACTGCTGCGGATCGGGTGCGGAGAGGTTCTCCTGTGCCGGAATCACGGCGTCGACATTCTCGGCGACCCCGAAGTGCCCGCCGTCACCAGCCACAGCGGCGGCGACCGCCAGTGGCACGGTGACCTGGCCGGTGATGGTCCCGACGCCGTCGACAGTGGTCAGCCCCTCGGCGAGGTCGTCGTCCGCGCGCAGCGCGGTCAGCAACGAACCCGGGCCGTCGTCGGAGCCGGCGAGCACCGAGGCCTCACCGGTGGAGCTCATCCCGGTGGCGACGGTGGCGAAGGCGGCGTTCAGCTCATCCAGGTGAGCGGCCTCCTCCTCGGTGGGTGCTTCCTCCAGCGACGGCGGGCCGACGATCACCGTGGTGTAGGCGGGACCGTCGATCGCCGAGTCCTCGGTGATCAGCTCGCTGGTGCGGAGCAGCTCCAGCATCTGGGTGGCCTCCGCAGAGCTGGCATCGGTCTGGTCCGGGTTGCGCAGCGTGAGTGCCTGGCCGAGTGCCTGAGCGAGGATCTGGTCCGACGGTGCGTCCGCGGCCGGGGCCGGGTTCATCGACGGCACAAGGTTCTGCGCGATCCCGGAACGGAAGGACACCTGCCCGGTGTCCACCCAGGCATCGCTCAGCGTGACGGTGCCCGTGACGGTGGCATCGGCCTGGTCCAGCCGGGCAGTGACCGCCTCGGTGACGTCTTCGTCGGCACCGGGCAGCTCCACGATCGCCACGGACCGGTCGGTCAAGGTGCCGGCGAGCAGCCGGCCGGCGGACTCGGTGATGAAGGTGCTCCGGTTCTGCGAGGAGATCTGCGCGGCGTCCAGCTCGGCGCGCAGCGACTCCTTCTCTGCCCGGAGCTGGTCCACCTGTCCGGTGAGCTCGTCGGCGATGGAGTCACGCAGCGGGCCGGCACCGAGCACGATCCCCACGGCGAGCGCGAGGAACACCGAGATCAGCGAGACGATGTGGTAACGGAAGTCGATCACGTAGGTGGTCTTTCTCGAGCCGGGGGCTTAGAACAGCCCAGAGAACAGGTCACCGATCCAGGACCAGATGTCATCGAACCGGGCGAGCAGGAGGCCGAAGAATGTCTGGCCGGCGGGCGTGGCGGCAAGTGCCGCGATCAAAGCAGCAAGGCCGGCGAGGATGAGCACGCTCACCTGCCAGTTGGAGATGCGGTGCCGGTAGAGCCGGGAGACGCCTTTGGCGTCGATCAGCTTGCCGCCCACGCGCAGCCGGGTGAGGAAGGTGCTCGCCATCCCGGCCCGGCCCTTGTCCAGGAACTCCACCAGGGTCTCGTGCGTACCGACCGCCACGATCAGGGAGGCCCCCTTCTCGTCCGCGAGCAGCATGGCGATGTCCTCGCTGGTGCCGGTGGCGGGAAAGACCACGTGCTCCACGCCGAGGTCCTTGACCCGGTCGATCCCCGGGGCGGTGCCGTCCCGGTAGGCATGCACCACGATCTCGGCGCCGGATTGCAGCGCCTTGTCCGAGACCGAGTCCATATCACCGACGATCATGTCCGGGCGGAGGCCTTCGTCCAGGATCGCATCGGCGCCGCCGTCCACCCCGACCAGCAGCGGCCGGTACTCGCGGACGTAGGAGCGGAGCATCGCCAGGTCCTCCTTGTAGGAGTACCCGCGCACCACGATCAGCACGTGCCGACCCTCGAACTCGGTCGCGACAGTCGGCACCCCGACACCGTCGAGGAGGAGCTCCCGCTCTCGGCGCATGTAGTCCATCGTGTTCGCCGCGAACGCCTCGAGCTGAACGGACAGACCTGCCCGGGCCTCCTCCATCGCCGTACCGACGGACGCCTCAGTCTGCCGGGTTCCCTCGGCGATGAGCGTCCCGTCGGCGCCGTAGACGCTGTCGCCGTCGATCCGCACTCTGCTGCCCTCGGTCAGCGTCATCACGTCCGAGCCGAGGTCGTCGATGAGCGGGATATCCGCAGCGAGCAGGATGTTCGGACCCATGTTCGGGTAGCGGCCGGAGATCGAAGCGGCCGCGTTCAGCACGGCAGCGGGCCGGCAGGCCACCAGCGCCTCGGCTGAGACCCGGTCGATGTCGAGGTGGTCGATCACGGCGACCTCACCGGCGCCGAGCCGCTTGGTCAGCGACTTGGTCCGCCGGTCCACGCGCGCCACAGAGAGCGCCTCGGCGGAGGCGTCCTCGTCGCGAGAGCGACCACGGAGCAGAGAGATCATGGCTCCTATGCTCCCACGCCGGGGCGCGCGAGGAGCTCGGCTGCGTGCTGGCGGGCCGTAGCCGAGTCCGGGTCGCCGGAAAGCATCCGGGCCAGCTCGGTCTCCCGGTCCGCACCGGTGACTGCCCGGATGTCGCTCGCGGTCACGGCTTCGCCCCGTTCCCGAGTGCTCTTGGTGACCACCAGGTGCCGGTCGGCGAACGCGGCCACCTGAGGGAGGTGGGTGACCACGATCACCTGGGTGTGCTCGGCGAGCTCGGCGAGTCGGCGGCCCACCTCGACCGCGGCTCGACCCCCGACGCCGGCGTCGACCTCGTCGAAGACGAACGTGGGCAGCGGCAGGTCGCCGGTCTCCGCCTGCTGCCGGGCCAGGGCCACCTCGAGCGCGAGCATCACCCGGGAGAGCTCACCACCGGAGGCACCCTTGCCCAACGGCCGAGCCGGCGCTCCGGGGTGCGCGCTGAGCAGCAGCTGCACGTCCTCGCCGCCCCACGGGCCGAGCTCGGCCAACGGGGTAGTCTGCACCGTCAGCGACGCACCGGGCATGGCCAGTCCGCGCAGCTCGGCGTCGGTGGCCTCGGTCATCGCCGCTGCGGCGCGAACCCGGCCGGCGGTGACCCGCTCGGCGAGGCTGCGCTCGGTCTCCTGCAGATCGGTCAGGCGAGCGATGAGGGCGTCCCGGCCGGCGCCGGGGGCGGTCAGCTCCGCGACCCGCGCGCGTGCTTGGTCGGCAAAGGCGAGCAGGTCGGCGAGCGTGCCGCCGTCGGTGTGGGCACGGACCAGTTCGTTGACCGCGGCACGCCGTTCGTGCACCTGCTCCAGCCGGTCCGGGTCGGCCTCCAGACCGGCGAGGTAGCTACCCATCTCGGTGAGCAGGTCGGAGAGCTGGTAGCTGACCGTGTCCAGCCGTTCGGTCCACTCGGACAAGGTCGGATCGTGCTCGGCCGCCGGCGTCAGCGTGCGGCGGGCGTGGTCGATGACGGCGAGCACGCCCTCGGGCGCGTCCGGGTCCTCGATCCCGCCGACCGCGTCGCGGGCGGTGCCGGCGGCCAGGCGGAGGTCCTCGACGTTGCCCAGCCGCTCCGCCTCGGCCCGCAGGTCACCGTCCTCACCGTCCCGGGGATCCAGGGCGTCGATGGCCTCGAGCGCGCGGGTGAGGTGCTCCAGCTCGTCCTCGCGAGCGCGGGAGTCTGCGTCCCAGCCCGCCAGCTCCTCCTCGGCACTCTGCCGGGCGGAGTGTGCCTCGGTGTAGCGGTGCAGCTCGGCGAGGTGGTCGCCGCCGGCGAAGCTGTCCAGCGCTCGGCGCTGCTGAGCGGGTGAGCGCAGCCGGAGCTGGTCGCTCTGCCCGTGCACGGTGATCAGGTCCGCCCCCACCTCGGCGAGCAGGCCCTGAGGCACGGATCGACCACCCAGATGTGCCCGAGAACGCCCCTGGGAGGCGACGGTGCGGACCACCAGGAGAGCGCCGTCGTCGAGAATCGCACCGGCCTCGGTGGCGCGCTCCAGGGCAGGGTGACCAGCGGGAGGGACGAACGTCCCTTCCACCGTGGCCCGCGCGCAGCCGGGCCGGACCGATTCCGGGTCGGCCTTACCGCCCAGGAGCAGGGAGAGGCCGGTGAGCACCATCGTCTTGCCTGCACCGGTCTCTCCGGTGATCACGGTCAGTCCGGGGTCGAGCTCGATCGGCGCCGACTCGATCACCCCGAGGTCGGTGATCGCGATCTCTTCGATCATGGGGCGTCCTTGCCGCCGCGCCAACCCGCCACCGGCAGGTTGAACTTGCCGACCAGGCGGTCGGTGAACGGGCTGAGGTTGAACCGGGCCAGACGTACTGGCTCGCTCCCCCGGACCACGTCGATACGTGAGCCCGGTGCGGCATCCAGGCGGCGGCGGCCGTCGCACCAGAGCACCGCCGGGGTGAAGCTGCGGCCGAGGACCTCCACGGTCATCCGGGAGTCCGGGCCGACCACCAGCGGGCGGGCGAACAGGCTGTGCGCGCTGATCGGGACCAGCAGCATCGCCGCCACGTCGGGCCAGACCACGGGCCCACCGCCGGAGAAGGCGTAGGCGGTGGAGCCGGTCGGGGTAGCCATCACCACGCCGTCGCAGCCGAACGTGGACAGGCCGCGATCGTCGATCCCGATCGCCACCTCGATCATCCGTTCCCGGTCCACCTTCTCCACACTGACCTCGTTCATCGCCCAGCCGTGCTCGCCAGGGCCGCCACCGGGTGGGGTGAGCGTCAGGTCCAGGGTCATCCGCTGCTCGACCTGGTAGTCATGGTCCGCGGCGCGGGCGACGACGTGCGCCACTCGGTCCACCTCGGACTCGGCGAGGAAGCCGACGTGGCCGAGGTTGATCCCGACCAGCGGGGTGCCCCGGCCGCGGACCAGCTCGGCGGCACGCAGGATGGTGCCGTCCCCGCCGAGGACGATCGCCAGCTCGATATCCCCGCCGTCGATCTCGTCCTCGCCGATCGGGGTCATCGCGTGCCGGCGCAGCTCGGTAGCGACCAGCTCGGCGGTGTGCAAGGCAGCGGGGCGGCTGGGGTGGGTGAGGATGAGGACGCGGCGGCTCACAGGTCCCTCTCCTCTGCCCGCTGCGGTGCCTCGCCCCGGCCTGCGGGGCCGGCGGCGATCGCATCGTCGATCATCTGCTCGATCTTCTCCTGGCTGTCGGTGCCACCGGCGTGCAGGTGCAGGAAGTACTCCACGTTGCCACTGGGCCCGGGCAGCGGGCTGGCGATCACGGCTCGCACTCCGCGGCCGAGCTCACCGGCCTTGGCGGCGACGGTGCGGACGGCCTCGGCGTGCAGGGCGCCATCGCGGACCACTCCCCCAGCGCCGAGACGGTCCTTACCGACCTCGAACTGCGGTTTGACCATCAGCAGCAGATCGGCGTCCGCAGCGGTCGCTGTCACCAGCGCAGGAAGTACCAATGTCAACGAGATGAAGGACAGGTCTGAGACCACCAGGCCCGGTGGGGGCGCGACAGCGGCGGGATCGAGCGTGCGGACGTTCGTGCGGTCCAGGACGGTCACCCGGTCATCGGTCTGCAGCGACCAGTCGAGCTGGCCGTAGCCGACGTCCACCGCCACGACGTGCACCGCTCCACGGCGCAGCAGCACATCGGTGAATCCGCCGGTGGAGGCGCCCGCGTCCAGAACCCGGCGGCCCGCGACCTGCGGAGCCGCGTCACCGAGGCCGTCCAGGGCGCCGGCGAGCTTGTGCCCGCCGCGGGAGACGTACTCCTCGGTCCCCTCCGGTGGGTCGAGCAGGCGTACGGCCCGGGCCGGATCGAGCTGGGTAGCCGCCTTGGTCGCCACGGTGCCGTCCAGCAGCACCCGCCCCTGACCGATCAGCTCCGAGGCGTGCTGCCGGGAGCGCGCCAGCGAGCGGCGCACGAGTTCGGCGTCGAGCCGTGCTCGGCGCGCCATCAGTCCTCCGCGTGCGCGAGCTGGTCCTGCAGCGTCGCCAGCACGTGCTCGAAGGCCGCCACATGCTCGGGGAGCGGTCGGTCGGCCAGGCCTTCCACGGCAGCGACGGCGGACTCGACCGGCTCGTCTGCATCCATGGCGGATTCCTCCCACTGTGTGTCGGCTGTCGGTCGTTACGCTACCTGGCCGGAGGCTCGCTCAGTCGGAGGCTAGGGCCACGGGTGCTGCGTTCGCGGCGAGCACGGTGGGCACGTCGGCCTCGTCGCTGGCTGCCCAGGCGGCGGCGCATGCGGCGCGCAGCTCGTCCAGCGTCACCTCTCCACCATCGACCGGCACGTCCCCGTCGGGGCGGCGCACGATGACGGTATCGCCACGTACCTCGGCGACGGCGTCCCGGCAGGTCCAGCTGCCATCCTCACCTCGGTCGGGGGCCGGGTGGGGCTCTCCGAGAGCGCGCAGGTCCGCGCCGAGGAACGTCGGGCGTTCCTCGGGCCGGGCGCGCAGCACCTCGGCCGGGCCGTCGACGCCGGTGAATACGTGCAGGCCCGGGTACCCGGCGGCGCGGGCGCCGGCCAGATCGGTGTTCAGCCGGTCACCGACCACTACCGGGTTCCGGGCGCCGGCCCGGCTGGCGGCCTGGGCGAAGATTCCCGGTTCCGGTTTGCCCGCTGACCGCGGCTGGACTCCGGTGGCGTGCACCACGGCAGCCACCAGCGCACCGTTGCCGATCGCCATCCCCCGGTCAGTGGGCAGGGTCGCGTCCAGGTTGCTGACCACATAGGTGGCACCGGCATTCAGCGCGTAGGTCGCTTCCGCAAGGTCGTACCAGCCCAGGCCCTTGTCCAAGCCCTGGACGACGACCGTAGGTCCTTCGTCCGCGCTCTCGACGACGGTGAGCCCCTCGTCCAGGAGTGCGCGGCGCAACCCCTCGCCACCGACCGGGAGTACCCGGGTGCCGTCGTCCGCATCGGCGGCGATCAGCCGCGCAGCGGCCTGCGCGGCCGTGGTCACCTCTTCCGGACCGGTCGGCGCACCGAGGTCGGTGAGGTGGCGGGCCACTGTGTCCGGGGTCCGGGACGCGTTGTTCGTGACGAACATCATCTGCATCCCGGCCTCGCGCGCCTCGGTCAGTGCACCTGAGGCGAACGGCACGGCGAGATCGCCGCGGTAGACCACCCCGTCCAGATCGAGCAGCGCGACATCGAAGGCCACTCGCAACGGCTCTTCGCAGCCTTCCAGGGTGTTCGGGTCAGCCATCGGCCGCCCCGTCCTCTCGGCCGTGGCCGGGTGAGCGTCGATCATTCGCTCCGGCGGGGGCGTCATTCTCGACAGGGATCGCCAGCTCCGCGAAGGACACCTCTTCCTCCTCGGGCTCCACGTCGGGGATCGTGGCCTCCAGTGCGTCAGCGTCCGCATCCCGACCGGCGGCGCGCAGTGCGGTGACACGTGCGTGCGCTACCCGGACCTTCATGTCGTCGTCGCTCACACCGCGGACGAGGTCCTGGTCCAGTACGAGCAGAGCGGCTTGGGGCTGATCCAGGTCCAGCCGGGCGCCACTGGCCACGATGGCCAGCTCGACCCGGTCCGTCTCGGACATGTCCTTGCTCGGTGGCGCGGCGGCAAGGTCCAACGCACGCTCGGGCCGGCCCAGCCCGCGTTCGCAGTCCGCCTCGATCGCCCGGAGAGCGTCCAGGCCGCTGAGCCGGCGGACGGTACGGATCTCGCGGAGCGCTTCGGCATACCGACCGGTGGCATACGCGGTCAGCGCCACGGCCTCGCGGACCACGTCCACGCGACCTGCCCGACGCATAGCGGACTGTGCGTGCTGGTAAGCGAGCTCGGGGTCACTCTCGACAAGGTTTCCGGCCATCACGAGGTGACGACCGACCCGATTCGCGCTCTCCTTGCTCAGCGTGCGCAACCGCTGCCGGGCCTGCCGGTCCAGCTGATCGAACGTCACGTCGTCATCGATGACCGGATCGAACGGACGGTCGGCCTGTGGCGGTCGCGCTTCACCGCGCGGCAGCGGCCGCCGTTGCTCCCCGTCTGACCGCGGTCCACGGCCGCCGGGCCCTGATCCTCGTGTCGCGGAACTCATCGGACGCTCGCCGCGGTACCCGCGCCGAGCGTCCTCCCCACGACCGGCACGCGGGGCTCCTGCGCCCCCACGCCCGGCACCGGGACCGCCGGAACGGCGTCCGTCACGAAAGGAACCGCCGGCGCTGCGGGAACCGTCACCGGTACCGGGGGCGCCGCCAGAACGACCTCCGTCACCGCCACGTTGCCGATCGCCGTAGCCGCCACGGGAGCGGCCACCGTCCGGCATGCCGCCGCTCCCGCGGGGCCGGCCACCATCACGAGCGCCGCCCGCGCCACGGCCCACACCGCGATCCTCCCGACGCGGGCCGGACGGCCGGAACTCCGCCCGCGACTCGCCAGAACGGGTCTGATCGCGACCGGCGCCCTCGGCCCGACCGTGGGGGGATCGCCGAGACGGCTCGCCGTCTCGTTCGTCGCTGTTCTCAGCCTCGCCGGCCATCACAATCCCTCTCCGCTGTTCAAGTACTCCGCCAGCGTACCCGCCAACAACCTGGTGCAGCCGCGCAGCAACGCCAGTTGTGCCCACTCCCACAGTGGCGCCTGGTTGGTTAGGGGGTGGTTAACGCAGTCAAGCCACCCCGGGGTGGGGTGGCTTGACTGGAATGGTTGTCCGGCGGTGTCCTACTCTCCCACGACCTCGCGGTCGCAGTACCATCGGCGCTGAGGGGCTTAGCTTCCGGGTTCGGGATGGATCCGGGCGTTTCCCGCCTCGCTATGGCCGCCGTAACTCTATGGAGATATCAAACCCCGGGGCCCCCCGTGTTGACACCGGTGGTGTGGTGGGGGTGGTGGTTGCCGGTATCTCGGGAACCGCACAGTGGACGCCTAGCAGTGATGATTTTGGGTCACTACCCCCTTGGGGGTGGTGTGTGTTTAAGTCTTTGGCGTATTAGTACCGGTCAGCTTCATGAGTCTTGAGTCCTCACTTCCACATCCGGCCTATCAACCCAGTGTTCTAGCTGGGAGCCTCTCGGGGCACAAAGTCCCCTAGGAAATCTCATCTTGAAGCAGGCTTCCCGCTTAGATGCTTTCAGCGGTTATCCCTTCCCAACGTAGCTAACCAGCCGTGCTCCTGGCGGAACAACTGGCACACCAGAGGTTAGTCCGTCCCGGTCCTCTCGTACTAGGGACAGGCCTTCTCAAATTTCCTGCGCGCGCAGCGGATAGGGACCGAACTGTCTCACGACGTTCTAAACCCAGCTCGCGTACCGCTTTAATGGGCGAACAGCCCAACCCTTGGGACCAACTCCAGCCCCAGGATGCGACGAGCCGACATCGAGGTGCCAAACCATGCCGTCGATATGGACTCTTGGGCAAGATCAGCCTGTTATCCCCGGGGTACCTTTTATCCGTTGAGCGACGGCGCTTCCACGAGCCACCGTCGGGTCACTAGTTCCGACTTTCGTCCCTGCTCGACCTGTACGTCTCACAGTCAAGCTCCCTTGTGTACTTACACTCGACACCTGATTGCCAACCAGGCTGAGGGAACCTTTGAGCGCCTCCGTTACTTTTTAGGAGGCAACCGCCCCAGTTAAACTACCCACCAGGCACTGTCCCTGATCCGGATCACGGACCGAGGTTAGATATCCAGAACGACCAGAGTGGTATTTCAACGTTGACTCCACACCCGCTGGCGCGGATGCTTCAATGTCTCCCACCTATCCTACACAAGCCGTACCGAACACCAATACCAAGCTATAGTAAAGGTCCCGGGGTCTTTCCGTCCTGCTGCGCGTAACGAGCATCTTTACTCGTAGTGCAATTTCGCCGAGTTCACGGTCGAGACAGCGGAGAAGTCGTTGCGCCATTCGTGCAGGTCGGAACTTACCCGACAAGGAATTTCGCTACCTTAGGATGGTTATAGTTACCACCGCCGTTTACTGGGGCTTAAATTCTGAGCTTCGCCCACAAGGGGCTGACCCGTCCTCTTAACCTTCCAGCACTGGGCAGGCGTCAGTCCGTATACATCGTCTTGCGACTTCGCACGGACCTGTGTTTTTAATAAACAGTCGCTTCTCCCTGGTCTCTGCGGCCCTCAAACGCTCTCTACCGCAAAGGGTAGGTCACGCCTCAGGCCCCCCTTCTCCCGAAGTTACGGGGGCATTTTGCCGAGTTCCTTAACCATGATTCTCTCGATCGCCTTAGTATTCTCTACCTGACCACCTGAGTCGGTTTAGGGTACGGGCGGCTAGAACCTCGCGTCGAGGTTTTTCTCGGCAGCATAGGATCACCCAATCATCCAGCATACGCTGTCACCATCAGTTCTCAGGCTATATGAGGTGCGGATTTGCCTACACCTCGCCCTACAACCTTGGACGTGCCAAGCCATAAGACACGCTGGGCTACCTTTCTGCGTCACCCCTGTTAATACGCTTACCTACTGCCGGTTCGGGTCACGCGCTCCACCAATACTCCTTGTCCCGAAGGACTCGGTAGCACTGGTTTCGGGCGTTTAGCATCACCGGGCTCGGTATGGGCGGTTCTTCGCCGGTAGCAGAATATCAACTGCTTGTCCATCGACTACGCCTGTCGGCCTCGCCTTAGGTCCCGACTTACCCAGGGCGGATTAACCTGGCCCTGGAACCCTTGGTCATTCGGCGGACGGGTTTCTCACCCGTCTTTCGCTACTCATGCCTGCATTCTCACTCGTGTGGCGTCCACGGCTAGGTCACCCTGCCGCTTCACTCCCCACACGACGCTCCCCTACCCATCCACACACCTGGACCAAGTCCCACAAGGAGACCAGGCCTGGTTACTGCATGAATGCCACAGCTTCGGCGGTGTACTTGAGCCCCGCTATATTGTCGGCGCAGAATCACTTGACCAGTGAGCTATTACGCACTCTTTCAAGGGTGGCTGCTTCTAAGCCAACCTCCTGGTTGTCTGTGCAACTCCACATCCTTTCCCACTTAGCACACGCTTAGGGGCCTTAGCTGGTGGTCTGGGCTGTTTCCCTCTCGACTACGAAGCTTATCCCCCGCAGTCTCACTGCCGCGCTCACACTTACCGGCATTCGGAGTTTGGTTGACGTCAGTAACCTGGTTGGGCCCATCAGCCATCCAGTAGCTCTACCTCCGGTAAGGAATACGCGACGCTGCACCTAAATGCATTTCGGGGAGAACCAGCTATCACGAAGTTTGATTGGCCTTTCACCCCTATCCACAGCTCATCCCCCAGTTTTCAACCTAGGTGGGTGCGGTCCTCCACGCGGTTTTACTCGCGCTTCAACCTGGCCATGGATAGATCACTTCGCTTCGGGTCTAGAACACGCGACTATGGCGCCCTATTCGGACTCGCTTTCGCTACGGCTCCCCCACACGGGTTAACCTCGCCACATGCCACTAACTCGCAGGCTCATTCTTCAAAAGGCACGCTGTCACCCCAACTAAGGAGGCTCCAACGGATTGTAAGCACACGGTTTCAGGTACTATTTCACTCCCCTCCCGGGGTACTTTTCACCTTTCCCTCACGGTACTTGTCCGCTATCGGTCACCAGGTAGTATTTAGGCTTACCAAGTGGTCTTGGCAGATTCGCACGGGATTTCTCGGGCCCCGTACTACTTGGGATACTCATCAGGAGGCTACGCAATTTCGTCTACGGGAGTCACACCCTCTATGCTTGGCCTTTCAAGACCATTCGACTACCACGTAACTTTGTAACTCCTCACCAGCTCGGCAGAACCAGTCAACGAGTCCCACAACCCCACAAGTGCAACGCCTGCCGGCTATCACACACCCATGGTTTAGCCTCATCCGCTTTCGCTCGCCACTACTCACGGAATATCTCTTCCTGCGGGTACTGAGATGTTTCACTTCCCCGCGTTCCCTCCACGCACCCTATATATTCAGGCACGGGTAACCGGGCATGACCCCGGCCGGGTTTCCCCATTCGGACATCCTCGGATCAAAGCTCGTTTGCCAACTCCCCGAGGCTTATCGCAGGCTACTACGTCCTTCATCGGCTCCTGGTGCCAAGGCATCCACCGAATGCTCTTACTAACTTAAACCACAAAAATCAAAGATGCTCGCGTCCACTGTGCAGTTCTCAAGCTACCGACGATCCCACCACCAACCACAGAAAACCCTGCAGCCGACCAGCAGGCCGTACCACCAAACAACAACCCACCCCTAACGGAGTAGCTCGCTGCCCGGGAGCCCAACAGTGTGCCCCCACACCACCAGCCCCGCATAAAACAGGACCCGATGTGGGGAGTAATGATCGATGTTCCACCCATGAGCAACCAACCCACACACACTCGGTGTAGGCCTGGCCCTGCACACCCCCACCACATGAGCGGGGAATGTGTAGAAGCTCCTTAGAAAGGAGGTGATCCAGCCGCACCTTCCGGTACGGCTACCTTGTTACGACTTCGTCCCAATCGCCAATCCCACCTTCGACAGCTCCTCCCCACAAGGGGTTAGGCCACCGGCTTCGGGTGTTACCGACTTTCATGACGTGACGGGCGGTGTGTACAAGGCCCGAGAACGTATTCACCGCAGCGTTGCTGATCTGCGATTACTAGCGACTCCGACTTCATGGGGTCGAGTTGCAGACCCCAATCCGAACTGAGACCGGCTTTATGAGATTCGCTCCACCTCACGGTATCGCAGCCCTCTGTACCGGCCATTGTAGCATGCGTGAAGCCCAAGACATAAGGGGCATGATGATTTGACGTCATCCCCACCTTCCTCCGAGTTGACCCCGGCAGTCTCCTATGAGTCCCCACCATCACGTGCTGGCAACATAGGACAAGGGTTGCGCTCGTTGCGGGACTTAACCCAACATCTCACGACACGAGCTGACGACAACCATGCACCACCTGTACACCAGTGTCCAAAGAGCACTCTATCTCTAGAGCGTTCTGGTGTATGTCAAGCCTTGGTAAGGTTCTTCGCGTTGCATCGAATTAATCCGCATGCTCCGCCGCTTGTGCGGGCCCCCGTCAATTCCTTTGAGTTTTAGCCTTGCGGCCGTACTCCCCAGGCGGGGCACTTAATGCGTTAGCTGCGGCGCAGAATCCGTGGAATGGACCCCACACCTAGTGCCCAACGTTTACGGCATGGACTACCAGGGTATCTAATCCTGTTCGCTACCCATGCTTTCGCTCCTCAGCGTCAGTAGTGGCCCAGAGACCTGCCTTCGCCATCGGTGTTCCTCCTGATATCTGCGCATTCCACCGCTACACCAGGAATTCCAGTCTCCCCTACCACACTCTAGTCTGCCCGTACCCGATGCAAGCTCAAGGTTGAGCCTTGAGTTTTCACACCAGACGCGACAAACCGCCTACGAGCTCTTTACGCCCAATAATTCCGGACAACGCTTGCGCCCTACGTATTACCGCGGCTGCTGGCACGTAGTTAGCCGGCGCTTCTTCTGCAGGTACCGTCACCCCGAAAGGCTTCTTCCCTACTGAAAGAGGTTTACAACCCGAAGGCCGTCATCCCTCACGCGGCGTCGCTGCATCAGGCTTTCGCCCATTGTGCAAGATTCCCCACTGCTGCCTCCCGTAGGAGTCTGGGCCGTGTCTCAGTCCCAGTGTGGCCGGTCACCCTCTCAGGCCGGCTACCCGTCGTCGCCTTGGTAGGCCATTACCCCACCAACAAGCTGATAGGCCGCGAGTCCATCCCCCACCAATAAATCTTTCCGAATCCCACCATGCGAAAGGACCCGAATATCCAGTATTAGACGCCGTTTCCAGCGCTTATCCCAGAGAAGAGGGCAGGTTACTCACGTGTTACTCACCCGTTCGCCACTAATCCCCCAGTGCAAGCACCAGGATCATCGTTCGACTTGCATGTGTTAAGCACGCCGCCAGCGTTCGTCCTGAGCCAGGATCAAACTCTCCATACAAAGCCATAAACACCACACCCAAAATAAAGGCGCAGCATCAACAACCATACGAAAACAAAAACCCTGACCAAACAACCACCCCCAAGACGGGATCCCGAAGGCAGCCATTCAACCAATAAAAAACTGGCATCAATCACTACAAACACACTGTTGAGTTCTCAAACAACGAACACACACCATCAAACCCACCCACAACAGGCAAGCCATCCGGGGCAACCGCTCTACTATACCCCACCGTCTCGAGCTTGGTCAACGTGGTTCCGTGCCTCTCGGCCGGCTTCCGTGACCGCGACTCAACGCGACGATCCGGGTCCGCCCGGTGAACCACTCTCGTGTCTCACCGGCCGTGTGTCCCTACGGGGATCCGGCCACCAGATCGGTGTCCGTTCCTCCCTCGTTCGGGGCAACGGATATGAACATTACGGGTCCTGCGGCGAAGCGTCAAGTTCGCACCGAACCGGGCCGCGAGCGCCCGGCTTCGACCGCATTGACCGCTCTGACCTGCGGTTTCATGGCGCCACTGGTGGTTGGCGCAGCGCCCTCCGGGCACCGGCCGACCACCGATGTGGCGTGACTCACGCGGGTGGTGCGGTGTGCTCGCCGGCAGAGTCGGCGGCGGCAGAGGCAACCGCCAACGATTTCCGGCCACGGCGGACCAGCGCCAGGTTGCCGGCGAGCAGATCAGCCGCGGCGATCGGCGCATCGGCGTCAGCGACCTTCACGTTGTTCAGGTACGCGCCACCGGACTCGATCACGCGGCGAGCCGCCTTGCGGCCCTTCTCCAGCCCGGTGGCCACCAGTGCGTCCACTGCCGTCGACTCCCCCGGCGTGATGCCACCGCGTGGCAGCTCGGCCACAGCGTCGGTGAGGGTCGCCGCGTCCAACGCCTGCAGGTCCCCGCTGCCGAACAGCGCGGCGGAGGCGGCCTCGACCCGATCGGTCGCATCCGGCCCGTGCACCAGCGCGGTGACCTCTCGGGCGAGGCTGCGCTGGGCGGCACGTGCTTTGGGGGCGGCGCGGGTCTGTTCGGCCAGTTCCTCGATCTCCACTCGGCTGAGGAAGGTGAAGGTCTTCAACCAGTCGATCGCGTCCGCATCCGCGGCGTTCAGCCAGAACTGGTAGAAGGCGTAGGGACTCATCATGTCCGGCGCTAGCCAGACCGCCCCGCCTTCGGTCTTTCCGAACTTGGTGCCGTCGGCCTTGGTGATCAGCGGGGTGGTGAGCACGTGCGCGCTCTTGCCCTCCACCTTGTGAATCAGGTCCACCCCGGAGAGCAGGTTGCCCCACTGGTCGTTGCCACCGGTCTGCAGAGTGCACCCGTACCGCCGGTAAAGCTCCAGGTAGTCCATCCCCTGCAGGATCTGGTAGCTGAACTCGGTGAAGCTGATTCCGTCCTCGCTGGCCAGGCGCCGCGCGACGGTGTCCTTGGCGAGCATGGTGCCGAGCCGGTAGTGCTTGCCGATCTCCCGGAGGAAGTCGATCGCGGACAACGGTGCGGTCCAGTCCAGGTTGTTCACCAGCAGCGCGGGGTTGTCCCCGTCGAAGTCGAGGAACCGGGAGACCTGCGCCTTCAACCGTTCGGTCCACTCGGCCACCACATCCTTGGTGTTCATCGTGCGCTCACCGGACATCCGCGGGTCACCGATCATCCCAGTGGCACCGCCGACCAGCGCGATCGCCCGGTGTCCGGCCTGCTGCAAGTGACGCAGCAGGACGAGCTGCACCAGGTGGCCGTGGTGCAGGCTGGGTCCGGTCGGGTCGAACCCGCAGTAGTAGGTGACCGGTCCGCTCGAGAGTGCCTCCTCCAGGGCCGCTAGGTCGGTGGACTGGGCAATCAGTCCACGCCAGCGCAACTCGTCGAGAATCTCGTTCACGTCTACCTTCCTTCGCTGCAGCGCGCCTACCGTCTGCCGACTGGTGCCGACAGTCCGGGACGCCGGGCCAACCCTACCGGCGGCGGCTGCGCACCTGGCCCGGCCGGTAGGCACTCACGTGCCGGTCCTCGGTCAGCCAGAACCGCCACGGGAAGCGCTTCTCGCCACCGGCACCGCTGACCCCGACGCGCGGTCCGGTGCTGATCTGCTCGGCGCCGACCTGGCCTGCGCCGGTGAGCAGCAACCCACGCCCAGGGGCGGGCTCGGACAATCCCACGGCCACGCCGTCGTCCTCCCGGGTGAGAGCTAGCGCCACAGTGAGCCGCGCCGGCCCCCGGGCGAGATCGACGTCGGTGCGGCACACCCCGGCGGCCTGACGCCGCCGCCGGGCGGTCTCCACCCCAGCCATCACCTCCCCGGAACGCAGCAGCACCGCTGACGACTCGCCGTCGGGCGAACAGACGAGATTCATACAGTGGTGCAGCCCCAGATGCCGGTAGATGTAGAGATGGCCAGGCGGGCCGAACATCGTGACCGTGCGGGCACTGGCGCCGCGGTAGGCGTGCGATCCCGGGTCCGATGTGCCCTGATAGGCCTCCACCTCGGTCAGTCGCACGCTGACCGCGTCGGCACCCTCGCCGCAGGTGAGCACGGCCCCGAGCAGCAGCGGAGCGACCTCGGTTGCTGGCCGGGTCAGGTCGAGCACGCGAGTCATGAGGTGATCCTGCCCCAACCGTCCACGCGCACCTGCGCCAGATCGCGGGTACGGACTCGGGCGAAGACCTCCCGTTCCTCGCGCATCCACTCGCGCCAGTGCCCCTCGGCGGCCACACCGTCCCGGGCCAGGCCGCGGGCCAGGCGCATAGCGTCGTCGGCCGACACCCAAACGATCACCGAGAAGAAGCCGCGGGTGCCGGCGCGCACGCAGCCCACACCTTCCACCACGAGGGTGCCGCCGGGGTGCACCTCGTGGGTCTCGGCGAGCTCTTCGGCGTGCCAGTCGTAGCGGCGGTAGCGTCCCACCCGGCCCAACCAGAGTGGGGCGAGGATCTCCTCCCGGAGCCGGTCGGCGGAGCCTTCCAGCCCGCTCCAGCCCAGGTAGAGGTCGTCCATCTGCACCAGCTGGGCACCCGCGGCGTCGGCGAGCGCACCGGCCAGAGTGGTCTTACCCGAGCCGGCCGGCCCGTCCACAGCGATCACTGTGGTGGTCCCGCACTGCGGTCCGCGCGCCCGGGCCAGCCGGGTGATCGACTCGAGAGTCTCGGTCGGGATCATGTCCGTGCCGATCAAGCACTCGCCAGGTCGGCGCGGTAGATCTCCACGTGGCGGCGGGCCACGGTGAGCTGTTCGGCCACCCGGGCCGGGGCGGTCCCGCCGACGGCGTCACGCGAGCTGAGCGAACCGGTGAGGGTGAGTACCTCGCGCACCTGGGGGGTGAGTGCCGGATCGATACCGGCCAGTTGGGCGTCGGTCAGGTCCCAGAGCTCGATCCCGTGTTCCTCGCACACGCGCACGCACGCGCCGGCAAGCTCGTGGGCGCGCCGGAACGGCACCCCCTGGCGCACCAACCACTCGGCGATGTCGGTGGCCAGGGCAAAGCCCTGCGGGGCGAGCTCGGCCATCCGGTCGGTGTGGAAGGTCAGGGTGGCGACCATCCCGGCCACTGCCGGCAGCAGCAGGTCCAGGGTGTCGATCGCGTCGAACACCGGCTCCTTGTCCTCCTGCAGGTCCCGGTTGTAGGCCAGCGGCAGCCCCTTGAGGGTGGCCAGCAGGCCAGTGAGGTCACCGATCAGCCGGCCGGCCTTTCCGCGGGCCAGCTCGGCCACGTCCGGGTTCTTCTTCTGCGGCATGATCGAGGAGCCGGTGGAGAATGCGTCGTCGAGGGTGACGAAGCCGAACTCCTTGGTAGCCCAGAGGATCACCTCTTCGCTCAGCCGGGACAGGTCCACGCCGATCATCGCGGTGACGAAGGAGAACTCGGCGACCACATCCCGTGCGGCAGTGCCGTCGATGGAGTTCTCCACAGGTGCGTCGAAGCCGAGGTCGGCGGCCACCGCCGCAGGGTCCAGCCCGAGCGAGGACCCGGCCAGGGCACCGGACCCGTACGGCGACCGGGCGGCGCGGGCATCCCAGTCCCGCAGCCGGTGCACATCGCGCAACAGCGGCCAGGCGTGCGCCAGCAGGTGGTGGGCCAGCAGCACCGGCTGGGCGTGCTGCAGGTGGGTGCGGCCGGGCATCGGGGCATCCGGGTGTGCGCCGGCCTGCTCGGTCAGCGCGTCGACCACGTCCAGGACTCCGGAGGCGATCTCCCGGGCCCGGGCACGCAGGTACATCCGCACCAGGGTGGCGATCTGGTCGTTCCGGGAGCGTCCGGCGCGCAGCTTGCCACCGAGCTCGGGCCCGGCGCGTTCGATCAGGCCGCGCTCCAGCGCGGAGTGCACGTCCTCGTCGTCGGCCGCGGCCAGGAACTCCCCGGAGCGCACGTCCGCCTCGAGCCGGTCGAGCGCCTGCAGCATGCCCGCCAGCTCGGTGTCGGTGAGCAGCTCGGCATGGTGCAGCACGCGGGCGTGCGCGCGAGAACCGGCCAGGTCCTCACCGGCGAGCCGCCAGTCGAAGTGGGTGGACTTGCTCAGCGCGGCGAGCGCGTCCGCCGGCCCGCCGCTGAACCGCCCGCCCCAGAGCGAGCCGGAAGCGCCTGGGTTCTCGGCCATCAGTCCGTCCCCTCCTCCATGGCTGCGGCCTCCAGTGCGGTCTCGGCGTCGTCGGCCGCACCCGGGTTGGCGGAGATCGTCTCGGCGCCGCCCGCGGGCAGCTCACCGAACAGGGTGCCGTTCTCCACCAGCACCTGCCCCTGGTCCACCGGCTGCTCGGCGTACTGTTCCAGCCGGGCGCGAGAATCGGCGATGTCCAGGTTGCGCATGGTGAGCTGACCGATCCGGTCGGTCGGGCCGAAGGCGGCGTTCTCGGTGCGTTCCATGGACAGCTTGTCCGGGTGGTAGGAGAACGCGGGGCCGTCGGTGCGCAGGATGGTGTAGTCCTCGCCGCGGCGCAGCCGCAGGGTCACCTCGCCGGTGACCACCGAGGCGATCCACCGCTGGATCGACTCCCGAATCATCAGCGCCTGCGGGTCCAGCCAGCGGCCTTCGTAGAGCAGCCGGCCCAGCCGACGGCCCTCGGCGTGGTAGTTGGCGATGGTGTCCTCGTTGTGGATCGCAGCCACCAGGCGCTCGTAGGCGATGAACAGCAGCGCGATCCCGGGGGCCTCGTAGATGCCGCGGGACTTCGCCTCGATGATCCGGTTCTCGATCTGGTCGGACATGCCGAGGCCGTGCCGACCACCGATCGTGTTCGCCTCGTGCACCAGGGCGACCGCGTCGGTGAATCGCTGGCCGTTGATCGCCACCGGGCGGCCCTGCTCGAACCGCACGGTGACGTCCTCGGGGGCGATGTCCACGGCCGGGTCCCAGAACTTCACACCCATGATCGGGTCGACGACCTCCAGCGGCACGTCCAGGTGCTCCAGGGTCTTCGCCTCGTGGGTCGCGCCCCAGATGTTGGCGTCGGTGGAGTACGCCTTCTCGGCGCTGTCCCGGTAGGGCAGGTTGTGCTCGGTGAGCCATTCACTCATCTCGGAGCGCCCGCCCAGCTCGGACACGAACGCCGGGTCCAGCCACGGCTTGTAGATCCGCAGCGACGGGTTGGCGAGCAGCCCGTAGCGGTAGAATCGCTCGATGTCGTTGCCCTTGAAGGTGGAGCCGTCGCCCCAGATCTCCACACCGTCGGCCTGCATGGCGCGCACCAGGAGGGTGCCGGTCACCGCCCGTCCCAGCGGTGTGGTGTTGAAGTAGTAACGCCCGCCACTGCGGATGTGGAAGGCGCCG
Source organism: Ruania zhangjianzhongii (assembly GCF_008000995.1). Taxonomy (NCBI): domain Bacteria; kingdom Bacillati; phylum Actinomycetota; class Actinomycetes; order Micrococcales; family Ruaniaceae; genus Ruania; species Ruania zhangjianzhongii. The sequence continues at coordinate 3,146,496 of NZ_CP042828.1, forward strand.
CAGGCCACTGCCGCGAGGCCTTCCTCGACCAGCGCGGACTTGCAGTCCACGGCACGGGAGAGCTCGGCGCCGTAGGCCAGGGCGCGGCCGGGGACCTGGTCGATCTCCGGCTCGTCGTACTGGCCCAGGTCGGCGGTGTAGGTGCACGGGACGGCGCCGTGGTGGCGCATCCACGCGACGGCGACCGAGGTGTCCAGACCTCCGGAGAAGGCGATGCCTACCCGCTCGCCGACCGGCAGTTCTGTCAGTACCTTGCTCACTGGTTCTCCTCGGGGGTGGTGGGGTCTCGTTCAGTGTCGCGGCCGGAGGCCAGGTCCAGGAAGAGTCCGGCCACAGCGGCTCCGCCATCAGGGTCTGCGGCGATCACCAGCACAGTGTCGTCCCCGGCGATCGTGCCGATCACCGGCGGGAGCACGGAATGGTCGATCGCCGATGCCAAGAATTGTGCCGCGCCCGGTGGGGTGCGCAGGACCACGAGGTTGCCGGAGTACTCGGCGGCCACCAGCAGCTCGGTGCACAACCGAGCCAGCCGGGCAGCGAGCTGTTCCCGCGATCCGGGGTCGGCGTACCCGAACGGTCCTTCCGGCGGCAGGGCGTACTGCTGGTTTCCGTCGGCGCTGCGTACCTTGTGCGCGCGCAGCTCGTCCAGGTCCCGGGACAGGGTCGCCTGGGTCACCGTCGCACCCCGATCGGCGAGCAGCGCCTGCAGGTCCGCCTGGGAACGCACCGGACGGGCGGTGATCACCTCGCGGATGAGGGCGTGCCGGGCAGCTTTGGTGGCCGGGATGCTCATCGGGGGCACCCCGCCCTCATCGCTCGCCCAGGAGGTAGGCCAGGATCGCCTTCTGCGCATGCAGCCGGTTCTCCGCCTCGTCCCACACCTTCGAGGCCGGGCCTTCGATCACCTCGTCGGTGATCTCCTTGCCGCGGTAGGCAGGCAGGCAGTGCAGGGCGATCGCTGCGGTGTCGGCCGTCCCGGCCTGACGAAGCAGGTCGTCGTTCAGCTGGTAAGGACGAAAGGGGCGCTCCCGCTCGTCCTTCTCCTCCTCCTGGCCCATGGACACCCAGGTGTCGGTGGCCACCACGTGCGCGCCGGCGACGGCGGAGCGTGGGTCGGTCTGCACGCTCACGCGTGCGCCGGTGGTGGTGGCGATCTGCTCCGCGCGGGCGAGGATGTCCGGGCGGGGGTGGTAGCCGTCCGGGGCGCCGATGCGCACGTCCATGCCGGCGAGCGCCCCGCCGAGGAGGTAGGAGTGGGCCATGTTGTTCGCGCCGTCACCGACGTAGGCGAGGGTGCGTCCGGCCAGGGCCGGCCCGGTCGGTGCGAAGCCGCCGGTGTGCTCGGCCACGGTGAGCAGGTCGGCAAGGATCTGGCACGGGTGGTAGTCGTCGGTGAGCGCGTTCACCACCGGTACCCCCGCGTGGGCGGCCATCTCCGCCAGGGACTCCTGGGCGAAGGTCCGCCAGACGATCGCCGAGGTCATCCGACCGAGCACCCGGGCAGTGTCCGCGATGGACTCCCGTACCCCGATCTGGGCGAGCGTGCCGTCCACCAGCATCGGGTAGCCGCCCAGGTGGGCGATCCCGGCGGTGAACGACGCCTGGGTGCGCAGCGTCGGCTTGTCGAAGATCACCGCGACCGCCTGCGGTCCGGTAAGCGGCGTGGCAGAGAACGGGTCGGCCTTCAGCGTGGCAGCCAGCTGGAGGACCTCGCGCTGTTGCTCGCTGCTGAGGTCATCATCGGCGAGAAAGTGGCGAGCGGTGGCGTTGCTGGTCGTCACTGCTGGGCCTCCGTGAGGATCTGCGGCAGGGCAGCGACGAAGCTGTCCGCCTGCTCGGTGGTGAGGATGAAGGGTGGAGCGAGCCGGATCGCGTCCGGGGCCACCGGGTTGACGATGAACCCGGCCCGCAGCGCCGCCTGGGCCGCCGCCGCGGCCACCGGCGCGGAGAGCTCGACCGCGATCAGCAGCCCGGCACCGCGGACCCCGGCGACCAGCGGGTGACCGGTGGCCGCGAGCGTGGTGCGCAGGTGCTCACCGGTGCGCTGGACCGCCTCGAGCAGGTTGTCCCGCTCGATCACGTGGATGGTGGCCAGAGCCGCGGCGGCCGCCATCGGGTTGCCGCCGAAGGTGGTGCCGTGCTGACCGGGCTGGAGCAGTGCGGTCGCGGTCTCGGTGAGCGTGATCAGCGCCCCGACCGGGAACCCGCCGCCGAGGCCCTTGGCCACAGCGATCGCATCCGGAACGATGCCGCCGCCGATCTCCGGGTGGTGGTGAGCCATCCAGGTGCCGGTGCGCCCCATCCCGGTCTGCACCTCGTCCAGGATCAGCAGGGCGCCGTGGGCGTCGGTGAGCTCACGGGCGGCCGCCAGGTAGCCGGCCGGCAGCGGCCGCACCCCCGCCTCCCCCTGGATCGGTTCCAGCACCAGGGCGGCCACCTGACCGGGGGCGGCGAAGGCTTCCTCGAGCGCGCGCAGGTCACCGAACGGCAGGTGCTCCACGCCGCCGGGCAGCGGTTCGAACGGCTCGCGGTAGGCGGGTTTGGCGGTGAGCGCGAGGGCACCCATGGACCGGCCGTGGAAGGCACCGTCGAGGGCCAGGATGCGGGGCCGCTCCGTGCCGCCGTGCCGGCGGGCCAGCTTGAACGCGGCTTCCATCGCCTCGGTGCCGGAGTTGGTGAGGAACGCCCGGGCCGACTCGGGCCGCGCACCGATGGTGGCCAGTGCGGTCAGGCGTTCGGCAAGGGTGATCTGCACCGGGGAGGCGAAGAAGTTGGAGATGTGCCCGAGGGTGCCGAGCTGGGCGGAGATGGCGCCGGTCAGTGTGGGGTGCGCATGGCCGAGGCTGTTCACCGCGATCCCGGCGAGCAGGTCGAGGTAGCGCTGGCCGTCGGCGTCCCACACGTAGCAGCCCTCACCGCGGACCAGCACCCGTTGCGGCGGTCCGAAAGTGTTCAGCAGCGCACCGGTGTAACGCTGGGTCCACTGGTCCTGGCTGAGCGCCTGAGTGACGCCCGAGATCAACTCGCTCACTTACGACTCCTTCTGGGTGGGACCAGCGGCAGGTGCGGTCTGCACCTGGGTGGCTGCGCCGTCGTCGGTGGGCACGACCATCGTGCCCACCCCTTCGGTGGTGAAGATCTCCAGCAGCAGCGAGTGTGGCTGCCGGCCGTCGATCACGTGCGCCTGGGACACTCCGCCGGTGACGGCGCGCAGGCAGGCTTCCATCTTCGGCACCATGCCGGAGGCAAGGCCGGGCAGGATCTCGGCCAGGTGGGCGGCGTCGATCTGCCGGATCAGCGAGCTGGGGTCCGGCCAGTGGGCGTACAGACCCTCGACGTCGGTGAGCACCACCAGCTTCTGCGCGCCCAGGGCGGTGGCCAGCGCGGCCGCGGCGGTGTCGGCGTTGACGTTGAGCACGTCACCGGGCTGGTCCACATCCGGGGCGATCGTGGAGATCACCGGGATCCGGCCGGCGTCCAGCAGATCGACCACAGCACGCGGGTTGACCCCGATCACGTCACCGACCAGTCCGACGTCCACGCTCTCGCCGTCGACGATCGCCTGCCGTTTGCGGGCGGAAAACAGGCCGCCATCCTCACCGGAGATGCCCACGGCGAGTGGCCGGCGCTCGTTCAGCCGGCTGACCAGATCGCGCTGCACCTTGCCGGTGAGCACCATCCGCACCACGTCCATCACCTCGGGGGTGGTCACCCGGAGCCCGCCCCGGAACTCGGTGACCAGGCCGAGTCGGTCGAGCATCGCGGAGATCTGTGGTCCGCCACCGTGCACCACCACCGGTTTGAGTCCGGCGTAGCGGAAGAAGCGGACGTCGTCGGCGAAGGCGCGCTCGAGGTTCGCATCGACCATGGCGTTGCCGCCGAACTTGATCACCACGATGGCGCCGGCGAAGGACTCCAGCCAAGGCAGGGCTTCGACCAGGACCTCAGCCTTCTGCTGCGGGGCGAGGCCGTCGGGGATAGTGGGAGTGTTCATGGGAGGAGGCCCTCACGTGGAGTAGGCACTGTTCTCGTGCACGTAGTCGTGGGTCAGGTCGTTGGTCCAGATGGTGGCGCTGGCCTCGCCGGCGTGCAGGTCGATGACCACGTGTACCTCTCGGTCGGCGGCCAGGTCGAGCTGGGTGGGGTCCTCGTGGGCGCCGCCGGCGCGGCAGATCAGCAGCCCGTTGATGCGCACGTCCAACTCTGCGGGGTCGAACGGGGCGACCGTTTCCGGGACGGTGCCGACCTGGGCGATGATCCGGCCCCAGTTCGGGTCGTTGCCGAACATCGCGGCCTTGAACAGGTTCGAGCGGGTGACCGCGCGGCCGACGGCGACCGCGGCGGCCTCGTCGCTGGCGCCGACGACCTCGACGGCGATGTCGTGGCTGGCGCCCTCGGCGTCGGCGATCAGTGCTCGGGCGAGCTGGGCGCAGGCGGACTGGATCGCGGCGGCGAGCTCGTCGGCGCCGGGAGTGACGCCGCTGGCGCCGGAGCTCATCAGCAGCACGGTGTCCGAGGTGGACATGCAGCCGTCGGAGTCGATCCGGTCGAAGGTGGTGGCAGTGGCGGCGCGCAGGGCCGCATCGGCGGTGGCGGCGTCCACGACGGCGTCGGTGGTGAGTACCACGAGCATCGTGGCCAGTGCGGGGGCGAGCATGCCGGCACCCTTGGCCATCCCGCCCACGGACCAACCCGGCCCCTCGACGAGCACCTGCTTCTGAACCGTGTCGGTGGTCATGATCGCGGTGGCAGCGGCTGGGCCGCCGTCGGTGGACAGTCCGGCGACGGCGCCGTCCAGCCCGGCGAGCAGGGTGTGCGCGGCCAGCGGGACGCCGATCAGACCGGTGGAGCAGACCACCACATCGGCGGCCGAAGCGCCGAGCAAGTTCGCGGTCTTCTCCGCGGTGGCGTGCGCGTGCGCGAAACCTGCCGGTCCGGTGGCCACGTTCGCACCGCCGGAGTTGAGCACCACGGCGCGGACGATGTTGTCGGTGACCACCTGGCGGGACCAGGTCACCGGGGCACCGACCACGCGGTTGCTGGTGAACACGGCGGCACCGACCTGGTCCGGGCCGTCGTTGACGACCAGGGCCAGGTCCGGGGTGCCGGAGGCCTTCAGTCCGGCGGTGACGCCGGCGGCCCGGAAGCCCCGTGGGGCGGTGACGCCGGCGGTGCCAGTCATGGGGCTACTCCCTCGGTGGTCAGGCCCAGCGTCTCGGAAAGGCCGAGGGCGAGGTTCATCGACTGCACGGCGGCGCCGGCGGTGCCCTTGACCAGGTTGTCGATCGCGCACATGCTCACCACCCGCCCGGCTCGCTCGTCAATAGCCACCTGCACCAGCGCGGTGTTCGCACCGGTGGTGGCCGCAGTGGTCGGCCACTGCCCCTCCGGGAGGAGCTGCACGAACGGTTCACCGGCATAGTGCTGGGCCCAAGCAGCCCGGATCGAAGCGGCGTCCGCACCCTCGGCGAGCGGCGCCGTCGTGGTGGCAAGGATGCCCCGGGACATCGGGACGAGCACGGGGGTGAAGGAAAGACGCACCGATGCTGCGCCGGCCACCCGCAGGTTCTGCTCGATCTCCGGGATGTGCCGGTGCGTGCCGCCGACGGCGTACGGTGCGGCGGAGCCGATCCCTTCGGCGGCGAGCAGGTGCGGTTTGAGCGCCTTGCCGGCACCGGAGTAGCCGACAGCGAGCACGGCGACCAGGTCGCTCGCCTCGATCACCCCGGCGGCCACGCCGGGCTGGATGCCCAGGGTGACGGCGGTGACGTTGCAGCCGGGGACGGCGATCTGGCGGGCGCCGGCCAGCGTCTCCCGCTGCTGCGTTGCGCGCACCTCGCCGGCATGGAGCAGCTCGGGCATCCCGTAGGGCCAAGCACCGGTGTGTGCGCTGCCGTAGAAGGCTTCCCAGTCCTCGGCATCGGTGAGGCGGTGGTCGGCCCCGCAGTCCAGGATCAGTGCGTCCGAACCCGCCGCCTCGAGCTCGGCGGCGATCGCGCCGGAGGCCCCGTGCGGTAGCGCGAGGATGACCACATCGTGGCCGAGCAGGCTCTCGACGGTGGTCGGAGCGAACGTGCGGTCGGCGACGGCGCGCAGGTGCGGGTGGTGCTTGCCTACGCTCTCCCCCGCGTTCGTGTGCGCGGTGAGCGCGCCGACCTCGACTTCCGGGTGCGCGAGCAGCAGCCGGAGCGCCTCCGAGCCGGCATAGCCACTGGCCCCCGCGATCGCGACAGATACAGTCATGTGCATAACTATACATCGTATTTGGCGTGCGTGTTCAGATTGCCGAGGCCACGACGTTCAGATGGCCGCGCCCGGTGTGTTCAGTTCGCCGTTTCCCATGCGCTCGGGCCGCTGACCACAGATGCTCGAACCGGTGTCGCGCGGTTCCGAGCAATGCCCTCGGATGCGGAAGAATGGACACCATGGCTTCTACCACCATCGTTCAGGGCGCCGAGGTCGCCGACTATCCCACCATCCCTGCGGAGGCCGACCGCGGCCGGGTGCTGCGGGTCACCGAAGTAGGTGAGGATGTGTTGCACCACCCGTGCCGCCCGGTCACCGAGTTCGGCACCGAGGAGCTGCGCACCCTGGTGGACGACATGTTCGCCACCATGCTGATCGCGGAGGGGGTCGGCCTGGCGGCCAACCAGGTCGGCGTGGACCTCAAGCTGTTCGTCTACGACCTGACCACCGATGACGGCGTTCGGTACGTGGGCCATGTCTGCAACCCGGTGATCGAAGTCCTTGGCGAGGAGACTGAGGAGATCGAGGAAGGCTGTCTGTCCGTGCCCGGACCCGGGGTGGACCTGTTCCGGCCGCTGCAGGTACGCCTCACTGGCGCGGATATCGAGGGCGAACCACTCAGCTATGCGGCTGAGGGGTACCTGGCCCGCTGCTTCCAGCACGAGAGCGACCACCTGAACGGGCGGCTGTACATCGACCTAATCAGCAAGCGGAGCCGCAAACGAGTGCTCAAGGACATGGCGGAGCTGCGTCCGGAGGTGCTGGACCGGCGCGCTGAGCTCACCACCACCCACGGCAAGGAACCCGTCGCCTACCCCGACCAGCCGAACGTCTGATCGAGATGGAACCGAGCGAGCTGTGCGGAGCGACCCTGACCGGGGCGAACTTCGAGGGTGCGGTGTGGATCGGCGCCGAGATCGACGAGCTGGAGCTGGACGAGGGCTCGCTGCGCCGGCTGCGCGCTGCCGAGGGCACCTGGGAGCGATGCACGTTCACCGATTGCGACGCCGGCGGAGCGGACCTGGCCGGCCTGACCACCCGGGACGTCGGGCTGATCCGCAGCACGCTCGACGGCGCCCGGCTGACCGGGTCCTCCTGGCTGCGGTCCCGCTGGCGCGAGGTCTCGCTCGAGGACGCCGTCGCGGACTCGCTGTCCGCCCACTCGGCACGCTGGACGGACGTGACGTTCACCCGCACCTCCCTGCGCCATGCGGACTTCACCGGGGCCGAGCTGTCCCGGGTGCGGTTCATCGACTGTGACCTGTCCGCTGCCCGGTTCGCCGGCCTGCGCGCACACCGGGTGACCTTCACCGGCTGCCGGATGGAGGGGATCTCGGGCGCGGACTCACTGCGCGGCGTCGAGCTCGCCTGGTCCGATGCGGTCAGCGCGCTACCGTCGTTGGCAGCCCAGCTCGGCATCAGCATCCAAGGAGAGAAACCGTGACCACGGTGAGCACCGCCGTCGCCGATATCCGAAGGCGGATCGACCGCGCCGCCGAGGCAGCCGGCCGCACCGACCAGGTGCGGCTGCTGCTCGCCGTCAAGACCGTGGACGCGCCACGGATCCGGGAGGCGCTGGCCACCGGCGAGACGCTCATCGGGCACAACCGCGCCCAGGAGCTGCGCGCCGTCGAACCTGAACTCACCGACGTGGCGCACGAGAGCCACTTCATCGGTCACCTGCAGTCGAACAAGGTGAACCAGGTGATGGCCTGGGCGGACTGTGTGCAGAGCGTGGACTCGCTCCGGCTGGCCGAGCGGCTGGACCGCGCGGCAGCAACCCGGGGCCGGGATGCCGGCGTGCTGATCCAGGTGAACACCTCCGGTGAGGACACCAAAGCCGGTGTGGACCCAGCCGAAGCGGAAGCGCTAGCCGAACAGGTCGCGGCCCTGGAGCACCTGCAGCTGCGCGGGTTCATGACGATCGGGGCGAACACCTCCGACGAGACTGCGGTGCGCGCCAGCTACACCGCGCTCGCACAGATCCGCGACCAGGTGGCCGGCAGCGGCGCGCCAGGTACCGAGCGGGCCACCGAACTGTCCATGGGGATGTCCGGCGACCTGGAGATCGCGATCGCCGCGGGGGCGACGATGGTGCGCGTGGGCACCGGGGTGTTCGGGACGCGGCCGGCGCCCTGAGGCGGTCTACTCCTCGGCGAGGTGCGGCGGGAAACCACCGGTGGCGATCGGCCCCCAGCGCTCGATGGTGATCCGGAGCAGCGACTTCGCCTGAGTGCGCATCGCCTCCCGGTACTCGTCCCAGTCCGGGTGCTCGCCCGCGATACACCGGTAGTACTCCACCAGCGGCTCCACCGAGTCCGGCGGGTCGATCACCTCGGCAGTCCCGTCGAGCTGCACCCAGGCACCGTTGAACTCCTCGGACAGCACGCACACCGATACCGCCGGCCGGCGCCGCAGGTTCGCCGCCTTGGCCCGGTCCGGGTAGGTGGAGATCACCACCTGTCCCTGCCCGGACAGGCCGAGGGTCACCGGGGAGAGCTGGGGGCCGCCGTCGGTGCGGGTGGTCATCAGCACGCCGTGGTGGCGCGGGCGGACGAAGTCGTCCAGCTCGGCGCGGTCGACGCGGGTGGTGGTCGCGATCTGTCGAGGCATGGACTCAGCCTGGCACACCGACCGTGCCACGGGTGACTTGAGTCACCGGTGGAATACCTCATCCGCAGCGGCGTTGTCCGAGGCAGCCCCCACATGCAAGGAGATACTTATGCCTACCGTTGACGTGACTACCGAGAGCTTCGAGCAGACGATCTCGGACAACCCGATCGTGCTGGTCGACTTCTGGGCCGAGTGGTGTGGCCCGTGCAAGCAGTTCGCGCCGGTATACGAGAAGGCCTCCGGCGAGCACGACGGCATCACCTTCGCGAAGGTGGACACCGAGGCCGAGCAGGACCTCGCCGCGATGGCCGGGATCCAGGCGATCCCCACGCTGATGGCGTTCCGCGACGGGATCATGGTGTTCAACCAGGCCGGCGCGCTGCCGGCGTCCTCGCTGCAGCAGCTCATCGACGGCGTCAAGGACCTGGACATGGACGAGGTCCGTGCCGAGCTGGCCAAGCAGCAGGCCGAGCAGTCCGAGGACAGCGCACCCTCCGCCTGAGCTGTTACGGCACCCGGGCGAGCCAGTCCGGGTCGGAGAACTTGGTCCGCGCCAGCTCTTCGGCCCGGGCGAGGTCCTCCGGGCGCAGCTCGCCATCGAGAGTGGCATAGCGGGATCTGAAGTGGTTCTTCATCGCCTCGATGATGTCCGCCCGCGCCATCCCGGTCTGGCTGCGCATCGGGTCCACCCGCTTGTTCGCGCTGGTGGTGCCCTTGTCGGAGAGCTTCTCTCGGCCGATGCGCAGCACCCGGGTCATCTTGTCCGCGTCGATGTCATAGGCCATCGTCACGTGGTGCAGCACCGCACCGCCCGCGAGCCGCTTCTGTGCCGCTCCCCCGATCTTGCCGGCCGGTGAGACGATGTCGTTCAGCGGCACATACCGGGCATCGATGCCCAACTCCTCGAGGGCGCCGAGCACCCAGTCGTCCAGGAACGCGTACGACTGCTCGAAGCTCAGCCCCTCCACCAGGGATCCGGGCACGTACAGCGAGTAGGTGATGCAGTTGCCCGGTTCCATGAACATCGCCCCGCCGCCGGAGATGCGCCGCACCACCTGCACCCCGAGCTCGGCCGCCTGGTCGTAGTCCACCTCGTTACTCAGCGACTGGAACGAGCCGATCACCACACAGGCGTCGTTCCACTCCCACATCCGCAGCGTGGGCCCGCGACGCCCGGCACCGACCTCCTCGAGCAGCACCTGGTCCAGCGCCAGGTTGATGATCGGCAGCAGCGCCTCCGGGTGCACGATCTCGAAGGTGTGGTCCGACCAGCCGGTGGCCCGGCCGAGCGCCCTGCGCACGGCGATCGCCACCGCCGCCGGCGTGAAGCCGACCATGCTGGCACCCTCGACAGCGTTGGTCAGTACCTGGGTCATCTGCTTCACCGTGGCGGTAGCCGGTAAGTCGACCAGGGCGGCATCGAGCTGCTCCAGGGCCTCGTCGGGTTCGAGGAAGAAGTCCCCGCTGATATGCACCTGGCTCAGCCGGCCATCGGTGACCTCGACCTCTGCGGCAACCAGCTTGCCGCCCGGGACCTTGTACTCGCCTCTACTCACGTTCCCAGCCTAGCCACTGACCAGGTGAGGAACGTCGTCGGGCTCGAGGCCCTGCTACAGCGGCGCGACGCCGCCGAGCAGCAGCCCGTAGACCATCCCGTCCACCAGCGCTTCCCAGGAGGCCTCCAGCAGGTTGCCGCCCACGCCGACGGTGCTCCAGGACCGCTGCCCGTCGGTGTGCTCGATCAGCACCCGGGTGATCGCATCGGTGCCGTGCGCACTGTCCAGCAGGCGCACCTTGTAGTCGATCAGCTCGAAGTCCTCGATCTGCGGGTAGGCCGTGCGCAGCGCGAGCCGGAGAGCGTGGTCCAGGGCATTCACCGGACCGTTTCCTTCGCCGGTGCTGACCACCCGGGTCTCCCCCGCGTGGATCTTCACCGTGGCCTCCGAGCTGACCTCACCGGCGGCGCCGACGGGCGTGCTGTTGTGCTCGACGATCGCCCGCCAGGACTCCACCCGGAAGTAGCTGGGCCGCTTCCCGGTGACCTCCTCGCGCAGCAGCAGGTCGAACGAGGCGTCGGCAGCGTCGAAGGTGTAGCCGTAGGCTTCAGCGTCCTTGACCCGCGCAGTGATCCGGCCGAGCAGGTCCGGCTGGTCGGCCAGGTCGAAACCGAGCTCGCGACCCTTGAGCTCGATGCTCGCGCGTCCGGCCATGTCCGAGACCAGCATCCGCATGTCGTTGCCCACCTGCCGCGGGTCGACGTGCTGGTAGAGGTCGGGGTCGATGCGGATCGCGCTGGCGTGCAGGCCGGCCTTGTGCGCGAAGGCGCTGGCGCCGATATAGGGCTGCCGCGCGAACGGGGCGATGTTGGTGATCTCGCTGACCGCGTGTGCGATCCGGGTGACCTCCTCCAGGCCGGTACCGGTCAGGGTGCGTAGGCCGAGCTTGAGCTCGAGGTTGGCCACGACGGCGAGCAGGTCGGCGTTGCCGGTGCGTTCGCCATAGCCGTTCACGCAGCCCTGCACCTGCCGGGCACCGGCTGCCACGGCGGCCATCGAGTTGGCCACGGCGCAGCCGGAGTCGTTGTGGGCGTGGATGCCTAGCGTGCCGTCGGTGCGCGCGGTCACCTCGGTCACGATCTCGTGTACCCAGTCCGGCAGCATGCCGCCGTTGGTGTCACAGAGCGCGACGACGTCGGCACCGGCTTCCAGCGCGGTCGTCACCGCCCGCAGGGCGTACGTGGGGTCGTGCCGGTAGCCGTCGAAGAAGTGCTCGGCGTCGAGCACCACCCGCCGGCCGGCGTCGCGCAGGTAGGACACGGTGTCGGCGATCATTGCGAGGTTCTCCTCGCCGGTGGTGCGCAGCGCGCGTTCCACGTGCCGGATGTCGCTCTTCGCCACCAGGGTGATGATCGGCGCCTCGGAGTCCACCAGCGCCCGGACCTGGGTGTCGGTGTGGGCGGTGGTACCGGGCTTACGGGTGGAGCCGAAGGCCGCGAGCTCGGCATTGGTCAGGGTGAGCTCCTTGGCGGCCTTGGCGAAGAACTCGGTGTCCTTGGGAATCGCACCGGGCCAGCCACCCTCGATCGAGGTCACGCCGAGCTCGTCGAGCAGTGGTGCGATCGCGAGCTTGTCGGCTACGGAGAGGTTCATCCCCTCCTGCTGGGCTCCGTCGCGCAGCGTGGTGTCATAGACCTCCACGCTGGTGGTCTCGGTGCGGGGTGCGGTGCTCATCTTCATGACCTTCGTGCGTTCAGCGGTGTCGACGTGCGCTCCGGCGGGGTGCGCCTGGGGTCGCGATCGTCCGGACGGCCATCGGTGTTGCCGGAGCGGGTGGCTGTGGCAACAAAAAGACCCCCCGAAGTGCGGGAGGTCTGCGCGTTCACCGAAGTGGTGAGCGCGCTAGCCGATAATCAGGGCGCTGGTGTGCGTCATGACGGCATTGTGTCACATCCACCGCCCGGGCTGGACCCACCTGGCCGGGTACCCGACCTTGCCCACGTCTGGGTGTGGGTCATGGATGTGGTGATTGAGCGTGTGCGCAGGTCAGCGCCCCTCGTGGTGGTGCACTGCACCCTCAGGTGCGAGGACACCCACCGGGGGCGTTTCGCAGAGCTGATGGGTGCTCGCGCGACGCTCCTCGACTGTGGTGTCGTTTTGACGTACTGGGCACGTCACAACAACACCGTAACGGCACGTCCGGCGGGTACCGGGTCCACGAGTTGCCTCTTCCAGCACCCACGGGTTCTGCCACACCAGACACTCGACCCACACCTCACGTGTGGCTCTAGCGTCGAGTGTCCCCGCTGCCGCCTACTCTGAGCGGTGTGGAGTCGGTGGTGGCGGTGTGGGGCGAGCAGGTCGACGTACTCGACCTGGCCGCGGACCACAGCGTGGCGGCACGCACCCGGCTGCCTCGGACCAGGCTGCCAGAGCTTGTGGCAGAGCGGGAGCGGGAGAACGCTCCGCGATGGGTATGGACGGACACCAACCAGATCACCCCGCAACTGCTCGCGGCCGGCGTACGCGTCCAACGGTGCCTCGATCTTCGGCTGTCTGGGACGATCCTGCAGCATGCCTTCCCGGACCGGCCCTGGCCAGAGCCACACTGGCCGACGGTGACTCTGGGCGAGCAGCCGGAGCCCACGTTGCTGGACGCCCTCGCCAGCCAGGAAGACGCCCCGGCACCGGGCGGTTCGGCCGAGGACGTGCTTGCCGAGCATGTCCGCCAGCAGGAGACGGTCGCAGCCGCTGCGCAACCTGGCCGGCTCCGGCTGCTGCTGGCGGCGGAGTCGGCCGGAGCACTGATCGCCACCGAGATCTACCAGGACGGGCTGCCGTGGGACCGACAGGTGCACGACGAGATCCTCACCGCCGAGCTCGGCGCGCGACCAGCACCGGGCGGGCGTCCGGAACGGCTGGCCGCGTCGGCCGAGGTGATCCGGGACCGGCTCGAGGCGCCCACGTTGAACCCGGACTCCCCGGTTGAGCTACTGCGTGCGCTGCGCCGCGCCGGGTTGGACGTGAGCACCACCTCGAAGTGGGCCCTGCGTGAGCTCGACCATCCAGTGGTCGAGCCCCTGCTGGAGTTCAAGCGGATGGCTCGACTGCTCTCGGCGAACGGCTGGGCCTGGATGGACGCGTGGGTGGCAGCCAGCACCGATCCTGCCCGGCGGGACCGGTTCCGCCCCGAGTACGTACCCGGTGGGGTGATCACCGGCCGGTGGGCGACCAGCGGCGGTGGGGCGCTGCAACTACCGAAGCAGATTCGAGCGGCTGTGCGCGCCGACCCCGGCTGGCGCCTGGTGGTGGCCGATGCCGCGCAGATCGAACCGCGGGCGTTGGCGGCGATGTCCGGCGACCGCGGCCTCGCCGACGCCAGCCGCGGCACCGACCTCTACCAAGGGCTGGTGGACGCAGGCGTCGCCGCCACCCGCAACGAGGCGAAGGTGGCGATGCTGGGCGCGTTGTACGGCGCCACCACCGGTGCAGCCGGGCAGCTGATGCCGCGGCTGATTCGCACCTATCCGCGGGCCACCGGTGTGGTGGAGGAAGCAGCCCGGACCGGAGAGCGCGGCGGGGTGGTGCGCACCTGGTTGGGCCGGTTCTCGGTCCCTCCTCCGGACACCTGGCAGGAGGCACAGGCTGCGGCCAGCCAACCTGGGGCGACCCCGGCGGTGGAGGCCAAGGCTCGGCAGCAGGCTCGGGACTGGGGCCGGTTCACCCGCAACTTCGTGGTGCAGGGCACCGCAGCGGAACTCGCGCTGTGCTGGCTGGCCGAGCTCCGCCGTCGCCTGGCCGGGCTCGGGGATCCGGCCGAGCGCCCTCACCTGGTGTACTTCCTGCACGATGAGGTGATCGTGCACAGCCCGGAGCCCCTGGCCGAGCAGGTGGCCGCCGAGGTGGCGGCCAGCCTGGCCGAAGCCACCCGGATCGTGTTCGGGCGGATCGGCGTGGATTTCCCGCTGCAGACGGCGATCGTGGAGAACTACGCCGATGCGGAGCACTAACCCCAGTCTCGCGAGTGAACTGGCTGCGGGGCCGGGCCCAGCTGCTTCACCCGCGAGCAGCGCGAACGTCTACCCGCAGGCTCAGACCAGGCGGCGCATCCAGCCGTAGTCGTCCGGGCGGCGGCCGAACTGCAGGTCGGTCAAGTGGGTGTACAGGCCCTCGGTGACCGGTCCAGCGGTCCCGTCGCCGACGGTGAGATCGAAGTCGGTGCCCTTCAGAGTGCCGATCGGGGTGACCACCGCGGCAGTGCCGCAGGCGAACACTTCGGTGATCGTGCCGTCCGCCACGCCCTCCTTGACCTCAGCGAGACTGATCGCACGCTCCTGCACCTCGCGGCCGTCGTCGGCGAGGATCTGCAGGATGGAGCGACGGGTGACGCCCTCAAGGATGGTGCCGGACAGCTCCGGGGTGTGCACGTTGCCATCGGCGGTGACGAGGAACATGTTCATCCCGCCGAGCTCTTCGAGATAGGTCTCGGTGGCGGCATCGAGGAAGCACACCTGCGCGCAGCCGTTCTCGGCGGCCTGCTGCTGGGGGAGCAGGCTGGCCGCGTAGTTACCGCCACACTTGGCCGCGCCCGTCCCGCCCGGACCGGCGCGGTGGAAGCCCTCGGCCACCCAGATGCTCACTGGGGAGAAGCCGGAGGTGAAGTAAGGGCCGGACGGTGAGGCGATCAGCAGGTACTGCACCTCGCGGGAGGGACGCACGCCGAGGAATGGCTCCGAGGCAAACATGTACGGGCGCAGATACAGCGTGGAGCCGGGGCTGGCGGGCACCCACTCCATATCGGTGTGCACCAGCGCGTCGATCGAACCGAGGAAGTCCTCCTCGCTCAGCTCCGGCAGCGCCAACCGCCGGGCGCTGGCGGCGAACCGGGCTGCATTGGCCTCGGGCCGGAACGCCCACACCGAGCCGTCCTCGTGCCGGTAGGCCTTCAGCCCCTCGAAGATCTCCTGTGCGTAGTGCAGCACGGCCGCGGCGGGGTCCAGCGAGAGCGGCCCGTAGGCTTCCACCCGCCGGTCGGTCCAGCCGTCGGCGTCGCTCCAGGTGGCGCGGGCCATGTGATCGGTGAATACCGTGCCGAACGCCAGGTCGGTCAGTGCCTGCCGCCGCTCGGCCAGCGACCGCGGGTGCGCGGATGGCCGGATCTCGAACGGGGTGGTGGCCGTGCGGCCGGATAGATCGCTGGTCATGTGATGTCCCTCATGCCGTGACTGTCTCATTAGACGGTACCGTCCCGCGGGCGTCCCTCGTGCCCGCTCCGCCTGGCCCGCTCAGGCCAGCCGGAACATCCAGCCACGGTCATCGGGCGCGCTGCCGCGCTGGATGCCGGTCAGCTCGTCGTAGAGGGCAGTGGTCACCGGTCCGGGGGCGCGGTCGCCGACGGTCAGGTCGAAGCTGGTACCGGCGAGCCGGCCGATCGGGGTGATCACCGCGGCCGTACCGCAGGCGAACACCTCGGTGACCTCCCCGGTGCGGAGCCCGCCGATCACCTCGGCCAGCGGGAGGGGGCGTTCGTGCACATCGCGGCCCTGATCCCGGCAGAGGTCGAGCACCGACCGACGTGTCACTCCGGACAGGATGGTGCCGGTCAGCTCCGGAGTGTGCACGGCGCCGTCCCGGGTCACCACCAGCACGTTCATGCTGCCGATCTCCTCCAGCAGCGTGTTCGTGCCGGCGTCCGGGAAGCAGACCTGGTCGCAGCCCTGCTCAGCGGCCTGCTGCTGCGGCAGCAGGCTGGCGGCGTAGTTGCCGCCGCACTTGGCCGCGCCGGTGCCACCCGCGCCGGCACGGTGCTGACCGTCGGCCACCCAGATGTCCACCGGCGCGAAACCGGCGGAGAAGTACGGCCCGGAGGGCGAGGCGATCACCAGGTAGTCCACCACCTGTGCCGACCGCACCCCGAGGAAGGCCTCGGAGGCGAACATGAACGGCCGCAGGTACAGGCTGGACCCGGGCGTGCTGGGCACCCAGTCCACATCGGCGCGCACCAGAGCGGCGATCGAGGCGAGGAAGTCTGCTTCGGTCAGCTCCGGCAGGGCCAGACGCCGGGCGCTGGCGGCGAACCGGGCCGCGTTCAGCTCCGGCCGGAACGTCCAGACCGAGCCGTCGGGATGCCGGTACGCCTTCAGTCCCTCGAAGATCTCCTGGCCGTAGTGCAGCACTGCGGCAGCGGGATCCAGTGACAGCGGCGCGTAGGGCTGCACCCGGCGGTCGGTCCAGCCCTCGCGCGCGGTCCAGGTGGTGCGGGCCATGTGATCGGTGAAAGCCTGCCCGAAGCCGGGCGCGGCCAGCGCCCGGTCCCGTTCGGCAGCCGAGCACGGATCAGGGTGCCGCTGCAAGCGATAGTGCGGTGCGCCGTCGTCGGCCGTAGGTGGGTACGAGAAAGCGGTAGTGGTCATGGCCCTTCCACCTGGGTGAGGGAACGTCTGGCCCTGGCAGGACGCGCGGGGTCAGGTGGGAAAGAGCGCTGGCGGGCGGGCTGTGCGGGTGGGCTCGCGGGCGCAGGCTCGTCAGCCGCGTACTCGTGCGGCCAGTGCGTCACCGATCTCCGTGGTGCTGCGGGCGCTGCCATCGCGTGCGGCGATGTCCGCACCGACGGCAGCCTCGATGGTCGCGGCGGCGTCGGTCAGCCCGAGGTGACGGGCCAGCAGCGCGACGGACAGGACCGCTGCCGTCGGGTCGGCCTTCTGTTGGCCGGCGATGTCCGGAGCGGAGCCGTGTACCGGCTCGAACATCGACGGGAAGGTACGGTCCGGGTTGACGTTGCCGGAGGCTGCCAGTCCGATGCCGCCGGTGATCGCAGCGGCGAGGTCGGTGAGGATGTCGCCGAACAGGTTGTCGGTGACGATCACGTCGAATCGGGACGGGTCGGTCGCCAGGAAGATGGTGGCGGCGTCCACGTGCAGGTAGTCCACGGACACCTCGGGGAACTCGGCGGCCACCGCATCCACCGTGCGCCGCCAGAGGTGACCGGCGTGCACCAGGACGTTGTGCTTGTGCACCAGGGTGAGCGTGCGCCGCGGGCGGGCCTGAGCGCGGGCGAAGGCGTCCCGGACCACCCGCTCCACCCCGAACGCGGTGTTCACGCTGACCTCGGTGGCGATCTCGTGCGGGGTGCCCACGCGCAGAGCGCCGCCGTTGCCCACGTACGGGCCTTCGGTGCCCTCCCGCACGACGACGAAGTCCACCTCTCCCGGATCGGCCAGCGGCGAGGGCACTCCTGGGTAGAGCCGGGAGGGGCGCAGGTTGACGTAGTGGTCCAGGGCGAAGCGGAGCTTGAGCAGCAGGCCGCGCTCAAGCACGCCGGAGGGCACGGTCGGGTCGCCGACGGCGCCGAGCAGGATCGCGTCATGGGTGCTGATCGCGGCGAGGTCCTCCTCGGTGAGAGTCTCGCCGGTGGCGTGCCAACGGCCGGCGCCCAGGTCGAAGTCGGTGCGCTCGATGGTGACGTCGGTGCCGGCAAGGGCGGCGTCGAGGACCTTCAGGCCTTCTGCGGTGACTTCCGGGCCGATTCCGTCGCCGCCGATCACGGCGAGCTTGATGCTGCGTGCCATGCCTCGCATGCTAACCGGCGTATCAAGGGTCGGACAAACTGTCTCATTAGGTGAGCACTGGGCCGGCGCGCTCGGGCTGTCCGGGCGTCTAGGTGATCGGGTCGAGCAGCTGGAATCGCTCCAGCACGACGGCGGAGCTCACCGTGAACTCCTCGCCCACCTCGGCCAGCCCGTCGGTGAAGAACTTCGCGTGCACCGCGCGCCAGTGCGCGAGCGAGAGGTCCCCCTCCCCCTCGGCAGCGGCGTGTTCGGCGTCCACCTGCTCGAACCGGCACACGCTGACCTCGGTGGTCACGATCAGGGCCCGGGGTTCGCCGCGACCGTCCAGGATGATCGAGAGGCCACCGGCGCGGGGCAGTGGCTCACCCTCGGCTTCGAAGCTGGCCATCGCACTCGCAGTACCGGTCTTGGTACCGGCAAGCACAAGGACGAGCAGCGCGTCCGCATCCTCCGGACCCGCGCCGAACGACCATGCCGGCGGAGCCGCCGTGCCGGCAGCCTGCCTGCCGGTGGCTGCGGCGAGAGCGGACGGGCCGACTCGCCGGCGCGCTGCCGTCCAGTAGTCGTCAACGGCAGTGCTACTGGTCACCATGACGACCATCGTGCCAGCCACACCGCGCCCGACGACCCGGCGATCCGTAGGCTGGTGCCAGGCAGCATCCGTCGACTCGAGGAGTTCGCGTGAGCACACCAGGTCAGCCGTCAGAGCCCGGCCCCGGACCGCATGGGGCACCCGGCGGGCCGCAACAGCCCGGCCCCAGCGGTCAGCAGCCGCACCAGGACTACCGCGGCCAGCCGCAACCGCCTGGCCAGCAGCCGCACCAGGACTACCCCGGCCAGCCGCAACCGCCTGGCCAGCAGCCGCACCAGGACTACCCCGGCCAGCCGCAGCAGCCTCATCAGGACTACCCCGGCCAGCGACCGCGCGGCGATGACCGCGCCCTCGCCGTGCTCGCCCACCTCTCCCCACTGATCGCTCTCGTGCTCAGCGCGGGGTTCCTCAGTTTCCTCGGCCCGCTACTCGTCTGGCTGATCTGGCGAGAGCGCAGTGACCTGGTGCGCAACGCCGCCGCTAGCGCCTTCAACTTCAATCTCACCGTGTGGCTGGCAAGCATCATCGCCTGGATCTGCCTGTTCACGGTGGTGCTGATCCCGCTCGCTATCGTGCTGTGGGCGGTGGCCTTTATCGCGCAGATCGTACTCTCCATCCTTGGCGCGATCCGCGCGAATAATGGCGTCGTCTACCGCTACCCGTTCCAGGTGCCGATCCTGCGCTGACCGGCGGCTACGGAGCCGCGACCTCACGCCGCAGGTAGCCGTGACCGCAACCTCACGCCGCAGCCGGCTCAGACCGCAGCGGGCTCGCGTACCTTGCGCCGCTGGCGCGGATACAGCAGGGTGAAGCGCTCGGCGACCACATCCTCACCCTCCTGCGCCACCTGAGTGACTTCCACGGTGCGGATCAACGCGCGAGGGTGAGCTCCGCCGTCGAGCACGATCGCCAAATCACCCACCTGGGGCAGATCGTCCTCCTCGGCGAACTCCGTTCGCGGAGTGGTCAGCTCGGTACGCGACCGGGTCAGCACCTCCTCGACCATCTGATCGGCCTCAGCGGAATCGGCGGAGAACGCGAACGCCGGCGGACGCAGCGTGCCGCGGCGCAACTGCCCCATCACCGGCTCCAGCACGGCCACCCGGCCCTTGACCCGGGCCACCTGCCAGAAAACCTCGATCTCCTCGCTCATACGACTCCTCCGATACGTAGTCCGATGAGAATCAGCAGCCCAGCCCAGCTCACCGCTGTGGTCCAGATCAGGATAGTCAGGCGCAGCACGGTGGTCGCCGGCATCGGCGGGATGAACCAGCGCGCGGCGTCCAGGTCCTCGATCTCGGAGGTGAGGTAGTCCGGGATGCGCACCACCCGCCACACTGCCCGGAGCCGGTAGAACAGGCGCAGGCCACCGGCCTCGAATACGGCGAGCAACCGGGGAAGGATCTCGCCGTCGTCGATGAGCGCGAACGCCTGAATGAGCTGCCCGCGCAGCCGGTCGGGGTCGCGGACGGCATCGCTGTAGCGCTTGATCCGGATCCACCACAGGGCCACCGCGGTCCAGCCGACGGCGCTCGCCACGAGCAGTCCGAGGCGCCACCAGCCCGAGGCCGTCGCCGCCAGGACGGTGAAGGCGAGCAGCGCCGGGATCGCCGGCAGCCCGACGAGGATCGCCGGGACGCGCAACACCTTGACGGCGAGCACCACGGTGCCCAGGTGCTGATCCACCAGTCTGCGCACGTGGCGGGCGGCTGCGGACTCGGCGGGCTCGGCCGGTGAGTCAGTGGACCGCTCGGCGGGCAGGTCCGCGGGCTCGGTTGCCATAGGGCGATCATCGCCGCAAACGGCAACGGAGCCAAGTTCGGGGGGCGGAGGCAGGTTGTATCTTGGCTCCGACCCCCGAACTTGGCTCCGTTCGGCCTACCGCGTCGCGGGTACCTCCGTCAGCGTCCGGCGCTTCCCTCGGTGTAGTCGGCGTCCGTGGACTTCACCCAGGCGAACATCTTCCGCAGCTCGCGGCCGGTGACCTCGATCGGGTGCTGCTCACCCTTGGCGCGCAGCTCCTTGAACTCCGGCGCACCGGCGTCCTGGTCGGCG